>JAZSCN010000031.1:0-71136 GCA_045602925.1 Oscillospiraceae bacterium | reverse complement strand
ACTTACAAGTTCTTCTTTCAAATAGTAAAAGCTTCGAAATGTTGCTGAGTCAAGTTCTTTGCTTAATTCTGGTCTTTCACTCATAAATATTGTCTCCATCAACTTCTTATTTAATCGGTCTGTCCGACCTCCTATATTATATCACACGCCGCTGATGATTGCAATAAAAAAACAGGACACCCCCTCGGGTATCCTGATTTTTTATTGGTTGCGGGAGAAGGACTTGAACCTACGACCTTCGGGTTATGAGCCCGACGAGCTACCGACTGCTCCATCCCGCGATATACTGCACATCTCTTTGGTGCTTAATTATTATATCACAATCGCAGGATGATGTCAAGCCTTTATCCGAAAAAGTTTATTGCTTTTTTCGACATTCTTTTTCTACAAAACGACGTCACAATTATTCATTAAGTCATAAGCCTTGAAATAGCTTTCCTCCATAGGAATCCATTTTTCCTTATACATCAGAGCTTTTTCCCTACCGTCACGGGCTATGATTCTTTTCATCTGCTCCTCACTTGAAACATTCATAAACACCGTTTTATCGTAGTATTCTCTCAATGCTTTATTGAGGCAATAAGAGCCTTCGACGATATTTATTCTTTTAGGTGAAACAGACACAGAGTCCTTCATTTCTTGCGTTTTACAATCAAAACGCTGATACTTAAAGATTTCACCGCTACGCAGAGGCTTCAGCACCTGAGCGAGAAACCTTTCGTGGTCGACATTCTCCCCTGCCGTGCCAAGACGCTCCTGTGTTCTCTGGAAAGGCTGCAGAAAGAAATCGTCGATATGGAACACGTTACAATCGAGGCTTTCTCTGAGCATTTCGGAAAGTGTTGTCTTACCGCTTGCACATCTGCCGTCGATAGCGACAATTACCCTTTCCTTACACTTCGGGACATTTTCAATAAGCTCTAAGATTTTATGTACATTACTATTCATTTTCATTTTTATACCTATGCAGATTTGTTCTGTGCAAAGCTTCCATGATAAGCGGTATAAGCACAAGCTGAATCACTATACCGGGCAATGCGTTAACAAATGCACCAGTCACGAACATTTTAAGGGTAAACGCATTATCCTTCACACCGAGGAGAACTGCTTGTGCGATTCCCCAGACTGCTCTTCCGCCGAGCATTGATATAACAAGTGCCGGATATATTTTACCTGCGCTTTGCTTTTTGAACAGGGTATATATGAGTCCGCATATCAATCCGTACGCACTGAGCTCGAACGCCATTGAAATGGCTGTCGGATACAAAACGGGCATTGAAAAGAGCATACTTCTGAGGAGTGGGAGAACAAGTCCGACTGCTGCTCCGTATTTCCAGCTACAGATAAGTCCACACAGGAATACAGGCAGGTGCATTGGCAGGAGCATATTACCTATTTGCTTAAGCTGGCCTGTCAGGAACGGCAGAACAAGTCCGATTGAAATAAACAGTGCCGAGAGCACCATATTCTTCAAAGCCTTCTGTGATTTCTTCTGCATACTCTTATCATCTCCTTTTTTGACCTTTAAATTATAACCCAAGCCTGCCGTTATCGTCAACCGCTTTATACTGACTTTTTTACATTTTTGCGATAAAACAAACCATAGATTTTACCAAGCTAAAGCCGTATACAAAAAAGCACTCACGATGATGAGTCGCAAGTGCTTTATTCTTTATTACACCATAAGGTCACAAATCATATTGGAAAGCTCGACAGGGTCCTCGATAGACATTCCTTCGATGAGTAGTGCCTGAGAATAGAGGAGCTTTGTATACTTTGTGAGCATATCCTTATCGCTTTCAAAGAGTGACTTGAGTTTTTCGAAGATAGGGTGTGCTGCATTGAGCTCGAGTGCCTTCTGTGCCTTAACCTGCTTATCGGCATTCTGAGGCATAGCGTTGAGCACCTTTTCCATATCGAGAGAGAGCGGGCCTGTTGAGGAGATGCAGACAGGTGCGTTCTTAAGTCTTGAAGAGAGCTTGACCTCGGTTACCTTATCACCGAGTGCTTCCTTCATAAACTCAAACATATCCTTACTGTCCTCTGCCTGCTTCTTTGTTTCTTCCTTTTCTTCGGTTGTGCCGAGGTCGAGGTCGTTATCAGAAACAGACTTGAACTTCTTCCCGTTATAGTCGATGAGAACCTTTATAGCAAACTCGTCCACCTCGTCTGTAAAGTAGAGGATTTCGTAGCCCTTATCCTTTACAAGCTCTGTCTGTGGTAGACTTTCAATTCTCTTGACACTTTCACCGCAAGCGTAGAAGATGAACTCCTGGTCTTCCTTCATTCTTGAAAGGTACTCGTCGAGGGTTGTTTTCTTATCACTAAACGAGCTACTGAACATAAGCAGGTCCTTGAGCATATCTCTGTTAGCGCCATAGGACTGATAGATACCGAACTTAAACTGCAGGCCGAAGTTTGAGTAGAATTCCTCATACTTTTCCCTATCATTCTTCATCATCTTCAAAAGCTCGTTCTTGATTGTCTTTTCAAGAGTTTTTGCGATAAGCTTAAGCTGCTTATCGTGCTGGAGCATTTCTCTTGATATATTAAGTGACAAATCCTCAGAATCGACAAGGCCTCTTACAAAGCTGAAATAATCAGGAATGAGGTCTGCGCAGCGTTCCATAATCATAACGCCTGAGGAATAGAGCTGGAGTCCTTTTTCGAAGTCCTTTGAATAATAATCAAACGGAGTTTTTGAAGGGATAAACATAAGTGCGTCATAGGTTGCGACGCCTTCGTTATGGGTATGGATATGTGCTGCAGGTGGATAGAAGTCGCCAAACTTATCGGTATAGAAGGTAATATAATCCTCGTCTGTAAGCTCTGACTTATTCTTCTTCCAGAGTGGGAGCATACTATTGATAGTCTTGAGCACCTTGTGAGTTTCTGTAGGGTTGCCTTCGTCGTCATAGTGTGTATGCTCGACTTCTGTTTTTATTGGGAATCTAATATAGTCGGAATATTTCTTTACAAGTGACTGGATTTGGAATTCATCTAAATACTTTGAATACTTATCGTCGTCGGTATCCTCCTTTAGAGAAAGCACGATTTCAGAGCCGACGCTTTCCTTATCGCACTCGTCGATAGTATAGCCCTCTACGCCCTGCGACTTCCACTCATAAGCTATGTCGCTACCATAAGCTTTAGTTCTGACAGTTACTTCCTTAGCTACCATAAATGCTGAATAGAAGCCTACGCCGAACTGACCGATAATCTGCGACTCGTCGCCGAGCTCGTTATTGGTCTTAAATGCGAGTGAGCCACTTTGTGCGATTGTGCCGAGGTTATTCTCGAGTTCATCCTTTGTCATACCTATACCGTTATCACGGATGATGAGCTTGCGATTTTCCTTATCGGCTTCGATTAAAATCTCGAAGTCGTCTTTATTCATTGCAACCGATGTATCGGTAAGTGACTTAAAATACAGCTTATCTATAGCGTCTGAGGCATTGGAGATAAGCTCTCTTAAGAAAATTTCTCTATGTGTATAGATAGAATTAATCATCATTTCCAGGAGTCTTTTAGACTCGGCTTTAAACTGCTTTTGTTCCATACTAAATTACCTTTCCTTTTTAAATCTTCGCTAAAATAAATTTAGCACTCTCTGTCTTCAAGTGCTAAAACTATTATACCACACCTATGACAGCTTGCAAGCGTTGTAACATTTATTTAACGCTTTGTTTACCCTTTATTAAAAGTTGCAAAAGGCGTACATTTCTGCTATAATATATAGCAGTTTTAGTTTTATTTAATTTTCGAGAGGATATCAAATGAACGATTTTAACGCGGGATACAATTTCAATGATTTTAACATGAATATGTCCTACAACGAGCGTCTGGAGGAAGCCAAGAAGCGTGAGAAAAAGAGTCTTATAAAGAATGCGTCTATCCTCGCTTTTCTGCTTATCATTTATGATATACTGATTCGGCTTTTCGGATATGTATTCTACTTTATTTTTGTAAGCATAAAGACATCGAGCATAACACTCTCTATGCACAAGGTAAGAGATTACATCACTGAAAATTCGTGGCTCAATGACTCAACGACCTTTGGGATGGCGTACTCGGTATTTGTTGTAACTATGTCGATTACGATTATACTGATTTTAGCGAAGGTTGTATTCGGCATAAAGCTCAACAACATCTACAAGTTCCAAAAGGGGCAAGGCAAGACGATTGCTGTATGCTTTCCTGCGGTAATGCTTGTCAATCTGCTTATATCTTTAGTTATTGGCATTATAACGGTAATCTTCAGCCAGAACGGAATAGTAATCCCTGAGGCAGACTTCTCGATAAGTGCACCTAGTGCCAAGGCTATTTTCTTCCAGATTCTTTATGGCGTAATTGCCGCACCGATTGTTGAAGAAAGCCTTTACAGAGGTCTTGCAATTCACCTACTCAAGCCTTACGGCAAGGGAATGGCGGTTATAGTTTCATCGCTTATTTTCGGACTTATGCACGGCAACATTGCTCAGGCTTCCTCCGGATTTGCTTTTGCGATTGTTATGGGTAGCATAACGGTTATGAGTGGCTCGCTTATTCCTGCGATAGCGATTCACATGCTCAACAATCTTGTAGCGACGATTCCGGACATATCCGACGTATTCGGCAGTGAGCTTATAATGAACATTTATCTGGGTATTGCGATAGTATGCTTGCTACTGGGTACTCTTGTAATATTTTCAAATCACAAGAAAATCACACTTCCTAAGGATGAAGGCTGTGTAAACCCTACTGCAAAGAGATATCTATATGCGATGCTGAACATACCGATGCTTGTATACTGGGCAACGGTTGCGTACACCTTTATTTCAAGCTTTATTTACGCAAATAAATAGACAAAGAACAACAA
This sequence comes from Oscillospiraceae bacterium, assembly GCA_045602925.1. Taxonomy (GTDB): domain Bacteria; phylum Bacillota; class Clostridia; order Oscillospirales; family Ruminococcaceae; genus UBA7477. The sequence goes on along the minus strand of JAZSCN010000031.1, from coordinate 66,278 downwards.
AGGGTTCACGAGAAAGTGAACCCTTTAATTTTTTAGTTATTCTTTTATGAATTCCTGTGTCCAGTAGTACTTATAGTCGCTACTGCTGTCATAGACATATCCGACACCGATAGCTGTGAAGCGTGGGTCGAGCATATTTTCTCTATGTCCCATAGTAGAGTTCTTCCAGGCATCAAATACCGCCTGAGGAGAAGTCTGTCCACATGCGATGTTTTCAGCTACTGCAAAGCAATTCTGACCGAGTATAAAGCCACCTTCTTCGAATGCTGTAAAACAGCTTGAGCCGTCAGGTCTGTCATGTGACCAGAATTCACTAATCTCGTTTGCTCTTACCATAGCTACTTCTGTAAGCTTAAGATTAATCTTCAGCGGTGCGACACCGTTTTCTGCTCTGAACTCATTTACGAGTCTTACGACCTCGTTCATAAACTCTTGAGTTTCGGCGTCTATCTCGGTTGAAGGCTTATTTGTAGTGGTGGTAGGCTTCTTAGTTGTGGTGGTTGTAGTAGTTTTTTGGGTAGTTGTAGTAGTTGTTGTAACCGGGGCATCGCTTAGCACTGTTGAAGACATATAGCCGGATTTTCCGTTTACTTCTACGGCATACCAGCCGTTTGAACACTTACCCTTGATAGTAACCTTAGTATTCTTAGCTACCTGAACAACTACAGGGTAATTTGTAGAATTACCGCTACGCATATTAGCCACGCAATTAGCATACTTAACGCCACTAGCCTTTTGTGTAACTATAGCTGTTGTTGTAGTTGTAGCCTTAGTGGTAACGCTTGGGGTTGTAGTATCTTTAGGGGTAGTAGTTGTAATAGGTGTAGTAGTTGTCTTAGAATCGTCAGGGGCATCGGTAGAAGCAGTAGTGGTTGTTGTAACTGTGCCACTTCCTTCCTCAGTCTTTTTAACAAAGGCTTCGACGTCCTCTGTTAATACGCTGATGCTTTCGCCCTTGCTATTAGTAAGGATGACATATTCGACAGAATCTGTACCTGTTACGCTGAGTACATAATCTTCCTCGAGCTTAAGCTCCATCAGATTTGTGCCAGAGCCAACATACTCGTGCTCGAACTTTTCAAAGTCAGAAAAGCTTAAAGCTTCGCCCTTTTTAGAAAGCTCGATGATATCTTCTATTGTGATTTTAGGACTTGCAGGCTCTGCAGTAGTGGTAGTTGTTGTGGTGGTAGTTGTGGTAGTAGTTGTAACCGTTGTAGTAGTGATTCCTATATTACTATCAGAGCTATCGTCGGTATCACTGTCTATAACAGAGCTATCCGAAGGTAACGAGCTACTATCTAAAATCTTACTTGACGAGCTTTCAGACTCCGAACAACCTGTTAAAAGTAAGATACACGCAAGCAATGCGGGTATGATTTTTTTCATAAATTTAACAACTCTTTTCAGCTGAATTGTGTGCAATATGCTACATTTGTATTATACAACAAACAAAATCATCTGTCAAGATTACAATAAAAAGCTCTCCAAAGTACACATACTCTGAGAGCTTTTTTTGTTACTATTGCTTGAACTTTTCTTTGAGCTTGTCGAAAAAGCTCTGCTGTTTTTGGTAATTCTTACCGTCCATTGCTCCATCGAAGCTACGGAGAAGTTTTTCTTGTTCCTTTGTAAGATTCTTTGGAACCTCGATTCCGACTCTTACATAATGGTCGCCTCTGCCACTTCTCTGGCAACGCTTGACGCCCTTTTCTCTAAGTCTGAAGACTGTACCTGTTTGTGTACCTGCGGGGATGTTGTACTTCACCTTACCGTCGATAGTTGGAACGACGATTTCGTCACCGAGTGTAGCTTGTGCGAAGGTTATAGGGATTTCTGTCCAGACGTCGTAGCCATCACGGACAAATATTGGGTCCGGTCTGACTGTGATATTTAGCATAAGGTCACCGCTCGGGCCACCGTTTATACCTGCATCTCCACCACCCGGCACACGAAGTGTCTGGTCATCATTGATACCTGCAGGGATGTCGACAGTTCTTGTGACAGTCTTTCTGACTCTGCCTGAGCCTGCACATTTCTTACAAGGCTTTTCGATAACCTTACCCTTACCACCACACTTAGAGCAAGCCTTCTGAGTTTGCATAACGCCGAAAGGTGTTCTCTGCTGTACGGTAACGGTACCTCTACCTTGGCAATTTGTACAGGTTGTATGTCCTGAGCCTGCTTCGGCACCTGAGCCGTTACAATCCGGGCAGGCTTCCATATGGTTTATTTTTATCTCGGCACTCTTGCCCTTACAAGCCTCCATAAAATCGAGGATGATATTTGATTCAATATCGTTGCCACGTCTTGGGGCGTTTGGGTTTGAGCTACGTCTTGAGCCACCACCGAAGCCACCGAAGAAGCTTTCGAAGATATCGCCCATATCGCCAAAGCCACCGAATCCGCCGAAGCCTCCTGCTCCGCCGCCACCCATTGAAGAATCGAAGGCAGCGTGGCCGAACTGGTCATACTTAGCTCGTTTGTCGGCATTAGACAGCACCTCATAGGCTTCGTTGACTTCCTTGAACTTAGCCTCGCACTCCTTATCATCGGGGTGCAGGTCGGGGTGGTACTGCTTTGCAAGCTTTCTATATGCTTTTTTCAGTTCCTCGGCTGTTGCGCTTTTAGAAACGCCCAGCACCTCATAATAATCTCTTTTATCTGCCATAAGTATACCTACTTTTTCGTTAACAGGGCTATTGCCCTCGCAAAATTACGAAGGCAACATCCTATATATTCTTAAATTATTCAGCGTCTGTAAACTCAGCGTCGATTACGCCGTCGTCAGCCTGGGCTGCGCCACCCATTGAGCCGAAGTCTGCGCCATCCATACCTGCTGCCTGCTGAGCCTGAGCAGCCTGCTCATAGAGCTTTGTTGAAACCTTCTGGAAGGTTTCCTCGAGCTCTGTCTTCTTGTTCTTGATAAGCTCGATATCTGTGCCCTTGAGAGCTTCCTTAAGAGCGTCTACCTTAGACTGAATTTCGTCCTTATCAGAAGAATCAATCTTATCGCCGATTTCGCCCAGAGCCTTTTCGCACTGGAATACCATCTGGTCAGCGCTGTTTCTGGCGTCAACGTCTTCTCTCTTCTTCTTGTCTTCAGCTGCGAAAGCTTCAGCTTCCTTTACAGCCTTATCGATATCTTCCTTAGACATATTTGTAGAAGAAGTGATTGTGATATCCTGCTCCTTGCCTGTACCGAGGTCCTTAGCAGAAACGTGAACGATACCGTTAGCGTCGATATCGAAGGTTACTTCAATCTTTGGAATTCCTCTTGGAGCAGGAGCGATACCGTCGAGACGGAATACGCCGAGCTGCTTATTATCCTTAGCGAATTCTCTTTCGCCCTGGAGAACAACGATATCTACAGCTTCCTGATTGTCAGCGTAGGTTGAGAAGGTTTCCTTCTTATTTGCAGGGATTGTTGTATTTCTTTCAATCATCTTTGTGCAGATACCGCCTGCAGTTTCGATACCGAGTGAGAGTGGTGTTACGTCGAGGAGAAGAAGCTCGCCTGTTACGTCACCGCCTAAGATACCACCCTGGATAGCAGCACCGAGTGCAACACATTCGTCAGGGTTGATGCCCTTGAATGGTTCCTTGCCGAGATACTTCTTTACAGCCTCCTGGACTGCAGGGATTCTTGAAGAACCACCTACCATAAGGACCTTATTAAGCTCGCTTGTAGAAAGTCCGGAGTCAGAGAGCGCCTGACGAACAGGGCCCATTGTAGCTTCAACGAGGTCGGAAGTCATTTCGTTGAACTTAGCCTGGGAGAGTGTAAGCTCCATATGCTTTGGACCTGTTGCATCAGCTGTGATGAACGGGAGTGAGATTGTAGTTGTTGGAGTAGATGAAAGCTCAATCTTAGCCTTTTCAGCAGCTTCCTTGAGTCTCTGCATAGCCATCTTATCGCCTGAGAGGTCGATGCCCTCAGCCTTCTTGAACTCTGCAATCATCCAATCGATAATTCTCTGGTCGAAGTCATCGCCGCCGAGCTTATTGTTACCTGCTGTTGCGAGAACCTGAGTAACGCCGTCGCCCATTTCGATAATAGAAACGTCGAAGGTACCACCGCCGAGGTCGTAAACCATAATCTTCTGGTCTTCTTCCTTATCGATGCCGTAAGAGAAAGCAGCAGCTGTAGGCTCGTTGATAATTCTTCTTACTGTAAGGCCTGCAATCTGTCCTGCGTCTTTTGTTGCCTGACGCTGTGAGTCTGTAAAGTAAGCAGGTACTGTGATAACAGCCTCTGTTACCTTTTCGCCGAGGTATGCCTCTGCGTCAGCCTTGAGCTTCTGGAGAATCATAGCTGAAATCTCCTGTGGTGTGTAGGACTTTCCACCCATCTGGGCCTTATAATCGCTACCCATATGTCTCTTGATAGAGATAATAGTATTGTCGTAGTTAGTAACTGCCTGTCTCTTAGCAACCTGTCCTACGAGTCTATCGCCGGTCTTAGATACGCCGACAACAGAAGGTGTTGTTCTTGCGCCTTCGCTGTTAGGGATTACGACTGCTTCGCCACCCTCCATAACTGCTACGCATGAGTTTGTTGTACCAAGGTCGATACCAATAATCTTTGCCATAATAATCAAATCCTTTCTTTAATACCGACAGCCAAAGCTGTCATCTATATCATATAATTGATAGCTTAGTAATTTTAAGAATTCGCTACTACTACCATAGCGTATCTTATAACCTTATCCCCTATTTTATAGCCCTTCTGGAAGGTTTGCGCCACGATATTTTCGCCGAGGTTCTCGTCCTCTATTCTATTGACTGCGTTAGCGATTTCGGGGTTAAACTCCTCGCCTGTAGGGTCTATAACCTCGACACCGAGCTTTTTAAGCATTTCTTCAAACTGCTTAAAAATCATCTGGACACCTGACTTATAGGTTTCATCGCTACACTCGGTATTCGCTGCTCTTTCAAAGTTATCGAACACCGGCAGGATTTCTGCTATAGTATTACTCTTGGCTGTTTGGGAATTCTCAAGAAGCTGTTTTGCAGTCCTCTTACGATAGTTATCGTACTCAGCCATAAGTCTTAGGTACTTATCCTTCATTTCAGAAAGCTCTTCCTCGAGCTTTTGCTCATTGGATTTTTCTTCCGGCTGTGTCTCGGCTACTTCTTCGGTAGCTACGACTTCTTCGGTTGCTTCTAGCTCTTCTTCTAAAAGCTCTTTTTCATTACTCATTGTAATTGCTCCTTAATGTATTTAGTTATCCTCGTCATCCTGCTTTGACAGCATTTGAGTAATTCTGTCTGTAAAATACTCGAGATACGGGATATATTTAGCGTAGTCAATTCTCATTGGACCCAGCAGACCGAGTGTGCCTGCCTGTCTGCCACCTTTAGAGAAGGATGAAGTAATAAGGCTGGAATTGCTTATTACAAAGCCATCTCTTTCGTTAGAGAACATAACATTGAGCCCACTGAATGAGCTGCTCATAAACTCGGCAAGCTCTTTCTTATGGTCAAAGAAGGACATAATCTCGTTTTTATCAAACGCATCGCAGGTGAGCAGATTCAGCTCGCCGTTGAAGGAGACCTCCTGTGCTGAGATTTCTCTGGACATTTTCATAATCTCGCTTACGAGTGGCGAGAGGGTTACCATATATGTGCCGAGTGCAGTTTCGAGCTTTTCTAATAGTTCATCGGAGAGCGACTCGACTTCTATTCCCTCTAAATTCTCCTGCATAAAGCTTGAGAAATATGCGAGCTGTTCGTTTGTAAGGTCAAATTCAAGCCTACAGACCTTATTCTTTATAGAGCCTGTAGAAGTTATCATAAGGATAACGTACATTCTCTTGCCGGTTGGGATAACCTCGACCTTTGAAATAACTGAAAACTTTGGTGTAGCGTTGGCAACTACTGTTGCACATTTTGTAAGCTCTGCAAGTGCATGCGAGGCAGAATTTACAATCTCCTCCTCTGAGGCATCCTCGTCGGGGAGCATAGAATTCATAAGCTCGATTTCGCTTTCTGAAAGAGGGTTGGTTTCAAGCAGGCTGTCTACATAGAGTCTATAGCCCAGATATGTCGGAACTCTGCCTGCTGAGGTATGTGGCTGCTCGAGGTAGCCTTGTTTTTCAAGCTCTGCCATCTCGTTACGGATAGTAGCAGAAGAAGCTTTTACTCTATCCATTATACTTTTAGAACCGACAGGCTCGCCTGTTAAAATGTATTCGTCGATAACTGCTGTGAGGATACGAAGCTTTCTATCATCCATAATAGCCTTTATTCCCTTTTATCAGGAAATGCCCTCCTTCCAAAAAATTCACTTTAGCACTTGAAGGTCTTTAGTGTTAGCACTCTTGCTCTTTGAGTGCTAAATATATAATACCACCTTTTACCGACGTTGTCAATAGTGCTATAAAATCTTTTTCTATAAACTTAACACACACGCAACAAATACTTTTGTGCAAACTGCAAAAGCAATATATTCCGTACTGGATAATTGCACTTGAAAAAGATAAGATTATACTATATAATAGAATCAGACTTAAAACAAGGACTGATTATTTTGCCTAGATTTTTTACAGATGACATAACGCAAGACGTGGGAATAATAAAGGGTGCTGATGCTGTGCACATTGGTCGCTCGCTGAGAATGAGGCTTGGCGACGAGATTATTCTATGCAAAAACGGTATAGAATATATATCGACTATTCGCACTATTTCTGACAGCGAGGTAGTTTGCGATATTGCATCGTCGAGAAAGACGCTTGCAGAGCCCAGCGTAAAGCTTACGCTATACCAGGCAATGCCAAAGCTTGACAAGCTGGAATTTATTGTTCAAAAGGCAACCGAGCTTGGTGCACACAGAATTGTTCCTGTACTGACTAAGAGATGCGTATCGAGGCCTGACGCTAAAAGCTTTGAAAAAAAGCGTGAAAGGCTCACAAAGATTGCGCTCGAGGCCGCGAAGCAGTCGGGGCGTGGGCTTGTTCCTGAGATTTCGCCTATCGTAGATATTAGCGAGGCTATTGAGGAGCTCAAGGCACAGGACATATCTCTTATCTGCTACGAGAAGGGTGGCAAAAGCTTATCCGAGGCTATATCAGGCGGCGACTTTGAAACTATCGGGGTATTTATCGGTAGTGAGGGTGGCTTTGAAGAAGCTGAGGCAAGGCTTTGTTCTGACAATGGTATTATTCCTATCGGGCTCGGTAGCAGAATACTAAGATGCGAGACTGCACCGATTGCGGCGATTAGCATTATTATGCATCTTACGGGAAATATGTAAAAACAAAAAATTTGTTTTAAAAGCTTGAAATTTATAAACTACTATGTTATAATATTTTTAACCCAATAAATAGTTAAGGAGATGTTTACAATGGGCAAGGGATTTAAGGTATTCGTAGGTCTTGCTGCTGTTGCCGGCGCTGCTGCTGCTATTTACACACTCAAGAAGCGCAAGGAAATGGAAGAGTACGACTACGAGGAATTCGATGACGATTGCTGCTGCTGCGAATGCGAGGACTGTGAAGTAATCGAAGACGCTGCTGAAGAAGTAGCTGAGACTGCTGAAGAGGCTCTTGACAAGGTTGACGAAGCTGTTGAAGAAATCGACAAGTAATCGAAAAGACGCAAATTAAGGCTTTTTGCTATATGCAAGAAGCCTTTTTGTTTTGTATATTTGCGTTGTATTCACCAATTAAGCTATAATTTTAAAGCTTTTCGTTTATGTAATCATACGAAATTTTATTTCTCATTTGAAAAAATGGGGTGAAATGTTTGACAAAGTGCGATTTTTGGGCTATAATCACAGATAATAAAACTTAATGGGAGGAATAACGTAATGAACAAGGTTGAACTTATCAACGCAATCTCAGAAAAGACAGGCTTTAAGAAGAATCAGACAGAGCAGTTCCTCAAGGCATTTACTGAATCTGTTACAAATTCTCTTCTTGCAGACGAGAAGGTTTCTATCGCTGGCTTTGGTATTTTTGAGACAAGAGAGAGAGCTAAGAAGGAAGCATACAATCCTGTAACCAAGACTAAGGTTACTGTAAAGGCTAAGAAGGTTCCTGCATTCAAGCCAAGCAAGGCTTTGAAGGATACTATTTCCAAGGCATAATAAAGGAGAAAAAAGAATATGGCAACAAAGAAGATTACTGAGACAGCTAAGAAGGCTGCTAAGACTGCTGAAAAGGCTATCACTAAGGCTAAGGAAAGTGAAGCTGTAAAGAAGGTTACTAAGACTGCAAGCAAGGCTATCACCAAGGCTAAGGAGAGCGAAGCTGTAAAGAAGGCTGCTTCTACAGCTAAGAAGGCTACTTCCACAGCTAAGAAGGCTGTATCTTCTGCAAAGAAGGCTACAGAAAAGGTTACAGCTTACGTTGAATTTAACGGAAAGCAGATTTCAACTGCTGAAATTGCAGACAAGGTTAGAGCTGCTTACAAGGCTGACGGTAACAAGGCTATCATCAAGTCAATTGAGATTTATGTTAAGCCAGAAGAAAACGCTGCTTATTACGTAGTAAACGGAAAGGCAGAAGGCAAGAAGATTGACCTTTAATTTCAAAGAACAGACCACCCGATTGGGTGGCTTTTGTTTTGGGTTATTAGCAGAACATCAAGACAGACTATATACAAAAAAGACCAGCTCTTTAGACGAGTAGTTATATAGAAGTATTGAAAGCCACTTCTGATATTTGTGTCAAAAGTGGCTTTACGTTTGTTATGACATTGACTTTTCGGAGGCTTTTTGTTATAATGATCTGAACGATAAATCGGAATTTGGAGGTTATTATGTCTTTTGATTTTAAGAAAGATTATAAAGAATTTTATATGCCGAAGAACAAACCAGAGATTGTAAATGTTCCAAAGGCAAATTATATTGCTGTTAGGGGTAAGGGTAACCCTAATGAAGAAGGCGGAGCATACCAGCAAGCAATCAGCGTGCTGTATGCAGTTGCATACACATTAAAAATGAGCTATAAAACAGATTACAAAATCGAAGGTTACTTTGAGTATGTTGTTCCGCCGCTTGAAGGTTTTTGGTGGCAAGACAATGTTGATGGGGTGGATTACTCCGATAAGTCAACATTTAACTGGATTTCGGTTATTCGTTTGCCAGATTTTGTTTCAAAAGCAGACTTTGAATGGGCGGTAGTAACGGCAAGCAAGAAGAAAAAACTTGATTGTTATTCAGCAGAATTTATAACCATTGATGAGGGTCTCTGTGTTCAAATCATGCACGCAGGTCCCTTTGACGATGAACCTGCAACTGTTGCACTTATGGATGCTTACTTGGAACAGAGTGGGTATGCAAATGACTTTAGTGAAAGTAGATTGCACCATGAGATTTATTTGTCTGATGCAAGAAAGGTTGCACCAGAGAAGTGGAAAACGGTCATTCGGCATCCGATTAAGAAGGTGTAAAATTCCAATTTATAGAGCAGAATAACAAACTCCCAAAGAGAATAAATCTCTTTGGGAGTTACTTCTTTATGACTATCCGACTTTCAAGCTGGTCTTTTATGTTTACTACTTGATTTCACATCTCTTAATCTTACCACTGATAGTCTTTGGAAGCTCATCTCTGAACTCTACTACTCTTGGGTACTTATATGGAGCTGTGTTCTTCTTAACATACTGCTGGATTTCCTTCTTGAGCTCTTCTGTGCCTTCTGTTCCCTTAGTGAGAACGATTGTAGCCTTAACTGCCTGGCCTCTTACAGGGTCAGGAACGGCTGTTACGGCACATTCTAAGACATAAGGAAGCTCCATTACTACGCTTTCGATTTCGAATGGGCCGATACGGTAGCCGGAGGACTTGATGAGGTCGTCGACTCTACCTACATACCAGAAGTAGCCGTCCTCGTCGCGCCATGCTGTATCGCCTGTATGGTACATTCCGTCGTGCCATACTGCCTTGGTCTTTTCCTCGTCGTTATAGTATCCACAGAACAAGCCACAAGGGATTTCCTTATCTGTTCTGACTACGATTTCACCTGTTTCGCCACTCTTTACAGGCTCGCCGTCCGGGTTAACGATGTCGATATTATAAAGCGGGCTTGGTGTACCCATTGAGCCTACCTTTGGAGTTGTACCAAAGAAGTTACCGATTGTGAGGGTTGTTTCTGTCTGGCCGAAGCCTTCCATAATTGTAAGGCCTGTAGCCTTCTTGAACTGGTAGAAAACTTCAGGGTTAAGTGCTTCGCCTGCTGTATTAGCATACTTTATTGAAGAAAGGTCATACTTAGAGAGGTCTTCCTTGATAAAGAAGCGATACATTGTTGGAGGAGCACAGAAGGTTGTGATATTATACTTCTTGAACATTGGGAGGAGGTCTTCTGCGTGGAATCTCTCGAAGTCATAGGTAAATACTGCGCCTTCGCAGAGCCACTGTCCGTAGAGCTTACCCCAGAGAGCCTTACCCCAGCCTGTATCGGAGATTGTGAAGTGGAGTCCTTCAGGGTCAACGTAGTGCCAGAATCTAGCTGTTATAAAGTGTCCGAGTGGGTATTTGTAGTCATGCACTGCAATCTTTGGATAGCCTGTTGTACCTGATGTAAAGAACATAAGCATATGGTCCTTACCGCAGGCTGTATCTTCTGTTCTTTCGTAAACGTCGCTGTAAAGCTCCATTTCCTCATCGAAGCTATGCCAGCCTTCACGCTTGCCGTTTGCGATAACCTTAACCTTGAGGTCAGGGCAACCTTCGGCTGCGAGTTCTGCCTGGTGGGCTGTATCGCCGTCTGCAGTACAGATGATAGCCTTTACGCCTGCTGCCTTAAAACGATAGTCAAAGTCGTGTGCTACGAGCTGATTTGTAGCTGGGATTACGATTGCGCCCATCTTATGGAGAGCGATGATTGAGAACCAGAACTGATAGTGACGCTTTAGAACGAGCATTACTCTATCGCCCTTCTTGATTCCGAGAGATTCAAAGTAATTAGCTGTCTTTGCAGAATACTTAGCGATATCTGCGAATGTAAAGCGTCTTTCCACCTTATCGTTTGTAACGTGGAGCATAGCTAGCTTATCAGGAGTCTTCTTTGCGATAGCGTCGACAACGTCAAAGCCGAAGTTGAACTTATCCTCATTCTTAAAGCTGATAGACTGGATTGTTCCGTTTTCGTCCTCGGTTGTATCGATAAAGTTATCTGCAACGCTTCCGCTATAGTTATTCTTTTCTACTGTTACGGCTTCCTCTTCTTCCTCGTACTCTGCAAAAGCGTTTTCAAATACAAACGAGTACATTTCGCAGCCTTCTTCGGAAGTAGCAATCATACCGTGAGGGATAAGTGAATCGTAGTAGATTGAGTCGCCCTCGGAGAGCTCTTCATAGTGGTCGCCGAGTCTAACTCTCATTGTACCCTTGAGCACGATATCCATTTCCTGTCCCTTATGGGTATTGGTATGGATTTCTTCATTCTGCTCTGCCTCGGAATATGGCATATAAACCTTAAATGGTTCGCAGACACGGTTCTTAAAGTTAGAAGCGAGGTTAAAGTACTTAAAGCCCTTTCTTCTGGCGATTTCGAGGCCTTCGCCCTTTCTGTTGACCTGATAAGCAGAGAGGCTTGGAGAATGGCCCTTCAAAATATCAACGATATCTACTCCGCATACCTTTGCACACTTATAGATAAATGTAAAGGTAAAGTCAGTCTTACCACCCTCGAGCTGAGTATATTCCTGCTCGGTAATGCCAATCTTATCAGCCATCTGTGAAGGTGAGAGACCTTCAATTTCACGAAGCTCCTTGACTCGCTGTGCGATTTCTTTGATTTTCTTATCCATAAAATCTGCCTCCATTCACGGCTATAAGCCGAAATAATATATGCACCTACATGCTGTGCTTTTGGGACTTGGTGCAACAAAAAACGCCCCAAAGCAATTACTTTGCTTTGAGACGAGAAATTCCCGCGGTACCACTCAAATTGCACTAATAGTGCCACTCACAGACTCTAACAAGTCCTTTGCTTTAACGCAGCGTCTACGTAACAGCCTACCGCCCTTACGGGTTTCGGTGTTCGGCTCAGAAGAGATAGGCAATTGAACATGCGTAATATCCACTCACACCAAGCGTGGACTCTCTGAAAATTCGTAATGCTCTGCCGTCTTCGTCACAGCTTTTTCTGTGATTATAATACCACCATCACTATCGCTTGTCAATGTTTTGCTTTAAATGGCTAAAACATTTCGTATATTACTACAAACAAAGCAAGGGTTTAGCTATTTAAATTCATCTACTTTCCACAATTATCATGTTCCATTTGGTAGAATTCTATCGGTTCTTTATTCCTTATGAGTGCCACATAGTCCTCTACTCTTTCGAGTTTTCTTTCGGTACATATTCCACCGAGGTTATCTCTGCCCAGCCAATGGGTATCGGAGCCACAAGTCATATACAGATTAAAAGTATTACCGTACCACAGGGCGTTATCATTTTGATCCTTTGGGTTAGAGGTGTTTACTGCCTCGATTGCGTCACAATAATCGGGATAGATAGCGATTCTCTCGAGGTATGGAGCTTGTCTAAACGGATGTGCTTGCACCATAGCTCCCCCACTATCACGCACGAGCTTATAGAGCTCGCTGATTCTAAGATTCATAATCTCTTCGTGCTGTAAGAGCCAATTCTTATCGAGCCCATATATTAAAAATTCCGAGCCACCCCTATTATACTCAAAGCCGAAAAAGACTGTCAAGCCGATTTCGTCCCCACGTTTTTTAGCTGATTCATAGCCGATACAAAACTGCTCGACTTTTTCTGCCCAAGGGAGTGTTCTGTCGATACCTGTATTACCGTTAAAGAAGTGGTCAGTAATCATAATACCGTCATAGCCCTTTGATTTATATTCGTCAGCAAGCTCGCTACCTGTTACGCCGGCGCAGTGGCTTGCGGGCTTTGTATGGCAATGCGTTTCATACAAATACTTTGGCATAGCAATTCCTTTCATAATATCATTTTATGTTATCTCTAAAGCTTAGGCTTATTATAACATCTATTTTAAATAATTTCAAGTGAATTTTCCTAAACAAATCTACGGTTATATAATTTTATTAAATGATTTTTATATCTTAGTAATTGTCGGGTAATTTAATGCACTAAAATTCTCATTATTATAAGAATAATAAATCAATTATACAAAACGCACAATTTTGGCGTATTTGTTTGTTTGATATGATACTTGACGAGTTTTGAAATATAATTTATAATAAATTTAGAGAGGTATTTTATATTAGAATATTCGCCTATTTTTTTAGTTTATATTCTACGACTATAAATGGAGGGATAATTATGAAAATATACAAGAGAATCCTCGCTTTAGCACTTGCGCTTAGCACGCTCACGGCACTTGTATCTTGTGGCAAGGATGATTCGTCATCATCAAGTCACGTTGACCAGGTTGAAGTCCCTGACACAGAGCTTATTGAGACAATGGAAAGTCTTTCTGAAGAGGACCGTACAATCAAGTGGATGGGCACATACGACCTAAACCCTAGCGGTGACAACGAGACTTCTGTTGAGATGTCCTTGTTCACAGAAAAGGGTGGCAAGGTTGAATGGATAAGAGTTACTGACTCGGGCAAGTTCGAAAAGCTTGCTGCTGCGATTACTTCAAATACAGATATACCTGACATATTCAAGTATGAATGGATGGCTTTCCCTTGTCAGGTAACAAAGAATATGTATCAGCCGATTGACTCTATTGTAGACTTTGATTCTGATTTATGGAGTGACGTCAAGGCCGGTGCTGACAAATTCGTTCTCAATGGCGAGCATTATGTTGCGCCTATCTCCTACTCTACCGGTGTTCTTATGATGTACGACCAGGAGGTTATTGACGACGAAGGTCTTGAAGACCCTTACGAGCTGTACCTAAAGGGCGAATGGAACTGGGATTCCTGGAGAGAAATAATGGATGACTATGTTGCCAATGCTCCTCAGGATGTTACACGTTATGGTGTTGCAGGCTGGTTTGCTCCACAGATAATTCAGCAGACCGGTGAAACTCTTGTCAACTACGAGGATGGCATTTTCACGAGCAACCTTATGAACCCTAAGATTGAAAAAGCTGAAACCTTTATATACAATCTCACAAAGGATGGTCTTGTATACGCTGACTGGGTAAGCAACGCTAAAACATGCTTTGGCTCGATGGATAATATTTTATTCTACGTTATGGGACCTTGGGCGCTCACAGGTGCCAACGGTCCTTCAGAGGGTGACAACTGGGCTGTTGTTCCTATCCCTGCTGACCCTAGCACAAACGCTAAGGTTACCACTTCGGATATGACAGCTTACATGTGGGTTGCAGGTTCTGAAAAGGATGTAGCTGTAAAGACATGGTTTGAATGTGCTCACATTGCTGTTACCAATGAAGATTACAAGGAAGCAGGAAAGCAGAAGTTCCTTATTGACAACCCACAGTGGACAGAAGAAATGTACGATGTTCTTCAGGTAACATCTTCAAGCGAATACGACCAGGTATTCGACTATGCTTACGGCATATCTGCACTTCTTTCTGATGACAATTCTGCTACTGACGACTCGGGTGCTTGTGTAACAAGAAAGCTCTACGAATATGTTACAAAGACAGATGCTGACGGCAAGCAATACACCTGGGCTGAACTACGTTCGTCATATTCTAATATAGTTGACGAGGAATTAAAGCAAATCAACGACGTTATCGCATCTATGACAAAATAGTTGTGTGCATTTCAAAGCAGGCGGGAAATCTCCCGTCTGTTTTTTTGCTTGAAAAAAGCTAAACTATATGGTATAATACTTCTTAGAGATTTATATGAAGGGAGCTTATCAATGATGAGCAAAATATTAGTTACGGGTGGCGCAGGCTTTATCGGAAGTCACACCTGCGTTGAGCTTCTGGAGGCCGGCTACGACATTATTATTGTAGACAACTTCTCAAATTCAAAGCCTGAGGCACTCAACCGAATCAAGAAGATTACCGGAAAGGATTTTAAGTTCTACGAGGCTGACATTCTCAGTCTTGAAGCTATGAACAAAATCTTTGACGAGAACAGCGACATTGAGGCTGTTATTCACTTTGCAGGTCTTAAGGCTGTTGGTGAATCGGTAAGAATGCCGCTTGAATACTACCACAACAACATTACCGGCACACTTATGCTTCTCGAGGCTATGAAGAGCCACAATGTAAAGAAGATAG
The DNA here is from genome assembly GCA_045602925.1 of Oscillospiraceae bacterium. Lineage (GTDB taxonomy): Bacteria > Bacillota > Clostridia > Oscillospirales > Ruminococcaceae > UBA7477. The sequence continues at coordinate 51,126 of JAZSCN010000031.1, read as the reverse complement.
TATTCTCATCCTCTGCTACTGTATACGGTGTAAACAATCCTGTTCCGTATAATGAAGATATGCCGACAAACTCCTCGACAAATCCTTACGGCTACACCAAGGTTATGATTGAGCAGATTCTCAAAGACCTTTGTGTATCAGACGGTGAGTGGAGTGTAGCACTTCTGCGTTACTTCAACCCTATCGGTGCACACAAGAGCGGACTTATCGGTGAAGACCCTAACGGTATTCCTAACAATCTGTTCCCATACATTGCGCAGGTTGCTGTTGGAAAGCTTGAGGCACTTGGCGTATTCGGTGATGATTACGACACACCTGACGGAACCGGCGTAAGAGACTACATTCACGTTGTTGACCTTGCAAAGGGACACCTTTGTGCTGTTAAGTATGTTATGGAAAACAAGGGTGCTCAGGCTGTAAATCTTGGTACAGGTAAGGGCTCGAGCGTTCTTGATGTTTTACACGCATTCGAGAAGGCTTGCGGAAAGGAACTTCCTTACGTTATCAAGCCAAGACGTGCAGGCGATATTGCTTGGTGCTATGCACAGCCAAGCAAGGCAAAGGAGCTATTCGGCTGGGAAGCTCAGTACGGCATTGAGGATATGTGTGCTGACGGCTGGAACTTCACAAAGAACAACCCTAACGGACTATAGTGATAAATTGTCCCTTGCTCATCACGGCTTGGGACAATTTTAAAAGAGGAATTTATATGGCGACATTACCTAATTTTAAAAATCTAGAGCAGGACAAGAGTACTGTTCCGCAGTGGGCAGAATTTCTTAAAGATGGCGAATTTATAAGCTATTCGAACACTTACACAAGCAAGATATACTTTGACCTTTTCGACAAATACATTATGCCTTGCGAAGAAACCGGCGACATAAGATACTATGTATATAACCCTATAAAGCATGGTGCAGACCCTGACAAAAAGTATCCTGTACTGATATGGCTACACGGCATGAGCAACTCTCTTATGGAGGAGGGCTGTATAATGTGCTGTGGTGCAGAGCAGTATGCTTCTAAGAAGTACCAGGAGCAGATGGGTGGTGCGTTCCTTATTGTTCCACTTTGCAACGAGGAAAGATTACCTGACGGAACAATTATCGGTACATGGAGTAAGGCACACTCTAAGCCTTTAAAGGATATTTGCGACAAGGTTTGCAAAGACAACGAAAAGAACATTGGCAAAAAGTTCGTTATGGGAGCTTCTGCAGGTGGTAGCTGCACTTGGCAACTTCTTGAGGAATACATCGGATACTTTGACGGGGCTATTCCTATTTCATCAGGCTACATTCCGAGCGATGAGTCGCTTGACAAGGTTATTGCAAGTGGAACAGAGCTTATCATTGCACACGGCAGGCACGATGAGCTGGCACCTTTTGAAGAAAGTATTGAGCCACGCATTGAGAAGCTTTTATCTTTAGAAAACTGCATTTGCTTCTTCCCTGAATGGGTATACAACGGCGACGGTGGAGTTTCTTCTGTATTCTATGGCATAGAGATGGGACAGCACTGCATGATAAACTGGGTTCAGCACAACCTTATTTTTGATGACGGCACACCTGCTGATGAAAGGCTAAGTAGTGGCGTTACCGGTTGGATAAAAGAAATTTGCGACAAGTAAAAGCAGTCCACCTCTGAAACTAATCAGAGGTGGACTTTTCTATGCTATACTATGGATTTTGTGGCTTAGAGGTTGTAACTACGGTTGAAGCTACCGATGATGAGGAATCGTTTGAATAATCGACATTATCGTTAGGGCTTTCGTATACTATGATAAAGCCTTCATAGTTATCCTTAACATAGTCGGAGAACGTCTTGGTTTTATCCTCGCCTATATAGAAGGCTTTTCCTGTATCGAGGATATTTGTTACTACACAGCCCTTGGAATTAACACCGAGTGCTATATTGTTATAGCCAAGCTTTGGGATGCTGATGCTAAGGAAAATCTCGCCATCGAAGCCGAATTCGTGGAAGTTTTCGATAGGCTTTACATCCTTATCGGAAAGAAGCATTTCAAAGACCTTGTCCTTATCTATGCTTTCCTCAAAAACTACGGTTTCGTACTTATCGTTTTTCTCGTCATACCAGGTAAAGCTTGCACCACCGATAACTATATTATCATAAAGCGACAAGTCTTCTATAAAGTCGCCTACTGACTCAGGCACATAATTAGAATTGCGATACACATAGAAGCTATTATCCTTAAGCTCGACTGCTACGGCACATTCGGGGCTTATACCCTTTATTTCATAGGCAGGGGCAGTAAGAGCGTAGCTCTTTTCCTCGTACTCATCATAGCCTGTAAGCTCAGCTGTGGAAAGTATTTGCCCAAGCTCAGACTTTTCTATGCTATGGCAAGCTGATGAATATGTGCTGTCTAAAAGCTTTGCTTCAAGATACTGCTCGTCGATTGTTCTTTCATCCCACCTTTTTATATAGGCGTTATCACCGGTAGACTGCTCATAGCCGACGTTTACATACTTTGTCTGCCAAGGCACATCGTCTGTCTTTGGCTTATCGCGACCGAGAGTCAATGCGAGGGCAACTCCACCTACGCACAGGCATAGGCATGCTGCCAGGGCTACCCACTTAAGATAGCCTTTATTCTTCTTGATGCTCTTCTCCTGCGTAGCTTCTAAGATAAATTTATCGTCAATATTGCCGATAGCTTGCATAAGCTTTTTTTCATTTGTCATAGCTATCACTCCTTCTTAAAATCACAGCCAACCTTCTTTTGAAAGAAAGTCTTGTAGCTTTTTCCTTAATCTATGAAGGGACATTTTAACGTAGCTTTCGGACGTATCTTCTGCCTTGGCAATCTCCTTGATGCTATGCGACAGCCAATATCTTTTTACAAAAAGTCTTCTTAGCCCAGGCTTTTGCTTTTCTAAGAAAAGATTTATAGCCTCGGTAATTGCACTAAGTTCGAGTTTTTCGATAACGCTCTCGCTACCTGCGATACACTCGCTTAGCTCGTCGTAGATAACAGGCAACTCGCCACTACCACGTTTTTGTGCGTTCTTAGAATCATACCTATCGAGAGATATATTCCTTATAATCCTGCCAAGATACGCTTTTAGGCTTTTAGGCTCTTCAGGTGGGATACTGTTCCAAGCCTTTAAAAGCGTGTCACTCATACATTCCTCTGCATCCTCATTTGTGCCGAGTATAGAGCTGGAGATGCTGCGACAGTAGGTACCGTACTTTTCATCAGCATACTCTAGCGCTTTTTCATCTCTATCAAAAAAGAGCTTTATGATATCCTTATCCTCCATAGCCTTTCGCCTCCTTTTCCCTTCACCAATATTGACGGAAAATACTCAGCTCTCGTCACAGTTTTTCTACATCAAAAACGCAAAGAATATTATCTGTAACCTTAAAATGAACATCATACCCTGCAAAGCTCATACTATAGACTCTATCGCTATCATCCTGATAAGAAGGGCGAGGGTCTTCGGCGAGGCAGTTTATGAGTGCTTGTCTTTTCTCTATCGGGATACTATTCAAAAGCTCCTCGGGGAAGCTTACATTCAGCTTATAATCCCAAAACTCCTCTGCGTAGCCACCCTTGGCATCTTCAATACAATCGGCAAAGGGAAGATACGGCTTTATATCGTATATTGGGGTATTATCGAGCAGGTCGACGCCCGACACTACAAGCATATTGCCATATTTTTCGCTATACTCTACTCTTTCGAGCTTGACGCAGGAAAGGCCTATAGGGTTAGGTCTAAAGGGTGAACGGCTGGCGAAAACTCCGACACGCTTATTACCACCGAGTCTTGGTGGGCGAACTGTTGGTGACCACTCGCTTTTATGAGAGAGTGAAAAATCAAAAATCAGCCACAGATGTGAAAAGCCTTCGATTTCTCGGATTGCTTCAGGATTTCTGAACTGGGGTTCAAAGATGATAGTACCCTGCAGTTCCTTTACTCTGCCGCTTTGTCTTGGTATTCCGAACTTATCATTAAAATCGGTTCTTATATATGCGATAGGTAAAAAATTTTGTGACATATATTTCATCTCCGTTAATTGATACAATTAGATTTTATCACATTCGTAGATTAAAAGCAACTGCCTTCTAAAACACTTGAAAGGGTACGAAAAATGTTGTATAATGCTACTATGAGGAAGTGATTAATTATGTATAAGAAACTATTCGCTCTGCTTTTTACACTAGCAGCTATGCTTTGCTTTACAGCCTGCAGTAGTGATGACAGCTCATCTAAGGCGACTTCTGAAGCTTCTGTGGCTGATTCGTCTGGCACTAAGCCGACTGCAACTGTACTTGGTGAGGGAGATACGAGCTTTCAATTCGAAGTTACAGGCAGTGACGGCAAGCTCACCACATTTATTATAAACACGAACGAAAAGACTGTTGGTGCGGCACTTATAGAGCTGGGACTTATTGCCGGTGACGATTCTGACTTAGGTATTTATGTAAAGACGGTAAACGGTGAGACAGTTGACTTTGACGATGATGGCAAGTACTGGGCTTTTTATATTGACGGCGAATACGCTATGAGTGGCGTTGATTCTACCGACATTGTAGAAACTTCCACATATGCTTTTAAGGTTGAATAATGAAAAACAAGGCTATTAAGACAAGAGAGCTTGTTATCTTTTCTCTGCTGGGAAGCTTTATGTTTATCTCAAAGCTTCTTACAGAGGGACTACCGAATGTACATTTACTAGGTATGCTCATTATATCGTACACTGTTGTATACAGGTTCAAGGCTCTTATTCCGATTTACATTTTTGTATTCTTAAACGGCTTATACGCCGGCTTCAATTTATGGTGGGTACCGTACTTATACATTTGGGCTGTGCTATGGGGCATCACTATGCTTTTACCAAAAAAGCTAAGCTACAAGGTGGGCGTCTTTGTTTATCCCCTACTTTGTTCCCTACACGGACTTGCGTTTGGTACACTTTACGCACCTGCGCAGGCTATAATGTTCGGGTTGAGCTTTGAGAACACTATAAGGTGGATTGTTGCGGGGTTACCTTGGGACTTAGTTCACGCGGGAGGAAATCTTGTGGCAGGTTTACTTATAGTTCCTACTGTAAAAATCCTAAGAAAGCTCGAATCGGGCGTTCACAAAAACTAAAAGGCTGGACAGCAAATACTGTTCAGCCTTAAATTTATGCTAGATTTCAGTCACGAATGGTGTTACCAGAATTATCACCATACAGATTGGACATATATATTTTATCATTACATTGAAAAGCGCCTTGGACTTAAATCTCTGCTGACCGAGTGTTACCTCATCCTCGACATACTTTGTTCCGACAACGTAGGAAATAAGGATGCAAGTAAGGAGTGCGACAATCGGCATCATAATATTATTGCTTATAAAGTCAAAGAAGTCTAGGAACTGATAACCGAAGATTGTAACTGTATCCCAGATGCTATAACCGAATACTGAGAGCATTCCAACGAGCACGCAGAGAACAATTACTGCGACGCAGCAGATAGTTCTACGAATTTTAAGCTTCTCGCAAATAATAGAAACTACAGTTTCCATAAGTGAGATAGAGGATGTCAGCGCTGCGAGTGCGACAAGCAGGAAGAATACTGTTCCTATAATCTGACCACCTGCCATTGAATCGAAAACGTTAGGCAGGGTTATGAACATAAGGCTTGGACCTGCCTTGAGGGCATTCGGGTCGCCACCTGAGAATACAAAGACAGACGGAACGATTATAAGGCCTGCTAAAAATGCGATTGCTGTATCGAAAATCTCGATATGACGGACAGACTGCTCGAGGGAGTCTTCCTTTCTCATATAAGAGCCGTATGTAATCATAATACCCATTGCAAGCGACATTGAATAGAAGAGCTGTCCGACAGCGGCTGCGATAGTTTTGAGGAGCTTTGACACAGTCATTCCGTCAAAGTCAGGGAGGATATAATACTTGAGTCCATCCATTGCACCGTCGAGTGTCAGAGTATAGATTGCGATGCCGATTGTAAGAACTACGAGCAATGGCATCATAAACTTGCTGACCTTTTCGATACCCTTCTGCACGCCGAGCATTACTACAAAGGCTGTAAGTGCAACGAATGCAAAGAAGAACACTGTTGGCTGTCCTGCGTGGCCGATAAAGTTTGTGAAAAATGAACCATCGCCTGCTGCTGTACTGCCGTTGCCTGTAACAAACACGGTAAGGTACTTAAACACCCAGCCACCGATTACGCAATAGTACGGCAGGATAATTGCAGGGACTAAAGCTGCGATCCAGCCGAGTGGTGCAAACTTTTTATTTATTGACTTATAGGCACCGATAACGCTTTTACCGGTTTTTCTGCCTATTGCAATTTCTGTAAGCATAAGCGTAAAGCCGAAGGTAACTGCAAAGATAAGGTATACTATGAGGAACAGTCCGCCACCGTATTTTGCGGCGAGGTACGGGAATCGCCATATATTGCCGAGTCCTACTGCTGAGCCGGCTGCTGCGAGAATAAAGCCTATTTTCGAGCTAAAGCCTGACTTTGCAGTGCTTTTCTTTTCTTCCATTAAAGTCACTCCTAAATTAAAATCACAATCCTAATTATTATACACTAATTGACATACATTGTCAATTTACAAGAAGACAAATCTTGCTGCAAATGTCATTACTGCAAGGAAGATTAAATTGATAAGGGTAAACAAGCCCAAATAATGCAGCTTCTTTTTAGGATACAGTATACTGTACTCGCTAAAGGTTATAAGGCTTGCTAGTGATGCTATGAGGGTACCTGTTCCTCCGATATTGACGCCGAGCAATAGTGGGACATAATCTAAAGTGAAGTGAGAAAACAGGATAGCTGTAGGAACGTTACTCATAAACTGGCAGGACAGCACGGTAAAGATAAGCGAATCCTTCTTAAGAAGCATTGAAAAAAGCGAATTCACGGCATCTATTCTTGCTAAATTCCCTGCAAAGATGAAAAAGAAGACGAATGTAAAGAGTAGCGGATAATCAACCATAAGCAAAGCTTCCCTATCGGCAAAAAGAATAACTACGGGAACGATAGCAAGTCCGAGCCAGAATGGAATTACTCTGAACACGACGAGGATTGAAAGCAAAAAGAGGACAAGATAGAGTGCTGTCTTTTTGAGGTTTAGTTTTTCTCCAAAGCTTTCTGTAACATTGATTTTATGTGGCTTTACAAGGTAGCAGGCACCTGCAAGCAATGCGATTGCGAGGAGAAACGGTGGTAGCATTATCCTGCAAAATCGGGCAGTAGGAATTTCGAAATACGAATAGAGGTACAGGTTTTGCGGATTGCCAAACGGTGTGAGCATACCACCTAGGTTTGCTGAGATGTTTTGAAGAATAAAGAGGTACGCCATATATTTTTCCTGCTTTGCTACAGACAGCGCAAAATATCCGAGTGGCAGGAAGGTTATAAGTGCCATATCGTTAGCGATAAGCATTGAGCCTAAGAATGTGATTGTTATGAGCATAAGAAACAGGCTTCTAAGGTTACCCGAAAAGGTAACGAGCTTTCTTGCGACGATAGTGAAAAACTTGATATTTCTCAGTGCACAGACTACTGCGAGAGTTATAAAGAGGCACACGAGAGTTTTATAGTCAAAATAGGACAGGTATTTCTTATCAGGTGGCACGATAAAAGAGGTTATCGCTGCTGCGAGCGCAGCGATAACGAGCACTATATTTTTCTTTAGAAATCTTAAAGCTTTCAAAAAATCACCTTCAAAAAGAGGAATTGTTAAGTTTAGGATATAAAAATGGAACGGGATACAGTATAGATACAGAACTCGCCCTCGTGCAAAATGACTTTTGCCGACGCTTCTGCTTACTCTTACTTCTCCCCAAAAAGCACCACCTAGAGCAAGGAGAAGGAGGTGATTCGTAGCGATTTGCAATCTTCGATTACTTCATCGCACCGAGTTTTTTCAAAACTCGCCCTCGTGCAAAATGAATTTTGCCGACGCTTCTGCTTACTCTTACTTCTCCACAAAAAAGCACCACCTTAGAGGGTGGTGCTTTTTTGTGGCGGAGAAGGAGGGATTCGAACCCTCGATACCTTTCGGGTATACACGAGTTCCAGTCGTGCGCCATAAACCGGGCTAGGCGACTTCTCCGTAGCTATGCTCATTCATAAAGCTTTATAATTATATCACATAGGGAGTACAATGTCAAGTGTTTTTTGAATAAATTTGCATACACAGGTGCAAATAAGAAAGCACGCTCGCTATTACAGCTTGCGTGCTTGTCGTTACTTTATTTTTTCCTGAAAGGCGTTTATGAGCTTTTGGCATATTCTAGCACCTTCGGTAGCTTTTATTGCGCCTTGCAAGTCAAACCACTGCGCATCATCGACCTCACACGACAGCTTAAACTCCTCTTTTGGAATCTTGACGGCAAAGCCAAGCATAAGCTGGTCACGTTTATCATAGAACCAGCTACCGAGGTAATCGGCTCTGATAGCGTCGAGCCCGACTTCTTCCTTGACCTCACGGATTGCTGCTTGCTCGGCAGTTTCGCCGGGCTTTACATACCCTGACACGCAGACGTAGTGCCCACGGCTGAGGTAATCCTGTTTTAGCAGGGCGAAGGTGTTTTCGTCTGCCCACAGCAGGCATATAATGCATGTTGAAAACACATCAAACCATGGTCTTTGACAGCTTTCGCAATATGGTATCATTCCTTCGTCGCCGATTTCTCGGAGTGTAAGCTCTTTTCCACACTGCTGACAATACTTAAAACGCATTTTACTAATCCTCGTACACAGCCATAATAGCTTCAATAAGTCCGACGAATCTAAACTCGCAAGGGAAATCTCTTGTTACTATACCGAAGTTTTCGCCTGCACCGACTACGGCGTTATTATCCCACCATATACAAGGGATATTTTGCTCCTTAGCCTTTTCGAGATAGTATGTAACGCACTCGATTCTTTCCTCGAGATTTTGCTTATTAACGCTACCGTACTCGCCTATAATAACAGGTATACCCTTACTTGTAAAGATGTCATAGAGATTAATAAAGAGGTTATCGATTTCGCCCTTATTTGTATCATCAAAGACATCTGTTCCCTTTGTATCAAGAGCAAACGAATAAGGCAGATAAGCGTGGACAGAGACGATTACTTTATCGTCGTTTTCAGGAAGCCAGATTTGGCTCATAGTGATTCTGTTTGAAGAAGCAGCATAGCCTGTAATCATAAGGTGGCGCTTAGCGTTATTACCTCCACTGTTTCTGACAGTTTCATAGAATGCCTTTGCGTACTCATTTACGATTCTTCTGCCCTCGTCGTTACCACCGTTCCACTCGTTAGCTGTACCTCTTTGTCTTGGCTCATTCAGTCCTTCGAATATAAGGTGCTCGTCATAGTTTTTAAACTCCTCGGCAATCTGGCCCCAGAGTGCTTTGAGCTGCTCTAAATCCTGGGCTTTATTTTCTTCTGATGGGAAGTACCATTCCTCGTGGTGAGTGTTTAAGATAACGAACATATCGTTTGCTATACCGTAATCGACAATCTCACGGACTCTGTTCATCCATGCCTCGTCGACCTTATAGTTCTCGTCCATATGCTCGCCCCAGCTTACAGGGACACGGAGCACATTGAAGCCACTATCCTTAAGGAAAGTTATAAGCTGTATAGATGTAAGGGTTGGTTGCCATTGAGTTTCTGCACCGACAGATGGATTGCCGGTTGCATCCATTGTATTACCGAGATTCCAGCCGGTTTTCATTTCCTTGACAAGCTCGGATGATGGAATATCACGGATTTCTTGTAATGTATCGCCGGGAGAAATGCTACTGCTATTCTCGGTCTGTGAAGAAGCTGCTGTACTACTGTCTGCTGAATCGCAGGCTGTAAGCATTGTAAGACAAAATACTGCTGATAATAACAATGACAAAAGCTTATTGAACTTCATAATACTTACTCCTTTCAAGCTAGCTTATCCCATTCTACGAATAATCTCAAGACACATTCTGCCGTTATGGTACGGGCACTTCCATGGACCGACCATTTCTTTATTTCTATCGGGAACGCCCTCAAAGCTAACCTCTGAGAACCATTCGCCACAGCGTTTATCGGTTGTTACATTTTCGATATAGTCCAAGACGGTATCGCATATTGTGATAAAATGCTCATCGCTGCTATGCTCGTAGGCGTTATAATATCCGACAACGGCTTCTGCCTGGACCCACCAGACACGTTTTTTATCGACTACTCCCTTGTCGCTTTCGTTATAGAGTGCTCCACCGTGGAATGCGAGCTTCTCGATATTCCTACAAATTCTAAGGTCGATTTCAGCAAACTTTTCTTTAAGCTCATTATCGCCGAGTGTCTCGCACGCGAGGTCACAAAGCCAGCTTGCCTCGATATCGTGGCCATACGAATGCACATTGCCGATTGGCTCAAGTTTTGTATTGAAGAACACTCTGAGTGCGTCGGTTTCTTTATTATAGACAATTTCGCTCATCTGTGAGAGCAGGAACTTAAGTCTATCGGCAACCTTCTCATCGGGGCTTGCCTTATAGAGTTCGGTATAGGCTTCGATAAGGTGCAAGATAGCATTCATTGTCTTATCTGCCATAATTCCGTTTTCAGAAAGTGCATCGTTAGCGATAGCACTCCATTCACGAGAGAAGGCTTCTCCATATCCGTAATCGTCAAGGACATTGCCTTCCACATCGTTAAAGAGCTTTCTTGCGAGTTCCAGCGCCTCGACGTCGCCTATGCTGTTATAATAGGCAGAGAGGGCATAGATAGCGAATGCGCAGTTATATGTGTGCTTCATTGTATCCTTTGGATTACCCTTATAATCGAGCGACCAATACACGCCACCCATTTCATAGTCGATACAATTATTCTTGACGAACTCATAGGCGTGCATTGCGAGGCGTTTATTCTCCTGGCCACCTACAAGCTTATAGCACATAGAATAGAACCAGAGGATTCTGTTATGTAATATAACGCCCTTATCGGCTTTTTTATCGAGATTTAAGTCAAAATCCATAAAGCCGTAAAATCCACCATTTTCCTTATCCTCAAGCTTTGACCAGAACGGAATGATATTTTCTAAAAGAATTTTCCTGCATCTTTCGTAAAGCATACTATTACTCCTTTTAATCAAGCATTATAGCAATTTCCTTTGTTGTATCGACGATGATATTGGCGCCATACTGTGTGAGCTCGCCTTCCTTAGCAAATCCGTAGCGAACGCCCATACAGTCTATGCCACACTCCTTTGCGCCGATTATATCGTGGAGTCTGTCACCTATCATCAAGACAGAGTCAAGCTCGTCACTTTTGATATTCATTCTCTTTAAAGCTTCTTTTATAACGAGTGTTTTTGCATCACGTGTTCCGTCGAGCGTTGCACCTGTTACACAATCAAAATACTGTGAGAGCTTTTCTTTTTCTAAGATTTTATTTGCAAACACCTCAGGCTTCGAGGTTGCCACGCCGAGCACATAGCCTTTATTCTTCAGTATCTTTAATGTATCGGCGATTCCCTCATAGGCTGTACATTCGTACACGCCGAGTGTTTTATAGCGTTCTCTATAGACGGCTACAGCTTTCTTTGCTTCTTCCTTATCTATATTGCAAAACTTTTCAAACGACTCATAAATAGGGGGCCCGATAAAGCATCTTAGCACTGTTTTGTCGCTTACGGTAATTCCCATACCGGAGAGGGCGTGAATAACGCAATTAACTATTCCCTCCTCGGTATTAACGAGAGTTCCGTCGAGGTCAAAAAGCAGATATTTATACTTCATTAGAGTGTAATCCTTCTAGCCTCTACATAGTAACGCTTATCCCAAGCGTGTCCCATTGAGAAGGTCTTTCTTGGTAGGGCACCGTCGCAGATAACTGTTGGGAAGAGCTCTGACTTTTGCATATCAGGGAGGACAAAGCCGAGGCTGTTATTATCCTTAGAGAGATTTTCGATAACCTCTATACCGTGGATATAGTCAATCTTTCCGCCGTTTTCCTTAATATACTCGTCGACCACGAGCTGGAGAGAGCCTACTGTAAGCTTAGAGAGTTCGTTCTTTACATAGTACTTCTTAGAAACGCCGTCTGTTACGACATCGAAGCACTGTGCGTTTTCGACTTCCTCTTCACAAAGCTCGAGCTTTTCAGCAAGCACGCTCATAAGCTTATCTCTGTCAACTTCGGTAACGATTCTGTGTATTGCTTCAAACTCGAGTGCCGATGAATGAAGGTTAACAATCTCTACGAGGGCATATCTTGCTGGGTGATTTGAGAGGTCTACGCCAGGGTTCTGTGCCTTGAGCTGTTCGTAGAATTCCTTAGCAGTAGCGAGAGAATGATTTCCGTCGCCCATAGCATATAGGAGAACGCTATCCTCGTTAAGATTATACTTCTTATTGAAGCTATGAAGGTCAGCGAGCTTATCGAGGGCAGAAAGCACCTCGTTCTTTTCCTTATCGCCAAGGAGCCAGCCCTTTATTTCTCCGCCCTTTTGCATAAGTGAGAAGTCATATACCTTAGTAAGACTATTCTTTACGTTCTCAAGTGGCTCGATAACGGTTTTCATATCGTCATCAATCAGAATCATAATATGTGGGAGCTCGACCGGTGCACCCTGTCTAACCTTAATTCTAGGTGGAATTCTTTCTACAACAGTAGCTTCGGTAGCTCTTACCTGTGATGTAGAGCCCTTACGGTAGTCGTACATTTCGAGGTCGATTGCGCCGACGATACCGGCTCTTACCTTGCCGTCGTCCTGCTTTCTTTCGATATAGAATATTGCGTCCTTATACTCATCAAAGAAGTCGTTTGCGAGGTAATCCTTCATTGTGCTCTGAATTTTAGAAATTCTTTCCTCAACGCCTTCCTTTTCAAGATAGATTTCAGGAAGAGTTACTCTGAGTGCAGAAGGTGCATTTCCCACAATTTTTTCTGTTTCATCCCAATATGCAGGCTCGCTTGTATACTGGTCGCAGGCTACTACTGCCCACTTGGACATATCGGTTCCCTGCTTTGGTAATAAAATATTTGCTGGCTTGAATGCTGTCATAATAAAAACTCCTTATTCTAATATAATTTTCTTTTATGATAACGTTTACTTCGTCCTTACCTCAAAACAGGACGGAGTTTATTCCGTCCTGTAATTGTATTTTTATGGGTTATTATACCTCTTTGGCGCCGCAGCACTTCTTGTACTTCTTGCCGCTTCCGCATGGGCATGGGTCATTAGGTCCGACCTTATCGGTTACCTTTCTGGTAACTGCCTTAGGTGCGCTTTCCTTAAGAACCTGCTCACGCTTAGGAGCGTTTTCGCTTCTCTTGACCTGAATAGTAAAGAGTGTTCTTACTGTATCCTCACAAATTGAAGCTACCATTGCGTCAAACATATCGAAGCCTTCTACACGGTACTCTACAACAGGGTTATGCTGTCCGAAGGAACGAAGTGAGATACCCTTCTTGAGCTCATCCATATCGTCGATATGTGCCATCCACTTCTGGTCTACAACCTTTAAGAGAATTACTCTTTCGAGTTCTCTCAAGAGTGCAGGAGAAAGCTCTTCCTCACGCTTAGCGTACTTTTCGAGTGCTCTGTCTGTGAGCATATTGAGGATATCTGACTTAGATACATCTTCGAGTTCCTGAGGAGTATATCTAAAGTCGGACTCTTCTGTAATAAGACCTGCGAAGAATTCACGAAGTCCGTCGAGGTTCCAATCGTCGTGGACTTCCTCGTCTATGAGGTAGAGGTTGACGTTATTTTCAATAAAGTCCTTAATCATCTTAAGGATGTAATCGTGGATATCATTACCGTCGAGAACCTGTGAACGCTGGCTGTAGATAATCTCACGCTGCTTATTCATAACGTCGTCGTAGTTAAGAACGTTCTTTCTGATATTGAAGTTCTTACCTTCTACCTTCTTCTGTGAAGAAGCGATAATTCTGGTGAGCATACCACTTTCGATAGGCATATTCTCGTCTACCTTAAGGGTATTCATAATGCTTGTAATTCTATCGCCGCCGAAGATTCTCATAAGGTCGTCTTCGAGGGAGAGATAGAAGCGGCTTTCACCAGGGTCGCCCTGACGGCCTGCACGGCCTCTGAGCTGGTTATCGATACGTCTTGACTCATGACGCTCGGTACCGATTATGAACAGGCCACCTGCTTCTCTGACTTCGACAGCCTTTTCATTAACCTCTTCGCTGAACTTAGAGAACAGCTCTCTATAGAGCTCTCTGGCCTTTAAAATCTCTTCGTCATCGGTATCGGCATAACCGACAGCTTCATTGATGATTTCTTCTGGGATATCACGTCTACGCATTTCGTGCTTTGACAAGAACTCAGCATTACCGCCGAGGAGAATGTCGGTACCACGACCTGCCATATTTGTAGCGATAGTAACAGCTCCGAGCTTACCTGCCTGAGCGACGATTTCAGCTTCCTTATCGTGATGCTTTGCATTAAGTACGTTATGCTTAACTCCCTTATTCTTAAGAAGTCTAGAGAGATACTCGGACTTTTCGATAGAAACTGTACCGACGAGAACCGGCTGTCCCTTCTTGTTACATTCGATTATCTGTTCGATAACAGCATTGAACTTGCCCTTTTCTGTCTTGAACACAACGTCGGTATGGTCCTGTCTGATAACAGGTCTGTTAGTAGGAACCTCGATAACGTCGAGCTTATAAATCTCTCTGAATTCGTCCTCTTCGGTAAGGGCAGTACCTGTCATACCTGAGAGCTTATCATAGAGTCTAAAGTAGTTCTGGTAGGTAATTGTAGCGATTGTCTTAGATTCTCTGGCAACCTTTACGCCTTCCTTAGCTTCGATAGCCTGGTGGAGACCGTCATTGAAACGTCTACCCTGCATAATTCTTCCGGTAAACTCGTCAACGATTAATACTTCTCCGTCCTTAACGACGTAGTCGATATCATTTCTCATTGTACCGTTAGCCTTGATAGCCTGGTTGATATGGTGTAAAAGTGTAAGGTTCTCGGCATCCATAAGATTCTGGACATTGAATGCTCTTTCTGCCTTAGCTACGCCTGATTTTGTCAAAGTAGCAGTTCTAGCTTTTTCGTCGACGATATAGTCGCCGTCGAGCTGGTCGTTATCTGCTTTATTATCGGTTTCGACAACCTTAATCTGCTTTAGAGACTTTGCAAACTTATCGGCAAGCACATAGAGCTGAGATGACTTATCGCCCTGCCCGGAAATGATAAGCGGAGTTCTTGCTTCGTCGATGAGGATTGAGTCAACTTCGTCGACTACTGCAAAGCTATGGCCTCTTTGAACTCTATCCTTCTTATAGATAACCATGTTATCACGGAGATAGTCAAAGCCGAATTCGTTATTTGTACCATAGGTAATATCAGCTGCATAGGCTTTTCTTCTCTCGTCGTTGTTCATACCATTGATGACACAGCCGATTGTGAGTCCGAGGAATCTGAATACCTTGCCCATTTCTTCAGACTGGAACTTAGCGAGGTAGTCGTTAACAGTAACGACGTGGACGCCCTTGCCGTCGAGTGCATTAAGGTATGCTACGAGGCAAGCTACGAGAGTCTTACCTTCACCTGTTCTCATTTCGGCAATTCTGCCCTGATGGAGAACGATAGCACCGATAATCTGCACAGGGAACGGCTTCTTGCCAAGGACTCTCCATGCAGCTTCTCTACAAACTGCGAGTGCTTCTGTTGTAATATCATTGAGGGTTTCGCCCTCTGCGACTCTTTCCATAAGAATCTTGGTCTGCTGCTTGAGTTCGGTATCGCTCATTGGGGCGTACTTTTCTTCAAGCTCTAAGACCTTATTCTTGATAGGCTCGATTCTGGCAAGCTCTTTTTTACTGTAGCTACCAAATAGTTTATCGAATAATCCCATTAATTTTAACCACCTTTATATATCCAAGTAATGATGTCATAATACTAGCAAATAAATATAACAATACAGCATATATTATAACACAGCCGGCATAGAAAGTCAAGCAAATTCATTTGCACAAAGGTGTTGACAAACGCACAAAACTATTGTATAATTTAGCTTGCGGATAGATAATGCTAAAACTTAATAATCTTATCAAGAGTGGTGGAGGAACAGGTCCTATGAAGCCCGGCAACCTGACTTTTTAGTAAAGGTGCTAATTCCTGCGGCTGTGTCCGAGAGATGAGAATTATTTTACTCGGGCGTTTCTCGTTAAGGAGAAGCGTTTTTTATTTGCAAATTTTCACTCGCACCAATGGTGCAAAGGAGGTTAAAATTATATGGCAAAGTATGTATTTACATCGGAATCTGTTACAGAGGGACATCCTGATAAAATCTGCGACAAGATTTCTGATGCTGTACTTGATGCAATGCTTGCTCAAGACCCTATGTCGAGAGTTGCTTGCGAGACGACAACTACAACGGGCATGATTATGATTATGGGTGAAATCACCTCTAAAGCTATTGTTGACATTCCTGCTATTGCAAGAGAGACAGTCAGAGAAATCGGCTATGATAATGCTCTTTACGGCTTTGACTGCAACACCTGCTCAGTTATCACTACACTTGACAAGCAGTCACCTGACATTGCTATGGGTGTTGACAATGCTCTTGAGGGCAGAGAAGAAAACGCATATGACACAGGTGCGGGCGACCAAGGCATGATGTTCGGCTATGCTTGTGACGAGACACCGGAGCTTATGCCACTTGCTATTTCACTTTCTCACAAGCTTACAAGAAGGCTCACTGAAGTCAGAAAGAACGGCACTCTCCCTTATCTTCGCCCTGACGGAAAAGCTCAGGTTACTGTTGAATACGCTGACGGAAAGCCTAAGAGAGTTGATACTGTTGTTGTTTCATCTCAGCACAGCGAGGATGTTACACTCGAACAGATTCGTGAGGACATTATAAACAATGTTATTCTTGCTGTAATTCCTAAGGAGCTTATTGACGACACAAGATATTTTGTAAATCCTACAGGCAGATTTGTTGTTGGTGGCCCACAGGGAGACAGCGGACTTACCGGCAGAAAGATTATTGTTGACACCTACGGTGGATATGCTCGTCACGGTGGTGGAGCATTCTCCGGCAAGGACCCTACAAAAGTAGACAGAAGTGCGGCTTACGCTGCAAGATATGTTGCTAAGAACATTGTTGCTGCAAAGCTTGCTACAAAGTGTGAAATTCAGATTGCTTACGCAATCGGTGTTGCACATCCTGTATCGGTAATGGTTGACACCTTCGGCACAGGTACTGTATCTGACGAAAAGCTCAGCGAGGCTATCGGCAAGGTATTTGACCTAAGACCTGCTGCTATCATTGACACATTAAAGCTTCGTCGTCCACAGTACAAGGAGCTTGCTGCTTATGGTCACATGGGCAGAGAGGACCTTAACGTAGCTTGGGAAAAGTGCGACAAGGTTGAAGCACTTCTTGACGCTGTAAAGAAAGGAGTGACAGGTTATGCTACTTACAGAGCATTGTGATGTTTTGTACGCAAGCGAGCTTAACTGTGTTTTTGTAAAATGGAAGAAATACTGCTGTCTTGAAGATTATCGCACTCCACTGCGTCACGCAATTGACATTATGGCAAGTCACGAAAACTGCCACTACATTGCTGACACTCGTGATGGTTTTGAGTGCTGTGATGAGGATACTGCGTGGGTTAACGAGACTTTTGCTCAGGCAGCTTACAATGCTGGTTGCAGGCACATCTTCTTTATAAAAAACAAGGTTTCAAAGCTTGACAACGAGCTTGATAATCAATCGGCACTTCTATCAAGACTTCTCAAGGTACATTACTGCGAGAGCTTTGATGATATAAAGCTTATATTACTATCGAGCATTTAATTTTTAATAAACATAAAAAATCCCGAAGAATCGTCATCTTCGGGATTTTTGTTATTCCTGCGTCATTTGTGATAGGAAGTTGTTTTTTGCGTTAGTGATATGCTCGGCTGTAAGACTTTCGGCGAGGAGTGAATCTCCCTTTCGTATAGCTTCGAGGATTGCTCTATGCTCTGCTACGGTTTTTTCTGCTCTGCCCTGTGCATTGACCGAGATATCTCTTGCGTGCTTAATATAGTTATGGAAGTTTGTAAGCATAAATCTGAGTGGTCGGCTTCTTGATGCTTCATAGATAATCTTATGGAAGTCGCTGTCGAGCTCGAAAATCTGTTCGATATCATTCTTATAGAGATAGAACTCCTGAAGGTCGGCAATTTTCTCGAGTGCACGAAGCTCGTCCTCGTTGATATTAGATGCGGCAAGGTTAGCTGCGAGGCCTTCGATTCTTATTCTTATAGCGTAGATATCCTCTATATCCTTTTCGGTAACGCCTACGACTACTGCACCTTTATTGGGAATATTCTTTACGAGGCCTTCATTTTCAAGTCGCATAAGAGCTTCTCTTACGGGAGTTCTGCTGACGCCGAGCTCACTCGAGATTCTAAGCTCGGAAAGACTTTCGCCATCCTTATACTCGCCGTTTAAAATTGCATCCTCGATGGCGTTGAAAACCTGTATACGAAGCGAGCTGTTATCAGAATCAAGTATCATATACTTAGCCTCCTATTTTATCGAGAATATCTCTGCCATACAGCATCATAAGAGCCTGCAATTCGCCGTCGCTGATAACTGTTACTCTACCGTTATTATACTCGTTATCGACCCATTCCTTCATTTTAGCAACTGCTGGATGCTTCTTTGAAATCTCGTTTTCGCCCTTGAGCTTATAGAAGCTATTTATCCAATGAGCGATACCTGCATTACCTGAAACAGAGCTTACGGCAACGACCGGTGGGCGATTTAAGAACTTTGTTGTATCAAAGATATTGTAGATTTCCTCGTCCTTGAGCAGTCCGTCGGCGTGGATACCTGCTCTAGTAAGGTTAAAGTTTCTACCTACAAACGGAGTCATTGGTGGAAGCTCGTAGCCGGTTTCCTTCTCGATATACTCGGCGAGCTCTGTAATAACGGTTGTATCCATACCATCGAGTGTTCCCTTCAAGGAAGCGTACTCAAACACCATAGCCTCGAGTGGCACGTTACCTGTTCTTTCGCCGATACCTAAAAGCGAGCAATTGACTGCACCTGCGCCATAGAGCCAGGCTGTTGTAGCGTTAACTACGCCCTTATAGAAGTCGTTATGTCCGTGCCATTCGAGCATATCGCTGGAAAATCCTGCGTAGTGCTGGAGACCGTAGATTATGCCGGAGACGCTTCGTGGGAGTGCAACACCTGCGTATGGTATACCATAGCCCATTGTATCGCAGGCACGGATTTTTATTGGCACGCCGCTTTCCTCCGAGAGCTTTCGAAGTGCGATAGCAAAAGGCACTACAAAGCCATAAAAGTCGGCTCTTGTGATATCCTCAAAGTGACATCTTGGCTTAAGGCCTGCGCTTATACAATCCTTTACGACGCCAAGATACTTATCGAGGGCTTGCTTTCTTGTAAGGCCCATTTTATTATAGATATGGTAATCCGAGCAAGAAACTAAAACGCCGGTTTCCTTAATACCGATATTTTTTACAAGCTCAAAGTCGCTTTTAGAGGCTCTAATCCAGGTTGTTATCTCCGGGAACTCATAGCCCAGAGCCATACAACGCTCGAGTGCTTCTCTGTCTGCCTTTGAATACACAAAAAATTCTGTTTGTCTTATAATACCCTTTTCGCCACCGAGTCTGTGGAGCATTTTATAAATCTCCTCAATCTGCTCGGGGGTATATGGGGTTCTGGACTGCTGTCCGTCACGGAAGGATGTATCTGTAATATAGATATTCTCCGGCATATTCATAGGCACGTGTCTATGATTATACGCAATCTTTGGAATATCGCTATACGGGAACATTTCTCTGAAAAGCTCGGGGTTTGGAGCGTCGTGGAGGTCGTACTCGTAAGGGTCGAACTCCAATAAATTTGATTTTCCTGATGGTCTTATTTCTGTCATAAAAGCAGTCCTTTCTGTATAATTGTATGATTGTATACAATTATACAATATTTAAAAAAGCTTGTCAAGTAGTTGCTACTATTTCTCAAAAAAATAATGGGTAGCGCCACAAAAATGCGACTCTACCCTTTTTCACAAATTATAGATTAATACTTGCCCTTAAGTATTGGCGAAAGTGGTTTATATATAAGCATTGTAATAAGCGAGCAGATAATTCCCTTTGCGAGAGTGAATGGGAAATTGAAGATACACAGAGCTTGCAGGATATTTTTGGTTTCCGGCAAAATCTTCTGGTACATAGAGAGGATTGCTGCTTCTCCGCCATACGCCTTAAAGTATATAGGATACACGATAAAGTAGTTAAGTGGAAGGCTTACAAGTGCCATAACAAGTGCTGCGATAAAGCATCCGATAACGGCATTTTTCTTTGTCTTTTTTCTTCTGTAGATAAGCGAAGCTGTCAGCACGAAGGTCGCGCCCGAAACAAAGTCGAATATATCGCCTATGCCCATTGTTGTACCCATACCTTTTATCACAACGTGCACGATATTCTTTATAAGGCATACTACCACACCTTCGATTGGGCCGAGTGCAAAGCCTGCCAAAAGTGTTATTACGTTAGATGGGTCAAACTTTAGAAAGCTTGGCAGCAGCATTGGTATTGGGAATTCGACAAAGCAGAATACTACTATTGCGATTGCACTGAGAAGTGCCATTACCACTAGCTTTCTTGTTGTAAATATTTTTTTGCTGTTCATACGAAATTCTCCTAACATATAATTTACGCATGGCAAAAAGTAACGCCCTGGGCACAGATACTCAGGGCGTAATGATTTTGTCTTACGTTTCTTTCATCCGGACTTTAACCGTCGGTTTCGGAATTTCACCGAATCAGCGCACAAGCGGTCGAGGACTATAACCTCCGATGTGGAATTTCACCACCCCTGAAACAAAGTTCATATTAAGCTTTAAGGATTACTCCTCTACGATAACATCTTCCTCGATATCTGAGAAATCAAATTCGAGCTTTTCGCCACAGTTTGGGCAATCGATGCTACCATCGTCGATGATGCTCTGGCAGAGGCAGATTGTATCGCCACAGGTTGGGCATGTACACTCGTACATATCCTCATCCTCGTCGTCATAATCTTCATCGTCTTCATCACAGCAACAATCGCAATCGCAATCGTCACAATCACAGTCACAATCGTCGTCGTAGAAATCCTCTTCGAGCTCAGCAAGGTCTTCGTCGATAGCTTCAACGAGCTCTACTGTTTCTGTAACTTCGTCAGAAATGTCATAGATTGTATCGGACATTTCCTTGAGTACGTCAGCAATAGCGACTAAAATCTTACCTTCCTTAGTAGTTGTATCAAGCTCAAGGCCGTCCATAAGGCCCTTGAGGTATGCTACCTTTTCCATAAGCTCCATAGTATAAAACCTCCTAATTAAGATTTAAGAAAGCTTACTTCTGTACTCTTTCCATGTACTCACAGGTTCTTGTATCAATTCTGATAAGCTCGCCCTCTTCGATGAAGAGTGGAACCTTGATTTCTGCACCTGTTTCGAGTGTTGCAGGCTTTGTAGCGTTTGTAGCTGTATTACCTGCAAAGCCAGGGTCTGTCTTTGCAACTACGAGTTCAACAAAGTTTGGTGGCTCTACGCCGAAAACCTGGCCCTTGTAGGAAAGAACCTTACAAATCATATTTTCCTTTACAAACTTAAAGCTGTCTGTAAGCTCAGACTGGTTTACAGGAACGAGCTCATAGCTTTCTGGGTCCATAAAGTAGTAAAGGTCGCCATCGCTATAGCTGTATTCCATATCCTTTCTTTCAACATAAGCAGTTGGGAACTTAGCTGTTGGGTTGTATGTCTTTTCAACAACAGAACCTGTGATAACGTTTCTTACCTTAGTTCTAACGAAAGCAGCTCCCTTACCAGGCTTAACGTGCTGGAATTCAATAATCTGCATTACGTTTCCGTCTTCTTCAAAAGTCATTCCGTTTCTGAAATCGCCGGCTGTAATCATAGTAATTATACCTCCAAAAATTTTTCATAAATACAAAGCATTAAAAACTCAGTATTACTTAGTCTCTATTTTACCCTATTTTCATTCATTTTGCAAGGGGTTTTACATATTTTTTCGACTTTCTACAAAACTATAAGCTCTTTTGGACTTAAAGTTAGATTATTATAGCCGTTATCGGTAAGCAAAATCATATCTTCTATTCTGACGCCGAGCTCGCCCGGGATATATATTCCCGGCTCTACTGTCACGATAGCGCCCTTCGAGAGAGGCTTTTCATAGCGTGGTGAGGCATTCGGGAGCTCGTGAATTTCGAGTCCGACGCCATGGCCGAGACTATGACCGAAATACTCGCCGTAGCCTGCGTTTTCTATGACAGTACGGGCGACGTTATCGAGCTGTTTTCCTGTTATTTCTGATTTAGCAGACTCTAAAGCCGACATCTGCGCTTTCAAAACGACATCGTATACCTCTTTTGCTTTATCACTAGGCTCGCCTACTGCTACGGTTCTTGTCATATCGCTATGGTATCCGTCGCATACGGCACCGAAGTCCATAAGCACGAAATCACCACTGCACACCTTCTTATCACTTGGAACGCCGTGTGGCATAGAAGTATTGACGCCACTTAAAGCTATTGTTTCAAAGGAGACTCCTTCCGAGCCACGCTTTTGCATCTCAAAGTCAAGAAAGAGTGCAATTTCTCTTTCGGTTCTGCCGACAGCGATAAAGTTCATAGCTTCCTCGAGAGCTTTTTCGGCTATTCTCTGGGCTTTGATAATAGAGTCTACCTCCTGCTGTGACTTTATGCTACGCATTTCATTAATAGCTTCGCTGAGCTTTTCGGTTCTCAACACACTACAGTCAAGCTGGTTTTCGAGGCTTATAAACCTTGAGAGAGTAATGCTATCGCTTTCGACTGCGATATTTTTTGCGTTATGCTTTTTTATAAGCTTGTTGACCTGCTTTATGATGTTATCCTCCAAGATAACCTCGCAATCGGTGACGGTGTTTTTTGCATTTTCTATATATCTAAAATCAATTATGAGATAGGCTTTATCACTAAAGACAAGCAGTGTGCCTGCTGACGACTTCATACCGGAGAGATATAGTCTATTTATATCGCTTGTTATAAAGGCACAATCGGCAATGTCTTGCAGCTTATTTTGCAAAAGCTCAATTCTACTGCTCATTAAAGATTTCCTCCAGCGCATCTACGCCCATAAGGTAGCTTTTCTTACCGAAGCCACAAATTTGCTTTCTACACACGGGCTCGATAACAGAGAGATGTCTGAACTCCTCACGCTTATGGATATCGCTCATATGCACTTCGATAACGGGAATTTTGATAGCAGAAATTGCATCTCTTATAGCGTAGCTGTAATGAGTATATGCACCTGCGTTTATGACAACGCCGTCCTTTTCTTTTCTGGCATCGTGGAGCTTATCGATAATTGCGCCCTCGTGGTTAGACTGATATATTTCACAGTCGTAGCCTTTAGCTTTTGCGTACTCACAGATTTCGTTATTTATGCTTTCGAAGGTATCGCTTCCGTACACGCCCGGCTCTCTTTCGCCGAGGAGATTAAGGTTTGGGCCATGTATTACGAGGATTCTTTTCATAAGTAGTCTTCCTTTCATTACTTTACCGAGAGGTAATAATTCTTCATTTTAAGGGCGTCTATATCCTGAGTTCCTGCACTTTCGCAGACAAAAATCGGTGATAGATTTTTCTTAGCGACAAGCTCCATAAGTGGCTCAAAGTCGGGGCCGTAGCCTTCATTTGCATCAAAGGTAAGGTGTTTTTTCTCGCCGCCGGGAACGGTATACATTATCTTTGAAAAATGGCTATGGAACATTTTTAACCTATCCATTCCGAGAGCATTTTCGACCTCGTCGAGTATTTTTTCATATTCTTCCTTACTCTTGATATAGCCGAATTCTCTTGCATTAAGGTGGCCAAAGTCGATACAAGGCAAGAAGGTATCGTCAAGCTTACAGAGCTCTAACACTTCGTATAGATTGCCGAGCTGGTTTACCTTGCCCATTGTTTCGGGACAAAAAATAATATTCTCAAAGCCCTGCTCGATTGCAGTCTTTCTTGCTCTTAAAAGTGTATCCTTAGCAAGCTCCAGGGCTTCTTCTCTTGAAATTTTAGAGCAGGAGCCGCTATGTATTACTATTCTACTTGCGCCAATTCTTTTAGCTGCATCGCAGGATTCTATAATATATCGTATGCTGTTGTCACGCTTTTCTTCCTCGACACTTGACAGTGAGATAAAATACGGGGCGTGGAGTGAAAGAGAAATTTCATTCTCCTTAGCTTTTTCTTTAAGTGCCAAAGCAAGTGAATCGCTGACTTTTACGCCTCTGCCACACTGGTACTCATAGTGGTCGAGCCCGATTTCTTTAAGATATCCTGGTGCATCGAGGGTTGATTTATACTTAGCAGAAAAGCTATCGCTGTTACCTGCCGGGCCGAATCTTGCAGACATATATTCTTCCTCCCTATAAAAATAAAAGCGGACAGAATATGCCCGCTTTCTTTTTTACTATTAGTATTTGCGCTTACGAGCAGCTTCAGTCTTCTTCTTACGCTTTACTGAAGGCTTTTCATAATGGTCTCTCTTACGAACCTCAGCGATGACGCCGTCTCTTGAGCATGATCTCTTGAAACGCTTGAGCGCTGCATCAAGGCTTTCGTTCTTTCCAACTTTAATCTCTGCCATGTCAAATTCCCTCCCTTTGCCACCTGTTTACAGAGGTTCAAAATGATGCCGACGAGGACAAACGGTGATAGTGAAGGTTTAATATCCAAGAGGAGTCTCAATAAAGAGCCCCGCTCCCTCTGTATTTTATGTCCTGCGCCACTTACATCAAATTAAATTACAAATTTTATTATACATCAATCCTGCTAAATTGTCAATATATTTTTAAAAATAATTTCGACAATATGCATTATTACTTGACAACAATATTAACGATTCTGCCCTTAACGTAGATTTCCTTAACGATAGTCTTACCCTCGAGGGCACTCTTGATATTCTCGTCTTCCTTAGCCAGAGCGATAACCTCAGCCTGCTCCATATCTGCAGTAACATTGAGCTTACACTTAACCTTACCGTTAATCTGGGCTACGATTTCGATTGTATCGTCTACACAGAGCTTCTCGTCGTAGGTTGGCCACTTCTCATACGCGATAGTATCGTTATGGCCGAGCTGCTGCCAGATTTCTTCGCCGATATGAGGACAGATACAAGAGAGCATCTTGATGAGGCCGTCGGCATATTCTCTAGGACACTTTTCTTCCTTATACACGGCATTTACGAAAATCATCATCTGTGCTATAGCTGTATTAAAGCCGAGTGTTTCGAAGTCTTCTGTTACCTTCTTTACAGTCTTATGGTAGACCTTTTCGAGATTTGGAACTGCCTCGTCTGTGAGATTTGAAGGCTCTGTAAAGAACGCCCATAC
Organism: Oscillospiraceae bacterium; assembly: GCA_045602925.1. Taxonomy (GTDB): domain Bacteria; phylum Bacillota; class Clostridia; order Oscillospirales; family Ruminococcaceae; genus UBA7477. The sequence goes on along the minus strand of JAZSCN010000031.1, from coordinate 25,720 downwards.
TCTATTTAAGAATCTTCTTGCACCCTCTACGCCCTGGTTGTTCCAAGGCTTAGAAACCTCGAGTGGACCCATAAACATTTCGTAGAGTCTTAAGGTGTCTGCGCCGTAGTCACGAACGATATCGCTAGGGTTAATAACGAACTCAGGGAAACGCTTACCCATCTTTATACCGTTAGAGCCTAAAATCATACCCTGATGAACGAGCTTCTTGAAAGGCTCCTTAGTAGGAACGAGTCCCTTATTATAGAGGTATCTGTTCCAAATTCTTGAATACATAAGGTGACCTACTGCGTGCTCAGGGCCTCCGATATATAGGTCAACAGGCATCCAATGATTGAGGAGTTCTCTATTTGCAAATTCGTCATTATTATGAGGGTCGATATATCTAAGGAAGTACCAGCTCGAACCTGCAGAACCAGGCATTGTAGAGGTTTCTCTTAAGCCCTTAACTGTACCGTTATCGTACTTCTTCCACTCTGTTGCATTTTCGAGAGGTGCTTTTCCGTTTTCGCCCTTATAATTTTGGAGTTCAGGGAGAACGAGTGGGAGTTCGCTATCGTCGAGGACGTGGATATTACCGTCTTCGCCGTGAACTACAGGGACAGGCTCGCCCCAATAACGCTGTCTTGCAAAAATCCATTCTCTGAAGTGGTAGTTTACAGTTCTCTTTGCAACGCCCATTTTCTCGAGCTTTGAGGTAATAGCTTCCTTAGCCTCTTCTACGGTAAGACCTGTGAACTCTTCGGAATTTACAAGCTTATAGCCCTTTCCGAGGTACTCGCCCTTTTCGAATGCCTTTTCGGAAACGTCGACGTGGCCGAGCTTTTCGTCGCCGTCGATAACCTGGAGCATATCGATATTATGAGCGATAGCATACTCAAAGTCACGCTGGTCGTGTGAAGGAACAGCCATAACTGCACCAGTACCATAGCTTGCTAAAACGAAGTCGCCGATAAACATTCTGGCTTCCTTGCCGTTTACAGGGTTTATACATGTTACGCCCTTGAGCTCACAGCCGGACTTAGTCTTATTAAGCTCGGTTCTGTCCATATCGTTCTTCTTGAGAGTTTCGTTGATATAAGCCTGCACTTCTTCTTTATTCTCAATTCTTGGCATAAGGCTCTTTACGATATCTCCATCAGGAGCGAGTACCATAAATGTGATACCGTATATAGTTTCGATACAGGTTGTGAAGATAGAGAATTCTCCGCCACCGACAATCTGGAACTTTACCTCTACGCCGGTAGACTTACCTATCCAGTTTTTCTGCATAAGCTTTGTAGACTCCGGCCAGTCGATTTCGTCGAGGCCTTCGAGGAGTTCTTCTGCAAATGCAGGCTGGTTGATAACCCACTGCTTCATATTCTTTCTTACAACAGGGTAACCGCCACGCTCTGACTTGCCGTCGATAACCTCGTCATTAGATAAAACTGTACCGAGCTCCTCGCACCAGTTTACAGGCATATCGATATACTGTGCATAGCCGTCGAGGTAGAGCTGCTTAAATATCCACTGAGTCCACTTATAGAACTCAGGGTCGCTTGTTGCGAGCATCTTACTCCAGTCGTAGTCAAAGCCGAGCTCCTTGAGCTGCTTTGAGAAGGTCTTGATATTCTCCTGTGTAAAGCCGTTAGGGTGGTTACCGGTAGAAACGGCATACTGCTCTGCAGGAAGTCCAAAAGAGTCATAGCCCATTGGGTGCAAAACGTTAAAGCCCTGCATTCTCTTCATTCTTGAAACGATATCTGTTGCGGTATATCCTTCAGGGTGACCTGCGTGGAGACCTACGCCTGATGGATATGGGAACATATCGAGTGCATAGAACTTAGGCTTTGAAAAATCCCAGACGTCAGTCTTGAAGGTTTCGTTTTCCTCCCAATATGCTTGCCATTTCTTTTCTACTTCAGAATGGTTATACTTACTCATTACAATCAGTCCTTTATATAGTGAATTATTTTAGTCTTCTGTCAGATACTCGGAGATATCGACGTTTTCACCGTCACTCCAGAGTCTTTCGAGGTTATAATACTGTCTTGTTTCCTTATAGAAAACGTGGACAACTATATCCGAATAGTCAAGCACTACCCACTGTGCGCCCTGGTAGCCCTCGGTTCTTGTAGGCATAAGGCCTTTCTCCTTAAGCTGATACTCGACCTCGTCGGCGAGTGCTTTAGTCTGGGTTGTGGAATTACCGTTAGCGATAATGAAATAGTCAGCGATAACCGTCAAATCCTTTATGCCGATAACCTGGATATCCTCGGCTCTTTTAAGGTCGAGAGCTTTTACAGCGACTTCTATTACTTCCTTCTGAGTCAATTATTTTCCCTCTTTTCTATTCTTATTTCTTCTTACATAGTCATTGTACGCAAGTATTGTTGATGTGGGAATCGCATTCCCTTTTTTTACTGAATCATTTATTGAAAACCTAAGCGCCTCGAGCATTGCGTCGCTCAGACTTTCATAGGCAATCTTACGCATACGCTTGACGTCCTTATAATCTCTATCCTCGGATATAAGGTCGGCAAGATAGATAACCTCTGAGAGCCCTGACATATTAGGGGCTGCGACTGTATGGTATCTTATTGCTGTCAGAATGCCCGAATCGGTTATACCCAACTGCTCCTTTACCATAACTGCACCTGCTACTGCGTGGAACAGTGGGGATGCCGTTTCCTCGACCTTATCTACAGGAGAGTCGCTTCTTGACATAAGCTCTTTTTGCTCCTCCTGAGAAAGCTCCTTTGCGCAGTCGTGGAGATACCCTGCGATAAAAGCACTATCCTCGTCTACGCCGTATTTTTTAGCGAGCCTGAGCGCTTCGTTTGCGACATTCACAGAATGGATAAAGCGTTTTTTAGAAAGTCTTGGCTTTAAAAAGTCGCTAAGACCTTGTATCTGATTTTCTGTCAGCAATTAAAACACCTACCCATATAGTTTATTCTCACTAATGTATTGTACTATTTTTTTCGGCAAATAGCAAGAGCAATCCTCACATTCTTTAAGCTTTTGTCTTATCTCGCTTGAAGAAAGCTCATAGGGCTCGGCGTCAAGAAGGATAACCTCTGCACCTTGTTCCCTTAGCTTTCCTGCACATTCTTCGAGCTTTTTAGCTGTATCCTCGTCGTCTCTTGAGAGGCATACGAGCGAGGTCATAGTGAGGATTTCCTCATATCTATACCACTTATCGAAGCAAAGCAGCATATCGCTACCCATGATAAAATACAGCTTATCGTTAGGATACAGCTTTTTTAAATATCTTAGGGTAAAGACAGAATAGCTCTTTCCACGTCTTTTAAGCTCATAGTCGCTCACGCTTAAGTTTTTAAAATCCTCAAATGCAAGCTTCAGCATATTCATTCTATGCTCGCCTAAGACAAGCCCTTGAGCTTTTTTATGTGGTGGAATTTTTGACGGCATAATAATCAGCTCGTCAAACCTCATACTTTCATCGGCAGTTTTTAAAAGCCTTATGTGCCCATTATGTATAGGATTAAAGGTTCCGCCGAACAATGCTATTTTCTTCATACTACTTCTTTTTATTCTTATTGCTTGGAAGCTCGATTACAGGCTTTTGCGCATTTCTCTTAAAGAGGACAGCTCTTGAGCCGATAACCTGGACAACCTCAGCTTTTATACTTTCTGCGACCTCTTCTGCGGCTTCTCTTGCTGTATAGAGAGAATTATCGAGCACCTTAATTTTAACTATTTCGTGCTTTCTGAGATAGTCGTCTATTGCCTTGACCTGCTCCTCGCTTACGCCACCCTTTCCTACCTGAAAAGTAGCGTCGAGCTTTGCTGCGAGGCTTTTTAAAAAGGATCTTTGTTTAGTTGTAATCATATATACTTCCTTTCAGTTAAACTTTTCCCAGCGCTTGCTGCAATTTTTTAAGGGCGTTTGCTCGGTGGCTTACTGAGTTTTTAAATTCTTCTGTATGCTGAGCAAAGGTTTTATCTCCATAGATAAACACGGGGTCATAGCCAAAGCCGTTTTCTCCGACAGGCTCATAGCCAATCTTACCCTCACACTCACCTCTTACGGAAATCTCCTCGCCGTTTTCTTTAATAAAATGGATAACAGCGACATAGCGGGCTGTACGCTTTTCGTCGGGTACTCCCTGCATTTCCTTAAGCAAAAGTGCAGTTCTGCCCTCGTCGTCGAGGTCGGGAGTTCCGTATCTTGCAGAATACACGCCGGGTCTACCGCCCAGGGCATCGACGACTATTCCACTATCGTCCGAGAGTGTTGCACAGCCTGAGAACTCATATATTGCTTTGGCTTTGATTCTGGCATTTTCCTCGAAGGTTTCGCCGTTTTCTTCCACTTCTACGTTTATTCCTGCTTCTCTTTGAGAGAGAACTTCATAGCCCATTGGCTCTAAGATTTTCTTAAACTCACGGAGCTTGCCTTTATTGTTACTTGCAATAATAAGCTTCATACTTTTCACCTTATTCAAAAAGTGCGTTTACGAAGTCGTGGGTATTAAACGGCTGGATATCCTCAATCTTTTCGCCTACTGTAACGAGCTTTACAGGAACCTTGAGGTCATCAGTAATTGAGATAATGATACCACCCTTAGCTGTTCCGTCGAGCTTAGTGAGGATTATACCGGTAATATCGGCAACCTCGTTAAACTGCTTAGCTTGGTTTACGGCATTCTGGCCTGTAGTAGCGTCGAGTGCGAGGAGCACTTCTAGGCTACAGCCTTCGGCTTGCTGATGGACAATTCTTGCAATCTTCTTAAGCTCGTCCATAAGGTTTTTCTTGTTATGGAGTCTGCCTGCTGTATCGCAGATAACGACATCGGCTTTTCTAGCCTTTGCAGCTGTAAGTGCGTCAAATACGACAGCTGCAGGGTCTGAGCCTTCCTTATGCTTTATTATATCGACGCCTGCTCTTTCAGTCCAAACCTCGAGCTGGTCGATTGCGGCAGCTCTGAACGTATCAGCGGCAGCGACGATAACCTTCTTACCCTCGTTCTTGAGCTGGTAAGAAAGCTTACCGATTGTGGTAGTTTTTCCTACGCCGTTTACACCGATTACGAGGATAACAGAAGGAACTGTAGACATATCGAGCTGCTGGGGCTCGCCGAGCATTTCCTCGATGACCTCTTTAAGCATATCCATAATCTTTTCGGGCTCTTTTACGCCGTTTTCCTTAACTCTTTTTCTGAGTATATCACAAATCTTAACCGATGTTACTGCACCGATATCGCACATAATAAGTGTTTCTTCGAGCTCTTCAAAAAGCTCCTCGTCAATTCTTGTGAACTTATTGAGGACCTTAGCTATTCCGCCGAGAAACGAATTTTTTGTTTTAGCAAGACCTGCTTTGAGCTTTTCAAAAAATCCCATTTCATTCTTCCTTTCTGATTGTTATATTAATTTACCGTTTGCTGGGCTTCAGAAACATTCATTTTAAGAAGCTTTGATACGCCCTTTTCCTGCATTGTTACACCGTAGAGGACATCTGCCTCCTCCATTGTACCACGTCTATGTGTGATAGCAATGAACTGGGTTGTATCGGTAAATCTTCTTAGATACTGCGCATATTTTGTTACGTTAATATCGTCGAGTGCTGCTTCGATTTCGTCGAGCAGGCAGAATGGCGACGGCTTAACTGCGAGGATTGAGAAGTAGATAGCGATAGCTACGAATGCCTGCTCGCCACCTGACAGGAGTGACAGGTTCTTTATAACCTTTCCCGGAGGTGCGACTACTATATCAATACCACATTCGAGTATATCATCAGGGTTATCGAGTCTAAGCTCGGCTTTTCCTCCACCGAACAGCTCGACAAATATTCTCTTGAAGTTTTCGTTAATCTTATTAAAGCTTTGAGAGAATATATCCTTCATATTTGCAGTAAGCTCAGCGATGAGTTTTTCAAGCTCATTCTTAGAGGTTGTAATATCAGAGAGTTCCTTAGACATAAATTCATATCTTTCGGATACCTCGATATACTCCTCGACTGCGCCGACATTGACGTGGCCCAGGTACTTGATTTTATTTCTAAGCTCGGTAAGTCGCTTATTAGCTTCTGCGACATCCTCGAGAGGCTGTGCCTTTTCGGTAGCCTCGGTAACTGACAGCTCATACTGCTCCCAGAGTGCAGAAACGGTTTTATCGTATTCCTCTCTGATAGCATTCTGCTTTTCACCGACTCTTGCGATATCGCCTGTGAGGGTTTCTCTTTCCTCATTCTTAATCTTGAGCATTGACCTTTGCTTAGAGGCAGTTTCGTCAAGCTTTATATGCTCTCTCTGCATAGCCTCAATGCTCTCGTTTATCTTAGCCTTTTCCGAAACAGAATCTACGATGCTCTGCTTGATAGAGCTGATTTCCTGCTTCTTTTCCTCGATACCGAGCACATACTCGGCAATCTTTTCTTGTAGGGCTGTTCTGCCACCTGAGAGCGACGAAATAGTTTCGTCAAGCTGGCTTGCTGTCTGGTAGCAGGCATCTCTATCCTTGATAAGCTCGACTCTATGGAGTCTAAGTCCTGAAAGCTTTTCAGAGAGCTGTTCTCTTTCCTGTCTGCTATCGGACTGTGCTTTTTGAGAATTAGCGATATCGGCTTCTTCAAGCTCGATTTGCTCCTTGACCTTAGCAAGCTCTATCTGGGCTTCGTCAAACTCCTTCTCGTTATCCTTAAGCTTAGATGCAAGCTGTGCAAGCTGGATATCGAGAGTATCAATTCTGGTATCGAGCTGGGAGATGATATCTGAAACTCTCTTGATTTCGGTTTCAAATCTGACCTTATCGGTATTCATCTCGGAGATAGTTTCTCTACTAGCTTCGCTATCGGCAGAGAGCTTATCGAGCTCCTGCTTTAGCTGACGGACACTCTTGTCGAGTTCCTCGTGCTTTTGAGAGAGTGAAGAAACTGACTTTTCGAGCTCGTCGATTTCGTTTCTTCTTGTAAGTATTCCGGCAGACCTTGATGCGCTACCACCTGTGAACGAGCCACCGGCGTTTATAATCTGTCCGTCTAGGGTTACTATCTTAAAGCTATAGCCGTACTTTTTAGCTATGACAGTTGCCATATCGATATCCTCTGCGACAACTGTTCTGCCGAGGAGTGAGCTAGCGATTGCAGAAAGCTTTGGCTCAAAGCTGACAAGCTCGCTTGCGAGTGCAACATAGCCGTCACAGCTTTCGACGCCTTTTTCTGCAAATGCTTTTTCTTTAATTGAAGTTATAGGTAGGAAGGTTGCTCTGCCTGCGTTTTGCTCCTTAAGATATCTTATACAGCGCTTTGCTGTATCTTCGTTCTCGACAACTACATTCTGCAATGCTCCGCCGAGGGCAGTTTCGATAGCGAGTGAATACTCCGGCTTTGTTGTAAAAAGCTGGGCTACAGAGCCGAGAATTCCTCTAATCTGTCCTTGCTTTGAGGCCTTTATAACCTGCTTTACGCTTCTAGAAAAGCCTTCCATAGAATTTTCAAGGTCCTTTAAGAGCTTAAGCTTCTGGCTATGCTCTCTAACCTTATTATCGCAGTCGGTAAATTCCTTCTGCTTTTCACTAAGCTGGCTTGACTTTCTATCGTAGATAAGCTTATAGCCGTTTAATCTGTTAACATGTTCTGCGAGCTCGGTACTGAGGTTATCGAGTGCACTGCTGAGCTCTTTTCTTTCAGTAACTGCGTCGTCGTAGGCTGCTTGGGCTTCCTGCTTTGACGCAATAGCAACTTCGCTCTGCTCTGCAATCTCGGAAGAAACATTCTTGGAGTTTTCGAGCATAAATGTAAGCTCAGAAGAACGGATATATAGTGAGCTTATATGCTCGTTCTTTTTAGCGAGGCTTTCTTCACGGGAGCTATCCTTATCTGAAAGCTCGCTCATAAGCTTTTCGGTGCTTTCGATTTTTACATCAAGCTCATTAATCTTATCCTGAGTTTCCTTCGCCTCATTAAGTTTTTGCTCCTTATCGGACATAAGCTTTTCTGCAGAGGAGCAGGACTGCTCAATCTGTGATTTGACCTCGTCGATTGCTTCTGCTATATGCGAAATGTCGTTTTCGAGCACGGCAATTTTAGAGTCAGCCTGCGAGTTTAAAAGCTCGATATTATGGAGCTTCTCACGGCTATCCTCAATCTTCTGTGAGCATTCTGCTGCACCTGAGAGGCTATCCTCCACGCTTCTTTCGAGCTCGTCACATTCCTTTGTATTCTGCTCATACTGGGTATTAAGGTCACAAAGCTTCTGGGAGAGACCGTCGAGTGTAGTCTTCATTTCTCCAAGCTTATGCACCCATACAGAAACCTCGAGCTCACGCTTTTCGCTGTCGAGGGCTAAAAACTTCTTTGCCTTTTCCGACTGAAGTCTGAGTGGCTCTACTCTACCCTCGAGTTCACCTAAAATATCGGTAAGTCTTAAGATATTATCCTGTGCGGCGAGGAGTTTTCTTTCGGCCTGGACTTTTCTGTATCTGAACTTCGAGATACCTGCGGCTTCCTCAAAAATCTCACGCCTTTCTGACGACTTGCTCGACACGATATCGGCAATTCTACCCTGACCGATAATTGAATAGCCGTCCTTACCGAGACCGGTATCCATAAACAGCTCGAGGATATCCTTAAGTCTGACCTGTGCGCCGTTTATTGAATACTCGCTGTCGCCGTTACGGTAGAGTTTTCTTGTTACAGAAACGATTGCGCTACTATAAGCTAAGCTCCCGTCGGTATTGTCTATATTGAGGGTTGCAGACGCAAAGCCTACTCCCTTTCTTTTTTCGGTACCTGTAAAGATGACGTCCTCCATCTTGCCTCCACGCAAGGTCTTGGTGGATTGTTCGCCGAGAACCCATCTCATTGCATCTCCGATATTACTCTTTCCGCTTCCGTTAGGGCCGACTACGCCGGTAATACCCTTGCCGAATTCAAGCGTTACCTTATCGGGAAATGATTTGAAGCCTTGCAGCTCCAAGGATATAAGATGCATAACTTACCCCCTGAATTTACACTGATACCTGCCTAGTGCACTTTCGCCCTTTATGGCAAGCTCAATTCCTTTATTTTTAAAATACTCGATATTCTGTCTTCCGTGGCCGACTGCCTTACTTATACAAAGCTCGTCCACGATGACCTCGCACTTACCTCTTGCATTATGAGGCAATGCTTTTTCTATCAGCTTTCTATACACCACACTCTCGCAAAGCTCCTTGAATGCCGGGTGATAGAAGCCACCGACCTGCTCTGTACTTACGTTATCCGAAGCGTGCAGGCCACATCTTATTACTGTAATACTTGTTTTTGAAAGCTCGATAAGCATATCTGCGCAAAGCTCGACCATACTGTCAAAACTAATCGGCTTATACTCGCCTTTTTTATATAGCTCGCAAAGCTTTGTTCCCTCGAGAATAACCGTTGGGTATATACGAAGGGTATCGGGATTAAGCGCTATTACTTTTTTCAGCGTTTCAAAATCCTTTTGTTCATCGCTTTTATAAAGACCTGTCATAATCTGTAGTCCGAGTTCAAAGCCGTATTCTTTTATAAGCTCGCAGGCTTTATATACGTCATTTTCGGTATGACCTCTATCGTTTGCTAAAAGCACGTTATCATCGAGACTTTGTGCTCCAAGCTCGATAGCAGTAACGCCGTAGCCTTTAAGCAGCTTCAATATATCGTCGCTGATAGCGTCTGGTCTTGTAGAAATTCTTATTCCACAGAACCTGCCATTGCCGACAAACTCAGAGGCTGTACTCAAAAGCTCTGTCATATAGCTTTTATCTATTGCTGTAAAGCTTCCGCCAAAAAAGGCGATTTCGGTATTCTCTACATCACGAACCTGCGTGAGTGCTTTCTTGCAGATACTCTCGACGTCGCTGGCAGTTGGTGCTGTTTGCTGACCGGAGATTGTACGCTGGTTACAGAACGAGCACATATTAGGACAGCCTATATGCGGAACAAAAATCGAGATATTGCTATGCTTACTCATCCTTATAGCCCATAAGCAGCAGGGCTTCCTTAGCTGCCTGCTGTTCGGCATTCTTTTTGGAATGTCCTACGCCTGTGCCGATTATATTTGAATTAAGCATAACATTAACGGTAAATCGCTTATCGTGGGCCGGTCCGGATTCTTCCACGAGCTTATACAATACTCTCTCCTCGGGATTTTTCTGCACGACTTCTTGGAGAATTGTCTTATAGTCGACAAAGCTTGCAGGTCTTGTGATACTAAAATCCTTTGGCAAAAATCTCATAATATGCTTGGTTGCGGGCTCTATTCCACCGTCTAAATATATAGCGGCGATAACTGCTTCAAAGGCATCGGAGACGATTGAAGGGCGCTGTCTGCCACCTGTTCTTTCCTCTCCCTTGCCGAGAAAGATATGCTCGCCTAAATCAATTTCCTTTGAAAATTCAAACAGAGCCTTTTCGCATACGAGTGACGCTCTTAATTTTGAAAGCTGTCCCTCCGGCATTTGCTGCTGATGGTGGAAGATATAATTTGACACGACTATTGACAATACAGAGTCGCCTAGAAACTCGAGTCTTTCATTACTTCTTCTACCCTTTTTCTCATTAGCAAACGAGGAATGAGAGAGTGCCTCGAAGAGCAATTTTTCATTATTAAAGCTATAGCCTATTTTTTCTTGAAAAGTCTTTAAATTCTCCTGCTCTGTCATAATATCTTCACTTCCTTTTTTGTATATATTCTTTTGGCTTACGCCTGCTGGGCTTCGGCTTGTTCAGACTTTGACTGCTCTTTGATAGCAGCAAGCGCCTTTGTTACCTCTTCGATAACATTGCCGTCGCAGAAGTTCTTAGCCTGTCTTATAGCGTTATAGATTGCCTTTGCGTTAGAGCTACCGTGTGCCTTGATAACAGGCTTTGCGGTACCTAAAAGTGGAGCTCCGCCGTACTCGGAATAATCCATTTTCTTCTTGAACGCTTTTATTTTCTTTAGGAGAAACAGTGCACCGATTTTTGATGCAAAGCCTTTTGTGAGCATTCCCTTGAGCTCGCCTGAGAAGAATTTTCCCATACCCTCATAGAGCTTCAAAAGTAAGTTGCCTGAAAATCCGTCTGCAACGACTACGCTACAGTTACCCTTAGGAATTTCTCTGGCCTCGATATTGCCGGCAAAATTTACAGGGGCTTTCTTTAAAAGTGCGTATGTACTGAGCTCGAGCTCTCTGCCCTTTGTTTCTTCTGCACCGATATTAGCGAGTGCGACAGATGGGTTATCTACGCCCATAACCTTATTCATATAGATACTTCCCATTACGCCAAACTGCAAAAGCATTTCAGGTCTGCATTCTGAATTTGCGCCACAGTCTAAAAGCATTGTTGGGTTAGAGGCTGTTGGTAAAACGGTAGCGAGTGCTGCTCTTTTTATACCTCTTATTCTCTTTACGATAAAGGTTGCACCTACAACGAGTGCTGCTGTAGAGCCTGCAGAAACGAACACGTCGCCTTCGCCGTCGGCTACCATCTTAAGGCCTACTGCCATTGAGCTATTACTCTTTGACTTTATAACCTCGGTAGCTTCCTCGCACACGTCGATAACATCGGGAGCGTGCTTTATATTAAGCCCTTCGATATCAAGATTATTATCGCTTGCGCACTTTTTAATCTTATCCTCGTCACCTACGAGTGTAATATCTACATTAAAATCCTTCTTAGCATCGATTGCGCCCTTTATAATTTCAAGAGGTGCATTATCGCCACCGAAGGCATCGAGAACCACGTTCATTATTCTTACCTGCCTTTCGTCAGATATTTACTAAAAGCTGTTTATAAGCTCCTTCAAATCGCCAAGGCCTCTTTCGGCAAGCGTTTGATACTTAAGCTTTTTATCCCTTATTCTATCGGGAAGCTCAGGGAGTATACCCATATTGCAACCCATTGGTTGAAACTTTTCCACTGTTTTATCGCTGACATACGCACAGAGTGAGCCGAGCATTGTTGTTCTTGGGAGTGTTACCTCACACTTACCTAGGAGCTTTCTTGCGAGTGAAAGGCCTGCGAATATACCACTTGCGGCAGATTCGATATAACCTTCAACGCCTGTGATTTGTCCTGCGAAGTATATTTTCTCGTTATCTCTCATACAAAATCTTTCGTCTAAGAGGCATGGAGAATTGATAAAGGTATTTCTATGCATTACGCCGTATCTTACAAACTCGGCATTCTCGAGTCCTGTAATCATAGAAAAGACTCTTTTTTGCTCACCGAACTTAAGATTTGTTTGGAAGCCGACGAGGTTATACATTGAGCCCTCGCTGTTTTCGGCTCTTAGCTGTACAACAGCATATGGGCGTCTATCGGTTCTAGGGTCTATAAGTCCTACCGGCTTGAGTGGGCCAAAGCGCATTGTATCTGCACCTCTTTTAGCAAGCACTTCAATCGGCATACAGCCCTCATATACCTTAAAGCCGTCCTTACCGAAATGCTCCTTATCGAAGGAATGAAGCTCTGCTGATTCGGCTTCTACGAGAGCAGTATAGAACGCCTCGTACTCTTCCTTATTCATAGGGCAGTTTATATAGTCGGCTTCGCCCTTGCCATATCTGGAAGCAAAGAACACCTTTTCTTTATTGAGGCTATCGAAGGTAACAATTGGTGCTGCGGCGTCGTGAAAATAGAGATACTCGCCACACATTTTACCGATAGTTTCTGCGAGTCCGTCGCTTGTAAGCGGACCTGTTGCGATAATGGTATAGCCGTCGGGAAGCTCTGTTACTTCCTCCTCGATAACTGTAATAAGCTCATTAGAGCGAATTTTTTCGGTAACGAGGTCGGAGAACTTTTTTCTATCGACGGCGAGTGCGCCGCCTGCTGATACCTTAGAGCCTTCTGCACACTCCATAATGAGTGAGCCGAGCATTCGCATTTCTTCCTTAAGCATACCTGCTGCAGAGTCTATTCTGTCAGCCTTGAGCGAATTAGAGCACACGAGCTCTGCAAAACCCTCATACTTATGTGCAGGCGAATACTTCTTAGGCTTCATTTCATAGAGGCTGACATTAATTCCTGCCATAGCAAGCTGCCAGGCTGCCTCACAGCCTGCGAGCCCTGCTCCTATAACATTAACCCTCATCGCTGTCACCGAGCTGTTTCTCATAGCCACAGCCTTCTTTATAGCAGATAAGCTTTCCTGCTTTTCCGCCCTTCTTGAAGAGGGTACTCTGACAGTTAGGGCAAAGCTCCTTAGTTGGAACATCCCATGTCATAAACGAGCATTTAGGGTTATGCTCACAGCCGTAGTATTTCTTACCCTTCTTGGTTTTCTTAAGAAGCATCTTGCCACCACAGTAGGCACATCTGCCACCTGCTTCGGTAACAATCTTTCTGGTATTAGTACACTCTGGGAAGCCTGAGCAAGCGAGGAACTTACCGAACTTGCCAATCTTTATAACCATAGGCTTTCCACAGACCTCGCATATCTCCTCGGTAGCTTCGTCAGGAATCTTGACTCTCTTGCCGTCCATAGCGTCCTCTGCTTTTGTGAGACTATCGCTGAACGAGCCATAGAAGCTAGAGAGGATATCCTTCCAGCTCATATTTCCGAGCTCGATAGCGTCGAGGTCGCTTTCCATTCTTGCTGTAAACTTTATATCTACAATTCTGTCAAAGTGCTCCTTCATAAGCACTGTTGTAACCTCGCCAAGAGATGTAGGCTTTAGGTGCTTTCCTTCTCTTTCGACATAGCTTCTTGAAAGTATTGTAGTAATTGTCGGAGCGTAGGTAGATGGTCTGCCTATTCCGTTTTCTTCAAAAGCCTTAACGAGAGTAGCTTCTGTATAACGTGGAGGTGGCTGAGTGAAGTGCTGCAGTCCGCCGAGTGACTTAAGCTTTAAATTATCATTCTCCTTGATTGGAGGGAGTTCGTTTTTCTTCTCCTCGCCGTCTTCCTTTACTTCCTCATAGAGTGCAGTAAAGCCGTCGAACTTGACAGAATAGCCACTTGCTTTGAATCCGCAAGTACCTGCTGTAATATCGACTGACACGGTATCCATAAGGCAATTAGCCATCTGGCTTGCGATGAATCTTTCCCAGATAAGCTTGTAGAGCTTATACTGGTCAGGTGTTACGCCGCTTGCCTTTACTACATCGGGGGTAATATCCGGTCTTGTTGGACGAATAGCTTCGTGGGCATCCTGGGCGTTACCCTTTGTTTTGAACTTTCTTGGGCTATCCGGGAGATAATCCTCACCGTACTTATTCTTTATAAACTCATACGCTGCGTTTCTGGCCTCGTCGGAAATTCTAAGGCTATCGGTTCTCATATATGTGATAAGACCGATTGCGCCCTGGCCCTTGATTTCAAGACCTTCGTACAACTCTTGTGCTGCCTTCATAGTTCTTCTTGACTGGAAGCCGAGTCGCTTGGAAGCTTCCTGCTGGAGAGTAGAGGTGATAAACGGAGCTGCCGGGGCTTTTCTATGCACGCTCTTTTTAACCTTATCTACGATATACTCTGCGCCGTCGAGCTTCTCTAATATTTTATCTGCACTTTCTTTATTAGGAATAGCGAGCTTATCGTCGAGTCTTACTGAATCTACTGAGGTAAGCTTTGCTACAAAAGACTTTCTTGAATTCGGTGCTAAGAGCTTAGCTTCTATAGACCAATATTCCTGCGAAACAAACGAATTAATTTCATTTTCTCTATCGACAATCATTCTAACGGCAACAGACTGTACTCTACCTGCAGAGAGGCCTCTACGGACCTTCTTCCAGAGAAATGGTGATAGCTTATAGCCCACGATTCTATCGAGGATTCTTCTTGCCTGCTGAGCGTTGACGAGGTTTTCGTCGATAGCACGAGGTGACTGCATACCCTGTTTTATACCTGTTTCGGTGATTTCGTTAAAGGTAACTCTGTTCTGGCTTTGGTTATCGAGCTTTAAGAGCTTTGCCAGGTGCCATGCGATAGCTTCTCCTTCACGGTCAGGGTCTGATGCGAGATACACTTTATCACACTTCTTCGCCTTACTCTTTATATCCTTGATAAGAGCTTCCTTGCCCTTAATCTCGATATACTGTGGTTCAAAGCCGTTATCTATATCCACACCGAACTTAGACTTAGGTAGGTCTCTCAAATGGCCCATTGATGCTACGACCTCATAGTCCTTGCTAAGATATCTTTTTATTGTATGCACCTTAGTCGGTGACTCCACAATAACCAGTGATTTCAAAATATCAACTCCGTTTCCTTATCGGTTAATGACAAACCTATTACCTGCCGAACTTACGACATAGCCCATCATTTCCAGCTCTGTGAGTTCTGTAAAAAGCTCTGAAATATCAATCTCTAGCTTTTCGCTCAGCTCGTCTGCGAGCTGGGTACCGTTTTCTATTTCAAGCATAAGCTTTCTTTGTAATTCTGTAAGTGCTGAATAATCGAGCTTTATTTCTGGCTTTTCAGCTTCCTTTCGGGGCTCGAGCTCGTTTATCTCAGTCTTTGGATTAGGATTTTTCTTTTTAGATGGCTTTTGCTTTTTAATCTTCTTTTCCATTTCTATATCGTCAGCGAAGCTTGCCTTTTCTTCTTTATCAAAGACCATAGACAAATCTCTGGCGAATTCCTTGCCCAAATTTCTATTTGCGGCAAACTGCATCATAATATCCTTAGGCGAAAACACCGGGGTTGCGCCGTCACGGAGAAGTGATGACACGCCTGCGTATTCAGTACTGAAGATATCATTTGGTGGGACACAATACACATCCTTATTCTGCGAAACGGCGTGCGATGCGGTATTGAGTGCGCCACTTATTTTTGAAGCTTGGGTAATAACGACGCCGTCGGATATTCCTGAAAGTATTCTGTTTCTGGCTATAAAGTCGCCGCCTGACGGCTTATGACCTGGAATATGCTCAGAAATGATTGCGCCGTTATTGGCGATAGCATTACGTCTAGCATAGCTATCCTTAGGGTAATCGTAATCGACGCCGCCGGCGACAACTGCGATAGTTTTACCGCCTTCTTTTATAGTGGCGTTATGCGACATAGCATCTATACCGTCGGCACAGCCACTTGCGACGATAACTCCCCACTTAGTGAGTCCGCCTGCTATTCGCTCGGTCACTTTAAGTGAATATTCCGATGCTTTTCTGGAACCGACTATAGTTATAACTGCTCTATTGTTGAGAAAGTCAAGGCTTCCTGTTGAAAACAAGACTGCTGGGGGATTATCTATATCCCTGAGCTTTGAAGGATAACCCTCACTTTCATAACCATACGCAATTATATTCTTTTTTATACACTCCTCTAAGACAAGCTTTGATTTTTCGAGGCTGGCTTCTCTGATTTTTGATGCTTCTGTGCCGGTAAGTCCCACAAGCTCGCCTTTTATGGCACTGTGATATGTATCGACAACGCTACCTGAGAACTGCTCGACATAGCTCCACTTTCTGGGATTTGACGCACCGAAAGCGAGTGAGAGCCACATCCAATAAATGAGATTATTCTTAGCAAAATCCATCATCTGAACATCTCCCACATAACGATTGTAGCTGCTGTGGCTGCATTGAGAGAATTAATATTCCCCTGCATACTGATAGTGAGCTTTCTATCGCAGAGTGCGACATGCTCATCACTCATACCTCTACCCTCGTTACCGATACACACTGCGACCGGCTTATCAAACGACACATTAGTTATATCCTCTCCACCGTTTATTACGGTAGCACAAGTTTCGATACCGAGAACTTTAAAAACCTCGGTTACCTTCTCAAAGCTTTGCTCGACAAACACCTCGACTCTTGCGAGGCTACCCATAGCCGACCTTACGACCTTAGGGTTATAGAGGTCGCAACAATTATTAGTAAGCACGACACCGCTAGCGCCCATAGCATCGGCAGTACGGAGTATTGTACCTAGATTGCCCGGGTCTTGAATACAGTTTAAGAGCACATACTTTCCGCTTACATTAATTGTATCAGCGTCGAATATTTTGTCAAGCTTTTTTGCCACGACAAAGACTCCCTGCGAGCTTTCGCTATCCGAAATTCTGTCGGCAAGCTCCGGGGTGATTTCGTACTTTTCGCAATCCGAAAGGGCATCAAAATACTTGGTTGGGAGGAGGTCGGAATACTTTTCGACGCTCTGCTTTGTATAGAAAAGCTCGGTGATTTTAAGCTTCCCTGCAGTTACACTTTCCATAGCGGCATCGACGCAATTACGCATTCCTTCGATAACAAATTCGCCACTCTCTGCACGTTCCTTTCTGCTTGAAATCAGCTTTGAAAGGTGCTTGATGGATTTATTATCCTTACTTGATATAAGCATATTCTCCTCTCCTTCCCCGTATTTTAATTACCTTAATATACAACAAAACACGCACAAGTGTCTTTGTTGTGCGTGTTGATTATTGCATTAAAGAGCAGCCTTTGCCTTTTCAACGATTGCAGTAAAGCCTGCTGCGTCATTGATAGCAATTTCTGAAAGCATCTTACGATTGAGTGTAATACCAGCCTTCTTTACGCCGTTCATAAATGTTGAGTAGTTGATTCCGTTGAGCTTGCATGCTGCTGAAATTCTTGTAATCCAGAGTGCTCTGAAATCTCTCTTCTTCTGCTTTCTTCCGATGTATGCATACTGGCCTGACTTCATTACAGCCTGCTTTGCCATCTTGAAGTGCTTGCTCTTTGATCCAAAGTAGCCCTTTGCAAGCTTCAGAACCTTATTTCTTCTCTTGCGAGTCATCATTGCTCCCTTTACACGAGCCATAGTTAATTACCTCCTGAAATTATCTTTTAATTGTACTTCCCTACAACCCGTTGGTTTACTTGTAAGGGATAAGAGCCTTTACGTTCTTTACGTCTGCGTTTGCTGCGTATGCTGTGTTACGAAGTGTTCTGATACGCTTGTGGCCCTTAGAAATGAGTCTGTGTCTCTTGTTTGTGTGCTGGAACTTAACCTTGCCTGTTCCGGTTACCTTGAAACGCTTCTTTGCGCCGGAATGTGTCTTGATTTTTACCTTTGACATAATATATCCTCCTTAATTGTTTACTTAGAAGACTTTGGTGATACAAACATCACCAAGCTGCGTCCTTCCATTTTGATTGGCTTATCTACAGTTCCTGCTGCTGATACTGCTTCCTTATACTTGTTCATCAGTTCTTCGCCGAGCTGTGGATGTGCTACGGAACGCTTACGGAATCTCACTGATACTTTAATCTTATCTCCGCCTGTCAAGAACTTTACGCCCTGATTAACCTTTGTCTGAAAATCGTGCGTATCAATTGTTGATGACATTCTGATTTCCTTGATTTCGACAACCTTCTGGTTCTTCTTAGCTTCCTTCTCACGCTTACCCTGCTCAAAGCAGTACTTACCGTAATCAAGAATCTTACACACCGGTGGATTTGCACCAGGTGCAATCTTTACAAGGTCCAGGTCTTTTTCGATTGCAAGCTCTAAAGCTTCCTTAGGGGACATAAGTCCGAGCTGAGTTCCGTCAACGTCAATTACACGGATTTCCTTGTCGTGAATTTCTTCGTTGATTTGCAGTTCCTTGTTGCTAATGACGCAACACCTCCAAAATAAAAATGAGCGCAACACAACTGTTCACGCTCAACAAATACAAATCGGGCTAAAGCTCGATATACATTCATTATTGACCTTTTTGCCTTTGGCTGAAGGTGAGAACGGAACAGTTCTTCTTTGTTTGCTTTACTATTATATACCATTGTGGCATATTTGTCAATACTTTTTTTAAAGTTTTTTCAGACAAATCTTACTGCCAGCACAGATACTGTAAGGGTTATTATCAGCCACAGCATTATTCCGCTATGGGAGAAGAATATTGTCAGCTTCTTTGCGATAGAAAGGTGGGTTTTCGAGTTATTGATATTAAAGCTGAAGTTTTGTGCCAGAGTTATTCTTGAATAGATGATAAGAGAAACAGCAATGATTGCGACACAAAGGAGTGTTTCGGCAACTGCTACTGCGCTCTCATCGAAGTACACATTCATAAGGTCTAAGGCGAAAAAGAATGAGGTCGCTGTAATTCGCATACCGATTGCAGTTGTAATAGAGCCTGTTCTTAAGGTAAACAGGGTTATTATGATACCTATACATATAGTATATCCTATACTTGTTATATCGAATCCACAGAAGGCTTCTGCGACACAGCATATAATAAATGAAAACATATCGCCGAACTGTCGCATTGTCTGCAAAATAAGGCCTCTGAACAACACTTCGTGCAGGGCTGCTATAATGACGCAATTACACAATCCGAAAATGAGGGTTGGGACAACCTCATCCGAATACATATACTCAAAGCGATAGACACCAACGCCGAGCTTTTCGCAGGCAAAGGCGAGTCCTTCGCTGGATATTCTACAAAACGAAGCAGACATAAGTGCCATAACATACGCACAGCTTGTGAGAGTTTTATACTCTCTGTCGCCCTTTGGCAATACTACCTCGCGTGGAATTTTTGTATCGAGCATAAACACCAGAATCGGCAGTAGCAGCTTCATAATCCTCATTCCACAGATTACAAAGCAAAGTGACATAGGCACGTTATATCTATCATACGGCTCGCTATAGATAGTTTTTGTTGCAGAGAGGGTAAGGCTCTTCATATATATGCTTGTATAGAAAATCTCGACAATTGACATAAGAAATATTGTAAACATTGTCATTGCTATAAGTCTACAGCAGCGCTTTAGCACCTTGCTTTCGATTTCCTTCGGGTTCTTACTGACATAGCCTTTTCCGTCTACATACGAGTGCTCGTTCTTTCTTCTTACAAAAGAATAGGCATAAGGGTTATTACCTGAGCTTCGCCAGTTAAGAAACTCTCTATAGTACTCTTTAGATTGGTTTTGATAATCGGCGTTACCTGCAACGTCGATATATTCATCATTAACCTTAGTTTTAAGTTCCGGCACAACCCTCACCTACCTTTCAAAAAGCATATTTTCAGTACCAATTTTTAAAAGCGTCCGCCACGGCCACCTCGTGAGCCACCACGGCCACCTGAGCCACTTGACTTGACTCTGATTCTTGTGGTATGCGTATGCGAGAACACGTCATTTGAGGCGTGTAGCTTAAAGCTACCATTCTTTAGATAGTTATTGCCGTTAGGTTGCATTTTAACTGTTTTCATTTGTTTAATAAGAGCTTTACCGATTGCAACGACAATTACCACTCCAATAATGATCATAACAAACAGGATTGGGAAATAATCCTTTGCCTTTTTGAACAAAACATCGCCATCGAGCTTTTGGTGGAAGGCTGAGTAGGGCTTGTTATCCTTAGCTTCCTCGACAAACGCATAGACGCTATCTACAAACTGGTCAAAGCACTCATAATACTCATCGTCGCTAAGCTCGTCTATTACCTTAAACTCGAGCCATTCGAGGCCATAGGAATCAGAGATATAGTCCTTACCTTCGCCAAACTGCAGAAACCACCACTCTCTGGTGCCCATAGACACTACAAAGATTATACCGTCGTCGTTATAATAGTTATCGTGATAGAAGTTATCGGCGTAATAGCTTAAATCCATGCCGCTATAATACGAGACAATATTTATAACGCAGTCAAAGTCGTATTCCTCGGAGAGCTCTTGAATTTTATCCTCGAGATTTTGTAGCTCATAATCTTCGAGCAAGCCATAGCTATCTACGACCTTAGCGTTGTAATCTGACGCATAGTAATCCTCATCAAAGATAGTATCGTCGTCGACGTATTCGTCGTAATAGTAGTCCTCGTAGTCGGTAACTCCATAGTCACCCTCATAATCAGCATAGGCAGGGCTTGTCATAGCGACAGGCATTACCACAAGGCAGCTAAGGAGTGCAAAAAATCTTTTCATCATCTTCTCTGCCCCCTTACAAAATAGTGAACAGGAACAGTATTATTGCTAATACTATCAGTGATGCACCGACCATAGCAAGCGCAAGCTTACGATAATCTATAGGGAGCTCGCCGACCATTTTTCCTGTCTGTCCGTTCATTGCTATTGTATAGGTTTTATCCTTATAAACCGTATTCATCATCCACACCGGCAAGAGGGCATAGCTTATGTCGCCTTCTTTTATGTTGACATCCAGCTTCTTTGCTGACACTACATTATAGCCGTGGATAGTTGTTTTAAGCACGTCGCTGGTGCTTGAGTACACTCTTTGGTTAGCTCTTACGATACTTCGCTTTACGTCGACGTCATATCTATCGGACATAAAGCCTGCCAGATATGCGGCATTAAAGCTAACGGCTTCTCTATAATCGAAAGGCTCGATAGATTCCATAAAGGCGTCATCCATCTTGCTTGAGCCGTCAACCGGGATATCTAAGAATGTCATTGTTCCGGCTCTATAGACGTTATAGTAGTCGGTTTTTGTATACCTATAGTCGCCTGCACGCCATGAAGTTATTTTTGTTGCAGTATATTCGCCCTTACCGTCGGAATCGCAATCGAACAGCCAGAATGGGACATAGATACCCTTGATATTCTCAGGTCTGTTATGCTTCTTGAATGAGCTTGGAAGCAAGAACTTGCCCTTCAGAAAGTTTGCGAAAATCTTGCTGACATCCTCGGCTGTATTCTTGAACGGGATAATATAATCAGGGCGCAACAGTCCTGTTATTGATTCGCCGATTACGACAGGATTATCGCAATACGGACACTTTGAGGACATAGTTGTTCCATCGCCGATAATTTCGCCGCCACAATGTGCACAGCGATATGTAGAGAGCTTTGAGAGCTCCTCTGTTGACCAATCGAGTCTGTCCTTCTTTTCGTCAAAGTCCTTCCAATTAAACTTTTCGGGCTTCTTCTCGGTAGCGCCCTTATCGTAGTCGACAAGCTCGCTTACATCAAATTCGCCGTCGCAATAGCGACAGGTCATCTTACCCTGTCCTGCGCTGAACTGTATATCAGCACCACAGTCGGGGCATTTATAGATTATCATTTCTTCTGCCATTTATGTACTCCTTTTAATTATTTCAGATACCGTTTATTCTCTCATAAAACATAGATTTTAGTAGCGTCCGCCACGTCCGCCACTCTTTGAGGATGCACCGGCTGCTAAAATTGCCAGCAGTCCCAGAAGTATTTTTCCGATAATACCCAGGGCGTCGGTTTTTTCTACCGAGCCTATAAACTCGTCTTTTTTTATATCGAGTCTGAAGCTTCCGCGCTCACGATACTGTGTTGCATTCGTCTGTCGCTTTACAGTTCTCATTGATCTAAGAAGGAAAACTGCGACAAATGTCATTACTGCTACGACAAGCAAAACAATTATAATAAGCCTTTTTCTTAGCTTTGCAAGATACGGCTCGGAGTCGAGCTTTGGGTGAAAAAAACCATACGGGGTATTTTCTTCCTTTTCTTTTACAAAGTCATAGGTGTATTCTGCAAACTGGTCAAAGCACTCATAATACTTATCATCACTTAGCTCGTCTATTACCTTATACTCCATCCACTCGAGGCCATAGCCTTTTGTGAGTGCTACAGAGGTTTCGCCGTAGGATTTAAACCACCATTCTCTTGTTTCTGTTGAAACTACAAATATGGTGCCGCTTTTTCTCTCGCCGAAGCCGTAGCCCATTGTATTATAGTAGTTGTCGCCAAAATTATCTATTCCGCCGGATATTTTCATTTCCTGTTTATAATCATTCACGATAAGGATAAGGCAGTCCTGGTTATAGTCATTTATGAGTGTAGAAATCTGAGTTTCAAGTGACTGCTCCTCTTCGTCAGACAGCACATTCGCTTCATCGATAACTCTATCCAGCGTATAGTCGCCATACTCATCGCTCGCGTTTGCTGTAATCGCAATCTGAGAAATCATAATAAGGGAGGCGAAAATCATAAGAAATCTTTTAATCATCTCTTCACCCTCCTTATATACTTCCAAACAGTAGCCAGAACAGCAGGAATGATATAATCCCTGTCAGGACAAGCCATCTTACGAGCTTAAAGTAGTCGGTAGGAAGCTCGCCGACGATTTTCCCTGTCTGGCCGTTCATAGCGAGGGTATATTTCTTTCCCAGATAGTTTGTGTTCATCATATACACGGGTGCAAGGGTATAGCTTGTATTACCGTCATTTATTTCAATTTCAAGATTATCCACAGAAACATTATCATAGCGGTCGGCAGTAGACCGTAATATATCGCTTACGCTGGAACGTATTCTCTGGTTAGCTCTTTCGACACACTTTTCATACTCTACGTCATATCTATCTGCGGCAAAGCCTGCAAGATAAGCTGAGCTGAATTTTACCGCTTCGGAGTTGTCGTAAGGCTCTATAGTTTCCATAAACGCGTCATCCATTTTAGTGGACGAGTCAATCGGTATGTTTTTAAAGTCAATTCTGCCCATTCTTTTTACATGGAATTTTCTTGTATATGTAACTAAGCCGTACTCCTCGTCGTACACCCTATCTATATTACTTGCGGAAATTTCTGCTTTTGCATAGGTCTTACAATTAAACATCCAAAACGGAACATAGACGCCTCTTATATTCTCCGGCTTGTTACGTTTTTTAAACTTACTGGGCAGGAGATATTTCCCCTTCATATAGTCGGCAAACGCTTGTGCGACATCTTCTCTTGTTTTCTTGAACGGGATTATATAATCCGGGCATAGCAATCCGTCTATAGAACCGCTCATTACTACAGGATTATCACAATACGGACATAGTGTTGCCATAGTTGTGCCTTCGCCTATAATTTTTCCTCCGCAATGCGAGCACTCGAAGGTTGTTAGCTTTGTGAGGTCGTCGGGCTCCCAATTTTCGTCGTTCTCGCCCTCCTTGAATTTACGCCATTCAAAGTCCTCAGGCTTTTTGCCCTTTACGTCCTTATCGTAGCTTTGAAGCTCGCTTGCGTCAAACTCTGCATCGCAATATTTACAAATCAGTTTTCCTTCTGTGATGTCGTATTTTATCTCTGCGCCACAGTCGGGACACTTATAGACAATCATTGCATCTGCCATATTGCACCCCCCTATTTTAAAGCTACGCTTTAATTACTTTCTCTCGTATAATGTAAATTCAAATTCGAGTCCGTCACATTCTCTTGGGACAGACATTACGCACTTCCAGTCATTATTTTCATCTAAGTTCTCAAAATATCTGTCGCAAGGCTTTGACGCCTTAAACTTTGTGAGGTAGACCTTGTTACAGTATGGTAAAAACAGCTTATATACCTCTGCGCCACCGATTACAAAGACGTCGTCGGTATCGTATTTAGACACATACTCCATAACCTCTTGCACGCTACTACACACGGTTACCCCTTCCGGTGAATAGCTATTATTTCTTGTAAGCACTACATTATCTCTTTTAGGTAGCGGCTTGGCATTAGGGAATGACTCCAATGTTTTTCTTCCCATTACAACGCATTTATTCATTGTTGTTCTTCTAAAGAACTGCATATCCTCCTTGACGTGAAAGAGAAGGTCGTTATCCTTACCTATTCCCCAGTCAAGAGAAACCGATAAAATCATATTCATAGCTTTTCTCCTTAGATTGCAACAGGGATTGTTTTCTTAAACTCGTGGTACTTATAATCCTCGAGCTTAAAGGAATCCTTAGTGAACTTATAGAAATCGTCAATTGACTTATCAAGCACAAGCTTTGGAGCGTCGTAAGGAGTGTTCTCTATAATCTCCTTAACGAGTGGGATATGTCTGTCATAGATATGTGCATCGGCAATAACGTGGACAAACTCTCCGACCTCAAGTCCGCTTACCTGGGCAAGCATATATGTAAGCATAGCGTACTGGCAGACGTTCCAGTTATTAGCTGTGAGCATATCCTGTGAACGCTGGTTAAGTATGGAATTGAGCTTTCCGTCACAGACGTTAAAGGTCATACTATACGCACAAGGATACAGCCCCATTTCAGACAAATCTGCGTGGTTATAGATATTGGTAATAATACGTCTGCTACCCTTGTTGTACTTTAAGTCATAGAGGACTCTGTCGACCTGATCGAACATACCCTCCTTATACTTATGCTTTATACCGAGCTGGTAGCCGTACGCTTTACCGATAGAGCCGTTTTCGTCAGCCCAGGAATCCCAGACGTGACTGCCGAGCTCTTTGATGTTATTGGACTTTTTCTGCCAAATCCAGAAAAGCTCGTCTACGGCAGATTTTATATAGGTTCGTCTTATTGTAAGGATAGGAAATTCCTTAGCCAAATCATATCTATTTACGATACAAAATTTCTTGATTGTATGGGCAGGAGTGCCGTCCTCCCAATGAGGTCTTACGTCCATTTCATTGTCCATAAAGCCGTTTTCTATAATATCCTTACAATTCTGAATAAACACCTGATCTGCGTAGCTCATAAAATCATTCCCCTTTGCAATTTTTAGGCAAAAAGCCATCTTAATACATACACATTAATTATATCACACATTATTTCTTTTTTCAACATTTTTATAGCTTAAATAACACCTGTTTATACAAAGTGAAGCCACACCTGATACAAACAAAATTAAGCTCTTTTATAAATATTATAGATATATTATCATAAGGCTTCAAAAATGTCAATAGCATTTACCTTGCATTTATATCAAAAATATCACCTATTTTGAAGCTGTATAACATTGTGATTATTTTGACGAAATACTATTGACTTATTGACAAAATTCAGTTATAATATTATACGAGGAAAATTTGATATTTTTATTCTGCTTTCGATTTTCCGTAATTTTTAATAACCGAAAGGAGTTTTATTATGGCAAGTTTAACAAAGAACCCTAACGTTAACGCTTGGGTTGAAGAAATGATTGCTC
>JAZSCN010000030.1:0-18024 GCA_045602925.1 Oscillospiraceae bacterium | reverse complement strand
CTTACGTAAGAAACTCATTTATTATGTTTCGTGAGTTTAAATAAAGAAATATGGAGTCGAAAAGTCGAAAGATACTCACGTTCAGTGCGTGTTAGTCCGGGCTCTGAAAGAGACTAACCATACGGGGTGAAGTAGCTCAGTTGGCAGAGCAGAGCACTGAAAATGCTCGTGTCGTTGGTTCGATTCCAACCTTTACCATTAATATTCTGGAGTAGTTCAGTGGTAGAACAGCGATGTTAATAGCGCTTGTCGGTGGTTCAAATCCATCCTCGGAATATTTTAAAGCCCTCATGTTGTACAAGTTAGCAAATCGGTCTTCCAAACCGAAGGAGACGGGGCAGTACCGTCTGGGGGTATTTTTCATGAAAATAGACAGAAGGAGTAATTAACCATTTGTCGAAAGAATCCATGTAGTTTAATGGTAAAACACTCGAAAGTGAGCTGAAAGAGATGCTGAAAAGCTAAGACAGTAAGCAAGAGCAAGTAGAGGGATGAAGGTTCAAATCCTTTCATGGAATTAAAAAGACTCACACAGCAATTATAATATTAATAGCTAAGGGGGAAGAATGTCGCGGGTTCGAATCCCGTCCTCTGGTCGAATGATAGGAGGTAGCTCAGTGGTAGAGCGTCTTCAATGCGAAAAACTGAGTCTTGTATATACCAGCTTAACTCAGTGGTCAGAGTATTCGCTTGATAAGCGAAGAGTCGTTGGTTCAAATCCAACAGTTGGTATTACTTGCCGTAGCTTAGTGGTAAAGCCTTGACTGTTATCAAGAGACACAGTTTCGATTACTGTCGGCATGTTTGCCTAGGTTAAATCAGAACTTAGGCATTATTAAAATGTACCAAGCAACTGGTACAAACCGGTGGTTGGTCAACCTAAACAAAATGACCCTAGTTCAGCAGGTTACATGTTAACAACCGAGCCAACGTATCGATAGGCGGAACCATGATACCGTAATAATGCACGTAACGCATGTGGTACTGATAACAACCACACTAGTAAAAAGTTATCAAAAAGCGGTCATGGAGTAATGGGTAGCCTCAGCAAACTTAAAATTTGCCGTGAAAATTAAGTAGCGTGTCGGTTCGAGTCCGACTGGCCGTATTAAAATTAAATCTAAAAAAGGTTGGTAGTTAAATGGTTATAACTGACGTCTCCAAAACGTCTATTCTCTGTTCGATTCGGAGTCAACCTGTCGGTCTATTATTATGGCAGATACGGTATCATCAGATATGAGTATTTGTCTCATTCATCCCTTGCCAGTTGGGTTAAACTGGCTTTTTTATTTTCAGAACTATTGTATATTTTTATTATGAATAATGAAGCTCAAAAGTTGTCTTTTTTGCAAGAGTTCTTCTTTAAAAGATTATATAATCATCCAGCTAGAGCTCGAGGAAAAAATACGTATGTTCAAGAATTGGTAGATGAAGTAAAACATACAGTAGATAGTTGCGAAGACCTTTTTCTTTGGTTACGACAAAATCTTGATCATTATTGGGCAACTCAATTCCCTTGGACAGTAGAAGTTACTGGTTTTTCTGATATTCCATATCTGAAGGTTACATTTGATTATAAGTTAAATGAAAAAGGTGAATTATATGTACTTGATAATTTGTGCTCTAAACATTTACTAGGTATTTCTGATGAATATTTTTCTAAACATTCACTAGATATTCCTGATGAATATTTTTCTAAAAGCGAAATTGAAGTTGATGTAGATGTTCACTTTAATAAAGAACCTAATATAATTGTTGTAGATTTTAACAGAACCAAAATATAAAATTATTATGATTATTGGAATTGTATTCATTTTAGGGCTTGCCACCCTTACTTCATATCTTGTATGTTCTATTGAGAACCCGTTTAAAAAGTCATATAATAATCACTTTTTACATATTCCGATTATTATAATTTTAGCTCTTATCTTCTTTAGTCTTAAAAATTATGCTTCTCCTACTGCAAACAATTGTTGGGAGTGGTATAAGGGTAATGCTGGTATTATTCACAAAAAGTTAGATGAGATTGAAAATAATATCGCTAATTACAATTTTAAAGAAAGTAGACTTACTAGCTCAGATTGTGTTCTTAAGTTTACAGATAAAACAACTGGCGATGAGCATAGTATTTGGGTACATGTCAGTAATACAACATTTATGCATTGGTATATGAATGGTCAATTGGTAATCAAAAATGGTGTACGTGACCATGAAGAGTTTCCTGGTTTGCATGAAAGCATATGGGTTTGTAATAGTTTAAATATACGAATTTTTGAAAAAGTTGAAGATATTGTAGAGCGAATCAAACGCCATAATATTTCTAAGCAGTTAGGTACCCCTACTCTTTTAAATACAAACCAAACTCAAACTAAAACAATGGAAATCACCGCTCCTGTGTCTACAACTATTACTGGTACTGTAACTGACCAGGGACAAACTATTCATACTGAAACATTATAAATGTCATGATTATTCTTAATATTTTATTTTGGGTTTTGATTATATTTTTTACTGTGCTGCTCTTATGTTCATTAGTATCAGGCGATTTTGAATTGATTTTCTTTTTCTTTTTTACTGTTACTATGATGTTCTTTATGAAGGGGTGTGCGAATTATGTTCATCTTGATTCTGAATGGAAAGAAAATGATAAATGTAAGCAGGTTAAAATATTTCAAATATCACTAAAAGATAACCTTACAAATATTAAAACATTTCGTAAAGAAATCGATTCTAATCAAAATGGGCAACGTGTAGCTTTTGATATTTCTTTTAATAATAAAAATCATAAAATATATTTTACTGAAGACAGGTATGGAGACCCTGTTTATATGGAATGGCATTTAGATAATACATTATTATTTCAAAATGGTAGAATAGATGGAGATGAATTCAAATATTTTTCTGATAGCAATTATACAAATGAAGCTATTAACGAAAAAATATATGAAGAATTAAATGTGTTATATTTGGAATGGCAGAAAGCTGTTGCTCCAAAGGAAGGTGCATTTCTTTTGAATCAAGAACCCAATGATTCTAAGACTTTAGAAATTACTGCTCCAAGAAATACAACAATTACTGGAACGGTAACAGAACAGGGACAAACTATTCATACTGAAATATTATAAGTTAATATGATTAAGGCTCTTTTTATTGGGATGTTTTGCTTTGGATGTATCTCTTGTGATAATTCTACTCAACCTGCACGTGAAGTAGAAGTAGAGATGCATAATTGGGAGTGTAGGTATATTATTCATGATGGGTATAACCAGGATATTTCTCTTCATTATGTAGATGACTATACACGTAATATAGATAATTCTATTTCATTTATTGGTGAAGATGGTTTACTTTGGCGCATTCCTTACCCTTACTATGCAATTGAAGTTAATCCAAAACTAACACCATGCAAGTAAAGAATATAATTATTGATCCGATTAGTTATTCTCCCATTTACGAGTTAGAAGATCGGAACTAAAGTAACTGAGGAAGATTCTAATTATAAAGAAGTAGAGAAGGCATATTTAGACCAGAAGTGGATTAAGGTTGATAGTCTGAGGCCTTATAAATCTAAAGATACTGGGTTTGCGGCTTTGCTTGATCAGTATGAAGCAATAGGTAGGTCAATGAGTAATGTAGCATCTACATTTGATAAGGAATTTAATAATCTTTCCAACGGTGCAGATATGTTTAAAAATTGTGAGTGGGTGTCTAATGCCTCTAATTCAACACAAGATGCGGTAAGTTCTTGCTGCACAGCATCTAATCAGATTTCACAAAATTATACTAATAGTTGTGGTTTAATTAAAAGTAATGTGGCTTCTATTAGAGAAGTTGAAGAAGTACAAAGGAATATTAATGAATTAGATTTTGAAATTAATAAGAAGTTTGATAAGATGCAGGAAGAAATAAGTGAAAAACTTAATTGGCAAGCTATTTGTTTATATCTAACTTGGGCAATGATTATTGTAATTGGTTTTATGATTTATTTCAAGTCATTTGATGTATCTGTTGAAGTTAATAATCCAATTCAAAATCAAGAAATAATTTTAGAACATGAATAAAGAAAATACAAAATATGCTAATCTACTATATAATGTTGCAGTTGAAAATGCACATTATTTGAATAGTACCGAAAAAGAAGATTTAAAGAAGCAGTTTAAAAAACTTGCGAATGATAAATCTCAATCTAACGTTGAATTAGATGAAGTTAATGAAAAGTTAGATAAGGTTGTTAAGGCAATATCTTATAATGCATCAGAAATACAGCAACATGTGACATATGCAAAGATTGATTGTCGAAATGATATTAGAGATAAGATTAAGGAAGTTGAATACAACTTAACATCTAAAGGAGCAATGACTTTTGTCGCTGCCTGCATTGGTTGTATAATTGCAATTGCAGCTTGTATTTTTATCTTAATGAAGTCATTCGATGTGACTATAGATATTGAAAATCCTAATCCTGAACAAAATATTACAGTAACGCCCTCAGAATGAGGGCATTCTTTTTATCAGAACTTTAATAATATAATTTTATGAAAAGGAGACAATATTTGATGACTGACATTTATTATCGTAATAAAGGCGATGATAAGTGGTATTTTTGGTCTTATACAGATGGTGACCCAACTGGGCGTGAATATACAGCTTGGTATCCTGAAGATATGCCTCCGCTATTAGACAAAATAGTTGAATATCTTAATTCACATATTGTTTGTATCTATGAGAAAACAATTAATCCCGTTGAGTTAAAGTTTAATCTTCGTCGTTGCCCTGAACCAGATGAGTCGAACTATGGTTTCCGAGAAGAGTATTGGGAAACTCAGGAATGTATATTTTCAAAATCTAAAACAGAACTTAACTAATATAAAGTCATGAATAACCAAAATCCGTTTGCTGCATTGAATCTTATCAAAGAACATATTTCTGAAAATGAGGAATATGATCGTGAAATTCAGCGTCTTAGAGAGGAACGTATTCGTATAGCCATGTTTGTTAAGGAGCGAGAGCAGCGATTGAATGAGGAACGTAAACGCCGAAATCCTGGTGATTAATATGGAAAATTTTGGAGAACCTTGGCATACAAAGAATCTTCCTCCTTTTGATTTGGTAGAAGGAGAAACATATTTGGTACCATTAAAACTTCTTTCTAAAGAACGTCGCTTTGATGGAGGTAGAGGTACTGAATTTTATACATTCGGAATTGACAATTGGCGAAAGATTACCTTTAGTGATCGCTCAATTCCTGAAATCATAAAAGATGAAAGAGTTCCAGCTGAAATTTTATATAATATTTTAGATAATAAAGAAGAAATTAGCGAAGAACTTAAAGAACTAGTAAAACAAACCACTAAACGAAGTACTTTTTGTTAAACAGAACAATATTATAAATAAGGTGACATGACTAAACTAATTACGACATTACTCTGTTCCGTAATGCTACTCTGCAATGCCGCGTATGGTTTTAGCCAGAACTTTGATGTCCGCACAAAGTCTGAGATTACTGCAGAGCAGCTTGATGCAAAGCTGGATAACAGATTAGAAGGTACTGGCCGATATTTTATAGAGGCACAGGAAAAGTACGGTATCAATGCCGAATTCCTTGCAGCAATAGCTATTCACGAAAGTGGAAATGGTAGCTCTACTGCTGCTCGACGTAAAAATAATTTCTTTGGTTTAATGGGTAGGAGAGGACAGCTTTCCTTTAGCTCTCCTCAAGAATGTATTGATTATGCAGCACGAACACTTACTAAACCCGAAGGATATTATTTTGGTAAAGGAAGATATACAATATCTCGAATAGCAACTCGATATGCCAGTGATAAAAGATGGTCAAGTCGAATTATTGCTACAATGAAAAGTCTGGGGTAACTCAGACTTTAACTTTTTACAGCACAGAACAAAAGTAGAATAAAATCGTAAACAACTTAACAACGATTATGATTAATACACATTACGCTTCTAATAATTCTTTTTCCGCCCTTTCTGATGTTGAACTTCTTCACAAGGTCCCGTCTATTTTTGCAAATAGTCATTCATATCACCGCGATGAGAATCACTATGCCTTGTTTAACACTGCTAATGTAATCTCTGCTCTTCGTGAGGAAGGTTACTTCCCTGTATATGCTCGTGCCAATGGCAGTCGTAAGGGTTTTGATGTAGATACCCGTAAACATATGGTTCGATTTACTCACCGCGATTTCATTGAAAGTCCTCTTGCAGTAAATGATGAACGCCCTGAACTGGTTCTCACTAATTCACATGATGGCTCTTCTTCCTTCCGTATTATGGCTGGTTTGTTCCGTAAGGTGTGTGCTAACGGTATGATGGTAATGCAGCAGGGTATTGGTGAACAGAGTATTCGTCACATTGGACATAATTTTGATGAAGTAATTAAGTGCTCTCTTAATACTGCAAAGTCGATGGACGAAATTATGGATACTGTTAATACAATGAAGGGTATCATTCTCGATGAAAAACAGCGTCGTGATTTGGCTGCGGAAATTGCAGAAATGCGCTTTGGAACTGATAAGATTAAGACCCCTGAAAACCTTCTTACGCTGCGTCGCTATGAAGATAATTGGACACCTTCTTTGTATAACACTTTCAACGTTATTCAGGAAAACGTAATCAAGGGTGGTCAGCGAGTTACGGACCGTGTAATGCGACCAATTACTAATATTGACACTGACATCGACTTGAACAAAAATATGTGGAATATCACATATAATCGAATGAATGAGTTAATGGTCGCATAAATTGTTCATAATACATTTTTTAAAACCTCTTGGGTAATATATCCAAGAGGTTTTTTCTTTTATTAAATAAATGTATATTATGAATAAAGATACAATATTATCTGCTAATACATCTGCGGTAAATGGTACATTTGATTATCTTAGATTTGCAGGTGAGCATATTAGTGATTCTATACATCCTCTTTTAGTTAAACGAGCTAACCTTCATCCTACTGAAAATGAAGGGGTTGTTGAAGATAGAATATACTATACTTTGCATAATGATGCAGGAAGTACTATTTATAAAAGTAAATTTATTAAAATAGAAGAAACATTAGGGGAAACTATTTTAAAAGATCCTACTATTGGTAATGAACCTTTAACACAAATTTATCCAACTGGACCAAAAATTCCGCTTGGTCCTCCTGACCCAATAGACCCAAATGACCCATTTAAACCTCTTCCTGTTCCTCCTCCCCCTCCTCCTATTCCGGGTCCTATACCTGATCCTGACGATATTATAATTGATGATGACGATCCTCCTACTGACGACCCTCCTGACGATGAGGAAGATGAGGATACTGGCGGCGGTTTCGGTGGCGGTGGTGGCGGCACTACTGGTGACGACGATGATGACCCTGACGACAGCCCCGAGTGGAGTCCTGTTTCTAATTTCAATTGTTATTCAGCAGTTGCGGCTGATATGGGGGATGATGTTAAACCTCAATATATTGCAGATTTTCCTGATGAATATAAATCTGAACCTTGGTGTGAACTCGGCGAATTGGAAATGAAACAGATACCCAAACCTGTTAAAAACAGTACCAAAGCTAATGAGACACTAGATGATGTATATGACCGTATGGATAAAATGACACGTATCTATACTAATACTAATATTCTCAATACTGCTTTCCGTGCAATGTTTGGAACAAGCCAAACAAATGTAACCTTTAATTTACCTAAATTAACGGATGGTACTGAAATGTATAGGTATTCATCATGTCAATCTGTAAATTCTACTAGTTCTAGTGTTACAAAGGCTCCTGGTATGTTCGCATTTTGTGGTTGTTTAGATACTGTAACATTAAATATGCCTCGCTTAAGAAATGCTGATAAGTTATGTTTAGAAGATGATGTATTGAGAACTGCTGATTTATCAAAAACTAATTTATCTACTGCTATTAGCGCTTTCCAGAATTGCAAATCTTTAACTAAAGCAAAAATTCCAAGCAAAAATTTAACTAATATAGATTATATATTTGATGGTTGCACAGAATTAAACAACAGTGGTATTATTTTTAGTTCTACGACCCTTCCTAAACTTACACATGCAAATTTTGCATTTAGAAATACTAAAATAGGTTCATTTACTAACTTAAAATTACCAGCTTTGCAGGAAGCAAAAGGATTAGCGATAAACTGTAGCAAATTAAAAACTGTCAATATTGAACTTCCAGTTGCTAAGAACTTACAAGCCGCATTTGCAAATTGCCCTGAATTAAAAGACTTTACATTAAATGCTTGTATTGTTTCTAGTAATGATAGTCCTAATATTACTAATATTATTACCGGCTCACCAGCATTGGTTAATGTAAATATGGATTTTTATTCAGCTGAAGTTGATGTTACTGGATTAATTAATAATTTACCTAAGCTTGAGACTTTAACATTACAAGCTAAAGACGCAATTGGAACATGGCCTGTTACAAATTGTGATAAATTAAAAAAGGTAGATATAAATGTAGGTACAATAGCCCCTAATAATGCATTTGAAGGACATTCTAATTTAGAAGAAGCGACTATTCTTACAGTTTCTACTGAAACTAGTAACTTATTTAAAAATTGTTCAAATTTAAAAACCCTTTGGCTCAAGATAACAGCAGATGGTTGGACTAGCGGAGCAAATTCAACTAATAGTGATGGTGGTTTAGTTCCCGGATGTACTAACTTAAGGGACCTTACATTTAGTTGTTCCAATGCATATAGCATAGGAGATACATTCTCATCATTACCATCATTGACTAATGTTAACATAAATGTAGATGCCAATAATTGTTCATATCTTTTTTACAATGATTCTAATTTAACAAAAATTACTGGATCTATTACAACTACTAATGCTGAAGGATTATTTTATAGATGTAGTCTTCTTAAAAATATTAATGGGTTATCAATTGGTTCCAATAGCTCAACTGGTTATAATGGTAGATATATGTTCTATAATTCGGGCTTAACTGAAGCACCAAGTGGCGCTATTGGCGCTTATAATGCTCAAGCTATGTTTGCAGGATGCACAAATTTAAAAACTGCAAATTTAAATGTTCCTAATGCAGTTACTGTAGACGGTATGTACGATAGTTGTCCGATTGAAAAAGTTACTGAGGCAAACTTTGCAAAATTAAAAAGTGGTAAAGGCGTATTAAATTCATCGAAGTTAGACAAAGAGTCAGCTAAACTTATTTTGGGAGCATTAAGCGTAGCACCAGTTATGGGCGGTGAAGAAGATAAGCCAGCAGATCAACCTCCTGGAGAGAATAATAATGGTATGACTATTGGTTTAAGAGAATATTGGTCTGAAGACGAAATTAAAGAATTAGGTTTGGTCAAATCGGCCCAAGGTCCATTAGTATGGTATAATCAAAGTAACAAATGGATTGTATACTTTATCTAACCCTCTTTAATTAAAAATATGTATAATATAATTTTTTACGAAAAAACTAAAGATTTAAACTATGAAGTAGCCGGCGGTACTAAAACTATTACATATCGCGTTCCTACTAAATTTGTTTTCAATACTGCAACAAACTGTGATTATATGTTTGCTGGCGATGATTTAATGGATGATGTCAATATTGATATGATTTCATTGAATAGCGCAGTATCAATGTTTGAAAATAGCGATATTACTTCGGTAAAATCTCATGAAGAAATTGACGAAGACACCGGTACTACTATTAATATTCCTGCAAACTTTTCTTCATTAACTATAGCAGATAGTATGTTTAGCAACTGTCCTAATCTTAGAACAATTGATATAGATTTACCGTCTCTTATTAAAGTAGAAAAAATGTTTGAATATTGTTCAAATTTAGAATCATTTACAGGAAACTTAAATTCTTTACAAGAAGCGCCGGAAATGTTTATAGATTGTCCGAATTTAGCAACATTTAACTCAACACTAAACTCATTAAAAAATGGTGAAGGCATGTTTGCAAATACGGCTATTTCTACTTTCACTTTAGCATTACCGGAATTAGAAAATGGTAAAAATATGTTTGCCAGCTCGCAGCTTGAAACATTTACTGCAACATTGCCAAAGCTTATTAATGCTGAAATGATGTTTGCTAATAATAGTAGTATTACAAATATCGAAATTAACGCTCCTATTCTTGAAAATGCTGAGCGCCTTGCAGAAAATTGTGTTTCATTGGAAAGCATTAAAATAGTTTCTAATAAAATTAACAAAATAGATACTATTTTTGATGGTTCAACTAATTTAGAAAAGGTTGAGTTAGTACTTGATAACGTACTTTCATTGGGTAATATTTTTAGTACCTGTAATTCTCTTCAGTCTATAATTTTAAATGTTCCAAATCTTATATATGCTGATAATTTATTTGCAGGACAAAACATAGTAAGTCTTGAATTAAAGTGCCCATTAATTCAAGAAGCTATAGGAATGTTCAAAAATACAACAGGTATTTCTTCGGTTGAACTTAGTTACCCTCATTTAGTTAATGCTACAGGCATGTATGAAAGTAGTTCTGACTTAACTTCTATACATGGTAATTTAAGTAATTTAGTAGTTGGACATAATATGTTTAAAAATGCCACGAATTTAAGAGTTTTTAATGCTGACCTTTCATCATTAACAAATGGTATTAGTATGTTCCAAAATACTGGATTAACTCATTTTTATGCTACTCTTCCAAAACTTCAAGTTGGTGCTTCCATGTTTAGTGGTTGTAAGTTAAATCCAGAATCGATACTTAATATTGTTGTTAGCTTACCTGAATCTTCTTCTACTATTAATATAGGTGTTGATTGTACAGATGACACAACTTCTAAAGATAATTTTGCCACCCAAACAGGAGCATTTTCTTCTTGGAACGAGATGAATAGCTTTATTTCTTCTAAAGGATGGAAAGTTACGTGGCAGTTTAACGGCTTATAAAAGTTTTTACAATAATAAAAAAAGAAGGTACAAGAAACTGTACCTTCTTTTTTTATTAGAACATATATAAAAATATAATATATGGATTTGGCCGATAAGTTTATTGATACATTAGAAAAACGAAAATATCATAGAGACGAATTTTATGATTTATTTTTAGATTATGTAGACAATAATAATATAACACTTTCTCAGAAGGAAGAATCAGAATTAGAATCTAAAACATACCGAGTAGCTAGAGAACGAGGTTATGCAGGTTATGATATTATTCTTTCGTTATCTGAAATAACTGATTTTAAAAATAAATTAGATAGTTATATTAAACAAACAGGTTCTTATCTTTTCCATTTTGTAAATGAAAGGGATGACGAAAGACTTCTTAGTTTAAGTGAAGTATGGGAGAAGTGGAATAATCATCCTCCTCTTGGTTGGCTAGGGAGTTGGTGTTCTTGTGGCGATTTTTTTCCATATACTTTAGATATGGGAAGTATGGATTTGGAAAATAATATTTTACACCCAGATGCCGAGTTTAAACCTATTAAATTTTCTATTAATGATTTAAAGCGAGTAGACTTTTGCTCAGATGGGTTTATTAGATTTATTTTACAAGATAACCAAATAATAGCAGGTAAACCTTATAAAGTTGACAAAAGTTTAATATATAATTTTGTATCTAACCCCCTTGAACTATTGTAATGTTGTGGCTATTATATTGGATAGGAATTTTTATTTTAACTTTAGCTCTTTGTTTTTTAATAAAAATTTCTAATGTTGAGGAGGATGAACTTCCATTACCTAAAGAAGTAATTATAAGAGCTTTAACATTTTTAACAATAATAGGTTCTATTTTTCTACTCGTTTCTCAAGCATCTATGAGATGTAAAGAAATATACGAAGAACAAAATAAACCTGTATTTTTTAGACAGAACTGATATAATAATAAAGTATACCAATTAAAAATATGATTAACTACGATTGCATTAAGCGTAAAGCAGAGGAGCTCGTGGAGTCCATTAAGGAATTTGATGCGAGCGATTATTTCACCCTGAATTATAAGGAGACTGGTAAGTTTAGTTTTACTCTACTTTGTCTTGCCGCTGCTCTTTATGGTACAGGTTATCTTGTAAAGAAGGTAATTAAGGAAGTAAAGGATAATACTGATAATAATTAATTAATTTATGGCTGATAAAACTGATACAGAACGCATTGCGTATCTTGAGAAGCGAGTTGCTGAACTTCAGAAGGAGCTCGCAGAGGCACAGAATCCACGAATCTTTGGTAAGGTTCTTGTAACACTTATTCTCGTTGGTTTCTGTTATCTAGTATGGAAGTGTCGAACTTTCATTAAGTGGGCTCTTCTTGCTCTCATTGGTTGGTGGATTTTTGGTGGTGTTATTACCAATACCTTTAATTCAGTAAGCAAGTGGTGCAGTGAGGTAAGTGCTGATTTTAAGGCTTCCAGCAAGGCTGAAGATGAGCATGAACGTCATCTTGAACTTTTGAGAGCTGAGACTGACGCTGCTAATAGTCGTGTTCGAACT
Organism: Oscillospiraceae bacterium; assembly: GCA_045602925.1. GTDB lineage: Bacteria > Bacillota > Clostridia > Oscillospirales > Ruminococcaceae > UBA7477. The sequence goes on along the minus strand of JAZSCN010000030.1, from coordinate 5,569 downwards.
GAAGCTGAGGCGGCCGCTACGACTACTAAGGCAAGTGCTGATGCTGATGTTGCTCGTACGACAGCCGATGCTAATGCTCGTACTCAGGTTCTTCAGGCTGAAGAGGCTGCTAAGCAGGCCGAATGGGAACGTGGTCAGGCCGAGCGTCGAAATGATGCTGTAAACGATGCTATTCGTGGTGGTCATTGGCATAGTAATACACCGATGACACAGCCTGAGGTATCCGCACCACCGGCACCTGAGATTGCTAAGCCAGCTCCAGCTGCACCTGCAGAAGAGGCTAAGCCAGAGACTAATGTTACTCCTAATGTAACTGTTAATTCTACTGGTTGTACTCCGAAGATTGAGCGTACCGTGAATGGTAATACTACTCGTGTAGTTGTTCGATTCTAAACAAATAAAAAACTAAATTATTAAATCCCCGAAAGGGGATTTTTATTTTATGCTGATAAACAATATCAAAATAGATAATGAACCCCTTTATCTTGTTGGGGATTTACATACAAACTATAAGGTTTTTAAAGAACAGCTTGAAAGTGATGAATTGCTGAAAGATTGTACCTTTATTTTCCTTGGTGATATGGATTTTCGTGATGAAGAAACCGCTTATAATCAGTTTAAGAAACTGGATAAGATGCTTTATGAACGTAACATTAATTCATATGTAATTCGAGGTAATCATGATAACCCGAAACTTTGGGAATCTGAAATGTTTGATTTGGGTGTCGGGGATAGTCTTCCTTTCTGGAACAAGTTCTTTTCTTTCAGACCGATAGGAAGCCATACCCGTATTTCTATCAATGGTAATGTAGGTATTGCCCTTTCTGGTGCTGTTACACTTAATCGTGTGGACCTTAAAGAAGGTATTAATTACTGGCCTGAATATGATAAAGTTGAGCTTCCACCTGACTTTATTGATTATGGTGAAGGATTAAAGAATATTGACTTTATTATCGGACACACTGGACCTGTACATAATGATATATTCAAAGAGCAACAAACCGGTTGTGAACGTTACTTAAAGGATGGTTTTCTTGTTCAGGATTTAGATAATGAACAGAAACTATTACGAGGGATTCTCAGACGTTATCGTCCTAAGCGTTGGTATTGTGGCCATTATCATTTTGAAAAAGATACGAAATTTGTTTGGGATAATTGGTCTGATGATGGGGTTATACATCTGAAGATAGTACCTAAACAGAAAATTATGAGAATTGCTTAAAATTATTTTAGAACTATTTTATATTAAAACTATATGGATAAAAATGAATTAATTCGCCTTTTGGCATCTATGAATGTCGGTGAGCTTCAGGAAGTTTATTCTGCTGTTAAGCAGTATACTGCTAGCGCAGAAACTATTGATTCTTTGAAGCGAGTTTATGATAACAAGCATTTGATTGAGTTTGTTACTGAAGATGGCAATATGATTCTCACTGATAAGTTTATTGGTGCTACTCCTATTGGTGACCATACTGTCCGTGTTCAGTTCGGCATTCTCGGAATTGTGTGTGATTATCAGCTTGCAGTTGATATTGATGTATCTAATAAGTGGGTATTGAATTCTCGAATGCCGTTCTATGATTTTGGTAATACACCTATTCCATCTTATATTGTTAAGTTCCCTGAAACTAATACTGGTAGTCCTAGATTTACTCCTTTCGTTGCAATTAAGGGTCTTAGCGTATGTAAGTTAGTTCATAATTGTTATGATACTGAGACATCTGAAACTGGTATTGAGTCTAATACGATGAACTTGCTTAATAAGATTAAGGATAAGATTAATAAGCATGATGTCCCTGAAGAGAAGATTACACATGAGCCTAATTATGTTAATAATCCGCCATTAGTGCACTCTATTAATCAATCATTAGAAGAAAAAATTGTTCCCTTTGAAGGTGATGCAAAGTTGCTTAAAATTCAGGTGGCTTTGAGCTTAACTGATAAGTGGGTTAATAAGGATTCTTCTCATCGAATTGTGTTTAATGTATCTCGTTCTTTCACCCATGAGGATGAATCTACAACAACTAAGTCTACAAATAATTATAGTTTAGTATTTGATACATCTGAATGGAATGATGAGAAGAAATACTATTATCTTAGTGCAGGAGGTTCCAGCATGAAGGGTGTTTATAGTATTGTAAAACCTGATGATTTTAAAAACGGCTCTGTAACTTGGGACCGTAACCGAAAGAATCTTGTCATTACTAATGAGGATAAGACATATATTATTCGTATTACCTATATGAAGAATGGTACGATTATAGATTTAGATGCAGATTCTCGCGGTATTCCTAATATTTTTAATAACTTAAAGGAAGAGTAATGAATTCTGTAATTTGGTTTTTAACTGATATTGATTTTTCTAAAGAATGGAGTGAAAGCTCCATTCTTGGAAAGATTGAGCTATTATATACGGTTAGTGGTTTTATTCTTTGTGAAATTATGTCATTAGGCTTAATATATCAAGGATTTAGCCATTTAGTATCTAAGATATTTTAATAAATAAACATTACAATGCGAGTATTAAAAGGAACATATAGAGTATCTCTTTGGGAGTTTGTCACTGCATATGCTAAAAATATTAAAGATTTAACATATACCCGTGAGGAAGCTCATGACTGTATCGAAATGGTTAACAATGGTATTCTGCAGTTTCTTAAGATTTATGTTATTAATGGTGATTTGAAATCTTGTTGCAAACTTATTACCATAGCACGTGATTTCCTTAATAACAAATTCGCTGATAAAACTGGTCGTTACTTTAATGATTATAGCGATGAGGAACGTTTTTATATGGCTCATATTACTAAATTTGACTATATGGAAGTAGTATCCGAAGACCAGGAAAAAGTACAGCGTTTAGTAGATTTAATTGGCGTTACAGAATAAACTTTCTTTCTATGTGTGTTTAACCCCGAAGTTAATTCTTCGGGGTTTTTTAATTATCTTAAATTAAATAAAACTTGTATGCTAATTGGTGAGCTCTTTAAAATTTTAAATAAACCAGCTACTAAGACCGTTTTAATTACTGAAGGTGGAAATGCTATCAGCAATGCTTCTCGTATTAATCAAGAAAACGTAGCAGCTACTATGGAAGATGTATATAAGAAATTACTTCCATTATTAGGCATTCGTCAAAATAACACTGCTCTTCTTGGTTCAACAGGTAAAAAACTTCCAGGTGGCACTAGTGGTGATGTTGACTTAGCTGTAGATAAGCAACTTATTATGAAAGTAAACCGCCTCAAAGATACCAAAGAATTTTATGATTTTTTAATTCATGCGGCTGAACGTTTAGGTTACGAGTTTAATTTCCTTAAAGGTTTAGGAATCGTTTCTATTGGTTGGCCGATTGAAAGTGTTGATGGTAAGCAGGATGGCGAAGTTGTTCAGCTGGATATTATGCCATCAGATAATCTCAAGATGACTGCTTGGGGTATGGCTTCTCCTCACCAAAGTGTAGAACAATATAAAGGTGCAGTTAGAGGTGAGCTTCTTTATTGGATTGCAAATGAAATTGATTATAAAGCTCTTAAACAACAGGCTAACGAACTTACCGGTGAAATAGAAGATCTTGAATTTGAACGTACTATTTTTAATGGAATGAAAGGTCTTTACCGAATTAAACAAAGTTACCTTTCTCCTAAAACCGGAAAACGCAAAGCTAATAAATGGACAATTGGACGCAAACTTATCGAAGATAATCCTGAAGCTATTGCTAAGTTGTTCTTCGGGCCCAATGCATCTACTAAAAATTTAATCAGCGCAAAAGAAATCTGGGACGCGATGATGTCTCCTGAGTTTCCATATCCAGATAAGCGTAAGTCAATTGTAAAAAATACAATCAAATCTCTTACTAAATCTGGCATCGATTATCCTCCCTACTTTGATGAATATGTACAAAGTCCTTTGAATGAAAGAACTGCTACTACATTTGATAGTCCTCGTAAATCTATGACAAAGATTCATCAGATGAAAGCCAGTGAATTTGTTGAGTTTTTACAAGCTCTTAAAGATGCAGGAGTAACTTCTTCCAAAAAGTTTGACCTTAGCGAGTTTAATGCATCGGAAAAGGCAGATGGTCAGGGTGTAAGGTTAGTATGCTATGATGGTAAGATTGGTATTGAATCTTCTTATTCAGGAGTTGTCTTTAACCCTGGTGCAACTCGCCAAGAATCATTTAGAGAAACACTTCTTTATTTCCAAAATCAAGAAGCAAATAATCTTTTACAAATAGCAAAATCTGCTAATACCTGGTATAAAATTACAGGTGAACTTTTCTATGTAAACGATGAAGGTATTATTGATGATGATTCTGGTATTACATTTGTAGCTACAAAGTATGACTCTAAGAAAATGGGTAGAATTGGTGCTATGGTTGTTTTTGATGTTTCAGGAATTACCCCAGATGGTCAGTTAGTTAAACTTGAACCAAATGTTAAGAAACAAATTGTGAAAGCATTTAAGGGTCTTTCTAACCCAGAATTTAAAATTTATGACGATTCTAATTTTGCATGGTCAGGCGAAATCACATTAGAAATTGATTATGATACAGATATGATGAATCGTATCTTTGAAGAACCTGCTGTATTGCTTACCAAGGAATGTAAGAAGCACTTCAAGGAATTACAAATGGCTATTGCCGATGCATTTTCTCGTGAAATTAGAAAGAAAGGTTCAGTTTTAGGATTAAGTGATTCTGAAGTAGAAGGTATCGTATTTGAAATAAATGGTCAGAAGTATGGTGCTACTAATTTCAACTGGGCAGAAAAGAAAAAGGAATATTGGAAATCTCAAGATGCGTTCTTTAATAGAATTGCTGAATTCCTTAAGATGCTTACGGGATTTGTTAAACGTGAAAAAGTCTATGAGCTTCTTAAGGCTCCTGATGCGAAGATACATTATGAATTAGTATATCAGAAAGAGCTTCCTCGTTTCCTTGCAGATATGCAACGTTTGAAGGATGAATTTGATAATGATACTTCTATTCCTAGAGCAACTAAAAAGCAGCAAGCTAAGTTCTTAGAAACTGCATATAAAAAGGTAATGAAGTTGCAACCTAGACTTAGTTCTTTACGTGCATTTGTAAGACCTACTTAAATAAAAATATATGTCTAAAAAGAAACAACTTAATGAAATAGCTCCAGTTGTTGCTGCAGCAGGTGGTGCAGTTCTTCGTGCTGTAGGTAAACCTCTTCTTAAGTATGCCGGCAAAAAGCTCTTTAAAAAGGCAGCTAAAGCAGGTATTAAGAAATTCGGTAAAGGTGCAGTAAAGGCAGCAGTTAATACTGGCAAAGACCTTATTAAAAATAAAGTGGTTCAAGCAGGTGCAAAGCATCTTGCTGTTTCAGGAATGAATAAAATTAAAGATAAATTTACCAAGAAACCTGTAGCTGAAGAACAATTAGTTGAGTCTTGGTCAAAAATCGTTAATAAAGCTCTTTCTAAGTAATGGGACAACTTGCTTTAAATGGCCGTTCTAAAAAGTTTAAACAAGGAGTTTATATTCCGAAAAATAAAGAAAAGTTTTTTGGTAAAGATGGATACGCCATTTATCGCTCCGGTTTAG
>JAZSCN010000029.1:0-60101 GCA_045602925.1 Oscillospiraceae bacterium | reverse complement strand
ACGGACAGATTTATCTTGTATCCCCTGAAACCGCTGCTGTATCTGCTCTTACAGGATACCTCACAGACCCTAGAACTCTCGGCGAGATGCCTGCGTTCGAGATGCCTGAACAGTTCACTATCAACGACAATATGATTGCACTTCCTGCTTCTGAGGAAGAAATGGACAGTGTTGAAATTCTCCGTGGTCCAAACATCAAGCCTTACCCAGAGACTGCTCCACTCGTTGAAGACATCGAGTGCAAGGTTTCGCTCAAGGTCGGGGACAACATCACAACAGACCACATTATGCCAGCCGGCGCTAAGATTTTACCACTTCGTTCAAACATTCCTGCTATTTCAAAGCACTGCTTTGCTGTATGCGATGAGGACTTCCCATCAAGAGCTCTCACACTTGGAAAGAGCATTATTGTTGGTGGTGCAAACTACGGACAGGGCTCATCCAGAGAGCACGCTGCACTTGCTCCACTTTATCTTGGCGTAAAGGCTGTTCTTGTAAAGAGCTTTGCAAGAATTCACAGAGCAAACCTTGTTAACGCAGGTATTCTCCCACTCACATTCAAAAACGAAGCTGACTATGACAAGATTGGTCAGGGCGACGACATTGCAATTATGGGTGTTAGAAAGGCTGTTTCTGACGGCGTTTGCGAGCTTACACTTACAAACAAGTCTAAGGGCGTTGACATCCCTGTTCTCTGCGAGCTTTCTGGCAGAAACAAGGAGATTATGCTTGCAGGTGGTCTTCTTGACTACACCAGAGAAGCTCTTAAGTAATTATTTGGAGGTATAAACCTATGGCAAAGATTAGAATGACTACTCCGCTTGTCGAGATGGACGGCGACGAGATGACCAGAATTCTCTGGAAGTGGATTAAAGAAATCCTTCTGGAGCCTTATGTTGAGCTCAACACTGAATACTATGACCTTGGACTTCCTGAGAGAGAAAAGACCAAGGACCAGATTACTGTTGATTCTGCTGCTGCAACAAAGAAGTACGGCGTTGCTGTAAAGTGTGCAACAATCACACCTAACGCTGCAAGAATGCCTGAGTACAACCTTTCACAGATGTGGAAGTCACCAAACGGCACTATCAGAGCTTACCTTGACGGTACTGTTTTCAGAGCACCGATCCTCGTAAAGGGTATTACTCCTTACATCCCTTCTTGGACAAAGCCTATCACAATTGCACGTCACGCATATGGTGACGTATACAAGAACGTTGAAATGGTAGTTCCGCAGGGCGCTAAGGCTGAGCTTGTTATGACTGACAAGGACGGCAATGAGACAAGAGAGACTATCCACAGCTTTGATAACACAGCAGGTATTATTCAGGGACTTCACAACCTTGACAAGAGTATTGACGGCTTTGCTCGTTCCTGCTTTAACTACGCACTTTCTACAAAGCAGGATGTTTGGTTTGCTACAAAGGATACTATCTCAAAGAAATATGACCACAGATTCAAGGATATCTTTAGCGAAATCTTCGAGGCTGAGTACAAGGAAAAGTTTGAAAAGGTCGGCATTGAGTACTTCTACACTCTTATTGATGATGCTGTTGCTAGAGTTATTCGTTCTGAGGGCGGATACATCTGGGCTTGCAAGAACTATGACGGTGACGTAATGAGCGATATGGTTTCTACAGCATTCGGAAGCCTTGCTATGATGACATCTGTGCTTGTATCTCCTGACGGAATTTATGAATACGAGGCTGCACACGGCACAGTTCAGCGTCACTACTACAAGTATCTCAAGGGTGAAGAAACTTCCACAAACTCTGTTGCTACAATCTTTGCTTGGTCCGGCGCTCTCAGAAAGCGTGGCGAGCTTGACGGTAATGACGAGCTTATGGCTTTCGCTGACAAGCTTGAAAAGGCTACTATAGCTACTATTGAAGACGGAGTTATGACAGGTGACCTTTACCTGCTCTCTAATCTTGAAAATAAGAAAAAGGTAAATTCAAGAGAATTCCTTGAAGAAATCAATCTCAGACTCAAGGAACTTATGTAACACAAAGAAGGGATTATTGCAATGGCAAAGTCAGGTTCAATTTCTGCATCAGTTATTAAAAGACTTCCTAGATATTACAGATTCTTGGGAGTACTACTAAAAGAAGGCGTAGAGAGAATTTCCTCTCAGGAGCTAGCTTCGAGAATGAAGCTTACTGCTTCTCAGATTCGTCAGGACTTAAACTGCTTTGGTGGCTTTGGTCAGCAGGGCTACGGCTACAATGTTGAAGGTCTGCATGAAGAAATCGGTAAAATTCTCGGTGTCGACAAGACTGTTGGGGCTATACTTATTGGTGCAGGTAATTTAGGAAAGGCAATAGCAACACACATAAACTTTAGTACAAGAGGTTGTAAGCTCATCGGTATATTTGATGCTGATGAAAACTTAATAGGAACCTCTGTAGCAGGACTTAGCATACGCAGTCCGCTTGAGCTGCAAAGCTTCTGTGCTACAGAAAAGCCAAGGCTTGCTATTCTTTGTATTCCAAAGACAAGCACCCAGGAAATTGCAGACCAGCTTGTAAAACTCGGAATCAAGGCATTCTGGAACTACAGCCACTATGACCTGAGTATTGACCACGACAATATTGTTGTAGAAAATGTTCACCTTGGTGACAGCTTACTTACACTGACTTACAGACTTAATAATCTATAAAAAAGAGAAGGCTCACAGAATCAAATTCTGTGAGCCTTTAGTATTAGTTATTCTTGGTATTATTCGTAGTCAACTACGTCAATCCAACGCATGAGAAGGTCCTTTTCCTCAGGGATATTCTTAATAAGCTGGGCTGCTGCGACAATCGGCATCCACTTCTGGACATACTGCTTGGCTGTACCGGACTTTATGCAATACTTATTGAGATACATTTCTGCAGCCTGTGGATAGTTGAGGCACAAGAGCATATATGTCTTAGCAACGTCGGCAGAAGCATTACCCTGTCTAGCTGAACCCCAGTTAATAACGTATGTTCCCTCGTCATTGATTATTACATCATCAGGTGACAGGTCATAGTGGCACAGCTTTATATGCTTTGGCATACTGTCAAGTCTTGTAAGAAGCTCGTACTTTTTAATCTCATCAATCTGTCCTAAGGACTTAATCTGTCTGGACATCTTATCCTTAAGCTTACTGAGAAGTGGCATATACTGAGCGTGGAGCTCTGTCTGAATCTCGATAAACTGATTTACATAGGTCTCGAGCTTATCCGGGTTTTCCTTCATAAGCTGACCGAGGGACTTACCCTCTACCCAATCCATTGTTATTGCCCACTTTCCATCAATAACAGAAACCTCATGTAAAGTAGGAATATTGACGAAAGAATTAACAAGGGTAGTTTCTACTCTGGCATGTGTAAGTGCAGCGTAGAGACACTTTTCCTTTAGCTTTACGTCCTTATAAATCTTTATCGCCATATTGCCTTCTTTATAAATTTCGTACTCTGGCTTTGATGCTATAAAGTTCTTAAATTCCATAATGATACTCCTTTCAATTATAATTGCTAACAAAATGTAAACAAGATGTTTTGCAATTATTATCATTGTATATATTGTACCACAACAAATGCTGTTTGTCGAGCATTATGCACAAAGTTTACAATTATTAATATCTCGTTTATATTATATTTATATTTTAGAAACATACAGGACGCCCTGCCCGACTATATTCTATGGTATATTTCCACAAAACATTTAGCCGTAGTTTGTCGAAGCAGGACAAAATTTTATTCAAATGGCATAAAACGATAACGTTTTACTTGTGCATAATCCATAACGAAGCAGTTTAAAATTCATTAAAGATTGTTATCGGAAACATTGACAGAAAAATAACAGACTGTTATAATAAAAGTAGCATAAAATATGCACATACTATATATGAAGATAAATTATTTTTGGAGGTTAAAACTATGGCACTTGGCGAAAACACTACTGCAATCATTGACAATGTTGACGCTCTTATGTCTCGTCTTTCCGAAATGCGTAAGGCACAGGCTAAGTTTGCTACCTACTCTCAGGAACAGGTAGACGCAATCTTCAAGGCTGCTGCTATTGCTGCAAATAAGGCTAGAATTCCACTAGCTCAGCTTGCTGTTGAAGAGACCGGCATGGGTGTTGTTGAAGATAAGGTTATCAAGAATAACTACGCTTCCGAGTACATCTACAATGCTTACAAGGACACCAAGACCTGTGGTATAATCGACAGAGATGAAGCCTTCGGTACGGCTAGAGTTGCTGAACCAATCGGTGTAATCGCTGCTGTTATTCCTACGACAAACCCTACTTCCACAGCTATATTTAAGACACTTTTAGCACTTAAGACAAGAAATGCAATTATCATATCCCCTCACCCAAGAGCTAAAAATTCCACTATCGAGGCTGCTAAAATCGTTCTCGATGCTGCTGTAAAGGCTGGCGCTCCTGAGGGAATCATCAGCTGGATTGACGTACCTTCTCTCGACCTTACAAATACTGTTATGAGAGAGGCAGATATTATTCTCGCTACCGGTGGTCCGGGAATGGTTAAGGCTGCTTATTCAAGCGGCAAGCCTGCTATTGGTGTTGGTGCCGGTAACACTCCTGCAGTTGTTGACAAGTCGGCTGACATTCTGCTTACAGTTTCTTCTATCATTCACTCAAAGACCTTCGACAATGGTATGATTTGTGCTTCTGAGCAGTCTGTAATTGTTCACAAAGATATTTACGAAGCTGTAAAGAAAGAATTTATATACAGAGGTTGTTACTTCCTTAATGAAGAAGAATGTGAAAAGGTAAGAAAGACAATCATCATCAACGGCTCGCTTAACGCTAAGATTGTAGGTCAGAAGGCTCACACAATCGCAAAGCTTGCAGGTGTTGAAGTTCCTGAAAGAACTAAGATACTCATTGGTGAGGTTGAATCTGTTGAACTCGAAGAAGAATTCGCTCACGAAAAGCTCTCCCCTGTACTTGCAATGTACAAGGCTGAAAGCTTTGAAGACGCACTTGATAAGGCTGACAAGCTTGTTCATGACGGCGGTATTGGACATACATCCTCGCTTTACGTTAATCTTGCTACAGACAGAGATAAGGTAAAGACCTTCTCTGAGAGAATGAAGACCTGTCGTATCCTTGTAAACACTCCTTCATCACATGGTGGCATCGGTGACATTTACAACTTCGACCTTGCACCTTCGCTCACACTTGGTTGTGGCTCATGGGGTGGAAATTCTGTTTCTGAAAATGTTGGTGTAAAGCACCTTCTCAATATTAAGACTGTTGCAGAGAGGAGAGAGAATATGCTTTGGTTCAGAACACCTGAAAAGGTATACTTCAAGAAGGGTTGTCTGCCTGTTGCACTCAGAGAGCTTTCTGAGGTTTATAACAAGAAAAAGGTATTTATCGTAACTGACAGAGTTCTCAATCAGCTCGGCATTACAAAGGCTGTTACTGACAGACTTGACGAGATGGGTATTGCTCACACAACCTTCTCTGACATCGACCCAGACCCAACACTTGCTTCTGCTAAGGCAGGTGCTGCAATAATGAACTCATTCCAGCCAGATGCAATTCTTGCTATCGGTGGTGGCTCTCCAATGGACGCAGCTAAAATTATGTGGGTTCTCTACGAGCATCCGGATGCTGATTTTATGGATATGGCTATGAGATTTATGGACATAAGAAAGAGGGTTTACACCTTCCCTAAGCTCGGTCAGAAGGCAATGTTCATCGCTGTTCCTACATCATCAGGTACTGGCTCTGAGGTTACACCATTTGCTGTTATTACAGACGAGCAGACAGGCACTAAGTATCCACTTGCTGACTACGAGCTTATGCCTACAATGGCTATCGTTGATACAGACCTTATGATGAGTGCACCGAAGGGACTCACAAGTGCTTCAGGTATCGACGTTCTCACACACGCTATCGAGGCTTACGCTTCTATTATGGCAACAGACTACACAGACGGACTTGCACTCAAGGCTATTGACCTTGTGTTCAAGTATCTCCCAACAGCTTATGCTGACGGAACAAATGTTGAGGCAAGAGACAGAATGGCTAATGCTTCTACACTTGCTGGTATGGCATTTGCTAACGCATTCCTCGGTGTATCTCACTCACTTGCTCACAAGCTTGGTGCATTCCACCATGTTCCACACGGTGTTGCAAACGCACTTGTGCTAAACGAGATTATGAAGTTTAACATTGACGAAGCTCCTACAAAGATGGGTACATTCTCACAGTACAGCTACCCTCACGCACTCGCTAGATACGCTGAAATCGGCAGATACATCGGTATCACCGGAAGCAGCGATATGGAAATCTTCGAGGGACTTTTAAAGAAGATTGACGAGCTCAAGGAAGCTATCGGTATTACTTCTACAATCAAGGAATGGTTTGAAAAGACAAACTGCTCTACTGAAGAAGCGTTCATTGAAAAGCTTGATGATATGTCAGTTCAGGCATTTGACGACCAGTGCACAGGCGCAAATCCACGCTACCCACTCATCTCCGAGATGAAGGAAATGTATCTAAGAGCATTCTACGGTGCAGAATACAAGGCATAATAAAACAGTAAGACACCTTCGGTATTACGGAGGTGTCTATTTTATTGACAAGCATAGCTTTCTTATTGTATAATTATTACATTAGAATATGGAGGGAAAACACAATGCTTACTGAGATTTTAATTGTTATAGCAATAATTTTTGTTGCAAGCTTTATAGCACTGATTGCGGTTGCTGTTTCACTATCAAAAAAGGAGTTTTGTTGTAAGAAGTGTGGCAATAGCTTTAAGGCAAGCTGGAAAAAGCTTATATTCGTGACACACTATAATAACGAGTACAGCGTGAAGTGTCCGAATTGCGATAATAAAAGATGCGAAACTAAATAGGAGGAATATATATGAAGCGTGGAATTACAAGGCGTGAGCGCGAGGTTACTGATATAAATGAAATTTTAGGTATTCTTGACAGGGCGAAAATTGTACATGTTGGTATGATTGACAAGAATATGCCTTACGTTGTCCCTATGAACTACGGCTACACCTTTGAAGACGGCGTTTTAACGCTATATTTACACGGTGCAACGGCAGGCAGAAAGCTTGACATAATAAGAGAAAATCCGAATGTATTTATAGAGATTGATACCGACATTATGCCATTCGATGGGCCTTCGGCTTGTCAGCACGGTACCTGCTACTCCTCTGTTATGGGAGAAGGAAAGGCAGAAATTATCGAGGATGTCGAAGGCAAAAAGCAGGTTCTTATGCATCTTATGAAGACTCAGACCGGCAAGGATTTCGAGTTTTCCGACAAGATGGTAACGGGCGTTACCGGCATAAAGATTACGGTTTCAGATTTTACGGCAAAGAAAAGGCCAATGCCACAGAGATAGAGTATAATCACCCATTCCTTTGGGTGATTTTTTTGCCATATTTTAGAGAACAAACGTTCTTGACAAAGAGTCGCGACTGTGGTATATTATAAAAGAACATTTGTTTCTTTTGGTGGTGATAGGTTGGAAAGAAGGATACTTCACATTGACATAAATAACTGTTATGCGAGCATTGAGTGTAGCATACGTCCAGAGCTTTACGGCAAAGCTGTAGCGGTTGGTGGTGACCCTGAGCAGAGGCACGGCATTATACTTGCGAAAAATCAGATAGCGAAGGAATATGGTATAAAGACGGGAGAAACGCTTTGGGAAGCAAAAAACAAGTGTCCTGCACTAGTAGTGCTAAAGCCGAACTTCCCTCTTTATCTTCAGTATTCAAAGAGGGCGAGGGCGATATATGAGAGCTACGCAGACAGGGTTGAGCCGTTCGGAATTGATGAGTGCTGGCTTGATGTTTCGGGGTATAATGGCGATGCCTATGAACTTGCACAAGAAATAAGGCAGAGGATAAAAAAAGAGCTTAACATCACGGTTTCGATTGGGGTTAGCTTTAACAAGATTTTTGCAAAGCTTGGCTCAGATATGAAAAAGCCGGATGCTGTGACGCTTATTACAAAAGAAAACTTCAAGGATAAGGTATGGGGGCTACCGGTATCTGACCTTCTATTTGTCGGTCGCTCAACTACAAAAAAGCTTTTAAGATACGGAGTAAAGACTATTGGCGAGCTTGCAAATACGAGACTTGATTTTCTCACATCATGGTTTGGAAAGAACGGAATCACGCTATGGCGATTTGCAAACGGGCTTGACAACTCCCCTGTTATGTATGCAGGGACTGAACGCGAGGTGAAGTCTATTGGTAATGGCACCACTGCATACCGTGACCTTGTGAGTAACGAGGATGTCAGGGTTATAATATTCACTCTTGCAGAGAGCGTTGCAATGAGGCTAAGAGAACACAAAATCAAGGCGAGGGGTGTGAGCATTTCTGTACGTGACAAGGACCTTATAACCTACTCGAGGCAGGCAAAGCTCGATATACCGACAAGCGATGCAGTAGAGCTTGCGAGGACAGCTTTGGCACTTTTCAGAAGAAATCACAATTTCGAGCTTGGAGCAAAGCCTGTACGTTCTATAACCATATGTGGCTTTGACGTTATTCCTGAAAACGCACCCATTCAGCTACGGCTTGACACCTCGGCAGATAAGCTTGACAAAACCGAACGGCTCAACAAGAGTCTTGATGCGATAAGGCAGCGTTACGGATTCACATCTATAAAACACGCAGTTATACTCGAAGACAAGACCTTCTCTGAATTTGACACAGCCCTTCAGAATGAAATCCACCCTATGGGGCTACTGGCATAAAAAAGACACCTTACGGCTTAAAAACCGAAGGTGTCAAATTGTTATCTACAAATTATTCCGCCGCCAATGACGTACTCTCCGTCATAGAAAACGACCGACTGACCTGCACAGATTGCTCTTTGTGGCGAATCAAACTCGACTAGGACTTTATCATCATCGAGCATTGAAATTTGCGCTTTTGTTTCTTTTTGATGGTATCTGGTTCTAGCTGTTACAGAGAGCTTACCACTAAGTTTATCAAACGGAATGAAGTTAACGCTTCTTGCTATGAGTCTATCTCCCCACAATTCATCTGCTGTACCGAGCACAACCGAATTATCCTCAGGGTTTTTATCGACTACAAACAGAGGCTCGGAATAGGACACGCCTAGGCCCTTGCGCTGACCTATTGTATAGTGAATTATGCCCTTATGCTGAGCGAGGATTCTGCCGTCTGTGAGCTTCATATCGCCACTCGGTAGCTTTCTGCCGATAGCATTCTCGATATACTCGGCATAATTGCCGCTTTTTATAAAGCATATATCCTGACTTTCCGGTCTATCGGCGCAAGGCAATTCATATTCTCTGGCGAGCTGACGGATTTCAGTCTTACTCATAGAGCCGAGAGAAAAAATGCTGTTTGAGAGTTGTTCCTGCGTCAGACCATAGAGGACATAGCTTTGGTCTTTAGACTCATCCTTGCCTTTTTTAAGAAGCATTCTGCCGTTTGAGTCCTTTTCGCTTATAACATAGTGCCCTGTTGCAATCTTGTCATATCCAAGCGACATAGCGAGGTTATGAAACTGACCGAACTTCACATACTCGTTACAGATAACACAGGGATTAGGGGTTTCTCCTGCAAGATATGAGCTTATAAAGTTATCTATAACCCACTTCTTAAATGCTTCACGGCAATCTACGACATCAAAGCTTATACCCAAAAGCATTGCGACAGCTTTGGCATCAGAAATATCGCCGTCATTTTCATAAAGCTTCATAATTGCGCCGCCGACTTCATAGCCCTTATCAACCAAAAGCTTGACAGCGACAGAACTATCGAGTCCGCCACTCATTGCGACGCAAATCTTTTCACTACTAAGCATTTATATTATAAAATCTCGCCGATAACATCGCCAGCGTGCACGTCATCTCTTGTTAAACCTTCGAGAAGGAGTCCGACAGAAGCACCGGCAGGAGCCGTACTAACAAGCTGGTTGTTTCTTGCAATACTTACAATGCTGGTTTGGACAGTTGTCTTATTAGCGGCATGGACGATAAGCGCCTTTGTACCTGCCTTAGCGATTCCCTTACCGATTGAGCCCATCACGACAACGCCTCTACCCTTAGCAAAAGCAACCTTATCTACAACCATTCTGAATGGATTGTCACCCGGCTTTGGTCTCATAGCGTTAAAATTATCTGTTTGCTGCTGAGCGTTCTTTTGTGCATCAAAGTCACCCTTTTCAGATACATTTACTCTTGGCTTTGGAGCAGGCTGTGGAGCAACTGCCTGTCTTGGCTGTGAAGAAGCAGTCTCGGTCTTTGTGCTGACAGTCTGTGGCGTTTGCGCATTACTATCCTCAGCGTAGGTGAATGTTCTTTTAAGAAATTCGATAAAATTACTAGCCATTATAGTTCCCTCTTTTCTTAATTGTTATACCAAATACTAATCGGCAACAGCCGAATATTTTTTAGATTCAATTACTGCAAGCTCGTCGCAACGTTCATTTTCAGGATGGCCTGCGTGGCCTTTGACCCAAACAAACTCGACCTTATGCTTTTCCAGAAGGTCAAGAAGTTGTTCCCAGAGGTCAGGATTCAAAGCTTTTTCGTTCTTACCTCTTCTCCAGCCTCTTGCACGCCAGCTGACAGCCCAGCCCTTTGTGACGGCATCAATTATATACTTACTATCGCTTGTAAGCGTGACCTCACACGGCTCTTTAAGAGCAGAAAGGGCACTTATAACGGCAGTAAGCTCCATACGGTTATTGGTGGTTTGCGCCTCACCACCGGAAAGCTCCTTGACGTTTTTTCCATAGCGCAGTATTGCACCCCAGCCACCGGGACCGGGATTTCCGGAGCAAGCTCCGTCGGTAAAAATTTCAACCTTCTTCATTGTGTCACGATTCCTTAACCTATACTTAAAGTAATTATACTACAAATAATTACTTTTAGCAAGTATTTATTTTTACACATAAAAAAGGCCTCGCATTAAGCGAAGCCTTATGGAGCGGATTACGAGGCTCGAACTCGCTACCTCCACCTTGGCAAGGTGGCGCTCTACCAGATGAGCTAAATCCGCATATGGTGCCTCCGGGCGGAATCGAACCACCGACACGGGGATTTTCAGTCCCCTGCTCTACCTACTGAGCTACAGAGGCATATTCATCATAATAATGATGAATGGCGACCTGGATGGGACTCGAACCCACGACCTCCGCCGTGACAGGGCGGCGTTCTAACCAGCTGAACTACCAGGCCAGATGGTGGGAACAATAGGGCTCGAACCTATGACCCTCTGCTTGTAAGGCAGATGCTCTCCCAGCTGAGCTATGCTCCCATCGACAACGTTATATATTATACATTCTTTTTTAGGAATTGTCAAGAGATTTTATGATTTTTATTTATCTTCGGTAATCTGCACAAAAGTTTTGATATTTTGTGCTCATTATTCCGCTAACAGTCAATGCATATATGGGTATACAAACAGCAAGCCGTCCTTGATACACTATCAAAGACGGCATTAACTACTACTTAATACTATTTTTAATTTTTTCGTGTTCAGAGTCGATCATCTGCATAAGCTCCTCGAGCGATGACTTAGCAGCATTTTTCGCCTTAGCCTCTACAGGCTTTTCTTCTGTCGACTTTATGCTTGCAGGCTTAGTGCCTGAAGATGAAAGCACCTGTTCGAGCTCAGACTTAATTTCCTGTCTTTCTTCCTCAGAAGCCAAAGGCTCTTGCTCGGCCACATTCTCCTTAAGCTTTGCCTTTTGCTCGGCGGCATTTCTTACTCTAAGGCGGCTTTCGTCACCGACATTAATAACTTCCTCGCCATTTATTACACCTTCAGTGGCGTCATTCACTACAGGTCTTTCGACGATTTTAGTTCTTTCATCAACACGAGGCTTATCGAGAACTCTTGTACGCTCGTCAGATGCCGTCTCGCTCTTTACTATATTTTCAAGCTTTTCATCAGCTACTGTTTTTTCTACCTGAGTGTTCTTGTTATTCTTCTTTGATTTATTCTTCTTAGAAGCTGAGGTAGACTGTGAGCTTGCTGAACGATAGAGGCTTGGAAGCTCGCCCTTCTTACGCTTATGCATACTCTTAAGACGATTATCCTCATCTGCAAATTCTTCGGCTGATGTTGAACGTGTCTTACGTTGTTTTGTGCTATGCTCCTTGGCTTGTTCTTCCTTGACCTTCTCACGCTTTTTCTGGAGGTCTCTTCTCTTCATTTCCTTCGCAAATCCGAGTGCAAGCTCGATAAATGCCAGCACAAGTGCAGGAATTACAACGCAAACAAATATACCAATTTTTGAGGTAACAAATAAGATAAGCTTACCGAGTGTCTTATAGGAATATTTACACTCACCTATTACAGCATCGGCTGAAACTGAAATAGTATATTCCGGGACATCGTCCATACACATAGTATATATGAGCGTATCATTTGTGGCTTCAACCGAAAGAAGTCTGAAAATGGAAGTTTCGTGTCCCGGAACCTTATCGCAAAGCATTACACAACCGACATGTGATGTATCGACTGTACAATTCTTTGTAACGACAAGAGAATCGACTTCTACTGCACTATCCATTTCCTTAACATCAGAGATGTAGAAGGAGTATCCAAAGATACTTGGGGTTGATTCAGAATCCTTAAAAGCCATTGACAAAAGGAAAATTGTCAGCACGATAAGGAACTCGATTACAAGCATTACTATAAGAACGGTCTTTCCCGTAGATTTATTATATCTTTCGCTCATATTAAATTATCCTTTCTTTTTTATTCGTTTTGTTGTTCTATATCTTTAAAGCAATCGACTGATTTTTACTCATCATTTTACATTATAACATAGCTTGACAAGAAATTCAAACCTTTTTTTAAAATTTTTATGCAGGCTTGAAAATTCTTTTTTAAGCCGCTTATTTGCTTGACAAAAAAGTATTGTAGATGTATAATTAAATGGCTGTTTATAAGGAAACTTTGCTAGTGTACACGGCTTTGCCGTGCGCACAGTCGTGTAGCGTACACCTAACTGCGTTAGGTGCGCTCATTCGTAATGAGCAGGTCGCCTTTTATAAATTTAATATTATTTGCAGCAATTAATTATTGCTAGTGTACACGGCTTTGCCGTGCGCACAGTCGTGTAGCGTACACCTAACTGCGTTAGGTGCGCTCATTCGTAACGAGCAGGTCGCCTTTTATAAATTTAATATTATTTGCAGCAATTAATCATTGCTAGTGTAGCACAGTCGGTAGTGCAGCTCATTCGTAATGAGCAGGTCGCCTGTTCGAGTCAGGTCACTAGCTCCAAAAAAAGGGGACACCTTTGCGGTGTCCGTTCTTTTTTCATTCTACTTTTCATCATCCCTTATTTCTGTCAGCACACCTAAATCATCTCGCAGACTGTATCGCAGAGGATTTCGATGTCTTCGGCAGAGTGAGCTGTCTTATTATCTCTGCGAATGTTTTATTAAAGACTGCTCTCAAAAAAAGCTTTAATTTCGCTAATAGCTTTATCCTCGTCGTTGCCACTTACTGACACTTTAATGCTGTCCCCTTTTTTAATACCAAGCCCCATAACGCCTATCAGCTTTGTTGCATTTACTGATTTATTATCAAAGCTAATAATTATCTCGCTATCAAACTCCTTTGCTTTTTTAGCAAGCATTCCGGCAGGTCTTGCATGAATTCCCAGT
The DNA here is from genome assembly GCA_045602925.1 of Oscillospiraceae bacterium. Lineage (GTDB taxonomy): Bacteria > Bacillota > Clostridia > Oscillospirales > Ruminococcaceae > UBA7477. Next base: position 46,454 of record JAZSCN010000029.1, on the reverse strand, counting down.
TCATCCTTTATTACATATTCAAAGCTTTGCAACTTACAACATTCCTTTCACTAGATTCTTCCGCAAAGTCTTGTAAGCTCTGCTAGTTTTCCCACAAGACTTTCGGCGAAAAAGCCCACAGGCATTCTCACCTGCCAATTCCCCTTACAGGTTGACGGCGTATTTATTCTTTCCTTACTGCAGATAATATCCTGCATCGGTGTAATACAAAGTGTAGCCCTACTTCTCATTGCAAGTCCGAGCAGTGACATACTGAGATTTTCGTATGGTGTAAAATAGTCACAAAGATATCTTCGCAGAGACTTTCTTTCAGCCTCGGTGATTTCGCTCAGCCATGCTGTTGTTGTAGGATTATCGTGGGTTGAGGTATAGCACACGCAGTTTTTCTGATACCTATGCGGAATATGCTCGCAAAAGCCTGCACTATCTCTTGAATCAAATGCAAACTGCAATACCTTCATACTAAGAAAGCCACATTCTCTCAAGAGTTTTTTTACAGAGCTTGTTATAAAGCCTAAGTCCTCTGCTATAATAAGCCTATTATCTAGAATCGTTCTTAACTTATCAAAAAGCTCTATTCCCGGGCCTTTTCTCCACTCGCCTTCTTTAGCGTTTTTACTACCATAGGGGATACTATAATACTCATCGAAGCCTCTGAAGTGGTCGATTCTGAGCCCGTCAAAAAGCTCAAGACTTTTTTCAAATCTTTTCTTCCACCATTTATAGTCAGTCCTTTTGTTTTCCTTCCAATTATAGAGTGGATTACCCCAGAGCTGACCATCCTTGGAAAAGCTATCCGGTGGACAGCCTGCAACATTTCTAGGAACTAGCATATCATCTAAGTCAAAAAGCTTGCTGTTAGTCCACACATCTGCACTATCGAGTGCGACATATATGGGAAGGTCGCCGATTATTCTAACGCCCTTTGAGTTTGCGTAATCTTTAAGGCTTTGCCACTGCTCATAAAACTCGAACTGCAAAAACTTATGAAAGTTCATTTTCTCACTAAGGCATACTTTATATTTTTCGATAGCATTTTTATTACGAAGCTTTATATCCTCATCCCACTTTTGCAGGGGTTTTCCTGTATAGGCTTCCTTAAGCGATATGAAAAGCGAGTAATCCGTCAGCCAGCTTTTCTCTTTATAGCAAAACTCATAGAAGCGCTCACTTGGATTATTTGCAAAACGCACATACGCTTTATGCAAAAGCTTCTGTCTATACGAAAAGAGCTTTTGGTAATCGACCTTTAGCTGATTCTTTCCAAAATCGAAGTCGTCGCACTCGTCATTTGTGAGTAATCCTTTTTCGATAAGCGTTTGGGGGCTTATAAAATACGGATTACCTGCAAAGCTTGAAAACGACTGATAAGGTGAATCTCCATACCCTGTTGGCCCTATAGGCAGTACCTGCCAATAGCTTTGACCTGCCTTGCTTAAGTTATCTACAAAAGCATACGCTTCACTTCCTAAATCGCCTATGCCATACCTTGAAGGAAGGCTAAACACCGGAAGCAATATCCCACTTTTTCTTTTCATTCGTTCCCTCCCGTACTTCTAAGAGCACGCCGTAATGGTCTGACACTACAGGATAGTTTCTGCCGTTGAATATAGTGCGTGAGCTCTTTATCGGCACTCTTTCACTACACCAGATTTGGTCGATACGCATTTTCTTAAGCGCCCTATCTCGCCAGCCGTCGATAGCTTTTATTACAGTAACGCCATTATCACGTGATTTAGCCATTAAAAAGGTATCGTGAAAGCCACTTTTCGATACGAGGTCATAGCCCTCGTGCCTGACCTCGTAAGGATTATTAAAATCACCCATTAACCACACTCTGCCCTTCCTGCTGACTTCTAGAAGTGTTCTCTCCCACTGGTCAAAAAATGGCTCTGACTTATCGTTCCACCAGCCGTAATGGACACAATAAAACCACTCATTACCATCTACTGTAACGCCAAGAATCTTCCTTGTCTTGAAGTTTTTATAATTCTGCGTTTTACTTACAAGTGCTATGCTTGTTGAGAGTATTGGCTTTTTAGTAAGGATAGCTATTCCCTCATCGAGCCTTTCATAACCCTGCTTTATTGGCAACCAGCACCAATAATACTTTTCGCCTGCTTGTGATAGCATTGCAATAGTCCTATAGACGTAGTTATCATCTCGGACAATTATTCTTTCGTTCGGCTTCTTAAACCCAACGAGTGCTTTATCTGATAGGGCTTGTGCTTTATTTGTCTGACTGACCTCCTGCAATGCGATAACATCCGGACTTTGCTCTAAAACGGCTTTTACAAAAACTCCAAGCTTTTTGTCGCTTTCATCTTCTAAAAAGCTATGGGCGTTAAGTGTCAGTAGTTTTATTACAATCACCTCTTTAGAGAATATCGTTTATATCAGATTTTATGACATCTGCTTTTGGCCCGTAGACAGCCTGCACGCCATTGCCTTTTTTAATAAGTCCGAGTGCGCCATTACGCTTCCATTCGTCCAGCTCGGCAACGAGCGAAGGATTCTTTACCGTAACTCTTAGTCTTGTCATACACGCATCGACAAGCTCTATATTCTCTCTTCCGCCTAGAAGGGCGATAATGCTTTCTGTTTGTTGCGAGCCTACTGCCGATTTATTGCTATCAGTTTCTTCGCCTGAAGTATAGTTGCCAAGCCTACCCGGAGTTGCATAAGAAAATTTTCCTATCATATAGTAAGCCACGATATAGCCAAGTCCAAAGAACACGATACAGCTAATTACAAAGTTAATAATATCGCCTGTAAGTCCTGCACTTACTGACATTGGTATTCTTGTGAGGAGTTCAAGATTACCGAAGGAATGGAGTCTTAAATCTATGATCCCGGAAAGAGCAAAGGCACAGCCCTGCAAGAGTGCATAGACGATATACAGCGGAATTGCACAGAACATAAACATAAACTCTATAGGCTCGGTTACACCCGTCAGAAACACTGCAAGTGCAGTTGACACAAACATTGAACGATAGTTTCTCCTCTTATCTCTATCGACTCTTTTATACATAGCGAATGCTACACCGAGGAGTAGTCCGGTTGCACCAATCATTTGTCCTACCTTAAAGCGTGCAGGAGTAACTGTAGAAATAAGGTTATTATACGCTGTCATATCTCCACTTTTCTTGAAGGAGATAAGGTCTGTAATCCAAGCGAGCCAGAGAGGGTCCTGTCCGAAAACAGTACTGCCTGCACTTGCGCCTGTTCTTATGAGGTAGCTTCCACCGAACGAGGTATAGTTCATAGGAATTGTCAGCATATGGTGAAGTCCAAATGGCAATAGCAATCTCTCAAGGGTGCCATAGATGAACGGTGCGAACACCGGTGAGCTATCTGATGAATTAGCTATCCAGATACCGAATGAGTTTATTCCTGCTTGTATGATAGGCCAAATGACGCACATTATGAGCGACACGATTATCGACCAGAATATTACGACAAGTGGTACAAATCTTTTTCCGCCAAAGAACGATAGTGCTTCGGGGAGCTTTCTGAAGTTATAAAACTTATTATAAATTATCGCACCAAGAAATCCTGCTATAATGCCGACAAACACGCCCATATTAAGAGCTGGAGCACCAAGCACAGAAGTAAAATAGCTGGACACCTGCATTTGCTTACCGAAAAGCGATGTAACGGTTGCACTATCATCTGCGAGCATATCAGCTGTCACGCCAAATACCGCACCTGTAATATTATTAATGAGTATAAAGGCTATAAGGGCTGCAAACGCACCCCCTGCTTTTTCCCTCGCCCATGAGCCACCTATTGCAACGGCAAAAAGAATATGCAAATTAGTGATGATTGCCCAGCCTATATTTTCAGTAACAGAACCTATAGTTGATATAACTCCTATATCGCCGCCGAGCATAGCTATAAGCTTTCCTATTGAAATCATAAGGCCTGCTGCAGGCATAACGGCGATAACAACCATTAGCACCTTTCCAAGCTTTTGCAAAAAGTCAAATGTCGTAGAGCCTTTCTTTTCTTTCTTTGCTGAAAACAGGCTCTCCCCAGCCTTTACAGAGCCTTCTGCACAAATGAGCTCATTACCCTTAGGATTGTCGGTAATTATAATTGGAGTTGTGAGGTCGATATTTTGTTCTTTAATAAAATCAAGGTCGATTTTACAAAGCACGTCGCCCTTCTTAACTCTGTCGCCCTCCTTGACACACGGCGAAAAGCCTTCGCCCTTTAGTGATACTGTTTCAAGGCCGAAATGAATGAGCACCTGCGTTTTATCCCTAGCTTCAATCGAATAGGCGTGAAAGGTTGATGAAATTGAAGTTACTACGCCGTCTATCGGCGAGAGTAATTCTATTGGATTATCCGGAATTATTGCACAGCCGTCACCTAAAATCTTTTGAGAAAAGGTTTCATCATTAACCTCTTCAAGTGGGATTATTCTTCCACTCAGAGGTGAGTATATATTTAAATTCTTGTTAGGCATTTTATTCTCCCATAATTTATAATTTCCATATATCGTTGCTATATTCTCTTATTGTTCTATCGGATGAGAAGTACCCTGAGCTTGCTATATTTACGAGCATCTTCTTAGCCCAGCTTTCTCGGTCGAGGTAATCTATATAGGCTTTTTCTCTTATTTTTACATACTCATCAAAGTCCGGGAAGGTCATAAACCAGTCCTTGATTAAGAGCTCGTTTTTAAGCCTACACAGACGGTTCTTATCACCGATTTTCAAAATACTTTCGCTTGTTATAAAGTCGACAGCTTCTTTAAGGCGAGTATTATTCTCGTAATACTTCTTTGGATTATAGCTTTTATCTTTATATCTGCGAACTACAGTCCGGCTATCATCTCCAAAGATATAGATATTATCCTCTCCGACAAGCTCTGAAATTTCTACATTTGCACCATCGAGCGTACCGAGTGTTATTGCACCGTTTAGCATAAGCTTCATATTTCCTGTTCCGCTGGCTTCCTTAGAAGCAAGCGAAATTTGCTCTGATATATCGCAGGCAGGTATCAGCCTTTGTGCCCATGTTACATTATAGTTTTCTACCATAACCACCTTGAGAAAATCACTTGCATTTTTATCGTTATTTACAAGCTTCGAAAGGCATAGGATAAGGTGTATAATATCCTGGGCGATTGTATAGGCTGGGGCAGCTTTTCCACCAAAGATTACGCAAACCGGCGCTTTAGGCTTATTACCCTTGAGAATATCAAGATACATCGAGATGACGCACAAGGCGTTTAGCTGTTGTCTTTTATACTCGTGAATACGCTTAATTTGTATATCAAAGATAAAGCTATCCGAGAGCTTTATTCCTTGGCTTTTAAATATATGCTCACAGAGCCTTCGCTTGTTTTCACGCTTTATATTATTAAGCTCAATTAAGACCTTAGTATCATTCTCGTATTTTTTAAGTTCTTTTAGCTTTTCCTCGTTGTCACGCCAATTATTACCTATAAGAGAATCTATAAATGCTGTCAGCTTAGGATTAGAATAGCACAGCCATCTTCTGAAGCTTATGCCGTTTGTTTTATTATGAATCTTATCAGGATAAAGCTCAAAAAATGCTGACAGTTCGGTTGTTTTTAAAAGCTCGGTATGAAGCTTTGCTACGCCGTTGATTGCAAAGCAATAATGCAAGTCGATATGTGCCATATGCACTATATCATTATTATCAATGATATATGTGCGCTCATCTGTGCACCTACGTCTTATTCTGCTATCTAGTGCTTCTATAATGGGAACTAGCTTTGGTGCGGCTTTCTTAAACATTGAGATATGCCATTTTTCCAAGGCTTCTGAAAGTATTGTGTGATTTGTATAAGCACAGGTTTTTGATACTGCAGTAACAGCGTCATCAAAGCTTACGCCTCTTTCGGTAAGAAGTCTTATAAGCTCGGGGATTATCATAGTTGGATGGGTATCGTTAATCTGGATAGTGGCATATTCGCTGAGGTCATAAAGCTTACAGCCTCTTTTCTCACAATCCTTTAGGATATACTGTGCTGCGGCACTTACCATAAAATACTGCTGATAGATTCTTAAAAGCCTGCCGTTTTCGTCGCTATCATCAGGATACAAAAACAGAGTGAGGTTTTCTTTGACCTTTGTCTTATCAAAGCTTATACCGTCTTTTACCAATGCTTCGCAAACACTATCAAGGTCAAATAGCATAAGCTTGTTTTTGTAATCCTTACTGCCTATTACGTCTATAGCATAGCCCTTAGCATAAACTATATCTCCTGCTATTTCTACAGGAAAACATTCATCAGTTTTTAAAGCAAAGCCGTTACTTTCTAGCCAGGTATCGGGGAGTTGGTTTTGGGTGTTGTTAACGAAAGCCTGCTTAAAAAGTCCGAAGTGGTAAAGAAGTCCTACGCCCTCTGCGTTTAGCTTTAAATTAGCACAAGAATCCATAAAGCAGGCAGCGAGCCTACCTAATCCGCCGTTACCGAGCGAGGGCTCGTTTTCAAGCTCCTCAATAAAAGCTATATCCTTACCATTCTCTGAAAGTTCGTTAGATATTTTTTCGTACAATCCGAGATTTAAAAGCGCATTACCAAGAAGCTTACCTATCAAGAACTCCGCTGAGATGTAGTAAAGCTTTTTCTTTTTTGACTTATTATCGGCATTTTGAGCTTTATTTAAGACCAGCTCAACGAGGGAGTTATATATTTGTTCATTAGTAGCTGTTTTGATGCTCATATTATATTTTTCACGAAGGATATTTGAAAGCTCCATTACGGCACTCCTTTTTATTTAATTGCCATTAGTATATCCTCATTATTATAAATTAACCGAAAGAAAAGCTGCCGTACTAAAAAAATGCACGACAGCTTTCTTTGGGTTTACTTGTTTTCGTCTTTTTTCTTCTGATACTTTTCCCTTGTTGCAAGTCCGCCTCTTATGTGTCGCTGGGCTTTATTCTCACAAAGCAGCTTTCTGACCTTCTTATACAGCGCAGGCTCTATTTTTTCGAGTCGCTGTGTAACATCCTTATGTACTGTACTTTTACTTATTCCAAACTGCTTTGCGCAGGCTCTTACTGTCGCCTTGTTTTTTACCATAAACTCGCCCAAAAGCACTGAGCGTTCCTTGTCTGTCGGGGCCATCAAATCACTCCCATCGCATTTTTTAAAATTATATGCGTGGTTTTAATTATTCATTCAGCAAAATTACCCATCACTACATTTTTCGCAGAATATTAGCACGCTTGTCTTAATATAGTTAGATAAAAACTGCACTTTAATACAACGCAAACGAGGGATGAGATTGAAAAAGCAGGGCTTTATACTATCTAGCATAATTCTTATAGGAACGGTATTTATAATAAAAATTCTCGGAATCATATTTAGAATACCACTTACGCACATACTTGGCGGAATGGGTATGGCATACTTCTCATCGAGTCATTCTGTATTTATGCCGATATATGCTATATCTGTTTCAGGGATATCGCCTGCTATTGCAAAGCTGACCTCAAGCTACTGTGCTACAGGATGCTACCGAGATGCAAGAAGGCTAAAAAATGTTGCAAACAGCTTTTTTCTTATTGTAGGGCTTGCTTTCACAGGGCTTCTTATAATTCTTTCAGGCTCGTTATGCTCACATATCATAACAGAGCCGGCATCGAGGCTTTCTGTTGTGGCAATTGCTCCGTGCGTGGTAATAGGGGCACTTACGGCTGTTGACAGAGGCTACTGCGAGGGAATGCAGAATATGCTTCCGACGGCTATATCTGAAATAATAGAGGCTATACTAAAGCTTGTATTAGGGCTAGGCTTTGCACAGCTTACTGCTACGAAGGCACAGGCAAGCTTTGAGGCCGGAGAAAAAGTATTTGGTGTATTATGCAAAAGCTTTGATGAGGCTAAGAGTATCGCACTCCCCTACATAGCGGCGGCATCTGTTTTAGGAATTACGCTATCTAATCTATTTGGTCTTATTTACATTAAGCTTCATACTAAGCTTTCCTCAGACATAATAACAAATGGAATGCTAAATCAAGCGCAAGAAGAAAAGCATCGCAGACGGCTACTAACAGAGCTTTTGTCGCTGGCGATTCCATTTGCGATTGCATCTTTAATTTCGACAGCATCGGGACTTATTGACCTTATGACAATAAATCGTTGTTTAGACAAGGCGCAAGAACAAGCACCGTTATACTTTGCAGAGCATTTTGGAGAAATAACCCGCTCACTTACAAGCAACGAAAAGCTATCGAGCTTTATATACGGCTCCTACTCCGGGCTTGCACTTACGGTTTTTGGTATTGTGCCGTCACTCACAGCGATGCTGGGAAGGAGTATACTGCCACTTGTATCATCAGCCTTTGCTACAAAAAACAAAGAGAAGCTATCGCAAAGTGTAGGTGCAGTAGCCACACTTGCACTTTTCGCTTCAGTTCCCTGCGGACTTGGAATTGCAGTTTTCTCAAAGGATATTCTTGAATTTCTATTCTCAGGAAGGACTGATGAGATTATGGTAAGCTTCAGAGTTTTATCTGTTTTAGGAATAGCAATTATACCACTAGCTGTTATAACTCCGTTATTTTCAGTATTTCAGGCTCTTGGCAGACCGCTTGCACCTATTGTAATAACTATATTAGGATGCGTTATAAAGATTATTATTAACCTTTTACTTGTAAGCATACCTAGTCTAAACATAGTTGGCGCAGGAATTTCAACGCTTATATGTTACGTAGTAATGGCAATAGCTTCGCTTATTCTCTTAAGAAAAAGCTGTGGCAAGGGACACATACTAAATAAGCAGACTATGGGAATTCTACTTTCTTCGATTTTGTGTGTTGAAGGGGCTTATCTTTTGAACTCGCTGCTCTCAAATTGCCTATCTATGCAGATTTCGTTGATTATTTCAATATTATTTTCTGTCAATATATACATATATTCACTAAGTATATTGAGCGTTTTGCCGAAAAGCAGGCTCAAAAAATACTTTTATCGTTAAATCTATTGAAATTTAATTTGATTTGTATTATTATATAAAAGTACCACGCCGATGGCTCAAATGCCCTTTTTATCGGCATTCTATGAGCTTTAGGAGCAGTTTTATGGAACAGTTTACATTCAAGGATAAATACAATGTTGACGATCTGCGTCTTATTGTAAAGGCGCTCAGGAGTGAAAACGGTTGTCCTTGGGATAAGGTTCAGACTCACGCTACACTTCGTAAGGATTTTATCGAAGAAGTATATGAGGCTGTTGAAGCTATTGACTGCGAGAGTCCTGAAATGCTCAGAGAAGAGCTTGGAGATGTACTCTTGCAAGTTGTTTTCCATGCTGACATTGAAGCTGATGAAGGCAGATTTGACCTTGATGATGTAGCTGATGAGGTATGCAAGAAGCTTGTTTACAGGCATCCACACGTTTTCGGTGAGCTAAAGCTAAGTACAGCTGATGAGGTTTTGGAAAACTGGGACAACATCAAAAAGGAAGCTAAACAGCAGACCTACACAGACACTTTAAAGGCTGTTCCAAAGGTATTCCCTTCTCTAATGAGGGCACAAAAGCTTGGCAAGAGAGCATCGAGAGCCGGAATGGATTTTGAAGATGCAAATGAGGCTTTTTCAATTCTTAAAGGCGAGGTAAACGAAGCTGAGCAGGCACTTTTCGGTGGAAACGAGCAGGAAATTGCTCACGAGCTTGGCGACATTCTTTTCTCCTGCGTTAATGTTATAAGGCTTTTAGGGCTTGATGCAGAAGAAGTTCTCTCACAATGCAATGAGAGATTTATCAGACGCTTTGAAGGCGTTGAAGATATGGTTAGGCAAGATGGGGCTGATATGAAGTCCCTGAGCATAGATAAGCTTAACTCCTACTGGGAGAAAGCAAAGTAAAAAATAATGGGTTTCCCATATATAAAAAATTGGAGGTTTTTAAAATGACAAAGGCAGAACTCGTAAACATCATTGCAGACAAGGGTGCATATTCTAAGAAGGATGCTGAAAAGGCTCTTGCTACAGTAACAGCAGCTATCACAGACGCACTTATTAAGGGCGAAAAGGTTTCCCTCGTTGGTTTCGGTACATTCGAGACAAGAGAGAGAAAGGCTAAGACAGGTATCAACCCACTTACAAAGACTAAGATTAAGATTGCTGCTAAGAAGGTTCCTGCATTCAAGGCTGGTAAGGCTCTCAAGGACGCAGTTGCTAAGTAATTAAATCAAGATATTTAGAGCCTGACGCAAAATTGTGTCGGGTTCTTTTTATGAAAAGGAGCTTGCTATTTTATGCGACTTGACAAGTATCTCAAGGTGTCAAGAATTATAAAGAGACGTACTGTCGCTAACGAGGCGTGCGACGCTCAGAAGGTTATCGTTAACGGAAAGGTTGCCAGGGCTTCCTACGATGTTAAAATCGGTGACATTATTGAAATTACTCTTGGTCAGAGACCTATAAAGGTTAAGGTGCTTTCTCTTAACGAATACGCCAACAAAGAGACAGCCTGCGACAACTACGAAATTCTTGCATAATTCACACTCGCCCGACTATACGCATAGTATAGATGGGCGTTTTTATATTAAAAAGTGTCCGTCTATGGAATACAAGCGTATTTCACAAGTAAACAGTAAAACAATTGATAAAATTCTGTTGTTTTCACCATTGACGGAAACTGCGTATTAAGGTATAATTGATATGATGTTAAAAAACTCTTAGAATTGAGGTAAAATATTATGATTAAGGTAGTTAAATTCGGTGGAAGCTCACTTGCTAGTGCTGAGCAGTTTGTAAAGGTTGCAAACATCATCAAGGCTGATGAGGCCAGAAGATATGTTGTGCCTTCTGCACCGGGCAAGCGTTTTTCTGATGACACTAAGGTAACAGATATGCTGTATTCCTGCTATGACCTTGCTGCAAAGGGTAAGGCATTTGATGAGGAATTCAATCAGATTAAGAAGAGATACTATGAAATCATTGAGGGACTTGGACTTGAACTTTCTCTTGAAGATGAGTTTTCAACAATCAGAGCTTGCTTTATCGGCAAGGCCGGTCGTGACTATGCTGCTTCTCGTGGCGAATACTTAAATGGTATTATTCTTGCTAAATACTTAGGCTATGATTTCATTGACTCTGCTGATGTTATCTTCTTTGATGATTCGGGTAAGTTTGATTCAGAAAGAACCTACGATGTGCTCTCTGAGCGTCTTGAGAATACCGAAAGAGCTGTTATACCTGGTTTCTATGGTTCTATGCCAAATGACACAATCAAGACCTTCTCTAGAGGTGGTTCTGACGTAACGGGCTCGATTGTGGCAGCTTCTTGCAATGCAGATATTTACGAAAACTGGACTGACGTATCCGGCTTCCTTATTGCAGACCCAAGAATTATTGAAAATCCTGAGCCAATCAAGGTTATCACCTACAAGGAGCTGAGAGAGCTCGCTTATATGGGTGCGACTGTTCTTCACGAGGATGCTATCTTCCCTGTTAGAAAGGCAGGCATTCCTATAAACATCAAGAACACCAATCGTCCTGATGACCACGGCACAATGATTGTTGAGAGCACTTCTCAGCGTCCTGAATACACAATCACAGGTATTGCAGGTAAGAAGGGCTTTACTTCAATCAGCATCGAAAAGGATATGATGAATTCCGAGCTTGGCTTTGGCAGAAAGGTTCTTGAAGTATTTGAAAAGAACGGAATCAACTTTGAGCACATGCCTTCGGGAATTGACACAATGACAGTAATTGTTCATCAGGAAGAGTTTGAGAAGGCTGAGCAGGAGGTACTTGCAGGCATTCACAGAAACTGCAAGCCTGACAGCATTGTTATTGAGACAGGTCTTGCTCTCATCGCTATCGTTGGTCGTGGTATGAGAGCTACAAGAGGTACTGCAGGCAGAATCTTCTCGGCTCTTGCACATGCCAGAGTTAACGTTAACATGATTGACCAGGGCTCCAGCGAGCTTAACATTATTGTTGGTGTAAGCGAGGAAGACTTCGACACAGCTATGAAGAGCATCTACGATATCTTTGTAACACAGAAGCTTTAATAAAAACAAGGTAATACACGGTTCTATGGGGAAAACCTTTCTGCAGAATGGTTTTCCCCATACCCCTTTCCAAAGACTCTTGACTTAATTTTCGACAAGGAGGCTAAAGCCCCCATATCGAAAATTATATTAAAAGCCTCGAATAGAATATGAGATAACCTTTTTACAAGACAGCTTCCTCAAAGAGCTGTATATTACTTTAGGTTATTAAAAAACATGGTATACAAAAAGCTCTTACAGAAATTCTGTAAGAGCTTTAAAATTTACTTTATAAGTGCCTTTAAAGATTCCTCAATCTTTGCCATCTTTTCCTGTGCTTTTTGGAGCTTTGCCTTTTCAGCTTCAATGAGCTGGGCAGGTGCTTTTGCGATAAAGCCTTCGTTAGAGAGCTTCTTAGAGAGGAAGTCGATATCCTTCTGAGCAGCAGCCTTTTCTTTATTGAGACGAGCTGTTTCCTTCTCAACGTCAACGATATCAGAAAGTGGAATGAAGATTCTTGCGCTATCTGTTACAACGGTTACGCTATCAGGAATGTCGAAGCTTTCTGCAATTTCTACATCAGAAGCAGAAGCAAGTCTTTCGAAGAACATCTTACCTGCATTGAATGTAGCAGCATCCTTAGTTTCGATAAAAAGCTTAGCCTTTACTGAAGGTGGAACGTTCATACCACTTCTTGTATTACGGATACCTCTGATAGCAGCGATAATCTTTTGGAACTCTGTTTCTTCATCTGCAAAGCAGAGTGCTTCGTCATAGGTTGGGAACTCAGAGAGCATAATTGCTGAGCCGTCGTCAACGAGTGTCTGCCAGATTTCTTCTGTGATAAATGGCATAAATGGGTGCAGTAGCTTGAGCATACCCTTCATTACCCATACGAGAACGCCCTGGGCAGTCTGTGCAGTTTCGCCACCTGCTGTAATTCTAGGCTTTGTAAGCTCGATATACCAGTCGCAGTATACATCCCAGATAAAGTCATAGAGCTTAGCAACAGCAACGCCGAGGTCGAAGTTATCGAGGTTCTCGTTAACTTCCTTAGCGAGTGTATTAAACTTTGATACAATCCACTTGTCTTCAGTTGTAAGATTTTCCGGGAGCTTATCTGCCTTAAAGCCTTCCGGGAGATTCATCATAATAAATCTTGAAGCGTTCCAGAGCTTATTCGCAAAGTTTCTTGAAGCCTTAACCTTCTCGTCGCTATAACGCATATCGTTACCCGGTGCATTACCTGTAGCGAGCATAAATCTGAGGGCGTCGGCGCCGTGCTCTGCGATAACTTCGAGTGGGTCGATACCATTACCGAGAGATTTTGACATCTTTCTACCCTGAGAGTCACGAACGAGGCCGTGGATAAGAACAGTATCAAACGGTACCTTACCCATATTCTCAAGTCCCGAGAACATCATTCTTATAACCCAGAAGAAGATGATATCGTAGCCTGTAACTAAGGTATTTGTTGGATAGAAGTACTTTAAATCCTCTGCGTTTTCGTCAGGCCAGCCGAGTGTTGAGAATGGCCAGAGTGCTGATGAGAACCAGGTATCGAGGGTATCCGGGTCCTGGCGCATTGGTTTTCCACACTTTGGACAAACTGCGCTATCTTCCTTTGTAACAATCATTTCGCCACAATCGTCGCAATAGAAAGCAGGAATCTGATGTCCCCACCAAATCTGTCTTGAGATACACCAGTCCTTGATATTCTCAAGCCAGTGGAAATAAATCTTATCAAAACGCTCAGGAACGAACTTTGTATCGCCGTTCTTTACAGCGTCGATTGCAGGGCCTGCGAGTGGCTGCATTTTTACGAACCACTGGGTAGAAACCTTTGGCTCTACTGTTGTAGAACATCTATAGCAGGTGCCTACGTTATGAGCGTGCTCCTCAATCTTTACGAGGAAGCCACCCTTTTCGAGGTCTTCGACAATCTTCTTTCTAGCCTCATATCTATCCATACCTGCGTATGCCGGGTAGTCGTCGATAATCTTAGCATCGTCTGTCATAACGTTGATGATAGGAAGGTTATGACGCTTGCCGACCTCAAAGTCATTAGGGTCGTGAGCAGGTGTAATCTTTACGACACCGGTACCGAACTCGATATCTACATAGTCATCGGCAACAACAGGAATCTCTCTTCCAACGAGTGGAAGTGTGAGAGTTTTTCCTACTATATCCTTATATCTTTCATCGTTAGGGTTTACGGCAACAGCTGTATCTCCGAGCAGAGTTTCAGGTCTTGTTGTAGCAAGCTCAACATAGCCTGTGCCGTCTGTGAGTGGGTATCTAAGGTGCCAGAAGTGGCCTGCCTGGTCTTCGTATGTAACTTCAGCATCAGAGAGTGAGGTCTTACAATGCGGACACCAGTTTATAATTCTTTCGCCACGGTAGATAAGGCCTTTTTCGTAGTACTTTACGAAAACCTCCTTTACTGCCTGTGAACATCCCTCGTCCATTGTGAAGCGTTCTCTATCCCAGTCACAAGATGAGCCGAGCTTCTTGAGCTGTTCTACGATTCTTCCACCGTACTGCTCCTTCCACTTCCAAGCTCTTTCCATAAAGCCGTCACGGCCGAGGTCTTCCTTAGTAACGCCTTCCTTACGCATAGCTTCAACAATCTTAGCTTCAGTAGCAATTGCGGCGTGATCTGTACCAGGGAGCCAGAGTGCGCTATAACCACTCATTCTCTTGTATCTTATGAGGATATCCTGCAAGGTTTCGTCGAGAGCGTGGCCCATATGGAGCTGACCTGTTATGTTTGGTGGCGGAATAACGATAGTATAAGGCTTCTTCTTAGAATCCACCTCTGCGTGAAACATCTTTCCGTCCATCCAATATTTATAAATTTTATCCTCTACTTCGCTAGGATTATAGAGCTTTGATAATTCCTTTTTCATTTACATTTCCTCCAAAAATAATAATCACGTTTATATCTTAATATTATATAAAAAATCAGACTCGCACGCCGGACTTTATTTTTGAATAGAAATGCTGATAGATGGTATACATAAACCGTCTTCCTTTCGATAGCAATAACTCTAATAATTATCGCATATTTACGCCAAAAAGTCAACTTCAAAAATGCACAATACCCAGTCTTGTTTGGCCCTATTAATAGGCAGTTTGCTTTATAATACGCTTATGCTGTTATGTTGGAAGTGGCATTTGCATTATATTGTATTGGCCGTTTTGAGAATCAATGATATAATATCGCTTATGAAAACTACGCTTTAAGGTCAGTAAAGGATATAAGCCGATATGCTTTCGGTCAACGCACTTGGTTTAAGTAATTTGGAAATGAAGTATAATTAGCAATTTTGAGTAAATGCAATTGCTATTTTTCTCAAACTATGATACAATGGTATAGTTAGCGATAGCAAAAGCAAGTGCCATGTAAAATGGCAGGAAAGGAACTTATATATGACAAAACAAGGTGCTAAAGAGCCTAAGATTATCGACTTAAAAACTAAGGGAAAATTTAATATCTGGTATTTAGTAGCAGGTGGAATTTCACTTATTATTGCAGCCATTATGTATTATTTTATGCTCCCGTCATTAAACCCACAGAAGCTTTCGACATGGATATTCTTTATAGTTGTACTACTCGTATATGGATTTTTATCTATCATACTTGCTGAGCGCAACAACAAGAAGTTATCTAAGTTCGACTTAACTGTAGGTGGAATTATCCTACTGGCTGTGCTTGTTATAATTGTTGCGGGGCTTGCTTCCACACCAATTTTCAGGGCATCTAGCTACGCTTCACTTATTGAAGTAGAAGAGTGCGAGGTTGACGATGTTATCTCACAAGACGAGAACATCAGCGACATTGCACTTATGGATACTGACAGTGCAAAAATCATCGGTGCTAAAGCAATCGGTGCACTGAGCGATGTTGTCAGCCAATATGTTATCAGCACAGAGTACAGCACTATTGATTTAAACGGCAAGCCTATGAAGGTTGCACCTCTTGAATATGACGGCTTCTTTAAATATATAGGAAACAAGGAAAACGGCATTCCGGGATATGTTATGGTTGACCCTGTAACCAACGAGTCATCCTACGTTGAGCTGGAAAATGCCATTACATACTCCCCTTCTGCTTACTTCTCATACGACCTAAGACGTCATCTTACCTTTAACTACCCTACAAAGATTTTTGAAGACTTCTACTTTGAAATTGACAATGAAGGTAATCCATACTGGATTTGTCCTGTATACACCTCGCAGGTTGGCTTATTCGGTGGGAAAGACGTTTCAGAAGTTATACTCTGCGACGCTTGCACTGGTGATACTACTTTATACAGCATCAGCGACGTTCCACAGTGGGTTGACAGAGTATACGACGGTGACCTTAGTATAAAGAAGTATGACTGGTACGGTACACTTTCCGGTGGCTTCTGGAACAGCAAGATTGGTAATGTAGGCTGTAAGGTAACAACCGACGACTACGGCTACAAGGTAATGGATGGCGACGTGTGGATTTACACCGGTATTACCTCTGTTACAGGCGACGAATCTAACATTGGTTTTGTTCTTATCAACTCAAGAACAGGTCAGGCTAAGAGCTTTTCAATTTCCGGCGCTGATGAAGGTGCGGCAATGTCTGCTGCTGAGGGCGAAGTTCAGCATCTTGGCTACAAGGCTTCGTTCCCTTCTCTTATAAACATTGACGGCCAACCGACCTACATTATGGTGCTCAAGGATAACGGCGGACTTGTGAAGATGTATGCGCTTGTAAATGTTGAAAACTATGGTATTGTTGCAACGGCAGGCTCACAAAAGGAGGTTATGTCGCTCTATCGCAAGCTTTTGAAAGAAAACGACCTTGGTGGCGAAAACACCCAGAGTAATGATATTACAAAGCAGATAACTGTTACAGATATTAAATTCCTCACTATGGAAGGTACGACGGTTGTATACATAACAAGTGGCGAAACAGCCTACAGACAGCTTCTCTCTGAAAACGAAGAGCTTGTACTTATCGGTGCAGGTGACACAATCGAGGTTGTATACGCAGAAACTGAATCCTCTATAAAAGACCTAGCTACAGCTACTCTTATAAAGAAAGCAGATAATGGTCAGTAATACAGCAAAGAAATAGGCTCGGGCAAAAGTCGGATAGTCATAAAGAAGTAACTCCCAAAGAGATTTATTCTCTTTGGGAGTTTGTTATTCTGCTCTATAAACCGGAATTTGTACGCCTTTAAATATAAATATTTAGTCTGTGTTCAATGCACATAAAAACTGTTAATCTATTATTTCCAATATCTTTTCTTTCAAATCTAGTATCTTTTCTTCAGATGTTATAGAATCTAGAAAATAGATTGGCGTAACGTTGTCATTTTCATATTCATAAATATATATTTGTTCCGTATCAATAATCATAACATTTTTTAAATATACGTCTTCGCCACAAACCTTTTTTTCGTTTTTATTGTCTATAATAATATACTCATCATCACAATATTTTGCGACTTGCTTATTTATATCTGCTTGGCAAGCAACAGACAACTTTACTTCTACTGGCAAATATCTACCATTAATTTTGATTACGTTATCAATAAAAGAATCTGGTATTCCTGACTTTCTACATCTGCATTCGTTGTAAATTGTCTTTATATCTGATATTTCACGAAGCAAATGATTTACGTAAAAGTTTCGAAATTGTGTTTCCAACATAAAAGAACGTCTATATTCATTTGATAATGTATACCAATTATCGCTATTTATCTTTGATAAAGGAAGTGATGCTGCGATACTTTCTTCAAAGTATCTTGGAATTTCATTTTTAGATTTTATAATTTTTCGTAAAGCATCAAAATCACTTCCAAAAACAGGTGTGATGCCGCTTTGCCGTGAAATTCTTATAATTTCATTAAACTCTGAAATGTCAACAGGATTTTCAAGCAAATACACGTCGTCCATATCAGCGTATATTTTGGAGCTCCAATGCAACTTTACGTCAGAATCATCCTCAAAAAAGTCAGTAATATGTTCTGGTAATCCAGAAACTTTCGCTATAGCAAAAATCTTACCACCATATTGCTTATGTAATGTTAACCCCCTAGCAATCCATTGCATCATGGTATCGTATTCTTCAGATGTATAATCTTGCTTTTTATTATTTAACTCTGTTCTTAACGCTGTTAAATGACTCTTGGCATACTTGGCGTGCATAAAGAAAACAATGTCTCCGATTTTCGCCCAAGGAGGAGCCGTCCAGTTGATTTCTTCCTCATTTAAGATATCTTCTACGTTAAAACAGCCATGTTCATATATGAAATACTGTAATTCGTCTAATGACTTAGGAACAGAGATATTACTTATAAATGATTGAATATTAATTCCTGATAATATTTCTTTGGTTCTGTATTGTATAGAAGTTCCTTTTGCTTCTATAGACTTATATTCTGTTGATGTTGGCACAGAAGTTACCCTTAATCCAAAGTAATCCCATCTGCCATATCGTTCAGGACTGTTCTTTTTAAACACAGGAGGATGCTTGTATTTATCCATATATCTACCTCATTAAATTCCGATTTATCGTTCAGATCATTATAACAAAAAGCCTCCGAAAAGTCAATGTCATAACAAACGCAAAGCCACTTTTGACACAAATATCAAAAGTGGCTTTCAATACTTCTATATAACTACTCGTCTAAACCGAGCCTTTATTTTTCAGTTTTTACTATTGACAACGCAAAATAAATGTTGTATAATATTATGGTTGACTGAGGTGCTGCTATAGCTCAGTTGGTAGAGCACATCCTTGGTAAGGATGAGGTCACCGGTTCAAATCCGGTTAGCAGCTCCAGAACAAAGAAAGAACACCCTTGTGGTGTTCTTTTTTTGTTTTGTACTACCTATCGATGCAGAACCGAGAATGCGAAGCATTCTCTAAAGCCCAGCTATGCAAAATTCCCTCACAAGCAATCTTCTCTGCTGGGCTGGTTCAACATCCGGTTAATCTATAAACAATGTCGAAACTCACCCTTGTGGTGTTCTTTTTTTGTTTTAGACTCACTTTCGATGCAGAACCGAGAATGCGAAGCATTCTCTAAAGCCCAGCTATGCAAACCTTCCTAAACAGCAACTTGTAGGCTGGGCTGGGGCAACATCCGGTTAGCAGCTCCAAATAACCCTACGGACACTAAATGTGTCTGTGGGGTTATTTTGTGTCTGTTTTATTGCAATTTGCGGGAATTAGTGTTATAATTTAAATTGCACCTAAGGCGTACAAATCAGAATTTTATAGCAAGGAGAAACCTAATGCAGAAATCACATAACTGGAAAGGTATGCGACTTGAAATAGCAGAATATTGTCGGGATAATAATATTTCAGAACAAGATTTTCGGCTTTTAGATATTTATGAATGGCAGAATATTTACGAGAGAGTTCTGGAACATTTTGTGGATGAACGGTATGCACGAAAAAATGGTTTATATTGGGCAAATATAAATTGCGGATTCAAAGATGAAATTCATATAATTTTTGAATTTCAAGAAGGCATAGGTAATAATCTATCTTATGAGTGGATAGAGAAACTTCCTGAAATAGTTAAGTGCGACAAGGTATATCTTTTATTAGAAGAAAGTAGTCAAAAATATTGGATTGCTGAATGTAATCCAGCGATTGTTTATTTGATAATAAACGAGGCAATTGGATGGACAGATTATTATATAACTGATAAAAAATATAATTGGCTAATAACAGAAAATCATCATGATCTTGTGCAATTTCTTGGAGTTGGTTTGGATAAAAATACCATAGAGAAACTATGCACCAAAAATCGAAATGAATAAAGAGTTAAGTTCCAGTTTATAAGGCTAGACACTGAAGATTGTAATTTTTGCAAGACTATGCTATAATTAATATATTATAATAATCAAACAGGGGGAAAATCAAATGGCAAAGAAGTATGAAAGATTCAAGCAGGTGTATACTCAGGGCGTTGTGAACGTTTCTGAAATCTGGGTTGACAAGGAAACAGGCGTAAACTACTTATATCATCAGACCGGTCAGGCTGCAGGCCTTACTGTTATTCTTGACAGAGAAGGCAAGCCTGTAATATCCACTATTACTGACGATGAAGAATAGTAGCTGTCTCCCTTAGCACAAACTTAAACTATCTAAACAAGAGCTTAAAGTACAATGTTCCGCAAGGAGAATAACTAAAAAAGCACAACCCCGTAGCAGCTAGAAAAATCTAGTTACTACGGGGTCTTCAGCTTTGCACCATTTAAGAGTTGAAAACAAATTTAGTATATACCTGCTATTGCTGTATCTGTGTCGAGGGTGTTAAGATTAAAGCACAACAACACGTCGGTTGCATTATAAAATTCGGTAGCGTAGGACACGCCATTGCGATAATATCTTGTATCGAGGACTACGACCTTTTCAAAATGATTTATCAGAAATGGCACGAGGCAATTTGCGTAACTATCCTTTGCGACAACTAAGGTTCTGCCGTTTGTGACATTTGCATTATCTATTACAACAAGTGGCTGATTAGAGCCGAGGAAGTAGGAATACTTATCCTTCTTGTCTAGGTATTCTTCCCAATAGAGCTCGCCCTCTCCCCCCTGGTAGGTAACCGTTATGCCGTTCATATCCTGCTTATATGCATACATTTCATCGGCAGGCTGGAAGGCTGTAAGAGCCTTGGAATAGGTTGTTCCATAGAAGCTATCAGACACACATTCGATATCAAAACTACTTTTTGGCAGAGCCTCAAAGCCCATTGCCTTACAATACTCGGTATAAGCGATATATGCGCCGTCTGTTGTCCAGTGGTGGTCGTTTTTATAGAAAAGCTGAGTATCATTCTTTGCGTTTTCAAAGCTTTCCCAGAGCTCTACATTCTTCATTTTGCTGTTAGAGAAGATATAATCGGCAGTATCCTTTTGAGTTACATCAAAGGAAAGTCCCCAAGGTAGCACCTCATCATAGATACTAACTGCCGTTGGTACAAGCATAAGTGTACAATCTGCCTTTACTGACTCTGCGAGCTTACTGAACTTTTGTGCGATAGTCTCGGTATTTTCAGGGGTATTATACTTATCGATAATCCAATTATCGTCGCACAGATATATGTTATTATACTCGCATTTGGCCATAAGCTTTTGTGATGAGCCATAGACTCTCATAAAGACTTCACGAAAGGCTGTCTGGTCGCAAAGATATGTATCTAATTGGGCTTGATACTCACCGTTTAAGAACGACTCGGCTGTAAGTTCAGGAAGCTCTGCGAGAGAGCGGTTTTCATCCTCAGAAAAGTCCTTGTCTGAAAACGCAACAGAGAGTATTCCACACAGCGAGAAAAATCCAATAGCGAACACACAGAGGGCGGTTTTAAAAATCTTCATACGTTTGCCCTCCCCTAAAATCTAAAGTACAAAAACGGATTATAGCTATCGGCTACTATCATAGAAGCTGTTACAACTATCAGCACTGCCATTGCTACACAGCCTACACCGGATACTATTGCGAGTGCTGAATTATTAGCCTTAAGCTTTTCCTTGAGCTTTTTAAATACAGGCATTGAAATTATAATGCCTATTATTATAACACCGAGATAATTTCTTAGGTTATACATAAAGCCTGCGTCTGTAAGACCGTTTGCACCAAAAAGCTCCAGCGCATAGGTTTTCATCACCGAGATATCCTCGATTGCGAAAACCATCCATCCTATAAGCACTAAGAATATTGCTCTTATATGCTTTAGCACCTTTGGCAGATGGCTTGGAACATTCAAAAGCTTTTCAAGAGACAAAATTACTCCGAAATACATTCCCCATAAGAGGAAGTTCCATGATGCTCCATGCCACAGACCTGTAAGAGACCAGACAATCATAATATTTATTATCTGTCTTAGCTTGCCCTTTCTGTTTCCACCGAGTGGTATATACACATAATCTCTAAACCACACGGAAAGCGACATATGCCATCTTCTCCAAAAATCTGTTATGCTATTGCAGATGTAGGGGTAGTTAAAGTTTTCCGGATAGGAAAATCCGAGCATCTTACCCATACCGATTGCCATATCGCTATAGCCTGAGAAGTCAAAGTAGATTTGCAATGAGAATGCGACAAGTCCCAGCCAGGCTGTCATTGCACTTCGCTCGTCTAAGGCAATTACATTATCCCACAGAGAGCCAATCTGATTAGCAATAAGCACCTTCTTGAATAGTCCCATCAAAAAGCGTATTGTTCCGTCTCTTAAGTTATCGGCAGTCACCTTTCTGTCGCTGAGCTCTGTTGAGATATCCGAATATCTTACAATCGGGCCTGCGACAAGCTGAGGGAACATACACACATAGGTCATATACCTCAAAAAGCTATGCTCTGCTTTTATATTCTTTCTATACACATCGATGCTATAGCTCATTGTCTGGAAAGTAAAAAAGCTTATACCCAGCGGTAGCTCTACGCCCGGTGCAGAAATGTTTGTACCAAAGGCAGAGTTTATCGTTTCTACGATAAGTCCAGAATACTTAAACACGCCCATCAGCCCTAAGTTTACAATAACAGATATGCACATAAAGGCACGCTTTTTTGCCACACTGTTATCAAACTTCTCGATAAAGCGTCCGTTTGCGTAGTCTACTACCGATGACACTAAAAGAAGTGATATGTAAATCGGCTCTCCCCACGCATAAAAAACGAGGCTGAACAATAGCAATATAACGTTGCGTCCCTTTTTAGGACAGACAAAATATGCTAGCAAAAAGCACGGCAAAAAATAGAACAAAAACGGTATTCCTGAAAAGACCATTTAATCTCCCCAAATCTGTTTAGTTATTTAAACTCGTTATAGAAGGCTTCTTTGACTTCGCTGCTCTTATCGCTTATGATAAGAACGACATAATTTTCATTACTGTACACAACTGCCTTTTCACATCTTGGGACCTGTGAAGGATCATAAGTTTCGTACTGCTTACTTCTAGTTGCGACGTGCTCTTTAATTGCCTTAAGACAGTCGCTTGCCTTGTCGGCAGACTTAAGCTTTATGACTGCTATCTCCTCTGCTGTGCCTTCTGCAGCGTAGCAAAAGAAATATTCATCTACACTTGCATAATCAAAGCTTGCAAGGTAACTAAACAAATTCTCGCCGTTTTCATCTTCGCTTGAAGCTTCAAGCATAGAAGGAAGTGTATCGTCAGCTTTTAGCATTGAAGCCTTAAGCTGTGACATTTTTACATCCTTTGATTGTGTAACAACCGAGCTTTGTTCACCGGCTGTGCTACTGCTCTTATCATCAGAGCAGGCACAGAGCGTTGTCATAGCTATTACGCCACAGGTTACTGCGCACATAATTCTTTTAAAAATGCAATTCATAATATATACTCCTTTTTTCTAAATGTCTATTTAGATTGTGATAGCTTACTTTATCTCATCGCTTTTATAGATGCGCTTGAACAGGTAAGCTGCTCCCAACACGTCAAGAACACATAGGATTGCACCTGCTATTTTGCCTACTAAATACATGCTTTCGATGGCACAAAAAATCCCAAGTGCCAAAACAATCAGGCAAATTATCGAAACCAGTATATACCTTATAGGCTTTGGTATTTTAGGGTTATTTATTAAATCTGCAATAAACGGTTCCATAGTTAGTTCCTCTCTAAGTTAATATTCACGATATACCCATTCTTGAAATTTATTAGAACAGCATACCCATATTTTCGTACTTTTCGTAGACATTGTCCTTCTGCTCGTGCTCGTCATAGAAGTCGCCGAACACCTTATCCATTACCTTTTCAACATCATTGAGGATTTGCTCTTTTCCAGCCTCTGTGAAAACGTCTTCTAAGCTGTTGCCATTGTATGAGAATGAAACGTTATAATAGAGTGCTGTATCATCCATAGAAACAACTGCGTATTCAAAGTAGCCTGCTTTTGCGAGTTCGGAGCTTCCCTGGTATTCCTTTACCCCTTCTGCGATAAGTTCGAGCTGTGCTGCTGTTGTCTTAAAGTCATCTGTTGTGACTTTATATGTAATTGACTTGCTTTCTTCACCTTCGATAATCTCTCTGAGGTCCTTAGCAAACTCCTCAAGGCTCTTGAACTCGACGCAGTTCTTTAACATATAGCTGTACTCTGTACCGTTTGCTGCTGGGAAGAACTCTCTATCCCATTCGTGGCCCATTCCACACATTGAATCTGTCATATTGAAGTTCATGTACTTTGCGCCGCCGTTGTCCATATAGTTGTCAACGTGGTACCATTCATCATCGAGCTTTATAAGGTTCCATGAGTGTGAGAGGCCTGTATCGTGAACTACCATACAGTCGATGTCGAGCATCTGCATAAAGAGTCTGAATGTTGTTGCGAAGCCTACGCAAACAGCCTTCTTTGTCATAAGAACGCCGTAAGGGTTGTCGGCATACTCGCCTGTTGTTGGGATTGCTACTGTGATACCGTCGTCGACTGTGATATTCTGATGAATCCACTCGTAGATTGCGAGTTCCTTTTCGTAATCTGTCATACCTTCCTTAATAACTTCCTTGATAACAGCGTCTGCGAGCTCGATTGTTTTTTGTTCCTGCTCTTCAAGGCTTGACCAATCCCCTGCCTTATAAGCGTCGGAAAGCTTTTCTGTTGATAGAATCTTATATTCCATACCGATTGTTACGTCGTTTTCTGTTGTTTCGCCGTATCCTACACCAAGCTTAGAGCTAAACTGATCGATAAACTCTGTTACATCTGCAAGCTTTTCGTTTGCTTCGGTTATGTTCTTATCCATACCTGCTGTTGAATCAGAAACAGTTTTTACTGAAGCTGACAGCTCGTCGATACGCTTGTTGTTTTCCTTATTCTCCTTCATTGTGAGCACCAGCATAGTAAGTACTGCAATGAGCATTGCTGACATAATTACAAGCAATACGATTGTGAGCTTGCCCTGCGACTTCTTAGCCTTTGGCGCTGTGATGATGTTCTCTCCTACCTGATTTTCCATAATAAAAAATCTCCTCTCAAAACTTTTTTGGTGTCCTTTGCACCCGTCTTGTTTAGTATAAATCATTAAAAATCGAGAGTCAATAGATTTTACATAACAGAAATGTCACAATGGGCTTTGCAAAATGACAAAAATGTAACATTAGCATTTTCGGTCATTTTTCCTTCATAATTTGCCTTGATTTTAAGGGATAACAAGTATTATTTCTGTCAATAATAAGATGGGAAATCAGAGCAAGGGAGAATTTTACTTATGCATATTTTCAAGGGCAAGGGCGTATGCGGAGCGATAGCGATTGGACGAATTTCTGTTTTCAAGAGAAATGACGAAGCGGTAAAAAGGTATGTTATACCTGACACTGAGGCAGAGCTTCAGAGACTTGAAAGGGCAAAGCTTCTTGCTAAGCAGCAGCTCACTACCATATATAACAAGGCTTTATATGAGGTCGGTGAGACTAACGCTTCTATCTTTGAAATCCACATAATGATGATAGATGATGACGACTACAACGAGTCTATTAAAAATATAATAAGGACACAAAAGGTCAATGCTGAGTACGCTGTAGGTGTAGCGAAGGAAAACTTTTCGGCGATGTTCTCTGCAATGGAGGACAGCTACATGCAGGCGAGGGCTATTGATGTAAAAGACATTTCCAACAGGATAATAGCCTGCTTATCTGAGAAGGAACCGACTGAAAAGCTACCCGATGACAAGGTCATTATTTGTGCAGATGACTTAGCACCCAGCGAGACGGTTGCACTTGACAAAGACAGGGTGCTTGCGTTTGTAACGGCATATGGTTCGTCGAACTCTCACACAGCAATACTTGCGAGGAACATGAACATCCCTGCGCTCATTGGTCTTGGGGAAGAATTTCTACGGCAGATAACTGACGGTGATGAGGCGATAGTTGACGGCTTTACCGGTGAGTTTTATCTAAAGCCCGACAGCAAGACGATACTTAAGATGGAGAAAAAGCGTCAGGCAGACACAGAAAAGCGTGCACTACTTCACAAGCTAAAGGGCAAGGAGAATGTTACTATTGATGGAAGACGAATTGACGTTTTTGCAAATATTGGTTCGGTACAGGAGATTGGCTCTGTATTACTGAATGATGCAGGGGGGATAGGACTATTCAGGAGTGAATTTTTATACCTTGAACAAAATGACTTCCCCACAGAAAATCAGCAGTTCACTGTATACCGAAAAGTCCTTGAGAGCATGGCGGGTAAAAAGGTTGTTATAAGGACGCTTGACATTGGTGCTGACAAAAAGTGTGATTACTTTGGGCTTAGGAAAGAAGAAAACCCTGCACTTGGTTTTAGGGCGATACGCATTTGTCTTAGCCGGCCCGAAATATTAAAGACACAGCTTCGAGCATTATACAGAGCGTCGATTTTCGGCAAGCTCGCTATAATGTTCCCCATGATTGTGAGTGTAACAGAAGTAGAAAAAATACTGTCTATATGCCAGCTTGTCAAGGCTGAGCTTGAGGCACAGGGACAGGATTTTGACAAATCAGTTGAGCTTGGGATTATGATAGAAACTCCGGCTGCTGCGATAATCAGCGACAGACTTGCGCCACTTGTTGATTTTTTCAGCATTGGTACTAATGACCTTACGCAATACACTCTCGCTTGCGACAGGCAGAATCCTATGCTTGAGCCTTTTTGTGACACACATCACGAGGCAGTTTTAAGGCTTATAGAAAAGACATGTGAGAATGGTCACGCTAACGACTGTTGGATTGGGATATGTGGAGAGCTTGCGGCTGACACTTCATTAACCGAACGCTTTTTAAAGATGGGAATTGACGAGTTATCGGTTTCGCCTTCTAATGTATTAAGGGTACGTGACAAGGTTAGGGGGATAAATTTAGAAAAAATGGCATAATAATGGTCGGAGAATTTTTACGCTAATTCTCCGACCTTATACTTATAATTCAATTGTATTAGGAATTTGAGGTTCTTCATCCTTACCGAACATTGCTTCTCTTTCGGTAAGTGAATACATAAGCTTTGGACTTATGATATAGCAGATTTTATCCTCGGTTGTTCTTTTAAACATACCGGTTATATATCTGGAAAACGCTTCGCTGTTAAGCTGTGGTGGTGGCATAATATCTTCTAGCGCTGTATCACGGAATCTCTTGACAGCATCTACGATAATACCGATTCTTTTATCCTCATCCTTTGTAACGACGAGACAGCTTCTATCTGAAATTGGTAGTCTTTCATAGCCAAAGCGTGCTCTTGCGTCAATTGCCGGTACTGCGTAATCCCCGACCTTAACGACGCCCGGTACATACGACGGAAATTCAGGCACCGGAAAGATATTCTTAATTCTTGAAACCTCGACGACATCATCAAAAGGAATTGCAAAATCTCTATCATCGACTATTATCATAAGCATACGTTTGGTTTCGATTATGACTTCCTTTTCTTCCTGCTCGTCGTAGTCCTTATAGTTATTGGAAATAATCATAAAGCTCTCCTATCCTAGTGTAATCTCCTGCGCTATCATATCGAGTGGTACCTGTTTTGAAACTGCTCCGTTTTCGATAGCAACAAGTGGCATACCGTACACCACGCAGCTTTCCTTATCCTGAGCGATGGTATAACCGCCGTTTTCCTTAATAGCGAGAAGTCCCTTTGCGCCGTCGCTTCCCATACCTGTAAGTATAATACCTATTGCGTTTTCTCTTGCGCAATGTGCGACGCTTTCAAACAGCACGTCTACCGACGGGCAATGGCCTGAGACCTTTTCGCCCATAAGCGAGGTTATGAAATACCCCTTATCGTCGTGATACGCACGCATATGTCTTTTACCGGCGGCGATTGTTACGCTACCATTCTTGAGATACATACCGTTTCTGGCTTCGCAGATATCGAGCTCGGGGAACTGTTGGCGAAGTCTTTGGGCATAAATTGTAGTGAAATTTTCCGGCATATGCACCACAACGATAATCGGAGGTGAATTTCTGTTTATACCTGAAAGTATAACCGGTACGGCTTCTGTTGCGCCTGTTGATCCACCTATTGCGATAAGCGTATCGCCTGTTGACTTATTAGGCGTAGCTGATGGGGCAACCACCTTATACACGACATTCTTAGACCTTACGGTTTGGGCAGTACTTGCGACTTTTACTCTGAGGTTAAGCTCTTGTGCAAATGAATTGAGCTCCTCGGTATTGGTTATAAGTGGTTTTCTTACATAGTCGACTGCACCTGCTTCGATTGCAGCAAATGCATTTATTGGTGTTGATGAGCATATTACAACAGGGATTGCAAACTGTGGTATAAGCTTTTCGAGGAAGGTTATGCCGTTCATTTTTGGCATCTCGATATCTAGCACCATTACATCGGGCTTATACTCTAAAAGCTTATCTCTGGCTTCATAAGGGTCCCCTGCTGTAGCTACTATTTCTATTCTCTCGTCGTGACTCATAAGCTTGGCCGCTACTTCTCGAAACAGCGGTGAATCGTCAACAACGAGGACTCTTATTCTGTCTTTCATAAATATTTCTGCCTTCCAAATAATGATTTTATGGCTTTCTATAAATTGCAGGAACTACTCTATCAAACTTATTATTTGATATAATTTCGGTATGACCGATATACAAAAAGCTATCGTGATTCATATTATCGTAGAATCGCTGGCTCAGGTGTTCTCTGGTAGGTTCATCAAAGTAAATCATAACGTTTCTGCATAATATGAGGTCGAAGGTCTTTTTAAAGGCAATCGGCTCCATAAGGTTATGATATCTAAATACTACCTCTTGTCTAATCTTAGGAACAACCTGGAAATTACCGTCAGGGAGTCTTATAAAATACTTCTCCTGCCAAGACTTGGGGAGTTCCTTTATAGAATCGGCTGAATAGATACCCTTCTTAGCTTTTTCCAGGGCATTGAGCGAGATATCTGTTGCGAGTATTTTACAGTCCCAAGCAGGCTTTCTAAAGCCAAAGTAGTCGTCTATAAACATAGCGACGTTATACGGTTCATTACCATAGGAGCAGCCTGCGCTCCAGATACAAAGCTGGTGGCTTAAATTCTCCTTCTCCTTCTTAGGCAAGAAGTACTTAACCAAGTGCTCGAAGTGCTGTGATTCTCTGTTAAAATAGGTATGGTTAGTAGTAAGTCTATTGATGATATTAGCGACTTCTACGCCACTTCTATCGGCAAAGGCTGCATCCAAAAAGGCTGTAAAATTATCATAGCCGCTTTGCTTTACATACAGGGCGAGTCTTGACTGGACAAGCTGCTGCTTATTTATAAGGTCAATACCATATTTCTGCTTTATAAAGCTGGTAAGTCTGACGAAATCGTCGGTATTTATAGTCATTCTCTTTCCCTCCTATTCCTTTGATTTTATGCCTCAAAGACTTCTTCAAGATTGATTTTTTTGACAAAGCTTCCTTCTTCGGTTGTAACGATATGACTTATAAAGCTTCGCTCGTTAACCGTAGGACAAATCTGCTTTTCGGTTATATCTATAACGTCGCCGACTCTTTTTACGAGAAAGCCGACCTGTGTTCCTCTTATTGAGAAGACTATTATACAGCTATGCGAGTCGTATTCCTCGCCCTCTACACCAAATCTAAGTGCTAGGTCGCATATTGGAACGACCTTACCTCTCAGGTTGATTACGCCCTTGATATACGTAGGGAGTCGTGGTATATAGGTTATTGCGGGAACTTTTATAATATCGTGGGCGATAGAAATATCCGCACAATACTGCTCCTCACCGACAAAAAAGGTCAGGAGTCTTATATTCTTGGCTGAATTATCAAATGCCATTACGACTTCCTCCTTTTTATCAGTTTCCGAAAATATTAGTAATTATAGTTTTAACATCGACGATAAGCGTGATACTTCCGTCTGCCAAAATTGAACAGCCCGAAAGACCGCTTTCTGAGATATTATGCTGTGTAAGATATGGTGAGAACGGCTTTACTACAATCTGCTGTTCGCCGATAAGTGTATCTGCAAAGAGGCAGGCTCTCATATGGTCATCCTCACAATAAAGCATAATGCCGTCTGTAAGCTCTGTTACCTCAGACTCTATACCGAAATACTGAGATAATCTTATAACCGGGTAGCATCTACCTCTTATCATACAAAGCTCTGTTCCCTCGGTATCTCTAACCAAGGTTTCGGGCTTTAGCTTGAAAATTTCCTTGACAGATGAAATAGGCACAGAAATGTCGGTTTGTCCGACGCTGACCTGCATAACATCGGTGATAGAAAGCGAAAGCGGAATCTTTATGATAAACCTACTTCCAACGCCGAGGTCAGATTCTACGACGAGCTTTCCGCCTACTTTTTCTATATTCTGCTTAACAACGTCCATTCCGACGCCTCTACCAGAATACTCGGTGACATTTTCATTGGTAGAAAAGCCTGCTCTCATAATAAGTGAGAGTGCTTCATTCTTAGAATACTCACTTTCCGGCTTACGCAAAAGTCCCTTCTTTTTAGCCTTTGCAAGAATTTTTGTATGGTCCATACCTGCGCCGTTATCCTCGACAGTAATAACGACTTCGCCTGATGCATTTTCTGCACGGAGTGTAACGGTAGGCTTTTCTGTCTTGCCTTTTCTTTCACGTTCCTCCGGCTCTTCAATACCGTGGTCAACGGCATTTCTTACAAGGTGCATGAGAGGGTCGTTTAAGATATCGACAACAGATTTATCTACTTCGGTTTCTTCGCCGACAAACTTAAGCTCGACATTCTTATGTAGCTTCTGGTTCATATCTCTTACTACTCTGCTCATCTTTGAGAAGGCATTAGAGACAGGCACCATTCGTATTGACATAACTACGTCTTGCAGCTCGTCGGTAAGCTTCTTTAAATTTCTAGATGCTGTATTGAAGCGTTCAAGGCTACCCTCAAAGCCTTTAAGATCCGGGCTTGAGGTAACGGTGGATTCAGTAATAACAATTTCGCTCACCAGGTCTAAAAGTGCGTCGAGCTTTGAAAGCTTAACAGAAATGATACTGCTCTTATCCGAGGACTTAGATTTAGAGTCCTTCTTTGGCTCTTCCTTTGGTACGTTCTCCTGTGGAACTTCCTCAGCCTTAGCCGGTGCTTCAGGCTGTACGGCGGGTGCAGTCGGTGCAGTCACGCTACGCTCTACCCACATTGCGTCGGCTACGTTCATAGCATTTTTTGCTATTTCCAAAACGGCATTCTTATCGTCACAGATAAGCTTAATAATAAGTCCGTCACTTGCTATAACATCATTAGCTGTTTCTGCATCGAGGTCAGAAGGGATAGTTCTTGTAACCTCACAGACGCTACCGAGCGAGCGTAAAAGGAGCATAGCTCTTACAGACGGCATAAGGCAGCTTTCGCTATATTTAACCTTAAGGGCTAAAATCTCGTCGCTTTCGCCTTCTTCAAATATAGCTTCCTTAGGAAGTGCGGCGACATTCGACTGGTTACCGAGCTTCATAACGTCGGCATAGGCTCTTATACCTGCAATCTGCTGAGTAAAATCGGTAAGCTCAGCTGAATCATCCTGGATAACTTCAATCTCATTTTTAAGGCTATCTGAAGCTGAGAACACGAGGTTAAAGAGGGTGTTCTTATCGTACGGTGTATCAGGTTTATCACGCAAGATTGAGAAAAGGTCTTCGACGGCATGAGAGAGCTTTTGCATATTAGCAAGCCCCATCATAGATGACGAGCCCTTTATGGTATGCATTATTCTGAAAATCTCGGCTATATCATCCGGCGAAATTTCCTGCTCTTTTTCTGTACGCATAAGTATCTCGTCGAGCTGTTCGAGAAGCTGATTTTCCTCATATATATAGGTATCGAGCATCGATTCCATGCCTTCGTCAAACTTTGCCATATCGCTTGTTGCTGCTTCCTGAAAGAAAGCCGCACTCCTTTCCTAAAAAGTCACTATGCAAACACAATCAGTGTATAACTTTCCACTTTCTATTATACCACAAAGCGCCACCCTTTTACAATGTGCAAAACATAATATTTGAACTGCTAAACTTGGGCAATATGACAATATTGTAATTGACTTGCTTACACTCTTATGCTATACTAACACTTGGCAAAAAGCTACTTGGAGATGACACAATGAAAAAGCTTACCAGAAACGGTGCATTATTGATATCGGGAATATGCGCGTCATTACTGCTTGCAATCGCGGCGATAACCGTTAATATATTTAAGGATGATGGATTAGAGGCAGTACCGAGTGCGACGCTTCACGATGACTTTATTACACTAAATGAAGACAAGGCACTATCAACAGCTGCAAATCAGGCATTCATATATGATGTAAAGAACGACTGCTTTATACTTTTGAAGGGTGAGGAAAAGGTAATTTATCCGGCGAGCACGACAAAGCTACTGACGGCACTTATCTCGCTTAAATATCTTTCTCCTGATGAGATAATAACCTGTGGCGAAGAGGTAACTTTTATTGAAAGTGGTTCCTCAATTGCATACGTTAAGGAAGGAATGGAGCTAACGGTAGATATGCTGATAGGTGGCATGATGATTCCATCTGGAAATGATGCGGCTTATGCACTTGCGGCGGCTACGGGAAGAAAAATTCTACAAGATGAAAATGCTTCAGCAAAAGATGCTGTTGATGCTTTTGTCGAGAAAATGAACAGCTACGGCAAGGAAATCGGGCTGTGTGGCTCAAACTTCTGCGTACCTGACGGTTACTATGGCGACGAGCACTACTCTACTCTTGAGGATATGCTTATCATATCAAAGCTTGCGTCTGAAAACGAGATAATTTCAAAATATGCAGTCTTACCATCATGCGATGTATTATATGCAAGTGGCGAGACAAACACCTGGTACACAACAAACTACTGTCTTGAAAAAGACAATGAATACTACTCCCCTTACATTACAGGTCTCAAGACAGGTTCGCTTGATGATTACTACAATATCATCTGCACTGCTACCGACGGAAATGACAGCTATATCATCGGTTTATTCGGCTTAAAAAACAAGGAAATCCGTTATGCTGAGGCACAAAAAATAGCAAATGAGTTGTTTGAATAATTGACCAAATCCCCTCTTGTACATTTTGCTTGTGAGAGGGGCTTTTTGTTCGATTTTATAGTGCAAAAATTACGTTGACAATTCTCGAAAAATAGTGTAAACTAATTAAAATACAATAATTAAATAAACTGAATGATAAAAAGGGAGGAATACTTGTGCTTGAAACTAATATGAGCCAAAAGTTTATCAAAGAAGGACTTACGTTTGACGACGTTCTGCTTATCCCTGCTGAATCCAATGTCACACCTGATATGGTTTCGCTTAAGACAAGGCTTGCAGGTAACGTTATGCTCAACACTCCGATTATGACTTCCGCTATGGACACTGTTACCGAATCCAGAATGGCGATTGCGATTGCTCGTGAGGGCGGTATCGGTATCATTCATAAAAATATGCCTATTGAGCTTCAGGCTGAAGAGGTTGACAAGGTTAAGCGTTCTGAAAACGGCGTTATTGTTAACCCATTCTCACTCACTGCTGACAAGACAGTTGCTGAGGCTGATGAGCTTATGGGCAAGTACAAGATTTCCGGTGTGCCTATAGTTGACGGCGACGGAACTCTTATCGGTATTCTTACAAACCGTGACCTTAGATTTATTACAGACTTTTCTATAAAAATCGGCGACGTTATGACAAAGGATAATCTTGTTACAGCTCCTGTTGGAACAGACCTTGATGACGCTCAGAAGATTCTTATGAAGCACAAGATTGAAAAGCTCCCTATTGTTGATGAGGCTGGAAAGCTCCGTGGACTTATCACAATCAAGGACATTGAAAAGACTGTTCAGTATCCTAACTCTGCAAGAGACGGAAGGGGCAGACTCCTTTGTGGCGCTGCTATCGGCGTTTCAAGAGATATGATGGAAAGAGCAGAAGCTCTTGTTAAGGCACAGGTTGACGTACTTGTACTTGACTCTGCACACGGTCACAACATCAACATTATCAGTGCAGTAAAGAAGGTTAAGGAGGCATTCCCTCACATCCCTGTTATTGCCGGTAATATTGCAACAGCTGAGGCTGCTGAGGCTCTTATCGCTGCAGGTGCTGACGCTATCAAGGTTGGTATTGGACCTGGCTCTATCTGCACAACAAGAGTTGTTGCTGGTATTGGTGTTCCACAGATTACTGCTATATATGATGCTGCTTGTGCTGCTGCAAAGCACAACATTCCTGTTATTGCTGACGGCGGTATCAAGTACTCAGGCGATATTGTAAAGGCACTCGCTGCAGGTGCAAGCGTTGTAATGCTCGGCTCACTTCTCGCAGGCTGTGAAGAAGCTCCGGGTGAATCTGAAATCTACCAGGGACGTTCCTTCAAGGTTTACAGAGGTATGGGAAGCCTCGGCGCTATGGCTTGTGGTTCTAAGGATAGATACTTCCAGACAGACAGCAAGAAGCTTGTTCCTGAAGGAGTTGAAGGTAGAGTACCTTACAAGGGACCAACATCCGATACAATCTTCCAGCTTTGTGGCGGTATCCGTTCAGGTATGGGCTACACAGGCTGTGAGACAATTGAAAAGCTTCACGAAAAGGCTCAGTTTGTCAGAATTACAGGTGCAGGTCTTAAGGAGTCTCACCCACACGATATTTACATCACAAAGGAAGCTCCTAACTACTCTGTTTCACTTTAAAAAGTTCAAAGCTCACTCGATTCCGAGTGAGCTTTTTTATACCACAAAATAAAACAAGGTGTCACGATTGGCACCTTGATTTTTTATATTAGATTTACAATCCCAGATTTTTCTTTTTCTTTCCGAGACCGAGAGGGAGAATTGTCTTCATATCGCCCTTATAGACAAGCTCGGCGTTATCGAGATATCTGAAGTCATCAGGCTTTACAAGTCCTAAATCCTTATGGAAGACTGCTATTTTACATTCACTCAAAATATGTGCAACAAACTGAGAGCACACGAAGTGGCGCTTTCTATGTACTGCAAGTCCGAATGCCAGTCCAATAAGTCCGATAACATTATACGAGTACAGCTTTTTATCCTTCTTGAAGGTTTCGAGCATAGACTGGTATTTTTCGTACTGCTCGTTAGTAACATCAAAGGAATAAATTTCGCAAGGAACTCTATTGAACATATCGAACACGCCTACTCTGTTCTCCTCAACAAAGCCTGCAGGGAGAGCGAATCTCTTAAACTTTCTGCAAAAGCTATAAATCTCCTGAAGTTCAGAATCTGTTGAAAGAGATGCGTGGTTATATGGTGCACCTGTGAAAAACTTTATAATTCTCGCAGGGACAGTTCCTGTTTGCGAGAGAATGACATATATTTTCTTTCTATTATTATCCATAACTAGTCCAATCTACTTTTTAATTAGCGTTAATTACATAAACAAAGCTGTCAGACGCTTTTTTAATTATACACTAAAAATGCGTTTTTGTATACCTTATGACGCAAAATACGTCAGTTTATACAAAAACGCATAAGGTTTTTTGTTCAAAGGGATAGTTAGATAGTGAGGGCTATTCCTTATCCTCGAGCTTAACGCAGATATGGAGTTCTTCCAGCTGCTTTACGTCAACCTCTGCAGGACACTGTGACATAAGCTCGCTGGCGTTCTGAACCTTAGGGAAGGCTGTTACGTCACGGAGATTATCTGCGCCACAGATAATCATAGCGAGTCTGTCAAGGCCGATACCCATACCGCCGTGAGGTGGTGCGGCATACTTATACGCATCTACGAGGAATCCAAACTTCAAGTCGATTTCTTCCTTAGTCATACCGAGCAGCTCGAACATCTTCTGCTGGAGCTCGCAGTCGGTGATACGCATTGAGCCTGAAGAAAGCTCTACGCCGTTTAATACGAGGTCCCAAGCCTTAGCTCTAACCTTGCCCGGCTCAGTTTCGAGGTATTCTACGCACTCTTCCATAGGCATTGTGAATGGGTGGTGTGCTGCAACCCAAGTATCGTTTTCCTCGTCGTGCTCAAAGAATGGCATTTCTGTAATCCAGAGGAAGTTATGCATATTCTCGTCGATAACGCCGAGCTTCTTGCCTGCGATAAGACGCAGAGCACCGAGAGTTGAGAGGACTGTTTTATTCTTATCTGCAACGATAAGTACAACGTCGCCCTTCTGTGCATCTACTTTACTAAGAATTGCCTCGAGCTCGCCTTCCTTTAGGAACTTTCCGAACGAGCAGTTTGGTGCGTCATCAACCCATCTTACATAGGCAAGTCCCTTAGCACCGATTCCCTTTGCGTGCTCGGTGAGCTTGTCGATTTCTTTTCTTGTATAGGTATTAGCGCCATCCTTAAGGCAGATTGCTCTTACGCTGCCGCCCATTTCGATAGCATTCTTAAAGACAACAAAGTCTACGTCCTTGACGGTATCGGTGATATCCTGAATTTCCATACCGAAGCGAGTATCCGGCTTATCGCTGCCGAAGCGATTCATAGATTCTGCAAAGGTAAGGCGCTCAAAAGGTGCCTTTATATCCTTGCCCATAACCTCCTTGAAAAGCTTTACGAGGAAGCCCTCGATAGTTTCCTGGATATCCTGCTCGTCGACAAATGACATTTCAAGGTCAATTTGTGTGAACTCAGGCTGTCTGTCGGCTCTTAGGTCTTCGTCTCTGAAGCATCTTGAGAGCTGTACATATCTATCAAAGCCAGAAATCATAAGAAGCTGCTTATAAATCTGTGGTGACTGTGGAAGGGCATAAAATCTTCCCGGATGCACTCTTGAAGGAACGAGGTAGTCTCTCGCTCCTTCCGGGGTAGACTTCATAAACATTGGGGTTTCAATCTCGATAAAGCCGTTTTCATAGAAATACTCTCTTGCAATTCTTGCGACCTCGTGACGAGTAATGATATTTCTCTGGAGTGGGGGTCTTCTTAAATCGAGGTATCTGTACTTAAGTCTGAGCTCCTCATTTGTATTGGAATCATCAACGATTTCAAAAGGAGTTGTTTGTGCCTTAGAGAGAATTCTAAGGTCTGTAACATAAACTTCTACATTACCTGTAGGAATCTTAGGGTTCTTACTTTCACGTTCTCTTACCATACCCTTTGCCATTACGACATACTCGCTATGGCAGGAAGCTGCCTTCTCGAAAATAGCCTTATCGCTTGTATCGTCAAAGGTGAGCTGTACGATACCTGTTCTGTCACGCAGAACGATGAAGATGATGCCACCCTTATTTCTTACGGTATCGCAAAAGCCTGCGACGGTAACTTCCTTACCTGCTTCGAGAACTTCTCCACAGTAATGGGTTCTTTTTAAGCCTTTCATTGTATCCATTTTATTTTCCTCAATTCTTATTATTTTCTTCTTTACAAATTTCGCTCAGTGCCGAGCAAAGCTTTTGGGTTTTTCCCATATCACGATACAAGAGCCACACGCTTGCAAGCATAGCTGCTGTAAAAGCGATTGCGCCCATATAGACTTTTGTTGCGAGGCAGACAAGTGCAAAAAACAGCACACACCAAATCCACACTGCACCGAAAATCTGGGTAACTACCGGGAGCATAATCTTGCCCTCGATGATACTTCCCTCTCCATTTGGCTTTATCTCGCCATAGAAGGTTGCAGATGAGCCGTCGGTTTTCTTTGGTGCGTGGTGTGACATTCTAATCTTGCTACCATCTCTTGAGCCGTAATACACTTCTGCGGCCTTATACTTTTTTATAAAGCTACTGACCTCGATAAGACTTCCTCTTGCTTTAAAGGGGATAATCTTTCTGTCGAAGCTTTTTTTAAGCTGTTTATCGGTAAGCTCACTTTCAAAGCTGACCTTTTTAGGAAAGAACATCAGCATTACAGCAGCTCCTCTGTGCCGAACATAAGTGTGATAAGCTCATTAGAAAAGCAATCCACGAAGCTACTGCCGAGTGTAATATCTACGCTCTCGCCTGTCTTCATATTCTTAAGCTTTGCTGTATTATTCTCAAGCTCGTTACTTCCGAGAACCATAGAGAACTTTGCACCTATCTTATCGGCATACTTCATTTGTGCTTTAAGGCCTCTACCTACGAGGTCATACTCAGCTCTATAGCCTTCTTCTCTAAGTGCCTTGACGAGTGCTACACACTTCTTCTGTGCAGGCTTATCCATTGCGGCAATATAGATATCGCAGGTTTCAGGCATGAGGAATTCACAGCTCTGCTTTTCCATAGTGAGGATAAGTCTTTCAAGACCCATACCAAAGCCGAGGGCAGGGACACTTTGTCCGCCCAGAGTTTCGATAAGTCCGTCATATCTTCCGCCACCACACACTGTTCCCTGTGCGCCGATATCTGTAGTAACAAACTCGAATACTGTTCTTGTATAATAGTCGAGGCCTCTGACAATCTTTGGATTAATCTTAAAGTCGATATCCATAGCTGTGAGATTCTCTTTAAGCTCCTCAAAATGTTCCTTACAGTCATCACAGAGGTAATCAAGAATAACCGGTGCACTCTTGGCGATTTCTGAACAAATCGGCGACTTACAGTCAAGTATTCTCATAGGATTTTTATCGAGTCTTGAGAGGCAGGTTTCACAAAGCTCAGACTTGCTCTGCTCAAAATACTCTTTAAGCGCCTTGTGGTAGTTCTTTCTGCACTCAGGGCAACCGATAGAGTTAATATTGAGCTCTATATTTTTGAGCCCTGCTCTATCGATAACACTTTTTGCAAGAGCAATAATATCTGCATCTGCACTAGGAGAGGCTGTTCCTGCCATTTCGCAACCGAACTGGTGGAACTCTCTTAGTCTGCCCGACTGTGGCTTTTCGTGTCTGAAGCAGGATAGTATATAGAAGACCTTCTGAGGAAAGCCCTCGTTCATAACGCCGTTTTCGAGCATAGCTCTGATTGTACCTGCTGTACCTTCAGGTCTTAGGGTAAATGTAGCATCACCCTTTGCTGAAACTGTATACATTTCCTTTTGAACGACGTCTGTAGTATCTCCTACTGAGCGAACGAAAAGTCCGGTTTCTTCAAACGTTGGGATTCTTATTTCTTTAAATCCGAACTGCTCGGCGGTATCCTTAACTATTTTTTCGACTGTATGCCACTTATAGACCTGAGAGGGTGTTACGTCCTGCGTGCCCTTTGGTCTTTGAACGATTACTGCCATAATATTCTTTCCTTTCTTTATTTGAAATATAAAAAAAATACGGTCATCCCCTAAAATAGGGACGACCGTAATCGTGTTGCCACCCTGATTGCAGACAAATAGCCTGCCACTTAACATACCTTTAACGCAGGCGAAACGTTCTGCCTTATTCAGCAGAAAGCTCCAAGGTGTCCTTCACAGAAGCTCAAACGTGGTGCTTTCACCGACCGCACCCTCTCTTTACATTTGAAGAAGCTGTTACTCTCCTTGTCATAGCTTTATAAAATATTAATACTTTGTAGGATTAACGATATCACGCCAATCGAGGTCGCCTCTTTCGAGGGCGTGGATAAGCGCTTCTGCTGTTGCTATGTTTGTAGCGACAGGGATATTATGTACGTCGCACAGACGAAGCAGGTCAGCGTCGTTAGGTTCATGTGGCTTTGCAGAGATTGGGTCTCTGAAAAACAGGAGAAGGTCGATTTCGTTACAGGAAATTCTAGCAGAAATCTGCTGTCCGCCACCCTGTGTGCCACTCATATATCTTCTTATTTTAAGGCCTGATGCCTCGGATACCTGCTTACCTGTTGTACCGGTTGCACAGATATTATGCTTGCTTAAAACACCGCTATAAGCGATGCAGAACTGGACCATAAGTTCCTTCTTTGCGTCATGAGCTATAAGTGCAATATTCATAGGATAAACTCCCTTCTTGCTGTTAGCCTAATTACTGATTAAAGCTTGCTGATTTGGATAGGAATATGCTCACCCTTAATTCTTCTGGAAATTGCTGAGAATGCAAGGAAGCCTCTTGAGCTGGATGAAAGTGGAGCACCCTTACCTGTAGCAAGAGGAATTGCGCTATCCTCAGGAATTACGCCGAGGAGCTGAACACCTACTGTATCGATGATAGAGTCGAGGTCGTTCATTGAGTCATACTCGAATACTCTTGGATTTGCCTTATTAATAACAAGTCTCTGCTTCTGATTGCCTCTCTTATAGAATTCGTCAGACATCATCTGTGCGTCTCTTACGCATACAGGGTCTGGAGTTGTAACAATAAGAATGAGGTCGGAGTTAGTAACGATATCAAATACGCTACCATTAATACCAGCTGATGTATCGATAATGATATACTCAAAGTACTTTCTCATTTCAGAAGTAATCTTCTCGATATCTTCAGCCTTAAGCTGTACAAATGGGTCAGCAGGTGCACAGAGCACGCTGAGGTTAGATGCAAGCTTTACTGTTGTTGTAGCCTTATAAACGTCACATGTTCCCTCAAGCACGTCGCCGAGGTCGTAAGGGATATTGCCCTGCATACCGAGCATAATATCCATACATCTAAGACCGAAGTCGAGCTCGATGATAAGGGTTCTGTTACCCTGCTTAGCGAGGGCATAGCCAAGACAAGCACTGATTGAGGACTTACCTGTTCCGCCCTTTCCTGATGTTACTGCAATAATTTTAGACATAGAGTATCTACTCCTTTCAAACTACTATTATATAGAAAACATAAATTTACAGATAGAAACCTAATTATATTTTACCACACTTTTTTCAATTGTCAAAGTATATCTGAGAAAAATCTCCGAACATTGTCATTTGCTATTAAAACAAACATAATTTCTTGTAAAATCTGCACAATAAAATCACGATTATTCGCTATCAAAAACCTTTTCGTAGAGCAAATTTCAAAAGCAGACATAACATTTCTGCTATGTGTGGTAGGTTTGTTCAATTTCTGCAATATGACTTAGTCGGCATCTTCTTTATCATAGGCAGAGAGCATTGGCTTTACGTCCTTACCCTTTTTGCGCTGAAAATAGTTCTTAGTGATTTTAGCGACGAGGCCACTCATTGCGACAAGTGCGATGAGGTTTGGTACTGCCATA
Source organism: Oscillospiraceae bacterium (assembly GCA_045602925.1). Lineage (GTDB taxonomy): Bacteria > Bacillota > Clostridia > Oscillospirales > Ruminococcaceae > UBA7477. The sequence continues at coordinate 5,503 of JAZSCN010000029.1, read as the reverse complement.
AGTCCGTTGCAGGTATCTGAAATTGCCCAGACGAGCTCGCTCTCGATAACGGCAGAGGCAATTATAATCACGAGATATACGAGTTTAAACGCCATACCGGATATTTTCTTTCCTTTTTCGCCGAGTGATGAGAAACAAAAGCTTGTTGCCTTTTCTCCGTAATAGCTCCATGCGAGGATTGTTGTGAATGCAAACATTGGCAAAATCAGCGAGAATATTACGGTACCGAATGCGCCGAAGTTATCCGAGAAAATCGAAACAGCCATAGTTGCGTCGTTTTCTGCGCCCGTAAGGCTTGATACATCAACTGATGTGAGCATCATAAGTGCTGTAAGGGTGCAGATAATAAAGGTATCGAAAAACACGCCGAACACGCCCCAGAAGCCTTGCTTTACGGGTTCTTTATTCTCTGAGGCTGAGTATGCTATAACAGACGAGCCAAGGCCAGCTTCGTTAGAGAACACGCCTCTTGCCATACCCTTCTTTATTACTGTTGCGAAGGCATAGCCTGTAATTCCTCCGCCCGCTGCTTTAAAATTAAATGCGTTTTCAAAGATAAGTGAAAATGCTTTTGGGATAGCTGTGACGTGGATAAAGATTACTATAAGAGCGAGTGAAATAAAGAGAAGCGACATAAACGGCACGAGCAGTGAAGCCACCTTACCTATTCTCTGTATACCACCAAGGATTATCATAGCTGTTACAACTGCGACTGAAGCTCCGATTACGAGCTTTACTACAGTCATATTTTCAAAAGAGACGGCCTTTGACAATGCATCAGAGATAGTTCCCGAAATCTTATTGGTTTGCACGCCACTCATACCGAGAGCTGCGAGAATTGTAAACACGGCTGCGAGGAAGGCAAGCCATTTGCACTTTAGTCCGTACTTGATATAATAAAATGCGCCACCGGAATAATTACCGTCGGCATCCTTCTTTCTAAAGAAAATACCGAGGACATTTTCAGCAAAGTTTGTTACCATACCGAAAAACGCTGAAATCCACATCCACATTACTGCACCCGGGCCACCGGTAAGTATAGCAGAAATTACGCCTATGATATTACCTGTTCCTACTGTACCGGAGATAGCTGCGGCGAACGCTTCGAACGGTGATACTGAATTATCGTCCTTTGGCTTATCCTTTTTCTTCATATCTGAGATGGTTTCGCCGATAGTTTCCTTGACGGCTGTACGGAAGCATCTTAGCTGTAGAAATCCAGTTCTCAAAGAAAGCAGGACACCGGTACCGAGAATGAGGATAACGACCGGCCAGCCCCAGACGATGTTATTAAGAAAGGCGTTACCCTTCTCTATTGCGTCTATAATTTTGTCAAGCATTAATCTTCCTCCAAAAAATAAAAGAGCCGTACTGCAAAAAAGCACACGACTCCGGCAGGGCACAATACATTCGATGCATTGACCAATTCTCCGTCCTTTTGCCTGAGAGATTTAGCGAAACAGTCGCCTTGCACCTTCGGCATCCAAAGCTGGACTTCTCCGGAGTTCTATCCGTACACAGTCTTTTAACCTGAGAGTGTTACTCCTTCGGCGGTAAAAACCTTTTCCTGCGCACTTCACATAGCTCATATAATACACAGATATTATAACACTTTTCGATTATATTTGCAAGTAAAAAAGCTTCGGCAACGAAAAAAGTTACCGAAGCTTTAAATTATTACTTAACGATTGACTCGCCGGTCATTTCTTCAGGCTGTGGAAGCTCTAAAATCTTTAAGATTGTAGGAGAAAGGTCAGCGAGAACGCCACCCTCTCTGAGAGCTATATCGCCTGCGCCTGCGATAACAAGCGGAACGAGATTTGTTGTATGAGCTGTGAATGGAGAGCCATCCTCCTCATACATCTTATCTGCGTTACCGTGGTCAGCAGTAATGAGAGCAACGCCACCCTTAGCGAGTACGGCATCAACAGTTCTGCCCATACACTCGTCAACTGCTTCTACTGCCTTTACAGCAGCGTCGAACACGCCTGTATGGCCTACCATATCGCAGTTAGCGTAGTTTAAGATGATAACGTCGTACTTATCGGACTCGATTCTCTTTACGACCTCGTCACAAACGAGATATGCGCTCATTTCAGGCTGGAGGTCATAGGTTGCAACCTTTGGTGAATCGATAAGTGCTCTATCTTCGTTTTCGAATGGAGCTTCTACGCCACCGTTAAAGAAGAATGTAACGTGAGCGTACTTTTCAGTTTCAGCGATTCTGAGCTGTGTAAGACCGTTCTTTGAGATATACTCGCCGAGTGTATTGGTAAGTCCTTCAGGCTTGAAGGCAACCTCAACGTTTGGCATTGTAACGTCATACTGAGTCATACATACATAGTATACAGGGAATCTGCCGTTCTTTCTTTCAAAGCCCTTGAAATCGTCGTCAACGAATGTACGAGTGATTTCTCTAGCTCTGTCAGGACGGAAGTTAAAGAAGATAATGCTGTCGCCTGCACCGATTGTACCATTCTTGTCGATAACTGTAGGAGCAACGAACTCGTCGGTTACGTCGGCATCGTATGAAGCCTTCATAGCCTTATGAGCAGTTTCTGCTTCCATACCCTCGCCGTAAACCATAGCGGCATAAGCCTTGGAAACTCTTTCCCAACGGTTATCTCTATCCATTGCGTAGTATCTGCCCATTACGGTAGCAATCTTACCAACGCCGATTTGCTTCATCTTTTCTTCAAGCTCGTCAACAAAGTCGATACCACTTGTTGGTGCAACGTCTCTACCATCCATAAAGCCGTGGACATAGACCTTTGTGAGTCCTGCCTTCTTAGCCATTTCGAGAAGACCGTAGAGGTGACGGTTGTGCGAGTGAACGCCACCGTCGGAGAGAAGTCCGAAGAGGTGGAGAGCAGAATCATTCTTCTTACAGTTTTCTACTGCGTTAACGAAGGCTTCCTTTGTATAGAAGTCGCCCTCTCTAATAGACTTTGTGATTCTTGTAAGCTCCTGGTAAACGATTCTTCCTGCGCCGATATTGGTATGTCCAACCTCGGAGTTACCCATCTGTCCATCTGGTAGGCCAACGTCCATACCACTAGCACCGATAAGTGTGTGTGGGTAATTTGAAAGAAGTCTGTCAAGGTTTGGAGTCTTAGCGGCACGGATAGCGTTTCCGTAGCTTGAATGGTTATAGCCGAAGCCATCCATTATAATGAGTGCAACAGGTTTCTTTGACATTATAATTTTCCTTTCGGGTTTATAATTTTATTTTTATAGCTTATTAGCCGTTGATAGCAGCCTGAACGATAGTATTGAAGTCGCCTGCCTTGAGTGAAGCACCACCGATAAGGCCACCGTCTACGTTCTCCTTAGAGAGAAGCTCAGCAGCATTAGCAGCGTTCATAGAACCACCGTACTGGATTGTAACAGCCTGTGCTGTAGCGTCGTCATAGAGCTTAGCAAGAGTTGCTCTGATAAATGCACAAACCTCTTCAGCCTGGTCAGCAGTAGCAGTCTTGCCTGTACCGATAGCCCAAACAGGCTCATAAGCGATAACTGTCTTCTTGAGGTCTTCTGCAGTTACGTCATAGAGGTCGAGCTTAATCTGTCTAGCGATAACTTCTTCTGTGATACCTGTTTCTCTTTCCCAGAGGAGCTCGCCAACGCAAACGATTGGCTTGAGACCTGCAGCGAGTGCAGCCTTTGTTCTCTTGTTAACAGTTTCATCAGTTTCGCCAAAGTACTGTCTTCTTTCGCTATGGCCGATAACAACATACTCTACGCCGATTTCTGTAAGCATATCAGCAGAAATTTCGCCTGTGAATGCGCCACTCTTTTCAAAGTGTACGTTCTCAGCGCCAATCTTTACATTTGAGCCTGCAACTGTATTAACAGCTGTTTCGAGGTTTGTGTAAGGTACGCAAGCGATAACCTCTACGTTACCCTCTGCATTAGCTACGAGTGGCTTAATCTCTTCGAGGAGAGCCTTAGCCTCAGGTCTTGTCTTGTTCATCTTCCAATTGCCAGCGATAATTGCCTTTCTTACTGCCTTGTTCATTTTACATTTACTCCTTTATAAAATAATAATTTGCCTATTTTTACGGCTTTTACACCACTAATTATTGTACCATAATGTTAAAGGTTTGTCAATGCTACTATTCACCGTAAATGGCACAAATAACGCTCTTGAAAGCCCCTATTTAATAAGCACAATGTATACTTTTTATTGCAAGAAAAGAGCAGACACCATCTCAGCATCTGCTCTTTGAAAATTCAATATTTCTCGTGTATTTTCTCAACTTTCCTGTATTTACGGGTTTTCACGCCCATCAACATCTATGTAATTTTCACTTTTCCCTTATTTTTTCCCTTGTAATGAACAGATAAGTGAAAATGCTAAAAATTGTTGCTTGGCAAAATCCAGTTAATACCATCCAATTCTGTTTCCTTTGGCGATCTAACTTCTGACATAAACTCATCTTTACAGGCTCTTTTTACAAGAAAATTCTTTCTTGCCTGTCTTAGACTTATTCCCAAGCAGGCATTTACATAATCCAAATCTCCTAAACATTCTGTATCATCAAACCAACAGCAAACAGGACAATTATCCAATTCGCCCATCGGTGGATGCCCAAAAGTATAGTAACCGCAACACGGGCATTTGTAATTCAATTTAATAATTCTCCACCTTACACGTTTTGATATTATATATGTATCAATCGGTTCTAAAAGTAATTCTTCTTTTCCACATGCCCTAGGAGTTCCGCCCGACGTCCAAAGTACATATGTCTCATCCGAGGTCTTTTTCAACTTTTCCAAGCTGATAGAACATTCCAAAATCTCATCAGAATAACACTCCTGCCAACCGGAAATATTAAATCTGCATACCGTTTCAAAAATCATCTCTATATTACCATTAGTCCACGGACTAGTGAATATTACCCTTAAATTTTTACTGTTAGGACCTGAAAAATAGGTTGCCATATCGTCGCCCCATGTACCAGCCATATAATCCAATCCAACCATAACAGTATCGTGCATTCCCATTGTTTCTTTTACAAATTCTTCAATTTCTCTTTGACTATTAATATATCGCCAATCTTCCATACATCTTATCTCCAAATGATATGTAATAAACTACTTCTTTATCTGTTCTCATTAATCAAATATTATACCGCCTCGCAGAGCGAAATACACCCTTCGCACAAATCTTCGATTTGTACTCTGGGTATTTCGCCCTTGCAGGGAGCACATCACACAAACCACCAATAAAAACTATTGTGGTTCCCAGTTTCCCTGCTGCCTTATTCCTGTAGCAGTTGCCTCCTTTTCAAGCAAATCGATTTCCTGTTCTGTTAACGAAACTCCCATAGCGGTAGCAAGTTTGGTGGCATGAGACGACTTGGTAATTCCCACAATCGGTACCGCACCTTTGCTAATTGCCCAAAGAATCGGAACCTGCGAAGAATCGATTTTATATTTGTCTGCAACAAGCTTCATCACAGCAAGCAATTTTTCAATTTTTTCAAATTTACTTTTCGGA
>JAZSCN010000028.1:0-36538 GCA_045602925.1 Oscillospiraceae bacterium | reverse complement strand
CAATAAGCTTTTGGCAAGCCACAAAAATAAACCTCACAAAAATGATATAAAAGTCAGCACAAGGGGTGCCGTGCAAAAGAATGTGATACCTTTATCCGTACGCAAAAACTGTTCTTACCGTATCGGTGCAGGCGTCCATCTATCTGTGTCCTTGAGGGTATGTCGAGTTTTTACGCCTTTTGTGCACTTCTTTCTTGACAACGAAGTGCCAAGAAGTCAAGAACTGCGTCGCTTCGGTATACGGTCGCTATGCTCCCTGCCGAAGTCTCCTTGTTCGCTTTTACAGACAAAATCAGAGCTCCACGTTTTTACAAACTGAATTGTCGAGTGTTTCTGACAAGTTACCAGCAAGAGCGATTGTCATACGTCACCATTCCTCACGGCTGTAAAAACTGTTTTCGCCGTATCGGTGCAGATGTGTTATCTATCTGTGTCCCTGAGGGTATGTCGAGCTTTTACACCCTTTGTGCACTTCTTTCTTGACAAAGAAGTGCCAAGAAGTCAAGAACTGCGTCGCTTTGTTCTCATTCGCCAAAGCTGGCTTGTTCGTAAAACACTTACCATAATAAGCACTCCACGTTCTTGCCGTATCGGTGCTAGCGTTTTTCTACTCGCCCAACAAAAAAACTCCCCACACCGCATAGAAGGGGGCGGCGTGGGGAACAGCTATCTATTCCACTTAAAAAGTGAAACCTAAATTATTACTCAGCAGCTATAGCTTCGTCTGCTGTTTCTTCTGCTACTTCTTCAGTAGCTTCTTCTGTAGCTTCGTCTGCTACTTCTTCTGTAGTCTCGTCAACGATTTCTTCGCCTTCAACTGCTTCGTCTTCTGCGATTTCATCTTCTACTGCTTCGTCTTCAACGATTTCATCTTCAACTGCTTCGTCTTCTACGATTTCGTCTTCTACGATTTCGTCTTCAACTACTTCGTCTTCTACGATTTCGTCTTCAACTGCTTCACCTTCGATAGCTGCGCCTGGTAAGTATCCGTCAGCACCGGAAACTGTGAATGAGCTACCATTTGCTAAAGTGAACTCGATTGTGATATCCTCAATGCTCTCGATAGTAGTTGGAGCAAACTTTACTCTGAGCTCGAATGAGTTTGTGCCTACAAAGTTGTCGCCTTCGCTTACCAACATCTGAATCATCTCGAATGGTCTTTCGTCAGAAGCGAGGTCAAGGAGCTCGCCCTTGTTATAGAGCTTGATGCTTACCTTGTCTGCTGTGAGTGAGTAGTCGTGACCGTCGTTGCCGTCAAACATCATATAGTTGTAGTTTTCGTCGCCGTCAAATGTGAGAATTGTTCTTGCAACCTTTTCGCCTGCTGTCCAGTAAAGAGAATCCTCGCCTTCAACAGCTGCGTCGTCAGGAACCTTGTAGCTCATAACAACAGCTGTTTCGTAGTCGGAGAAGTCAATCTTATCGAGTGTGAACTCTGCACCGTCAACCATAAGGAATCTATCGAAGATAACGTCTTCCTTTGCGCTAAGAACGAGTGCGTTAGGTGTAAACTGAGTCATAAGCTCAGTTTCGATTCTCTGCTCATTGCCCTCTGCGTCTACAGTTGTGATAGCTGTAATCCAGATGTTAAGGTCCTTGTTTCCGGAAGTAGCAGAATCAACCCAAGCCTCGTAGTTGTTCAGCTTGAAGTAGAATACGATGTTGCCGTTTTCATCCACCTGAGCTGTTGCCCTGTATGTGTCCGGGAAGTATGAACCAACACCTGTACCAATCTGGTCATAGGTAATCTCTGTGCCGAGAATGATGGCATCGATAGAAAGCTCCTTTATAGCTGATGCGTCAACGCCTTCGTTTGGTCTTGCTTCGAGAATTGTGTAGCTTTCATCTTCGTCGCCGACGAATGCTGTAGCTGTGAATGTGAGCTTGCCGGAATCAATTGTAGAAAGAATCTGCTGGTATTCGCCGCTTTCAATCTTAGAAGCTGTTACTTCATCATTGCCGAAAAGTCCACCGAGGTCGATTTTGCCTGTTGCTGCGCCTGCTGCTACTGCACATGTTGCACAAGCTGCAGCTGCTACGAAGCCGACACCGATTCTCTTCATTACCGGGCGAGAAGCCTTCTTTTCTTCCTGAGCGTAAGCCTTAGCGTAGAGATTTGTCTTCCATTCCTTAGGTGTTTCAATCTTTGAAAATGTATTGTTAAGCTTTGCCATATTAGTTTTCCTCCTTATAATCGTCGGTAAGCATTTCTTTCAGTGCTTCCCTTGCTCGTCTGAGCCTTGTTTTAATTGTACCTTCTTTGGTATTTAAGATTTTTGCCAGCTCTATTACAGAGTATCCGACGTAGTAGTGCAAGTAGATTACCACACGGTATTTTTCGGGAAGCTCCATAACCTGCTCTATAAGTTCCTTATCTTCTCTGTCTGTATAGTATAGTGGGACAAAGTCTAGATTTTCGGTCTTATGTCTGCTGAGAAATCGAAATCGGTTTTTGCACTCGTTCGTGGCTGTTGTTATTAGCCATGCCTTGAGATGCTCCGGATTCTCCTCCTCCAGCAAGCTGGTGTTTTTGAACAGCTTAAGAAAAACATTTTGGTAACAGTCCTCGGCGTCGTGCTTGTTTCCGAGGCGAAGCATGCACAAACCTGTAACCAAGTCCGAATATTCCTCAACTGCATTTTCAAATAGCTGTCTTAATTTAATGTCCATCATACTGACCGACTCCCTTCTACTAACAATACACCATAGGGGGTAAAAAGGTTTCAAAGATTATAAAAAAATTTTTATTTTTTTCTAAGAAGTGTTTTTTATGGAAAAAGCCTGTTGCCGGGTCGCTTTCTTTAAGGAATACTATTATATATAAGAGTACCCGTTTTGTCAAGTAGCCACACATCATGTGAGGGCGTTTGTTTATGCTCTTCTCTCTTCCTCAAGGCTGTAAAAACTGTTTTCGCCGTATCGGTGCAGATGTGTTAGCTATCTGTGCCCCTGAGGGTATGCCGAGCTTTTACACCCTTTGTGCACTTCTTTCTTGACAAAGAAGTGCCAAGAAGTCAAGAACTGCGTCGCTTCGGTATACGGTCGCTATGCTCCCTGCCGAAGTCTCCTTGTTCGCTTTTACAGACAAAATTAGCACTCCACGTTTTTACAAACTTCATTGTCGAGTGTTTCTGCCTTGTTACCAGCGAGAGCGTACGTCACACTCTATCATTCCTTAAGGCTGTAAAAACTGTTCTTACCGTATCGGGGCTAGCGTTTTTCTACTCGCCCAACAAAAAGCCCCCACGCAAGTGAGGCTTGTTTTTTGTGGAAAACTTTATAAGATACTTCTCCTCAGCTTCGCAGAGCTGAGCCGACAACGAGTTTTTACGCCCTTGATACGCCGATAAAGTACGACTATCATTCTCGGAGGTCGATAGTCAGAATAGTTCTACAGAACACAGCGTAAAAACGACGAGTGCTTAACTTGGTTTGTAAACCCCGAACAAGTAGCTTTTGCGAGCGAACAGAGTGAGCGATGTCAAAACTACGCAGTTCTTGATTTCTTCGTTCTTCTTTATCAAGAAAGAAGAACATAAAAGGCAAAGCCTTCTGATCTTCCCCACATACAAAAGCCCCCACTAACGTGAGGGCTTAATTATTATTATTTTAATGCACTCGTGCCGAAGGCACAAATGCCACCGGCGGCTCGCCAGACTTTGTAATAGTTTTACTTGTAACTCTTTTCGATCGTGCCGACAGACAAACTTTCCAAAATTGCAAAGTATATGGAGGCACAAATGCCACCGGCGGTTCGCCGGGCTGGTTAGTAGTTTTCCTTTCTGATTTCAAAGTAGCTCTGTGGGTGGAAGCATACAGGGCAAGCCTTTGGAGCCTTTGTACCAACAATAATATGTCCGCAGTTACGGCACTCCCAAACCTTAACCTCGCTCTTTTCAAAAACAGCAGCGGTTTCTACATTATTTAATAGTGCACGGTATCTTTCCTCGTGGGACTTTTCGATAGCAGCAACGCCTCTGAACTGTGCAGCAAGCTCAGGGAAGCCTTCTTCGTCAGCTTCCTTAGCCATTCTGTCGTACATATCTGTCCACTCAAAGTTTTCGCCCTCTGCAGCCTCTAAGAGATTTTCAGCTGTATCGCCGATTCCGCCGAGTGCCTTGAACCAGAGCTTTGCGTGCTCCTTTTCGTTTTCAGCAGTCTTTAAGAAAAGCTCAGCAATCTGCTCGAAGCCCTGCTTCTTTGCTACAGATGCAAAGTATGTATATTTATTTCTTGCCTGAGATTCGCCTGCGAAGGCCTCCAAAAGATTCTGATAGGTTTTTGTTCCCTCGTACTTGGATTTTGCCATATAAATTACCTCCGATTTTTTTAAAATTTCTCGCAGAATTTCTGCGTCAACATCATTATAACAGATGCAAAATCTTCTGTCAATCAATTTATTAAAAGAGCCTCGCCACAGCACATTTCAGCACCGAGTGTGCTGAGATTCGTTTTCTAAATTTGAACAAATTTGTGTTTAATATAAATGTTTTATCAAATATATACATAAAACATACTGTTTTCGGCATTATATTGCTCTTTTTCCACAAAAAAGACTTGTGAAGTTTGTCTAGTTTTTTGTTTTTGTTTTGTTGCAATAACCAAATTAGAGTGATATAATTAAATTGTATAGGTATCACTATTTTAAAGGAGGTGCGATTGCAGGTGAATAAGAATACAGAGAATATCGGCGCACAGGTTGCCGATAACACTATTGAAAAACTGCTTGAGTACGTTTCAAACGGTGTAGCTATGTTTGAACGCATGGAAGACGGCTTTGTGCTAAGCTACTGTAACAGAACGCTTTGTACTATGCTCGGATATTCCCCTAACACCTTTAGAAAAAAGGCTAAGCAAGATGTCTTCACCTGCGTGCGCGATGCTGACAGGCAGGCTCTTGAGGAGCTGTACGAAAGCTGCCTTAAATCGGGACTTCCTAAGGAAATGATTGCCGGATTTACAAAGAGTGACAGAGCTAGTATGTGGCTCAAGGTGTGCGTTATGAGCCCGGACGCAGACGGGCAGAAGATAGTTGTAACCTACACCGACGTTACTAATGAAATCAACAGTAAAGAGGAGCTTCGCTTCAGGGCAGACCACGACGAGCTTACCTCTGTCTATAACGCCAATGCCTTCTACAGACACACTAAGGATATGATTACAGCTGACGACTCTGAGTATATCCTCGTGCGTCTTAACATAATTAAGTTTAAGGTTATAAACGATATTTTCGGCGCCAAGGCTGCTGACGATGTGCTTGTTACTATGGCAAGACATATCGAAGATACCGTTACAACGCGTGGCGGAACCTATGGCAGACTTACCTCTGACCACTTTGCTGTATGTATACCTTCGGACAACTTCTACGAGCAGCTCCTTTTAGATTCTATTCAGTCGCTCAAGGACTGCTTCCCACGTTACTATAATATCAATATCAAGGCCGGTGTCTACAGAATTACAAGTAAAGATGTTTCTGTTGCCGTTATGTGTGACAGAGCTAAGCTTGCTATGCAATCTATCAAAGAAGACAACACCAAGGTTATTGCCTACTACAACGACGATATAAGAAAGAACCTACTTAGAGAACAGCGTATAGAGAACGAAATGGAATGGGCTCTGGAAACCGAACAGTTTGAAGTATGGTTCCAGCCTATCTACAGTCTCTCATCTATGCAGCCGTACAGTGCCGAGGCTCTGGTTCGTTGGCGTCACCCTACAAAGGGACTCGTTCCGCCGGGAATGTTTATTCCTATCTTCGAGAAAAACGGCTTTATCTCAAAGCTTGACTACTACATATTCGACCATGTTTGCGCTTATATCAAGGAAAGAAGGCTTCAGGGACTAAGACAAATTCCTATCTCTGTAAACGTATCGAGAATGAGCCTTTTCAACGAAACTCTCGCTGACGATATTATCGCGCTCGTTAAAAAATATGAGCTGTCACCTGAGCTTTTCAAGATTGAAATTACCGAGACTGCCTACAGCAACAACCCTACAATTATCACTAATACCGTAAACAAGCTTCGTGCATACGGCTTTACTATCCTTATGGACGACTTCGGCAGCGGATATTCATCGCTCAACATCCTGAAGGATTTGCCAATCGACGTTCTTAAGATTGATATGAACTTTATGGCTGACTTAACCTCTACTGACAAGGCAGCCAACATTCTCACCTCTATCGTAAGAATGGCTAAGTGGCTTGATATGCCTTGCATCGCAGAGGGCGTAGAAACCAAGTCGCAGGTTACCTTCCTCAAGAGTATCGGCTGTGACAACATTCAGGGCTTCTACTTCTCTAAGCCTCTGCCTAGAGAAGACTTCGAGGCTATCATCGCAAGCAACATCGACGAGATAGTCAGCGACAAGCGTTCCGATACAGCTTCGCAAGACGTTGACGCAATGCTCTCAAGCAACGAAACTATCACAAAGCTTATGAACGGAATGTTCGGTGGAATGGGCTTCTACGAGCTTGAAGATGACAAGCTCGAGGCTATAAGAGTTAACGAAGGCTACTACCAGATTTTCGGCTATACCCTCTCGGAGTTTTCAAAGGATGCAAAGAATGTTCTCGAGAAGGTTTATCCAGATGACAAGAAGGACGTTCTCGAGGCGTGCAGAAAGGCTATATACACAAAGAAGACCGTTCACCATACAGTCAGACGTATCGGTGCAGGCGGAAAGCTTATATACCTTGATGCCGCTGTAAGCTCATTCGGTGGAACAAACGAAAAGGCTCTGCTTTGTATCGCCTTCAATGATATCACTGCGCATAAGACGCTCGAAAAGAAGTCGGGCGAAAAGATGCGACTTCTCAACGTTCTTTCCAGACGACTTCTCGAAAGAACCGATATCGACGTTACTATTGACGAAATTCTCAAGATCGTGAGAAAGTACTTCAGAGCCGAAAGAGCATCAATTTATGAGTTCAACGAAGAAGAAGGTATGTGCTATAACCTATACGAGCAGTGTGCAGACGGCTTTAACGGTCACATTGCCGAGCATAAGGCTATACCAATCTCCTTCCACAGACCGTGGATTGACTACATAAAAAACAAGCGTGTTGTCAGCATCGCCAGCATACCTAACGAGCCTACCCTTTCCGGCAAGGATAAGGCGGCTATAACAAAGCTGGGCGTACAGTCTGTTATCGCTGTGCCGATACTCACTAACCGTGTTATGACCGGTTTTATAAACATTGACAACCCGAAGGATAACTTCGATCAGGTCGACTTCCTGCAATCGTTCAGCTACTACTATTCGCTTGAAATGATGAAGTACCGTATGCAACAGCGTACAGAATCCTACAACAAGCGTATGGACGCTATTATGGAAAATATGGACGGTGGCGTAGGCCTGTTCACCTTTGATGAGAAGGAAACTTACCTGAGCTTTGCAACCGATAAGTTCAGAGAAATTATCGGTGCACCACAAGACTATACCGGTCCGTTTTTCGATTTTGTAAACTCGCTCGACCGTGACGAGTTCAAGCGCAAGTCGAGAATGGCTATGTCTGTAGGAGAAACTCTCTCTATGCAGTTCCGTGCCTCTGCTCCTACCGAGGACGGCCGCGAAAGATGGATAGCATTCTCCGGAACGGTTGTGTATAATCCTGAAACTAACGAGCCTATGGGCATCGCAGTTATCACCGACATCACCGACAGAATATACGCTGAGCAAAGTAAGTACAGCGCCGCTTTGACCTCTGTATATGACAGAATCTACAGAGTCGATATGCTCCATAGCGAAATTTCACTTATCTCCGAAAAGAATCACGATTCTGACATCATACACCAGATGCTTGATGTTTTCTCTGATTCCAGACAGGAGAAAAAGAGAAAGTGGCTCGCAAAGATTTGTACAGATGCACTTTCAAAGGGCTGTTCGTCTTCTAACTTCAGCTTTACGGACGAAAACGGCGAGCACTGGTATACCTGCACGGCAGTTAAGTTTACCGAAACGGTATTCCTGCTTTGCATAATGAATACAACCTCGCAGTATAAGGCGAATGAACTTGAGCGTGAAAACGAAAGACTCCTTATCAAGCAGCACTTCCACGAAACCTCTAATATCTACGTTAGACAAACGGGCATCGTGCTTCTTGAATACGACTTTGCGACAAGGTCTATCGAAAGTACCGAGAACTACTCGCGATTCGCTTTAAGCAATCTCGATGTAGCTACTGTCAACTTCAGCAACGGCGACTTTGGAGAAACTATCCACCCCGATGACTGCGAGCTTGTAAGAGATATTATTCTCGATAACAGCACAGACAGCCGAGTTGCAGAAGCAAGACTTCTCGAGGTCGACGGTGGCTACGTCTGGTGCCAGCTGAGAAAGACTATGAGCTTCGACAGAAGTGGTAATCCGAGCTACGCTAACTACACTATCCTCGATATCGACGAGCGTAAGAAGGACGAAGCCAAGGTTAAGCACGCTTCTGAGCTGCTTAAAAATGTCGTTAAATCAGTCGGCGCAGGTATTGCTTTTGTCGAGCTTAGCGATAATGGTGAAATTGTTCCTATTTTCAGAAACAGCACATACTACACCCTTCTTGGCTACGATAGAGAAACCTATATCTCAAAGCGTCTTGACCTGCTTGATATCGTTTCGAAGGATGAAAAACGCAGATTCAAGAAGAGTATTATGAGAGTTGCGTATGATGGGGTTACACTTAGCGAAAACATAACTATCACCGGCAACGACGGTAAGGAAAAATGCCTACGATGCGAGTTTGCTCCTTATATTTCGACTGACGAAAACGACAAGAGCAAGCGTATTACCGCTGTTATAACCGATATTACCGAGCTTGTAGAGCAAACACAGAGGCTTGATGCTGTAATCAACTCTCTGCCGGGTGGTGTAGCTAATTACCGAGTAGCAGGCGAAAAGGTTACCTCTGAATTCTTCAGTAACTCATTGCCTGAAATCTGGGGCTACGGCGATTGCCCTGAGGAATATAAGAGGCTGGTTGAAAAGGATGTAATGTCACTTGTCTATAAGCGTGACTACGACAGAGTATACGCCGCAATGACATATCTTGTAAAAACGGGCGAAAGCATCAGACTAAGCTTCAGAGTCAACTGCAAGGTCGGTTATCGCTGGGTAACAATGTCGGCAAACAAAATCTCCGACCACGCTGACGGCTCGGTTTCTATAAGCTGTCTTTATACCGTTTCTTCCGACAGAGAGCTTATGTACAGACGTATGCTCGACGAAGCTTCGATTGGTATATACGTTTGTGACGAGCAGACTCACGCAACGCTTTATATGAACAACACCCTCAGAACTCAGCTCAATATCGACGAGGAAACCGACGTTTCCAAGATTAGCTGCTATGACCTGCTCAGTGGCGGAAATAAGAAATTCGCTGATAGCTACAATTACGACAGCTACCAGACAAGAACCATCGAGCACGACAAGGGCATATTCTACATCCGTGGCAGGCGCATCGACTGGAACGGTATTCCTGCTATTATCGAATACATCTCCGACTGATAGCCACGCACAAAGCAAAGTAAAGCACCGAGAAATCGGTGCTTTTTTGTTGTGTAAAGACTGCTTTTCGATAAACCTTGAGTAAGTACGCTGTATGGAAATTTCCCTCTTTATTTTTTCATAAAAGTATGGTACAATAAAGGGTAGAGCTAATTTTCAAAAACGGAGGCTTAAAATGACGAAAACTATTTCACCTCTCCAGAAACCAAAGGAGAGATACCTGTTTGTATTTTTGGCATCATTTATAATGCTTGCAGTAATATTTATTCCTATACTCATATACAACAAGGGCTACCTCTTGTACTACGGCGATTTTAACTCCCAGCAGCTTATGTTCTACGAACACGCCCACGACTTCGTGAGAGAAAACGGCGTCGGCTGGGACTGGGGAACAGACCTTGGCTCTGACATTATGGGAGCATACTCCTTCTACCTGTTCGGAAGCCCGTTTTTCTGGCTGACTATCCCGTTCCCATCGTCGATTGTTGTATGCCTTATTCCTTGGCTTTTGTGCTTAAAGACAGCTATCGCAGCTCTTACAAGCTACGCATTTATAAGACGATTTGTAAAGACTCCTAATGCGGCTACAATAGGTGCATTCCTGTATGCATTTTCCGGCGCACAGATTTACAACGTGTTCTTCAACCACTTCCACGACGTTACTGCGTTCTTCCCTCTCGTACTGCTCGCACTCGAAATGAGAGTGTGCGACAACAGAAAGGGCGTCTTTGCACTCGCTGTGGGACTGTTGGCGATTATCAACTACTACTTCTTTGCTTCTGTGGTAATATTCACGCTGATATACTTCTTTATAAGATGCACGGACAGAAGCTTCACATTAACGTTAAGAAAATTCTTCGGCCTTGCTATCGAGGCTGTTATAGGCGTTTTAATCTCTGCTGTGGTGTTCCTGCCGTCGGCACTCTCGGTTCTCTCTAACCCTAGACTTTCAGAGTCGCTTTGGGGAATTGATATGGTCGTTTATTCCGACAAGAACAGGCTTTACAGAATTATTCAGAGCCTATTTATGCTCCCCGATATGCCTGCTAGGTCTAACCTGTTCAGCTCAGACAGCGCAAGATGGGCTTCAATCGCAGCATATCTGCCAATGTTCTCGATGGCAGGCGTTATCGCATACTTCAGAGAAAAGGGCAAGCACTGGACAAAGAAGCTTTCTCTTATCTGCCTGATATGTGCGCTTGTGCCTATTCTCAACAGCTCATTCCAGCTTTTCAACGGTAGCTACTACGCAAGATGGTTCTTTATGCCGGTGCTTATTATGGCGCTTATGACGGCGTACTCGGTCGACGATAAGAGCACCTCTCTCAAGAAGGGCGTCAAGCCGACTGCGATTGTGCTCACTATCTTTGCAGTTGTATTCCTTCTTCCTAAGAAGGATTCAAAGACGGGTGAAATCTCTATCGGCAAGGTTGCACAGTACCCTGACCTCGCTGTAATTCAGCTTGTGGGAACTATCGTGCTGTTCATTATGCTTGTCTTTGCTGTATACTTTATAAACGAGAAAAAGTCATCTCTCAAGAAGCTTTTGCCGATGACTGTTGTCGCTGTGTTTGTTTCAAGTGCCGCAATGCTTTGGTACGGAATTGCGCAGGGACCATACCAGGATTACTACATCGAGCACGCTATTAAGGGCGAAATCGACCTACCAAAGCAGGAAGGCGAGTTCTACAGAATTGATACAAGCGAAAATGTCGATAACTGGTGTATGTACTGGGGCTACTCGTCAATGAGATGCTTCCAGAGTACAGCTTCACCTTCGATTATGAGCTTCTATCAGGATACAATGGGCATTACAAGAAATGTTGCTACAAGAGTAGAAACAAACTACTACGCCCTAAGACCACTGCTCTCTGTAAAGTATTATCTTAAGCAAGTCGGCGATAACGAGGAGCCACCTGAGATTATAGTAGACGGCTTTAAGTATATCGACACACAGAATGATTTTTACATCTACGAAAACGAGCACTATATCCCAATGGGCTTTATATACGATAAGTATCTCGAGCTCGACGAGGTAAAGAAGCTCTCTACAAGCCAGAAGACCGCGCTCGCTGTAAGAGCAGTCTTCCTCACTGAAGAACAGATTGAAGAATACGGCGATATCCTCAGCGACTACGGAAATTCCTACTCATCACTAAGGGCAGACGTTTTTGCAGATGCCGACAAGAAGGCACAGACTGCTTGCTACTACTTCAAGGAGAGTGCAAACGGCTTTGAAGCAAAGGCAAACGTCGAAAAGGAAAGTCTTATGTTCTTCTCTGTACCGTTCGACGAGGGCTTTACTGCTTATGTAAACGGCAACGAAACCAAGATTGAAAACGTATTTGACGGACTTTGTGCAATAAGAGTTCCTGCAGGCGAATGCGAGATTGAATTTAAGTACGAAACCGTTGGTCTTAAAGAGGGCCTTATTATCACAATCGGTGGACTTTTAATGTTCTTTATTTATATGATTGTCTGCACAAAGCTCGATAAGAAGAAGGGCTTTGGCGTTATCGACGGCAGAGTTTATGACTATGAGTCGGTAGTAGACGAGGAATAACGGTCAAATCTTTTTTGGGGTTGCATTTCTGTCTTGCTACAGAAGTGCCAAGAAATCAAGAGCGAGAGCGATTGTCATACACAACAAAACCTAAATATCAACAAGGGCTGGCAGCTGCTGTTAGCCCGTGTTGTCGTTTCATATTTTATTCACCGAAAGGAGAAAACAAAATGAGTATATTCGATAAGCTTCGTGAACTTTCTGCAAAAAACGGTGGTAATGGTACAGCACCACACGGAAAGATAGAATACGTAATTGTAGGGCTCGGCAACCCGGGTGTCACCTACGAGGACACACGCCACAACGCAGGCTTTATCTGTATCGACAAGCTTTGCGAAAAGCTTTCTGTAAAATGTGATAGAGCTAAGTTTAAGTCGATGTGTGCCGACGTTATGCTCGGCGACAAGCGTTGCCTTATAATGAAGCCGACCACCTATATGAACAACAGCGGCATGGCTGTTATGGAAGCAATGGACTTTTACAAAATACCACCGCAGAGGCTTATTGTCATCTATGACGATATTTCCTTAGAGCCTTCAAAAATGCGCATAAGGAGAAAGGGCTCTCACGGTGGACACAACGGTATAAAAAGCATCGTCGAGATGTGCGACAGTCAGGACTTCCCTCGCATAAAAATCGGCGTCGGAAAGAAGCCTCACCCCGACTATGATTTGGCAGACTGGGTGCTCTCACACTTTACGCAGGATGAGAAAAAGCTTATCGACGAATGTGCAAAAAAGGCAGTAGAGGCTGTTGAGCTTATCGTTTCGGGCAAGGTAGACGAAGCTATGAATCGCTTTAACAGCTAGAATTTGGAGGAAAATACTTATGAATCTTACTGAAAAGACAACCGATACACAAACTATATTCGAGGGAAAAATCATCACCGTCAAGAGAGATACCGTCGAGCTTCCAAACGGTTCGCAGGCATACAGAGAGGTAGTTCACCACTCGGGTGGCGTGTGCGTTCTGCCACTTACCGATGAGGGCGAAATCCTTATGGTAAGGCAGTTTAGATATCCTTTTAGCACAGTTCTTTTAGAGGTTCCTGCCGGCAAGAGAGAACAGGGCGAGGACCCTATGACCTGTGGAATTAGAGAGCTTAAGGAAGAATGTGGCGCAACAGCTAAGGAGATAATTTCTCTAGGCAAGCTCTACCCTACTGTTGCCTATGACACAGAGGTTATTTATATGTATCTTGCAAAAGGTCTTAGCTTTGGCGAGCAGAGCCTTGACGACGACGAGTTTTTAGATGTCGTAAGGGTTCCACTTAAAGAAGCTGTCAGAATGGTTTTGAATGACGAAATCCCCGACTCAAAGACTCAGCTTGCAATTTTAAAGGCAAATATGCTGCTTAGCGATAATTAAGCTTTACATCAAGCAAAGGAGCAACCTGATGAACAACATTTTCTACCGTATGTGCGACTGCCTGCCTTTTTACAGGGAGCTAAAAAATGCGGTTATGAAGGGCTACACGCCATGCTCTGTAACGGGCGTATATAATATACACAAAGCGCAAGCCGTGTTAGGTCTTTCCAGACTTGGAAGCGTCTGCCTTATATGCGACGACGAGCCTGCCGCAAGACGTTTTGTCAGCGATATAAACGAGCTCGCAGGCTGTGAGGAGGCTTGTCTTTATCCTGCAAAGGACTTCTGCTTTTCGTATATGGAAGGCGTGTCCAAGGAATACGAGCAGGAGAGAATCTCGGCACTTTCAAAGATTTTATTTAAAAAGTGCAGGATAATGGTGCTTAGTATGGAAGCCTCTCTTCAGGCTTGTATGCCTGCCTGGGCTCTTCAAAAATACAGCTTTGAGATAAGCCTTGGCGACACAATCTCGGTAGATACGCTTTCTAAAAAGCTTGTAGCTTCCGGCTACCAGAGAGCCGAGCAGACAGAGGGCGCTGTGCAGTTTTCTATACGAGGCGGAATTATCGACATCTTCCCTGTGAACTCTGCCCAGCCATACAGAATCGAGCTTTGGGGCGACGAGGTCGATAGTATTTCCTTCTTCGACGTTGCTAGCCAGCGCAGAACCGAGCCAGCACAAAGCCTGCTAATTTCACCTGCGAAGGAGATTATCTTTGCCTCCGATGAAGAATTTATAACAGCCTTAAAGGGCGTCGCTTCAAGGGCAAGGGGCAAGAAGGCAGACAAAATCAGAGAGCATCTCTACGCCGATATCGACCTTATAAACAGTGGAGTTTCTCTTTCGCACACCGATAAATACTACGCTCTGGCATATCCGCAGACGCAGAGCGTTATAGATTATTTTGAAAGCGGAATTGTCGCAATTTCCGAGCTTTCTAACTGCAGAGAGAGGGCAAAGGGCTTTCTTGCACAGCTTTCCGAGGACCTTAAAATCCTCTACGAAGACGGACTTATGTGCCAATCTTTCGAGGGCTTTTACCTAGAAGAAGCCGACCTTTCTGCGAGGGCACAAAAAGAGAGACTTATATACCTTGACACCTTTATGAGAGGTCATAGCGATATAAAGCTCAAAAAGCTTATTAACGCATCCTGCTTCCAGACATCGAGCTGGGGTGGAGATATAAAGCATCTCACCGAGGAGCTTTCCTCACTCACGAGAGAGGGCTACTGCTGTGTCGTACTCGGTGGTAGCGAGAAAACTGCGCCGATAATTGTTTCTGACCTGTGCGAGCAGGGACTTTCGGCAGAGCTACTAAAAAACGACAGCGAAATTTTATCCTCAAAGGTATACGTCAAGGCAGGTAGCGTGTCGGGTGGCTTTGAATACGCAGATTCAAAGCTCGCACTTTTAACGCAGGTCAAGGCGCTTCGCACAAAGAAAAAGCAGGCACGTCACAAGAAGGGGGACGAAATCAAGGCACTTTCAGACATTACCCCGGGCGACTATGTTGTTCATTCAATGTACGGTATCGGAAAGTTCACCGGTATCACAAAGCTACAGACAAACGGCGTTACCAAGGATTATATTACGGTAAAATATCACGGTACAGACGTGCTGTATGTGCCGGTTACACAGCTCGACCTTCTCTCGAGATATATCGGAGCAGGCGAGGACGACAACATAAAGCTCAACAAGCTAAATACTGCCGATTGGAACAGAACAAAATCGAGAGCAAAGAAAGCTGTCGAGGATATGGCAGACGAGCTTATCGAGCTGTACGCAAAAAGACAGCTGTCAAAGGGCTTTGCCTTCTCAGGCGACAACGATTGGCAGAGAGATTTTGAAGAACGCTTTGACTACAACGAAACTGACGACCAGCTACGCAGTGCCGAGGAAATTAAGTCCGATATGGAAAAGGGCGTGCCGATGGACAGACTTCTCTGTGGAGATGTCGGCTTTGGAAAAACCGAGGTCGCACTAAGAGCCGCATTTAAGTGTGTGCTCGACTCAAAGCAGTGCGCAATATTAGTTCCGACAACGGTACTCGCTTGGCAGCACTACCAATCGGCTATAAAACGCTTTGAGCACTTCCCTGTTTCGATTGAGCTTCTGTCACGCTTTCGCACTCCAAAGCAGCAGCAGGCAATCATCAAAAAGCTAAAGTCAGGCGAGGTCGATATTGTTATCGGAACTCACAGACTTGTGCAAAAGGACGTCGAGTTCAAGGACTTAGGGCTAGCGATAGTCGACGAGGAGCAACGCTTTGGAGTAAGGCACAAGGAACGCTTCAAGGAGATGTTCTCAGGCATTGATATGCTTACGCTTTCGGCAACACCTATCCCCCGTACTCTCAATATGGCAATGAGCGGAATAAGAGATATGTCGGTTATCGAGGAGCCACCGCAGGACAGATACCCCGTGCAGACCTACGTTATAGAGCATAACGATGCCGTTATTGCACAAGCGATTTCCAAAGAGCTAAGGCGTGGAGGTCAGGTCTACTATATCCACAACAAAATCGACAACATCTTTACTTGCGCCGACAAGCTTCAAAAGCTTCTTCCCGATGCAAGAATTGCAGTTGCACACGGAAGACTCGACGAAAAGGAGCTTTCAGAAATCTGGCGTCAGCTTATAGATTGCGAAATCGACGTGCTTATTTGCACAACAATTATTGAAACGGGCGTCGATGTTGCTAACGTAAACACCCTCATTATCGAGGATGCCGACAGGCTCGGGCTCTCGCAGCTCTACCAGCTAAGAGGCAGAGTCGGTCGTTCAAACAGACGTGCCTTTGCGTACTTCACCTTCAGGCGTGGAAAGTCGCTCTCGGAGGTTGCCGAAAAGCGTCTTAACGCAATCAGGGAGTTCACGCAGTTCGGCTCGGGCTTCAGAATTGCACTTCGTGACCTAGAAATAAGAGGTGCAGGCTCGGTGCTTTCGGCAAAACAGCACGGACACATCGAGGCTGTCGGTTATGAGATGTATATGAGGCTTCTTAACGAGGCTATCGCGAAGGCAAGGGGCGAGGAGCTTCCACCGACAAGCGAGGATTGTCTTGTTGACGTTTCAATAAACGCATTCATCCCCGACGGCTATATCGAAAGCTCGGCACAGCGAATTGACGCTTACAAACGAATTGCGACAATCGTAAGCGAAGAGGACAGCCGAGACGTAATCGACGAGCTTATCGACCGTTACGGCGAGCCACCAAAGTCGGTTATGGGGCTTATCTCCGTTGCACTTATAAGGAATATGGCGTCAAGGCTTGGCATTACAGAAATAAGACAAAGCGGCGACAGAGTGCTGTTTTTCATAAAGGCACCGACTGTCGAGCAGATTACCGCACTCTCACAAAAATATAAAAACCGTCTTAAATTCCAAGACGGCAGTAAACCACATTTTTGCGTCACACTCGAAAAGAACCAAAGCTCGCCCGACCTTATGGACGAGGTAGTAAAGACGATGAAGGGCGCAGAGAGTGGCGAAGAGAGTAAAGAATAATAAGCACCAGACACAAAAACAGCCCGACTGCGCAGTATAGCAGTTGGGCTGTTATTTTAGGTGGCTACTTGTAGGGCTTTTGAACCAGCCCAGCCAAAGCTTTGCTTGAAGTTATAATTTGTATAGCTGGGCTTTACAGAAATGCTCCGCATTTCTAGGTTCTGCGTCGGGTACGTTCAATAAATGAAAAAACCCCTGCAGTAATAGCTAGCGGTCATAAAGGAGTAACTCCAGAGAAGATTTGATTTCCTCTCTGGAGTTGTTTTGTCGTTTTATCAATTAACTGGTAATTATATGTACTTTATCCCCGCTCTATCGAGTTTTTTGTGGGTTCGGGTCAATTTATCCGGATATACTGTGGCTGTTCCTTTACGAATGATTTCTGCCTTTATTCCCCGTTTTGCAGCTCCAAGTGCTGTAGAAGCTACACATCCGCACTCATCCAAGCCACAGAGATGGAGTGTTTTATACCCTTTTTGTTGTATAAGTTCACACAGTTTTTTATTGGAAAGTGCATCACCAACAAGTTTATCAAAACAATATTCTGAAACTATATCCAATCCGCTAAAAAGTTCAGCACCTTTTGTCCCTGCTATAGAAAAACCAAAAAGCAGACGGTTAGTAGGCAAATTCTGAATAATGTGTCGAATGTATATAACATCACAGGCATTTTCATCATATTGGTGTATAAGTTCATTTACAGCGGCGGTTAGTTCAGATGTGTTATAAGCAAATTTGTCTTTTCTTTTCTCATAAAGATAGTCATTTTGCATATCAATTACAATAAGTGCGGTTTTCATTTTATTTTTCCTCCGTTGTTCTGCACCAGAAATTACGAATTTTTACAAATTGATTATAACAGCAAAACCGGAAAAAGTCAATGTTATAAGCAACACAAAGCCACTTTTGACATAAATATCAAAAGTGGCTTTAAAATACTTCTATATGACTGCCCGGCTAAACTGCAAGGATTATTTCATTGGTCGGATGTAGCGGAGCACTCGTACTGCTTTGCAGTCCTCCTGCCTATCGTTTTGTCTTCGCCAAAACTCCGCCGTGTTTCCCCTTGTGAAACACGAAAGTCTCGTACTTGTTGACACAAAATAAAAGAGCGCCCTTTCGGACACTCTTTCATTTTGGTCGGAGTAGCGGGACTTGAACCCACGGCCTCTACCACCCCAAGGTAGCGCGCTACCAACCTGCGCCATACCCCGACATTAACACCATAGATTATAGCACACTTCCCCTTGTTTTTCAAGCCTTTTAGAAAAAATCTTCCCCTCATAAACCGACAAAAACGCCCCACAAATGTGGGGCGTATCTTTATATTTCCTCAATTATTCGGCTGTTTCTTCGCCTTCGTCGGCTTCGGCTTCTTCTGCTTCTGCCTCGTCGTCGAGTGGCTCGTCAGGCTCTACTACCTCTGCCTTTTCGGCTTCGGCTGCGAGTGCTTCCTGTGCCTTGAGTTCTTCCTCGGAAGGCTGTTCAATCTCGGTAATTTCGGCATTTTCGTCATGCTCGGCTCTTGTGAAGGTTACGACTCTTTCGTTCTCGTTGACCTTCATCATTCTAACGCCTGTTGCATATCTGCCCATTACTCTGACATCTGCGGCTCTGAGTCTTATAACAACGCCGTCTGTTGAAATCATAATGATATCGTCTTCTTCATCGACAACCTTGATTCCGCAAACATAGCCCTTTTCGTCGGTGACGTTGTAGTTCTTTCTACCGTATCCACCTCTGTTCTGAGGAGTATATGCGTCGAGCGAGCTTCTTCTGCCGAGGCCCTTGTCGGAGACCGTGAGAACAGTTGCACCCTCTCTTACTCTAGCCATAGAAACAACGCTGTCTCCGTCACGGAGCTTTATAGCTCTTACGCCGTGTGCAGTTCTGGACATTGGACGAAGGAGAGTTTCGGAGAATCTGATTGCCATACCGTTTCTTGTTGCAACGATGATATGGTCTTCTCCACTTGTCATTCTAACGCCCATAATCTCGTCGCCCTCGTCGAGGCCGATTGCACGAAGTCCGTTCTTTCTTACATTCTTATATGCTGTAAGTGCGGTCTTCTTTATCTTGCCGTTCTTTGTTACCATGATGATAAACTTGCCCTCGTCGAAGTCGCTTGTCTTAATCATTGCGGCAAGCTCCTCGCCAGGAGTGAGCGACAGGAGATTTACGATATTTGTACCCTTTGAGGTTCTTGAGCCTTCTGGGATTTCAAAGCACTTGAGTCTGAACATAACACCCTTATTAGTGATAAAGAGTATATGGTCGTGGGTTGAGCAGACAGCCATTTCCTTGATGAAGTCGTCTTCTCTCTGCTTCATACCGGTTACGCCTCTGCCGCCTCTGTTCTGCGCCTTATATGCAGATACAGGCATACGCTTGATATATCCGTTATTTGTATAGCAAACTACATCGTCTTCGACAGGGATAAGGTCTTCGATATCAACCTCACCGCTGACATCCTCAATCTGAGTTCTTCTCTCGTCGCCATACTTACGGCTGATTTCGGCAAGGTCTTCACGGATAATTCCGCATACTCTTTCTCTCTTAGCGAGAATGTCTAGGAAGTCGGCAATCTTAGCTTCAAGGGCTGTCATTTCGTCACGGAGCTTCTGTCTTTCGAGACCGGTGAGCTGGATAAGTCGCATCTGAGCGATAGCGTCGGCCTGGATTTCTGTAAGAGAGAATCTCTCCATAAGCCTTGTCTTAGCTTCGATAGTGGTCTTTGAGGAACGGATAATACTTACAACCTCGTCGATATTGTCGATTGCGACGATAAGACCTTCTAAGATATGTGCTCTAGCCTTTGCCTTATCTAAATCAAATCTTGTTCTTCTCTCGATAACCTCAATCTGGTGGTCTATGTAGTGCTGGAGGACTTCCTTCAGAGTAAGGCACTTAGGCTCGCCATTAACTACAGAAAGCATAATTACGCCGACTGTATCCTGGAGCTGAGTGAGTGCGAACAGCTTATTGAGAACAACCTGCTCGTTAGCGTCCTTCTTGAGCTCGATAACGATACGAACCATCTTGTCCTTGTCGGACTCGTCACGGAGGTCGTGGATACCGTCGATACGCTTTTCCTTAACAAGCTCGGCGATACTCTTTATAAGCTCTGCCTTATTGACCATATAAGGAATTTCGTGAACGATGATACAGCGTCTGCCCTTGATTTCGTCAAAGGAAGTCTTTGAACGCAGGGTAATCTTACCTCGACCTGTTCCGTAAGCAGCTCTTATGCCGCTTCTACCCATAATGATACCACCGGTTGGGAAGTCAGGGCCCTTGATGTGTGCCATAAGGTCAAAGAGTGATGCGTCGGGGTCTTCCATAAGAAGGTCGATTGCGCCGATTACTTCGATAAGATTATGTGGTGGAATGTTTGTTGCCATACCTACAGCGATTCCGACAGAGCCGTTACACAAAAGCTGTGGGAAGCGTGAAGGAAGCACGGTAGGCTCCTTTAGTCTGTCGTCGTAGTTTGGCACAAAGTCTACTGTATCCTTGTTGATGTCAGAGAGCATTTCGAGTGCAAGCTTTGACATTCTCGACTCTGTATAACGGTAAGCAGCAGGCGGGTCTCTGTCAATAGAGCCGAAGTTGCCGTGGCCGTCAACGAGTGGATATCTGAGTGAAAAGTCCTGCGCAAGTCTAACCATTGCATCGTAAACGGAAGCGTCGCCGTGTGGGTGGTATCTACCAAGCACGGTACCAACTGTGTCGGCACACTTACGATACGCCTTGTCAGGTGTTAGGTTGTTTTCAAACATTGTATAAAGGATACGTCTATGAACAGGCTTTAAGCCGTCACGGACATCCGGAAGTGCTCTTGAGATGATAACCGACATAGAATACGCCAGGAACGAGGATTTCATTTCCTTTTCAATATCGGTATCAATAACATGGAGAACTTCACCGGTGTTGTTTTCGCCAGTTTTTATAATTTCCAAAATATCACCCTACTTAATTTCTAATTTCAAAGGCTTATACCTTGAGATAATCTTCAAATTTTTCTATGAAGCATTCGTCTAAAATTTTTAAATCTCCGTCTGTCATAATTCTCTTAGGAAGGATATGGAACACCTGCTTTGATACAAAAATAAGAAACATATCGCTTGTCTCAACTATCTTCATATTGTCAGAAGGATATTCATACTCAGACTTACTAGGCGTTATGTCGCCGTCGTAGTCCTCGTCCTCTCCTTCGCCCTCAAAGCTGCCGTTTTCTCTATCCTCAGCGACGAGCTCTTTGGCGAGCTTAACGTCTTCCTGTGGAATTATCGTTTCGATTTCGAATTTATCCTTAAAAAGTCTGAAAACATATCTGTCGTCCTTTAAGGTTTCGAGAGCAATAAGAAGCATTTTTCTTATTCTGAAGGTTGTAAGCCAGGTTATAAAAATCATTGCAAAGGCGAATATCATAAGACAGATACGCATTGGCGATACGCCTTTTGTAATAATTTGAAACAGAAAAAACAGTCCTACGAGAGCAAAAACTATAGTCGCAGCTATATTTTTCTTATAGACATAAAGCCTTTGGAACATTCTGAATGCTCTGTCTTCCTCGTCAATTGTGATGTCATAATTGAGCTGCAAGATAGTATCCTCTGCCTTCTCATTATCTTGTTCCTTGAGTGTAATTTCTTCGATATCCTCGTGCTCGCCTACTATTCTTTCGAGCTCTTTATCCCAGTTAGGAGTGTTATCTTCAACTTCTGTGATTTCTTTATCCGAGTCCTGTCCACCTGCCAGCTTTTCAATTTCTTCATCACTGTCAGGGATTCTAGGATTCTTGCCCATAATTGTACTCATAAAAACCTCTCCTTCCCTTAAATATCGAGGTTTTCGGCGTACTTGGCGTTCTTTTCGATAAACTCTCTTCTTGGACCGACCTTGTCACCCATAAGGATTGTAAATATCTCGTCGGCTGTCTGGGCGTCTTCCATAGTAACCCTTAGCATAATTCTTGTTTCAGGGTTCATAGTTGTATCCCACAGCTGCTGAGAGTCCATTTCACCAAGACCTTTATAGCGCTGAATATCAATCTTTATGTTCTCGTCGCCGTTTTGCATTTCCTTGATTATCTTATCTCTCTCACCGTCGGAGTATGCGTAGCGTTTATTCTTGCCCCTCTTGCACTCATAGAGTGGTGGCTGGGCGATATAAACGTGGCCTTCCTCGATAAGAGGTCTCATAAATCTAAAGAAGAATGTAAGAAGAAGTGTTCTGATATGCGAGCCGTCGACGTCGGCATCGGCCATGATGATAACTTTTCCGTATCTCAGTCTTGAAATGTCGAAGTCCTCGCCGATACCTGTACCGAGAGCCATAACAACAGGTGAGAGCTTATCATTTCCGTAAACTTTATCAATTCTAGCCTTTTCAACGTTGAGCATTTTACCCCAGAGAGGCAAAATAGCCTGGAAGGTTCTATCTCTGCCACCCTTAGCAGAGCCGCCCGCAGAGTCACCCTCGACGATATAGATTTCAGTTCTGTCTATACCTCTTTCGGAGCAGTCAGCGAGCTTGCCCGGTAGTGATGAGCTTTCGAGTGCTGACTTTCTTCTGGCTGATTCTCTTGCCTTCTTTGCAGCCTCTCTTGCTCTTTGAGCCTGTAAGGATTTGTCAAAGATAGTTCTTGCTACAGATGGATTTTCCTCGAGGTAGTCCATAAGCTTATTCATAACAAGTTTTTCAACAAAAGGTCTTACCTCAGGGTTACCGAGTCTGCCCTTAGTCTGTCCTTCAAACTCACAGTTAGTAAGCTTTACAGAAACTATTGCAGTAATACCCTCTCTTACGTCGTCGCCAGTGAGCTTTTCGTTACCGTCTTTTAAAAGACCAAACTTCTTGCCGTACTCGTTAATAACCTTTGTGAGTGCATTTTTAAAGCCTGTTTCGTGGGTACCACCGTCAGGTGTATGGATATTATTTGCAAAAGAGAGAATATTCTCGTTGTAGGTATCGTTATACTGGAGTGCGATTTCGCAGTTCATATCCCCACTCATTCCACCTAAGTATATAACCTCAGGAGAAAGTGGCTCTACGCCTCTTGTAGTATGGATATGAGTTACAAACTCTCTTATACCGCCCTCGTAGTGAAGTTTTTCAGAGAGTAGATTTTCCTTATCACGCTTATCAGAAAATACAATCTTAATACCTGCGTTTAAGAAAGCCTGCTCACGAAGTCTTTTAAGCAGAATTTCATAGTCATAGACGGTAGTTTCCTGGAAAATTTCGGGGTCAGCCTTAAACATTACAGTTGTACCTGTTCTGTCGGTTGTACCTATAACCTTCATTTGTTCAGAATACTTACCTCTTTCAAAGCGCTGGAAGTGGATATTTTCCCCGTCATATACAGTAAGCTCGAGCCATTCGGAGAGTGCATTAACAACAGACGCACCAACACCGTGCAGACCACCTGCTACCTTATATCCGCCACCACCGAACTTACCACCTGCGTGGAGTATTGTATATACAACAGTTGCAGCAGAAATCTTTTCTGTTGGGTGGATACCTGTAGGGATACCTCTACCGTTGTCAGATACTCTTATAATTTCGCCTTCAAGTATATCGACAGTAATTTCAGAGCAGAAGCCTGCCAGAGCCTCGTCGATTGAGTTATCGACAATCTCATATACAAGGTGGTGCAGACCTCTTGGGCCTGTCGAACCGATATACATACCCGGTCTTTTTCTGACAGGTTCAAGTCCTTCAAGTACCTGAATTTGATTTTCGTCGTAGTTGTTATCCTTATCGACTGCAGAAATATTCTGTTCGAATTCGTTAATTTCGCCTACGTTGTTTAAGTTCTCCAAATTCTTTACACTCCTTAGCTTTGAGTTAATTTTAAGTTAGATTATTTCTTTAAAAATCGTTTTTTAAGTGTTGCGCAGGAGAGCTGTGAAATATAGACTATTTCATTAAGACTCTCATCGAGGCACACAACATAGCTTTTTGGCAGCTCATAGGTCGTATACACGACTCTTTTAAGCTTTTCGGCATTTTTAAGAAAATCCTTAGTATCCTTAGAAACCGACGTATTTTCAATATCGAATATGCCTATTATATCTTTAGTTCTTAAGGTGTAGTCATTACCTATATGCAGATACATTGTATTTCTCCTTAAGCTAAAAGAATTCCGTCATAAAGCCATTATCAATAATGTACTTCTGACCGTCGATAAGCTTTGGCAAGTCGCCGCAGCAGGTAATAAAAAGCTGCATATCCTTGACTCTGTTTATAACAAAATCTTGTCTTAAGAAGTCGAGCTCGCTTAATATATCATCAAGGAAGATAACCGGCGAATCGTCGTTTTCCCACTTTAAGATATAAGCCTGGGCAAGCTTCATACAAAGTGCAACGCTTCTATGCTGACCTTGTGAAGCAAAATCTCTTGTTGGAAGCTTGTTTATACTGATAAGAATATCATCTCTATGAACTCCCACCTGAGTAAAGCCACAATGCAGGTCGCTTTCTTCATTTCTCTTTAAAGCTTCGTAATATTCCTTAGCCATACTATCGTTATAATCGGTTCTTCCCTCTAAATCAGAAAAAACGGTAGATTGGTACGAGAACGAAAGCTTTTCGGTATTCTTAGAAATATCCTTATAAAGAGAATTAGCAGTAGTAAAAAGCTTCTTTACAAAATTATATCTCAGCATTGATATATACGAGCCCAGCTTTGCAAGCTCTGTATCATAGATATCGAGCATTGCTTTATCGCCACCGGCATAGATAATATTTTTAAGCAATGCATTTCTCTGAGTAAGCAGATTTTCATATCTCTCAATAACCTTAGAATATGAATTCTTTATCTGAGATATTGAAATATCTATAAAGCTTCTTCTGTTATCCGGCGAGCCCTTAGAAAGCTCTAAATCCTCAGGAGTAAAGACAACGCAGTTAAGCTTTCCGAAAATTGATGACAAGCTCTTTTGCCTTACACCGTTTAAGGTAACAATTTTTTCTTTAAGGTTGCTACGCTTCATTTCGATAGTGATATTCTGCATTCTGTCCTTATTTTTAAAATCGAGAGAGATAGTCATTTCTTCTCTGCCGATTGTGATAATATCTTTATCCTTGGTATTTCTAAAGCTTCTTATTCCACTGCAAAGCCACATAGCTTCGACTAAATTAGTCTTTCCTTGGGCATTCTTTCCATAAAGCACGTTGACTTTTTCATGTAGCTTTATATTTATGTTCTTGACATTCTTGAAATTTCTTACACGAATATTAGTAATGACCATTATTTAATCACCAGCTCGGTATCAATCTCCGGAACATAAACTTTATCGCCGCTGCGAATTTTCTTTCCACGCATAAGGCAAACCTCATCGCCGACCATAATTCTGCCGTCTTTGATAATTTCCTTTGCGTCTGAGCCTGTTTCTGCAAGCCCTGAAAACTTCAGCAGTGAATCCAGCTTTATATATTCAGTTGTTATTTTAATTTCAACAGATTTCATACAATATATCCTTTATTAGAGTCTTACCGGCAGTACAAGGTATGTATAGCTTTCCTCACTTCTTGCAGGAACTATCTTAAGAGGCATTTGGCTGCCGCTTAAAAGAAGCTTTACCTTATCATCGCCACATGCTTTCAGAGGGTCGAGCATAAACTTACACTTAAAGCCAATTTTAATCATCGGACCTGTCATATCGGCAGTTATCTTGTCATTTACATTACCGAGTGATGATGTACAGCTTATATCAATTGTTCCATTATCAAAGAGGAACTTAACCGGACTGTTAGTTCTTTCGTTGATAAGTGGCATAGCTCTGTCGAGAGAATCCATAAGCTTTCTTGTTTCAATAACAACCTCTGTCGCACATTCCTTAGGAATAGCAGACTTATAAGGATGAAAATCGCCTTCAATCATTCTTGTGAAGACCATATAACCCGAGAGGTCGAACACAATATGCTTTCTTGCTACCTTGACATTACAGCAAAGCTCGTCGTCATCCTTCAGAAGCTTTGAAATTTCATTAAGGCTTCTTGCAGGAACAACAAACTTAAAGCTCTTATCTGTCTTTATAGGCTCAGTTCTTACAGCGAGTCTATATCCATCGAGTGCAACAAGATTGAAAACGCCGTCTTCTATATCGAAGAGTTCGCCTTTAAGAATAGGCTTCATATCTGTCTGAGAAACAGCAAAAACAGTCTGGTTAATCATGCTCTTTAGCACAGGCTCAGAGATAGAAAAGCTCTCGCAATTATCTGTAGAAGGAAGCTCAGGATATTCTTCGGCAGAGGTTGCAGCGATAAAGTATTCTGTAACGCCACAAGAAATTCTTATCTGATAGTTTTCGAATACTTCTATCATAATATCCTCGCCCGGCATTCTTTTAATAATGTCGGCAAAGAACTTAGCATTGATAACAATTTCACCGTCATCCTGAGACCTTACTGCAATCTGAGTTTCGATAGCAAGCTCTAAATCATAACCGGTAAGCTTTAAGATGTTATCGTGAAGGTAAAGCTTTATTCCTTCAAGACAAGTGATAGCAGATCTTTCGGCTACAGCCTTTGATACATTGATGATAGCTTCATAGATTTCACTCTTATTGCAAATAAAAACCATAATGATTCCTCCGAAGAATTTTGATTTTGAAAATAGAAATGCTTTTTAAAAAATAATGTATGTTATGTTATTTATATAGTAGTAATATTAATACCTGTTGAAAAGTATAAAAACCTTTATAAAATGCGTAAAATCGCACTCTTTCGCTTACAGATTTTTTAAACCCTGATTTATAGCTTTCAACATATATATTGTGTACCAAAATGATATACGTTTACAATATCTCGTAGTTGTGTGTTTAAAGTTGTTAATATTGTTGAATAGTAAAAATTGACAAAATCTTTCAACCTTCGAGCGTTAAAAACATAAAATTTTATTATAAGAAAAATGTGTGTAACTTTTATGAAAACGTATAAATAGGGCTTTTTAGATATTTTAAAATGTTGAAAACTATGTTGAAAATGTTGAAAATTAAGCAAAAAGTTTATATTGACAAATGATAAAAAATGTGATTCACTTTTTAATTTTCTTAGTTGACCTTAAGATTTTTTATAATATCGGATATTGTGTTTTTAAGGTCAGGGTTCTTTTTCATCATTGAGTTGACATCCTTATAGCTTGTTGTCATTGTAGAGTGGTCACGTCCAAGCTCGTTGCCGATTTCGAGATAGGTCATACCCTTGACTTCTCTGAATATATATATAGCAACCTTTCGAGCAAGTGAGATTGGCGCACTTCTGTTCTTAGAGCGAATATCCTCTGCAGAAACATTGAATGCAACAGCTATATCATTGATTATTCTTTCAACGGTGATTTCAGCAGGCTTATTGTCAATCTGAATTTCCTTGACAATCCTCTGTGCCATAGAAAGCGAAGGAGTTTCACTGGTATAGAGTGTAAGAGCCTTCATTTTATTGACAGCGCCTTCAAGCTGACGGATATTAGTTTTAATCTTCTCTGCGATAAACTTTATAACCGGTTCTTGCAGTGAGAAGTTAAGGTCGTCGGCTTTTTTCTTGATGATAGCGAGTCTTGTTTCAAAGTCAGGCGACTGGATATCGACCTGCATACCTGTTACAAAGCGTGACTGTAGTCTTTCCTCGAGTCTTGCCATTTTTGAAGGCTGGATATCAGAGGTGAGAACAATCTGTTTTCCTCTGTTGTAGAGCTCGTTAAAGGTATGAAAGAATTCTTCCTGGGTAGAATCCTTACCGGCGATAAACTGAACGTCGTCTATGAGCAAGAAGTCGGCTTGTCTGTACTTTTCGTGGAATGATACAGTATCCTTATCGGAGATAGCCTTGATATATTCGTTAGTGAACTGCTCGCCTGTTATGTAGATGATATTAAAGTCAGGTCTTTTTCTTAAAATCTCATTCTTGATAGCCATGAGGAGATGAGTTTTTCCAAGGCCTGAATTACCGTAAATGAAGAGAGGGTTAATGAAGTTCTGGTTACCACTCTTATCCACGTCAGCGACAGCTGTACAGCAGGTATAGGCGAGGTCGTTAGACTTACCTCTGATAAAGTTATCAAAGGAAAGCTCTTTCTTGCCGATTTCACCGGCAGGCTTTGCAGCTACAGAGGCATTAAATTGCTCCTCACTATCCTCAGAACCCGGCTTGACTAGGATATTAACTTCGACATCAAAGCCTAAGATATTAGTGAAGGCAGCGTTTAAGATGTCACCGTAGGCGTCTATAGTCGTAGTCCTGCTAAAGTCTGATTCGGTATAGAGTGTAGCAACACCGTTTTCAAGCTTTACAGGCTCTAAAATATTTATCCATTTATTAAAGCCAATGCTACTGATTCTCGGATGGTCGGAGCAAAATTCTTTAACCATTTCAACAACTTTTGAAAATGAATCCAAGTTTATACAATCCTTTCCTTACTACCCCTTAAAAAAGGGCATAATTATGTCATAAATTGTGGTATGAAAACGGAAAATTAATAGCGTCCCTGCAGAAAAAATCCCACTATTATCCGTATTATAATTATACCACGTTTTTTTAAAAATTACAAGCAAATTATCAAAGAAATTTGCTATATTTATAATAAGAAAGCGTGAACGGAAATTATTTGGACTCAAAGTCTTAAATCATCATAGAAAAGTGAAATTTTTCACTGTCATAGCTTTAAAAATTGAGTGAAATTTTAGGCGTGTCGGAATTTGTCTAGGCTTGTCAAAATTCGTAGAAGCCTGTCGCAATATGTCATAATATGTAGAAGCTTGTCATAATATGTCGAAATTCGTCGAAAAAATTGAAGGGTATTGAAAAAGTGTAACACTATATATTGTGTGACTGTAAGAAATGAGGCACAAAACGTGTTTTTTAGCAAAAAGTAGTGGTAAAAGTATAGAAAAAGCTATGCATTTTTACCTTAAAAAAATGCTTGACAAAAGGTATCAAAATAAGGTATAATGTATTCTTGCAGGGGTCTTGTTTAAAGACTTAAGATAATAACGTAAGTACGAGAGTTTTTATATATCTATTAAAACTCGGTCGTGAAGGGAGGATACTGATTTATGAAGCAGACATATCAGCCAAAGAAGCTTCAGAGAAAGAAGGAGCACGGCTTCAGAAAGAGAATGGCTACTAAGAACGGCCGTAAGGTTCTCGCTCGCAGAAGAGCAAAGGGTAGAGCAAGTCTGACCTACTAAAAACGCTGACCACCCTATACCAACAAGTTTTTACGCTTTGGTATTGTGTGGTCTTTTTTGTTAGTGAATATGAGAGAAAAAGAGATACTATGCTTTTTACAGAAATCATTAAGGAAAACAAGGATTTTTCACGGGCCTATACTAAAGGGAGATTTGTCGCATGCGGGATAGTTACCTGTTATTTCAGACAAAATAAGCTTCCCTACAACAGAATGGGAATAACAGCCGGCAAGAAGCTCGGCAACGCTGTCACAAGAAACAGAGCAAAGAGAATGCTCAGGGCTGCATACAGACTTGAGGAAAAGAATTTTCCGATTGGCTATGACCTTGTCTTTGTTGCAAGAAATGATATTGCACAGAGAAAGACCGATGAGCTATGCAGATTCTTCAGGGAACGTCTTATAAAGGAAATTGACAAGACAGCATTGGCGCCCGTCAAGAAAAACGACAAGAGCAAGAAAGCGTAAATTATGAGTATTATTGCACGTTTTTTAATAAGAGTCTATCAGAAGTTTATAAGTCCGCTTTTTCCGCCTAGGTGCAGATATTATCCTACCTGCTCAAACTACGCACTGACGGCATATAAAAAGCACGGATTTTTTAAGGGAACTATACTCTCTACATGGAGAATACTAAGGTGCAACCCCTGGTCGAGAGGCGGGGTAGATTATGTACCGGAGGAGTTCCACATTTTTAAGAAAAACGGCAAGTAGAGGCTTTCTTAAGGTAACGGAAAGGAAATATTTATGTTTAGATTAATTGCAAAACCACTCGGTTACATAATGCAGCTTTGCTATGAGCTGCTCAAGGACTACGGTCTGGCACTTTTAGCTTTTACAATTATCATAAAGCTTATTACATTACCACTTCAGATTAAGCAGCAAAAGGCTACTGTTAAAATGCAGAAGCTTCAGCCGGAGCTTGAAAAGATTAAGAAGAAGTACGGCAAGGACCAGCAGAAGTATCAGGAAAAGATGACTGAATTCTACGCTAAGCAGAATGCCAGCCCGTTCGCAAGCTGTCTGCCGATGCTTATTACAATGCTGATACTCTTCTCACTCATTCACGTTGTTTATGACCCACTCACCTACGTGCTCAACGACGTACCAAATGAGAGCTTTGAAAAGGCAGATACTGTTGTAAAGAATATGTATACAGTATGCTATGAAATCAGAGATAATAAAATCGACTATAACAAGCTTGTCAGCTTGTACGATAAAGACGGCAACGAGGTTCTCTCAGAGGAAGAAACCGACGCACTTGTAACTGCACTCAGAGATAACGAAGTCAAGGATTGTACTTTCAAGAAGACTGCAAAGATTGAAAAGGATGCATTAGAAGATGTTATCGTAGCTCTCGAAATGTACAACAAGCCTGAGGCTACCGAAGAGGGCGTTTCGCTGTACGAATATATGATTAACGAGGAGAAGGTTTCTCCACAGCTTCAGACAAGACCTGAGCTCGTTATCATCAATATGATAAAGGACGGCTACACACAGTTCTTTGACGATATTGATAAGGATATCGTAAAAGAGGTTAAGGACTATAACTACTCACTCTTAGGCTTTAATCTCGGCGTTTACCCATCAACAAGCAACATTACAATTATTGTTCCGCTTCTTTCATTCGCTCTGCAGCTTTTAACTTCGTTTATTTCATCCTACTTCCAGAAGAAGAACAACCCAAGCGTACAGATTAAGGGCGCTATGAAGGGTATGATGTACATTATGCCACTTCTCTCACTCTGGATTGCATTCGGATTCCCTCTTGGTCTTGGTATCTACTGGATTTACAACTCAATTTTAGGTCTTATTCAGATGGTTGCACTTCACTATATCTATACTCCTGAAAAGATTGACAAGATTGTTGAAGCAGAAATGGCTACAGCTAAGAGCAAGCGCAAGAATATGCTCCAGAAGATGATTGCGTATAATGAAGCAAACGGCTCAAACAACGCTACAGTTGCTCGAATGAAGGCTTCGCTTAAGGAAGACGAAGACGATTCGGAAATAGATACTGATGTAGAAGCCGACGTAGAGACTGAGGTTGATAAGACCAAGCTCTCTAAGGCAGAACTCAAGGAGCTTCAGAGAAAGAAGCTAAACGAGGCTAGAAGACGTATGGCTGAAAAATACGGCGATGAATACTACGAAGACTAAAGAAAAGGAGATATAATAAGATGGCTATTACAAAGATTTTTACTGCTAAGTCTGTAGACGAGGCAAAGGAGCTTGCAGTAAACGAGCTCGGCGTTAGTGCAGAAAAGATTACATTTAATGTTATTGAAGAGCCTAAGAAGTCACTCTTCGGCAAGATAAAGGGTGAAGCTAAGGTTGAGGCTTCTTATGAAGAAATAAAGGCTGACCTTGCAAGCGCTTACATCAAGAAGGTGCTCGTAGATATGGGCATTGAGGATGCTAAGGTTGAAACTGAAGAAATCGAAAACGGCGCAAAGATTGAGCTTTACGGCACAGGCCTTGAAGAGCTTATTGGCAAGAAGGGTGACCTTCTCGATTCCCTCCAGTACCTCGCTTCACTCATCTGCAACAGAATTGACAGAGATTACTACAGAATTTCTCTTGATTCTTACGGCTTTAGAGAAAAGAGAAAGGAACAGCTCGAGGAGCTCGCTAAGAAGATTGCTTCAAGCGTTAAGAGAAACGGCAGAACTTCAGCTCTCGAGCCAATGAATCCTTACGAGAGAAGAATTATTCACGCTACAGTTTCTGAAATCGAAGGCGTTACATCACGTTCTGTTGGCGAAGAGCCATACAGAAAGGTTCTCATCAGCTCGACTGAAAAGAGAGAAAGACGTGATGGTGGCAGAGGCTTTAAGGGTGGTAACCGCAGAGGTTCTAACGGTGGAAGAAGAGGTCAGCGCCCTGCAAAGAGCTTTGATATCTCAACTTCTTTCGAGAAGGACTACAAGAAGCCAAAGCCGGAAGATACTCTTGACCTCGGTTCAGGACTTTACTCAAAGATTGAATTCTAACCAGCCACACGCTGGACCGAATGTCACCCCCCGCAAAGGGTGTCAGTAATTCAAATATAGTATAGCCCCCCTCAAGGGGGGCTTTTTATTTTAGTGTGCAAACGAACTTTTTGCGTATGATTTTATAATCCGGCACGGGCATTTGTGCCTCAGCACGCCTCGGATTCTCTGTTTATCGAAGGTTTGTCTTGGCGTGCCTAGATAAATTCCTGCGGAATTTATCCGAACCTCGTCTGCTCTTTTGAAGTAAAGAAAGTTTGTCTGTCGGCACGGTCGGACGTAATATGAAAACAATGCTAGCCCTCACGTTAGTGGGGGCTTTTGTTGGGCAAGTAGAAAAACGCTAGCACCGATACGGCGAAAACAGTTTTTACAGCCTTTAGGAATGGTAACGTATGACAATCGCTCTCGCTGGTAACAAGGCAGAAACGCTTTACAATGCAGTTTGTAAAAACGTGGAGTTCTGATTTTGTCTGTAAAAGCGAACAAGGAGGTTTCGGCAGGGAGCATAGCGACCGTATACCGAAGCGACGCAGTTCTTGACTTCTTGGCACTTCGTTGTCAAGAAAGAAGTGCACAAAAGGCGTAAAAACTCGACATACCCTCAAGGACACAGATAGATGAACGCCTGCACCGATACGGTAAGAACAGTTTTTGCGTACGGATAAAGGTATCACATTCTTTTGCACGGCACCCCTTGTGCTGACTTTTATATCATTTTTGTGAGGTTTATTTTTGTGGCTTGCCAAAAGCTTATTGACAGAAAGCCTAAAAGAGTGTTAAAATTATAAAAATCCATAGTTTTTATGCTTTTAAGGAGGAAGAAAAATGTCAATAAATCTTGAGAGAATGTCAAAGCTCGGCTTTGGTCTTATGAGACTTCCCGAAAAGGATGGACAAATCGACTTTGAGCGTGTAAGAGGTATGGTAGACAGCTATATGAAGGCAGGCTTTAATTACTTCGATACTGCTTATGTTTACCACGGAGGAAATTCCGAAAAGGTAATAAAGGAGACACTTGTCGGCCGTTATCCAAGAGAGGACTATATGGTAGCAACAAAGCTTCCTGCTTGGGCTATCAACAGCTTTGATGACAGAGATAAGGTCTTTAACGAACAGCTCGAAAGAACAGGCCTTGACTACTTCGACTTCTACCTCCTGCATAGCTTAGAGGACGGCAACAACTACGACACCTACGAAAAGCTCGACTGCTTCAACTGGGGAATCGAAAAGAGAGCAGAAGGAAAAATCAAGCACCTCGGATTCTCTTTCCACGGCACTCCTGAGCTTTTAGAAAAGGTGCTCGATATGCATCGTGAAATAGAGTTTGTACAAATTCAGCTTAACTATGCCGACTGGGATAACGATATCGTGCAGTCCGGTAAGCTCTACCAGATACTTGCTGAGAGAAAAATTCCAATGATTATTATGGAGCCTGTCAAGGGTGGCACACTCGCAAATGTTGACAAGGAGCTTGAAGAAATGTTTAGGCAAGCTACACCGGATAAGTCGGTTGCTTCATGGGCAATGCGCTTCTGTGGTGGATTCGAGGGAGTTATGACAATTCTTAGTGGTATGTCAAACGAGCAGCAGCTCGAGGACAACATAAAAACCTTTACAAACTTTGAGCCTCTCAGCGAAGATGAGCAGGAGGTTCTGAAGGCTGTTACAGAGAAGATGCTCGCTGTAAAGCTTGTCGGCTGTACCTCATGCAGATACTGCGTAGACGGTTGCCCACAGAACATCAGTATTCCTGACGTTTTTAGCGCTCTTAATACTATAAGAAAGTTCCCTAATGACAACAGACCAAAGTTCTTCTACGGTGGACTTGTAGACAGAAGCGGAAAGGCATCCTCCTGCATCGGCTGCGGTCAGTGTGAGGCGGTATGTCCTCAGCACCTTCCTATCATTGAGCTTCTGAAGGAAGCAACAGAAAAGCTTGAGGGCTAGTTCAATATGCAAAACAAAACACCCACAAGGGGGGATAGCTTCCCCTGTGGGTGTTTTTCTATGTATGGAGAGTAGATTTCAGATTAGAAAAGCGACATATATCTGCAGCTTACAGCCTCCTTGCCGTCCTTGTCGAGAATGATAACCTCGCCGGTGGTGTAGTTTACAAGTCCGACCTTCTTAGCGTCCGCTGTGTCAGAGTAAATAAGACAGGTCTGCTTGTAGTTGTCTGAGGTTATGCCGCTGAGAAGCGGTGAGCCTGTGTGTTCCTTGCCTTCTGCCTTGCTGCTGTCATCATTGTTTGAGCAACCCGAAAGTGAGTTCGCCAGAAGAAAAGCTGTGAGTAAATAAAATAGCTGTTTTTTCATTTAATTCTTTTTCTCCTTCTGAATGCGGAGCAACGGAATATTGCCCCTTTGTAAGTAATACACCGCAGGGCGTCAAAAGGTTTCACGGAAAATAAAAAATATATAAGCAAAAACATTTTAAAAAGTTCAAGAGAAGTATTGATTTTTTGGTTTTCATAATGTATAACTAATGTAATCCTTATATCTGGGGAGCAGTCTTTTCAAGACATAATTTATATGAAAGGGAGTTGATATTATGAGAATCAACAAAAACCGTATCACTGCCGCTCTGACAGCTCTTTTTGTT
This sequence comes from Oscillospiraceae bacterium, assembly GCA_045602925.1. Taxonomy (GTDB): domain Bacteria; phylum Bacillota; class Clostridia; order Oscillospirales; family Ruminococcaceae; genus UBA7477. The sequence goes on along the minus strand of JAZSCN010000028.1, from coordinate 1,811 downwards.
TCAGCTTCAATGTTATCGATTACAGCATTTGCTGAGGGCGAAAACATTGTCATTGACGCAGTTGACGTAATAGGCGAGGTTATACCTTATGTAGGTGTGACGGAGGCTCAACAGACAACTCAAATCAAGGTTCCTGAGGGAGCAAATTACAGCATTGACTATGTAAACTGGTATACCTATGTAGAGGATGATGACGAATATTACGATTTCGAAGACGAAACCTTTGAAGAGGGCGTAATCTATGCCGCAGACTTTTACGTAATTCCGAATGAGGGATATGAGTTTGCTGATGACGCAGTTTTGACAATCAACGGAGAGGACACTCTTGTTGAAGACTTTTATTGCCGTGTTGACGCTGACAGTGCCTGCGTTTCACTCGTGAACACAGAGGCAAAGGAAATGACACTGACAACTATTACTGAAATTGATGTAGAGGGCTTTGACCTGCCTGCTGCAGGACAGACATTAGGAGATATCCTTGACGGTCTGAAGCTTCCTGAGGGCGCAAACTATGAGCTTATGGATACAGGCTCCGAAGCCAACCCTACCTGCTTTGAGCTTGACGAGGACTACCTACCAGTCGGAGACTCGCTTTCGCCTGACACAGTATTTGAAGTGGGCAAGATTTACGGCTTCCAGGTGATGGTTACACCTAAGTTCGGATATGTTTTTGACGCTAACGCTGAAATTACAGTAAACGGCTCAACAGAATATGTTTATGAGGATTCATATGTATATTCAAGCGGAGAGGCATTCGTAGGCTTTGTATACGAGGTTCCTGAGTATGTTTTAATCACAGAAATCGGCGTTGAAGGCTACGTTGAGCCAACAGTCGGCGAAACTGTTGAAGAAAATCTCGCAAGCGTAAAGCTTCCTGAGGGTGCAAACTACTCAATGGGTTCACTCGACTGGGGCGTTTATGACGAGGAACTTGAAGACTTCAGAGTTATGGAAGGCGACGAAGTGTTTGAAGAAGGCAAGCAGTACTCCTTCCGTGCAATCCTTTATCCAAACAGCGGCTACGCTTTCAGTGCAACCGGTACATTTACTGTAAACGGCGATGGAGAGCTTGTTTCCGAGTATAGCTGGGCTGACGAGTTTGAAAGCTACATCCTTACAGAGTGCGAAGCAAAGCCTGCTGAGGAAGAGCCTGAGGAAGAGCCTGAAGACGAACCAACAGATGAACCGGAAGAACCAGCTGATGAACCGGAAGAACCAGCTGATGAGCCGCTCGACGTACCTGAAATCGACGGTTCTGTTGAAAAGGACGACCCTGCCGACGACAATGCTCAAACGGGTGCAACAGCTTCTCTTGCACTTGCAGGTATCGCACTTGCAGCAGCTGCAATGGTAGCAACCAAGAAGAGAAGATAACCAGCCACACGCTGGACCAGCACGCCCGATAGCTTATCGTTAACCAAGGTGTGCGTGGGCGTGCCTAGGAATTTTCTGCGAAAATTCCCGAACGTTGCGTGAAATGTCACCCCACAAAACTAAAGATAGTATAGCCCCCTTTTTAAGGGGGCTTTTTGTTGGGCGAGTAGAAAAACGCTAGCACCGATACGGCGAAAACAGTTTTTACAGCCTTAAGGAATGATAGAGTGTGACGTACGCTCTCGCTGGTAACTTGTTAGAAACGCTTGACAATGCAGTTTGTAAAAACGTGGAGTTCTGATTTTGTCTGTAAAAGCGAACAAGGAGACTTCGGCAGGGAGCATAGCGACCGTATACCGAAGCGACGCAGTTCTTGACTTCTTGGCACTTCTTTGTCAAGAAAGAAGTGCACAAAGGGTGTAAAAACTCGTTGTCGG
>JAZSCN010000027.1:0-139639 GCA_045602925.1 Oscillospiraceae bacterium | reverse complement strand
TACATATAAAATTATTACAGGAGGTTTTGAAATGGCTAAAAACATAGCTATCCCATTCAAGGGAACAGCAGAGCAGGAAGCTTTGCTGCGTCAGGTTATTGCAGAGCATAAATCTGACAAGGGCGCACTTATGCCTATTCTGCAGAAGGCACAGGATATCTACGGATACTTGCCTATTGAAGTGCAGAAGATTATTGCAACTGAAATGGATATTTCAATGGAGAAAGTCTATGGCGTTGTAACATTCTACTCCCAGTTCTCACTTTATCCAAAGGGAGAATACACAATCTCAGTATGTCTTGGTACAGCTTGCTACGTTAAGGGCTCAGGCGATATCTTCGACAAGCTCAGCGAGGTTCTTGGAATCAAGGGCGGAGAAACTACACCGGATGGAAAGTTCACTCTCGTTGACTGCCGTTGCATCGGTGCTTGCGGACTTGCACCTGTACTTACTGTTAACGACGACGTTTATGGTAGACTTACCGTAAAGGACGTTGAAGACATCATCGCTAAGTACAAGGGCTAATGATGACAGAGCTTTCGCTCAATGTGCTTGACGTTGCGCAAAACTCCGTCAAGGCTAGAGCCAGTCTTATTGAAATAACGGTTGAAAGCGATTTTGATAAAGACCTTATGAGGATAGTCATTGCCGATAACGGCTGTGGAATGGACGCAGAGCAGCTCAAAGCTGTGTGCGACCCGTTTTATACCACAAGAACTACCAGAAAGGTCGGACTAGGGGTTTCATTTTGGAAGCTTGCTGCAGAAAGCGCAGGCGGAGAATTTTCGATAACCTCAGAAAAAGGCGTCGGTACAACGGTAACCGCTACCTTCCAGATATCAAATATCGACAGAATGCCGCTTGGTGATATGACAGGTACAATGCATGCATTAATCACATTGAACGCAGATATTGACTTTGTTTATAACTACAGGGTTGACGACAAGGAGTTCACATTGGATACAAGAGAATTCAGAGAAGTACTCGAGGGCGTGCCTTTTGATGTTCCTGAGGTCTCAGAGTATATAAAGGAGTACCTTTCTTCTAATAAGGAAGAGGTTGACTCAGGTAGAATCCTGTAACCTAAAAAGCATAATTAGAAAAGTAAGGGGCGCATAAAAGCGTACCTTTAAGAGAATGGAGGATTTATAATGAAATCTTTGGAAGAGCTCAAGGCTATCCGTGAAAAGATGCAGGGCAAGGTTGGCTTCCGTAAGGAAGACGCTGAAGGCATCAGAGTTGTTGTCGGAATGGCAACATGCGGAATCGCAGCAGGTGCTAGACCTGTTCTCAATGCATTCGTTGAAGGCGTTGCAGAGGCAGGCCTCGGCGACAAGATTACAGTAACACAGACAGGCTGTATCGGTCTTTGCCAGTACGAACCAATCGTAGAAATCACAGAGCCGGGCAAGGAAAAGGTTACCTATGTTAAGATGACAACAGACAAGGCTAAGGAAGTTATTGAAAAGCACCTTAAGAACGGTCAGGTTGTTACACAATACACATCAGTAAAGTAAGGAGGAGTACGAATTATGTATCGTTCACACATTCTCGTCTGCGGCGGAACAGGCTGTACTTCTTCGGGAAGTCAGGCTATTATCGACAAGCTGAACTACGAGCTGGCTAAGAATGGCCTCGAAAACGAAGTTCAGGTTGTAAAGACAGGCTGCCACGGACTTTGCGCACTCGGCCCTATCGCTATCGTATACCCAGAGGGCACATTCTACTCTATGATTAAGGAAGACGACGTTGAGGAAATCGTTACTGAGCATCTCCTCAAGGGTAGAATAGTTACAAGACTCGTTTATGATGAAACAGTTAAGGACGAAAAGATTACATCTATCGGTGACACAGACTTCTACAGAAAGCAAAAGAGAATTGCACTTCGTAACTGTGGTGTAATTAATCCTGAAGATATCGAAGAATATATCGGTACAAGAGGATACGAAGCTCTCGGTAAGGTTCTTACAGAGATGACTCCAGACGACGTTGTTAATACAATTCTCGAGTCTGGACTCAGAGGTAGAGGCGGCGGAGGATTCCCAACAGGCCGTAAGTGGCAGCTCGCTAAGAATCTCGTTCAGGACGGCGGACAGAAGTATGTTTGCTGTAACGCTGACGAAGGTGACCCGGGCGCATTCATGGACAGATCCGTTCTCGAAGGCGACCCACACGCTCTTATCGAAGCTATGGCAATCGCTGGTTACGCTATCGGCGCAACTCAGGGTTACGTATACGTTCGTGCTGAGTACCCAATCGCTGTAAAGCGTCTTGAAATCGCTATCGAGCAGGCTCACGAATATGGACTTCTCGGTAAGGATATCTTCGGCTCAGGCTTTGACTTTGATATCGGTATCAGACTCGGTGCCGGTGCGTTCGTTTGTGGTGAGGAAACAGCTCTTATGACTTCTATCGAAGGCAATAGAGGTGAGCCACGCCCACGTCCACCATTCCCAGCTGAAAAGGGTCTCTTTGAAAGACCAACAGTTCTCAATAACGTTGAAACCTACGCTAACGTTCCACAGATTATTCTCAATGGCGTTGAATGGTTCACATCTATGGGTACTGAAAAGTCCAAGGGTACTAAGGTATTCGCTCTCGGCGGAAAGATTAACAATACAGGTCTCGTAGAAGTACCAATGGGTACAACTCTTAGAGAAATCGTTGAGGAAATCGGTGGCGGTATTCCTAACGGAAAGAAGTTCAAGGCTGCTCAGACAGGTGGACCTTCCGGCGGATGTATCTCAGCTGAAAACATCGACGTTCCAATCGACTACGATAACCTCATTGCTATCGGTTCTATGATGGGCTCCGGCGGACTTATCGTTATGGACGAAGACAACTGTATGGTTGACATCGCTAAGTTCTTCCTCCAGTTCACAGTTGACGAATCATGTGGTAAGTGTACTCCTTGCCGTATCGGTACAAGAAGACTTCTCGAGCTTCTCGATAAGGTTACAAAGGGACAGGCTACACTTGAGGATATCGACAGAATCGAAAAGCTCTGCTACTACATCAAGGATAACTCACTCTGTGGTCTTGGACAGACAGCTCCAAACCCTGTTCTTTCAACACTCAAGAACTTCAGAGATGAATATATCGCTCACGTTGTTGACAAGAAGTGTCCAGCAGGCGTATGTAAGGACCTCCTGTCCTTCACAATTGACAAGGATAAGTGTATCGGATGCGGTATGTGTGCTAAGCAGTGTCCTGCAGGCGCAATCACAAAGACAGATTACATCGCACCTGGCAAGAAGCTTCCGGCTCTCACAATTGATACAGCTAAGTGCGTAAAGTGTGGCGCTTGTATCGAAAAGTGTAAGTTCGGCGCAATCGAGAAGAAGTAATTGGGAGGATAAAGATAATGGATATGGTTAATATTAAAATTAACGGCGTTCCTGTTCAGGCTCCAAAGGGCTCTACAATCCTTGAGGCTGCAAGAATCGCCGGCATCGAAATTCCAACCCTTTGCTTTCTGAAGGACATCAACGAAATCGGCGCGTGCCGTATCTGTGTAGTTGAGGTCAAGGGTGCAAGAAGCCTCGTTGCTTCATGCGTATACCCAATTAACGAGGGCATGGAAATTTTCACAAATTCTCCAAAGGTATTGGAGTCAAGAAAGACAACACTTCAGCTCATTCTTTCTAACCACGATAAGAAGTGTCTCTCCTGCGTAAGAAGCGGTAACTGTGAGCTCCAGAAGCTCTGCCGTGACCTCGGCGTTGATGATGAAGACGCATTTGCAGGCGTTAGAACTGAGTTTGAGCTTGATGATAGCGCAGCTCACATGATTAGAGATAACGGTAAGTGCATACTCTGCCGTCGTTGCTCTGCTGTATGTGAAAAGGTACAGGCTGTTGGCGTTATCGGCGCTAACGAAAGAGGCTTTAAGACAATCATCGGTACAAGCTTCGAAATGGGCCTCGCTGATACATCTTGCGTATCTTGTGGCCAGTGTATCGCTGTTTGTCCTACAGGCGCACTTAGAGAAAAGGAATCTATCGACGATATCTTTGCTGCAATCGCTGACCCTGAAAAGACAGTTGTTGTTCAGACAGCTCCTGCTGTAAGAGCCGGCCTCGGTGAAGCATTCGGTATGCCAATCGGTACTGATGTAGAAGGCAAGATGGCTTGTGCTCTCAGAAGACTCGGCTTCGATAAGGTGTTCGATACAGACTTTGCTGCTGACCTTACAATTATGGAAGAAGCTACAGAATTCCTCCACAGAGTAAAGAACGGCGGTAAGCTCCCACTTATCACTTCCTGCTCACCAGGATGGGTTAAGTACTGCGAGCACTACTTCCCAGAGCTTACAGATAACCTTTCATCTTGTAAGTCACCAATGCAGATGTTCGGCGCAACAGTAAAGACATACTACGCTCAGAAGATGGGTCTTGACCCTAAGAATATCGTAGTTGTTGCTGTAATGCCATGTACTGCTAAGAAGTTCGAAATCGGCAGAGATGACGAAAACGCTGCAGGTATGCCTGACGTTGACTACTCTATCACAACTAGAGAACTCGGCAGAATGATTGACAAGGCTGGTATCAAGTTCACAGAGCTTCCAGACGAAAAGTTTGACGAGCCTCTCGGACTTTCTACAGGTGCTGCTGTTATCTTCGGTGCAACAGGTGGTGTTATGGAAGCAGCTCTTAGAACTGCTGTTGAAACACTCACAGGCGAAGAGCTTAAGGCTCTCGACTTCACTGATGTAAGAGGTACACAGGGTATCAAGGAAGCTTCCTATGATGTTGCTGGTATGACTGTAAAGGTTGCAGTTGCTTCAGGTCTTGCTAACGCTAAGGAGCTTCTCAAGAAGGTTGAAAGTGGCGAAGCTGATTACCACTTCATCGAGATTATGGGTTGCCCAGGCGGATGCGTAAACGGCGGTGGACAGCCACAGCAGCCAGGATACATCAGAAATACTGTTGATATCCGTGCTCTCAGAGCTAAGGTGCTTTACGATATCGACGCTGCTATGCCAATCAGAAAGTCACACGAGAACCCAGCTATCAAGGCTATCTACAACGAGTACTTCGGTGAGCCTGGTTCTGAAAAGGCACACCACGTTCTCCACACAACATACGTTAAGAGAGGTCTTTAATCTTAAGACTTTAAGCGTATAAAATCACGGCACAGTCATTTAGTTGACTGTGCCGTTTTTGCGTCTTGAAAAGAAAGGCGGAATGTGTTAGACTATTATAGAAAGGGGATGGGCAGATGGATTTGTTTGAAGCGATAGAAAAGCGCTCAAGCTACCGCCTTGAGTATAAGGACTCAGCCGTGCCGAGAGAAGACCTTAGGAGAATTATGAAGGCAGGACTTGACGCACCGTCGGGCTGCAACAAGCAGACAACTTCGCTTATCTGTGTCGATGACAGGGAGCTTCTGAAAGAGCTTCTTAGAATGATTGACCCGCCGATTTGTCAGACTGCACCTGCAATAATATGCGTTCTGACACAGAGAATCTGTGCATACAGGGACAAGTGCTTCGCCGTGCAGGACTACTCCGCCGCAATCGAGAATATGCTCCTCGCTATTAAAGCCCTCGGCTACGAGAGCTGCTGGTACGAGGGACATATCACCGACGACGATAATATCGGCGGAAAGCTCGCTAAACGCCTCGGCGTGCCCGACGACTACGATTTGGTGTGTCTTCTGCCAGTCGGAGTCGCAAAATGTGAGCCATCACATACAAGCAAAAAGCCCTTCACAGACAGAGCCTGGTTCAACGGCTTTATGAATAAGTAATACAATAAGGATAGTACACATACAGCGGTTATGCTTGTATCATTGAGGAAAACCCTTTTGAAAAAGGGTTGTTCCTCAAACTCCTTTCCTAAAACTTATTATATAAATTTCAGCCCCATAGGGTATGCACCAAGAGAGAATAAAATCTCAACTTTGTGATGTACACCCTATGGGGCTGAAATAATATTAAAAGTCTTTGTAAGGGGGTCCGGGGGATAAACTTTCTTCAGAAAGGTTTCCCCCGATAAATACAAGTAAAGTCACTGTATGAGTATTGTCTTTATTGCGTTATTCGGTGATATCGCTTGATTCGCTGTAGATACCGAGGACTTCGAGGTTTGGTGTATAGATTTCGAGGTCACTGAGAAGCATAGCGAGTTTATCGTCTGACAGCTTTGTCTCAAAGTCGATGTAGAACACGAATTCAAAATCTGTTCCCGGGATAGGTCGGCTCTCGATTTTAGTGAGGTTGACCTTTTCGCCGTCGATATTGTAGTCGGCAAAGGTAGCCAAGAGTCCGTAGAGTGCGTTAGGCTTGTGTGGGAGCGAGCATATAAGGCTCACCTTGTCAGAGCCGTCATAAACCACAGGCTGGGCGCTTATGCATATAAACCGTGTGCAGTTGTACTGAGCGTCCTGAATGTTCTTTGTGAGAGTCTTAAGCCCGTAGATTTCAGCACACTGCTCAGAGCAGATTGCCGCCAAATCGTCTCTGCCGCTCTCTGCAACAGTTCTCGCCGCAACCGCTGTGTTAGCGCAAACAGTAACCTTTATGTCGGGATGATTCTTGAGAAACTCCGAGCACTGACCGATAGCCTGCTCGTGAGAGAGAACCTCCTTGATGCCCGAAAGCTTTGTTCCTTCAACGCCGAGAAGACAATGAGCAATAGAAATCTTGACAGCCTTCACAATGCCGAAGCTGTGCTTTTGCATAAGGTCGTAGACGCCGGTAACAGAGCCGTGAGTCGAGTTCTCGATAGGGAGAATACCGTACTTGCAAAGCCCCTTTTCAACGGCTGAGAACACAGCCTCGAAGCTCTTGAAGAACATAATATCCGGCTCGGAAAAAAGTGTGCGACAAGCAGTCTCGGAGTTTGAACCGGCAATTCCCTGACAGGCTACAACAGCCTTTTCGGGGAACTGCTCAGTTGTCTTTTGAATCTTAATAGCCATATTAGTACATTCCCTTTATAGCACTGTGCAGTGTGCTAATCTGCTTTGAAAGCTTGTCGAAGCTCGCAGGAGTGATTGACTGCTGACCGTCGCACATAGCGTGTGGCGGGTCGTTGTGCACTTCGATGATAAGTCCGTCAGCACCTGCAGCAACAGCAGCGAGTGACATAGGCTTTACCATAGCTGCGATGCCGGTTGCGTGGCTTGGGTCTATAATAATAGGAAGGTGAGTCTTTTCCTTAAGTATAGGAATAGCAGAAAGGTCAAGAGTGTTTCTTGTAGCTGTCTCGAAGGTTCTTATACCTCTCTCGCAAAGAATAACCTTCTCGTTGCCACCTGCCATAATGTATTCAGCACTCATAAGAAGCTCAGAAATTGTTGCAGAAAGTCCACGCTTTAGGAGAATAGGCTTGTCCTGCTTGCCGAGTGCCTTTAGAAGCTCAAAGTTCTGCATATTTCTTGCACCGACCTGGATAATATCAACCTCGCTGAAAAGCGGAAGCTGAGAGATATCCATAATCTCTGTAATAATAGGAAGTCCTGTCTTTTCCTTTGCCTCTAAAAGAAGCTCGATTCCGTCAGCTCTGAGGCCCTGGAAAGCGTAAGGGGAGGTTCTTGGCTTGAACGCACCACCACGCAAAACTGTTGCACCGGAGTTCTTTACAGACTGTGCAATTGAGCAAATCTGCTCCTCTGATTCTACAGAGCAAGGGCCTGCCATAATTGTGAATGAGCCACCACCGATTTGCGCACCACCAACATTAATTACTGTATCGTCAGGGTGAAACTTTCTGTTAGCCTTCTTGTAAGGCTCCTGAATTCTCTTGACAGACTCAACAATGTCAAGAGCCTCTAAAAGCTCAATGTCTACAACGCTTGTGTCACCAACAAGACCGAGGACTGTAGAGTGCGAGCCCTTAATCATCTGGATGTCAAGGCTTTGCGAGGTGAGCCAGTCGGTGAGATGGGCTAGCTGCTTTTCGTCGGAATTTTGCTTAAGTACGATAATCATTTTAAATTACCCTTTCTGTTATAAATTTTCGATAAAAAAGCCTTGGCAACTTAGCGTTACCAAGGCGATAAATGAACTAAATTCTCAAGTCATTCAAGCTTTTCGGCAACGCAAATCAGACTTTCCAAAAAATGAAAAGCCAAAAAAGTATGCAAAAAAGTTGAATGAAGATGTATACATTATGATTTCTCCTAATTTCAAAAATCGTATGTGACTATTGTAGCACACTAAAATGGAGTTGTCAATAGTTATTTTACGAAACTACAAATAAAATATGAAACTGATTTTTACTGAAAATCGGTGCTTAGGCATCGCAAGACAAACACTTTTCTGATGAAATAAAAAGTAAAAATTTTTGTGCGTATTAGTGAAAAAAAGCCCTTAGAAAACGATTACTTATGCACAGTGAACAAAAAAGTGCCGTAAAATTGTCTTATATGATGCTTTTAATCTTATTGACTTTTTAAATACGCGATGCTATAATTATAACAGAATTGATGTACGATTCGATAACAAAAATATTATTTATGGAGGAATTAACTATGAAAAAGAAGCTTTTGGCTTTAGTAGCAATGGCTCTCGTGCTTACAGCTTGTGGCAGCGATGATAGCTCTAAGTCTTCATCTGCACCAGAAGATACAACCACAACAACCACAACTACTACAACCACCACAACAACTGAAGCTGAAACAACTACCACAACTACTACAACTACAACAACAGAAGCTAAGCCTATCGAAGGCCCTATTACTCTCGTAGGTTACGAAGAGTATGCCGGTGACTGGGCTGCTACAAACTTTGTTGGCGATGACGGCACACTCCTTACATTTGTCGACAATAAGTACTTAGAGCAGTACCTCGATACAGGTTGTTCATTCACATTTGAATTTGACTTCAGAACACTCCCACCAGAGGGCAAGTACTATGACTACTACCTCTTCGGTATCTGTGACCAGAACTGGGCTAAGCTCTTTGCTACAGACCCTACATACCTCGTAGGTATCGCTGATGAATTAACAGCTAGAGAGTCAGCTGGCGGCGCTTCTAAGACATATGCTGATGGCACACCACTTTACGACTACTTCTTCCAGGCAGACGGATTCATAGTATTTACTGCAGAAGCTGACGGTTCTTGGACAACTGAAACCTTCACAGTTAACCTCTCTGCTGATTGCCTTAAGTACCTCAAGGACAATGCAACAGTAAACGACGACGGTTCTCTCTACGGTGGCGTTGTATTCCAGACATATGGTATCGACGTTAAGTCCCTCGTAATTGACGAGCCTAAGGACCTCACAGACAACGGCCTCAACGCTGACCCTGCTGCTTAATTCTTACAACCTAATAATTTAAGCGCTAAATTAGCCTATAAAACTCCTCGAATTTTCGGGGAGTTTTTTATTTCGGAAAAAGGCGAGTTTCGAAAGCGTCATTCACGAAATGTTTACAATTTTCGTAAACGTTTTCGATGTACTTTTATTAAAAATTTTCGACATTTCAAACGTTATCTGTGAAAGGTGCCCAAAAACACCTTCGAAAATATGTTGAAATAGACGTAGCTGTTTTCGTGGACAAATCGAGATTTCGAGTGATATAATTTTTTTGGAATAGAAAACGTTTCCAACAATAATATTATGAATCGGAGGAAATTACAAATGAAAATGAGAAAGATTTTTGCAGCTCTCGCTGCAACAGCTGTTGCTTGCTCTGCGCTTGCTATTTCAGCTTCCGCAACTATCACAAACGCTAACGATACTTCTAATGCTGACGCAAGATACGTTGTTGACCTCGGTGCTGACGGCTACACATTCGCTGATGTTTACGGTGTAGAGGTTACATTTACAGGCGCAGACCTCACAGGCTACTATGGTGCTATCATTGCTCAGGATGCCGGAAACAGCTGGAATACTCTTCTTGAGTTCGGTGATGACAAGGAAGTTACTGTAGGAACAGGCGTATTCAAAATCTATGATGCTGCTACACCTATCTTCTCAGAGGGTACAGAATGGGCTAAGCTCGTTGTTGCTGACTGGGGTGCTCCAAACGAAACAGAAGTTTCTGTTGTATTCCTTGATGCAAACGGCGAAGCTATCACACTCGGTGCAGACGAACCAGCTGATGAGCCAGCTGACGAGCCAGCAGATGAACCAGCAGATGAACCAGCTGATGAACCAGCAGACGAACCAGCTGAGGAACCTTCCAACGACAACGCTGAGACAGGCGCTACAGCAGGTCTTGCACTCGCTGCAATCGCACTCGCTGGTGCTGCAGTAGTTGCTACAAAGAAGAACAAGTAATTGTAATTCTTGACTGACTAAAGCTTAAACAAATTAAGCCCTCGGAGAAATCCGGGGGCTTTTTGTTTGGTAAGCAGCGGCGTGTGCGGAATGTACAAAGTGACTAAAACCGGATTATGAAATATATACAAAGCTGTACTTTCTGAACCTTTTTTATTGACATTAGCGGTTTAGTGTGATAAAATATAAAAAAGGCATTTGCCGGGAAAGAGAGGTTTTTTATATGAAGAAAATATTAGCAAGAATTGTGTCAATAGTTTCTGCTATGGCTGTGTGCGTAAGTGTTATGCCAAGCGTCTTTGCTGAAGACGTTATCGAAGCGTCAAGCTCCGGCGAAGTATATGATGCAATTGACGGTGCGACAGGCGATACAGTTGATATAGTGCTTACAGCAGATGTAGATATGACAAATTATATAAGTATTCCTGAAGGCTTGACAGTTAATATCGACTGCGGAGAGTATTCTATCAATGACCTTTATGTCTCAGGAGAAGGTGCACTTAATGTTACGGGTAACATTGGCAGTACAGACAGTGATGCGCTGAACATTGAAGGCTCTCTTACTGTATACGTCGAGGGAGACATTACAAGTGAAGAAGCAGATGGTGTGGAAATCAGCGGCAGCTCAACTGTAAGCATAAAAGGTAACGTAACAGGCGGAAGTGATGCTATTGAAGCATATAACGATGGCTCAGATGTGATGACAATCACCGTTGAGGGAGATGTCATAGGCGTTGGAGCAGGAGCTAATGGCATTTATTTTGCCGGAAATATAGACGCATCTGTCACAGGCGATATCTATGGCGGTGACGGATATCTTGAAGAGTCCAGACTTTCTGACCCGGAGGATTACAGCGACGGAGGAACTGCGGCAATACTATCCTCAGGTGCATCTCTTAAAGTTGACGGCGATATGTACGGCGGAGATTCTATGGGTACATACGGCTACGGTGGATACGGTGCAGATTTAGGTGTAGGCTGTACACTTGAGGTTAACGGAAATGTCACAGGAGGCACTGTTACAGGAGACCCTGATGTTGCTCCTGTCGATGGGTCTCATGGACAGCCCGGAGCCGGAATTCTGACGTTCAACGGTTCTGATATAACAGTGTATGGTGACGTTTCAGCAGGTGCAGAGCCGAATATCAAGGACGCATGGACGATACCTGGAATATTTGTTTTGGTTCGCTCTATTCAGATAGCTGATACTGAGCCGGGTAGTATTTATATTGATGGAACGGTAACCGGAACAGATGGATATATGCAGGAGATTGAGGGCTTTACACATGGAAATGCAATTGAAATTATGCTAGACGGCGGTCCTCAGGTTATGCAAGCTCAGGTTATGCAAGACAACGGTACTCAGCAGGAAACAGCGGCAGATATGATTCCTGAAATAACGGTATGGAAGCTTGTCAACGGAAAAGAAGATTTAGAAGACTTTGTAGGCGTGGTTTATGAGGATGGACCTCAGGAATTGGTGGACCTCATTAACAGCGAAAAGCTAAGCTACATCGTTCGTACAGAAGAAAATGAAAACGCTACAATTGAGCCTTCTGTTGAAGCTGCTTTTGCAGACACTGAGGTAGATATTACCGTAACTGCTGCCGAAGGCTATCAGGTTGATGCCGTTGCAAACGGCGAAACTGAGCTTGAAGGCGAAGACGGTGCTTATACGCTCGTGGTTCCTGCAGGCGGTGGAATCGTGGTTTCTGCAACAGTATCAGAGGTTCCTGAAGATGAACCAACAGACGAACCAATAGATGAGCCTACAGACGAACCTACAGATGAGCCAACTGATGAACCAACTGATGAGCCAGCAGATGAACCAGCTGATGAACCAGCAGACGAACCAGCTGATGAACCTTCCAACGACAACGCTGAGACAGGCGCAACAGCAGGTCTTGCACTCGCAGGTATCGCACTCGCAGCTGCAGCAGTAGTTGCTACAAAGAAGAACAAGTAATTTATTTTCTATAATTAAACTAATGTAGTTTAAGCCCTCGGAGCTCTGGACTGCCCCAAATTGTACGGACAGCACAAAAAGCCCCTATGGTAGATAAAATTAAATTTTAAGCAACATACTGACATCGCTTTTCAAGTGGTGTCAGTTTTGTTTTTAGTTGTATTCTTTCGTGATTGTAGAAATGGATGTATTCACCTATGAGGAGGCGAGCCTCCTCATAGGCCTGAAGTTTAACCCGGTAAATGCACTCTGTTTTGAGAATTGAAAAGAAATTTTCTGCTAAAGTGTTGTCATATGGATGACCACACTTGCTTTGACATTCTTTTATCTTATCTGCCAATGGTAGATCCCATGCGGGTATATCCATTCTCTTTACATAGTCATAGTAGCTGCTTCTTGATACATTGAAGAAACGACATATTTCACTTATTTAATATTTGCCTCTGTGACGATAGATAACTCTGTATTTTACGCTTGTTCTCACTTCCTTTCTGTGAGCGAGAGAAAATCCCGTAACAGCTCATTTTCCATTTTTAATCTTTTGTTTTCGTACTTATACTCTGGTAATGTTTTTGCTGGCTTTCGTCCACGATGGTTTGGTACGCCCTGTAATTCTTTTTTGCGTTCTCGTTTTAACAACCCATGCACAGGACGCACTCCTGTTAATCCAAATTTATTTTCTATTTCTTTTTGCGTCATGCCTTGGTTTAGCATTTCTTTGATTTGTTGTAACAATTTTAATGTATGTCGGTATTTCCTTGACATACAAAATTCCCCTTTATGGTATTGTTTTTATTCTACCATAAAAGAGGGGTGTTTTTCTATTGTCCGTTTTTACTGGACTTGTGTAACCCTCCGAGGGCTTTTTGTGTACCGAAATAAATCGATTATTTGACATAATAACCAAAATTACGATTAAAATTATGTTAATTAGCGATATAGAAAATTGTTGACGAAAATTATAATAGATGATATAATATTTTTGTGTTACCATATTATAAAAACAGAATTTGGAGGGAACAAAATGAAAAGGATTATTTCAATACTTGCTGCACTGGCTGTGACAGCAACCATGACAGTATCTGCAGCAGCTGCAACACTTGCAGAGAGTGGCTCTTGCACATATGATGAAGCTACTCCGGATAGCTCAAATTGCATACAGATTGATTCTGATGCTGTAGGTGGCGCCTATGAGTTTAGTGCTACTGACGTAGTTACTGCAACAGTAGTTGCCGGCGATGGCGCAGACATTTCTACTTGGAATGTTGCTCTTACCGGTTTTAACTCATCGTGGGGTGGCTGGTCTGCTGTATCATCTGACGCAGGTATTCTTACTGTTACGGCAACAATTCAAGAAATTATGGATGCAAACGGCATCACAGACATAAGCGAATTCGGCGGATTTGTACTTCAGGTGTGGAATGTTAACGACGGCGAAACTTGGGACTGGACTCTTGAGGTATCTGCTGAAACTTTAGGAAACGAAGAATTACCGGAAGAAGAGGAAGGTACTGTTGTTTATGAAGCATCCGGCGAGAATACATATTCTGCTAATGATGAAAAAACAGGCGACTGTGTACAGCTCGGCGTCGAAGCTACCGGAGGCACATTAGAATTTAAGCCTACTGATGTAATTACAGCAGTAATTACTCCCGGCGAAGGAGTTAACTCATCTGCTTGGAATGTAGCAATAAACGGCTTTAACACATCATGGGGCGGCTGGTCTGCAGTATCTAATGCAGCTGGCGTGCTCACAATTGAAACAACAGTTCAGGACGTTATGTATGCTAATGACATAACAGATATCGCAGATTTTGGTGGTATTATTCTCCAGGTTTGGAATGCTGCCGATGGCGATACATGGACATGGGATATATCAATCACTTCTATAGCTGACGAACCAGCAGACGAACCAGGCAACGAACCAGGCAACGAACCGGGCAACGAACCGAGCAACGAACCGGGCAACGAACCGGGCAACGAACCAGACGATGAACCAGCAGACGAACCAGCAGACGAACCAGCTGATGAACCTTCCAACGACAACGCTGAGACAGGCGCAACAGCAGGTCTTGCACTCGCAGGTATCGCACTCGCAGCTGCAGCAGTAGTTGCTACAAAGAAGAATAAGTAATCTATTCTCTATAATTAAACTAGTATAGTTTAAGCCCTCGGGTAATTCCGAGGGCTTTTTAGTTTATATAGGTGGGGTACACAGAAGTAATAGTTTAATATATTTATATGTAACGTTAAAAATACATTCTGAGAGTCGGGGGAAATTGCGAATAAAATGTGACTTAGTAACATAATTTTGAGGTCAAGTAATCGTTTACTCTACATATTGTACAAAAAACAGGTTAAAATTCTGTTGAAGCGGTCAGTTTAAAATCGTTGACAAAGTTTGCGCCGAATGTTATAATTACCTTAGAGTTGATATTCAATTCAAAAATTGTGAAAAATATGGAGGAAAAGAGAATGAAAAAGATTATTTCTACAATCGCTGCACTCGCAGTAGCAGCTTCAATGGCAGTTTCTGCTTTTGCTGCTGACGTAGCTTTCACACCTTGGCCAGGGTCTGGTGACGCTCCTACAGGCGACACATTTGAAGTTCCTGCTTGGGGCGGTTCTTGGGTTGAGGTTATTCCTGCAGAGGGCGAAACAGTTGAAGCCTTTACTTTCGAGGTTACTTCACCTGCAGCTGCTGAAAAGTGGGATGACTATGAGCTGTTTATTTTTAACGGTGCTGGAGCAAAGGGCGATTTTGGCTACGAAACAGGTGTTATAGCTGAAACAACCTACACATTTACTTACACTCTTGAAGAGATTGCTGATGCAGGAATGGCAGATCCTTACAATGCTGATGAAAACAAGTATGGATTCAACATTCAGGCTGGTCAGGATGCTATAACTGTTAAGGTTGTTCCTGTTCTTGCAGCTGATGAACCAGCAGACGAACCAGCAGACGAACCAGCTGATGAACCAGCAGACGAGCCAGCTGATGAGCCAGCTGATGAGCCAGCAGATGAACCAGCAGACGAACCAGCAGATGAACCTTCCAACGATAGCGCTGATACAGGTGCTACAGCAGGTCTTGCACTCGCAGGTATCGCACTCGCAGCTGCAGCAGTAGTTGCTACAAAGAAGAATAAGTAATTGATTCTTTATAATTAAACTAGTATAGTTTAAGCGCTCGGAGCTTTCCGAGGGCTTTTTATTGGTAATAAAGCTGATATTTTACTCATATGTTAAGCATAAAATCATTGACAATAAAAAACTTGAATGGTATAATTGCCTTAGAATTGATGAACGATTCGATAATAAATATTATATAATGGAGGAACTAACTATGAAAAAGAAGCTAATGGCATTAGTTGCAATGGCTCTTGTGCTTACAGCTTGTGGTAGTGATGATAGTTCTAAGGCTTCATCTACACCTGAAGAATCAACCACAACTACTACAACCACAACAACTGCAGCTGAAACAACTACCACTACAACCACAACAACCGAAGAAGAAATTTTAGAAGGTCCTATTACTCTTATCGGTAATGAAGAATATGCAGGTAGCTGGGAAGCTATACAGTTCCTTGGTGACGAGGGCTTCTATGAGGGATATGTTGATAACAAGTACTTCAAGCCTTATCTTGAGACAGGTTGCTCACTTACATTTGAACTCCAGTATAAGACACTTCCACCGGAAGGCAAGTTCTTGGATTACTATCTGTTTGCTCCATGTAGCTGTAAGGAAAGCTGGCCAAAGCTCTATACTACAGACCCTAGCTATATCGTAGGTATTGTTGATGAAGCTACAGGAAGAGTAGAAGTTGGCAAGGATGTTCCAAAGGCTTATGCTGATGGTACACCAATGTATAACTACTTTATGCAGACAGACGGATTTATCGTGCTTACTCCAAATGCTGACGGCGAATGGAAGACAGAAACCTGTACTTTCAATGTTTCTGCTGAATGTCTCCAGTATCTTGTAGATACAGCAACAGTTAATCCGGACGGTACCCTCTATGGCGGTATGGTATTCCAGTCACATGGTGTTTACGTTAAGTCGCTCGTAATTGACGAGCCTAAGGACCTCACCGATAACGGACTTAACCCTGACCCAGCTGCATAATAAGTCTATCTAATATCTATTGACATAATTTAAGCTCTCGGAATTTTCCGAGAGCTTTTTGTGTAGCTATAGCTTTTGAAAATCTGTAAGCATAACGTTGATAGCTCGTTGACTGCTTGAAATCTGCATTGAAATCGGCTCGTTACCATAAAATACAACCGAGTATATTATGCCGTCTATACTTCCGTCTGCAATTATGTTACCGCCTTCGCTTGTGGCATCAATTTCAGTTGTACAAGCAATATGGTCGAGCACCGAGGTAATAGCCGGGACAAGCGAATTGTCAGGAAATTTATCAAGGCTTGCAGTGTGCGTAAGCCCCATGTATTCGATGGTGCATTGGTCAATGCCTTGCGAAAGCTTCATTCCGCTTAGGCTCATAGGTGCAGAAAATTGCGAGCACCATATACCTGCATCTGTTCGGGTGAGCGTGAGTGAGTATTCCTCATTATAGCCGGAAAGCTCACAGGTCGCAACTACAGAGTATGAAAAATCCGTATTCGGTAAGGAAACTTTATCATTATTTTTGCAGGATACAAGCGATACTGAAATAGCCATTACAGAAATAGCAGTGAATATTTTGGCCGGTAGCTTCAATCGGTTTTCCTCCGTTTCGGGTTAACCCTCCAGATTGAAAAACACAAGGGGAAGCCTATCCAGTATATCTCGTGCGATTATCGAGCGTGAACTCTTTTCTTTGCAAAGCTCTTCTGCACAAAGTCCGATAATGTAGCTTGCGAGTGCACAGGCCTTTTCACTTGGAACGCCTTGTGCAATAAGTGATGCAGTAAGTCCCGCAAGCATATCACCACTGCCACCCTTAGAAAGTGCAGTGTTTCCGCTATCGTTAAGGTAAGTCTCTTTATTCGATATAACTAAGGTTTGTGCGCTCTTTGACATTACGGTTATGTTGTCGCCGAGTTTTTCGCAAAGCGACTTTGCACAGCCGAGTCTTTCTTGTGGAGCCTTATCAAGTCCGCAAAGTCTTGCGAGCTCCATCGGATGTGGGGTAAGCACAACGCTTGCCCTTGTGTCTTTCAATATATCTATATTCATAGAAAGACAATTTATGCCGTCTGCATCAATAACTATAGGACAGCTTGCCTTAGAAAGCACATCACAAAGTAGTTTTTTCACTTCTTCGGATTGTCCAACGCCACAGCCGAACAGTACGCAATCGGCACCTTCTACAGTCTCTGTGATAAGCTCGCTGTCGTGCGCAAGCTTGCCGTCCTTTTCCGGAAGCGTGAAAAATGTAGCCTCGGGGATTAGCTTTGCAATTCTGTCAATTACGCACTTTGTAGAGCAAAGTGTAACAAGTCCACAACCACCACGCAATGCTGCAAGGCATGACATAACAGCTGCACCCGTGTAGTTTGTGCTGCCACAAATACAAACCACCTTGCCGAAGGTACCCTTGTGTCCGTCAGGCCTGCGATATGGGAGGAGCTCTTTTGCAAGTCCATTATCTATATGGATAATCGGCGTATCTGCACAGGCTTTGTCAGGAATACCGATACTAGCTACTGAGATTTTTCCACAGTATTCCTTTGCAGGTGAGAGTAGTGTGCCAAGCTTTTTTGCATGGAAGGAAAGCGTCTCATCGCAGACTATCGTGTCTGCGTCGGCTTCACCCGTCAGAGCGTTTACGCCGGAAGGCAGGTCGCATGCAAGCTTGTACGCAGAAAGGCTGTTTATCTTCTTGAAAAGCTGTGAGATATCCTGCGGTAGCTTGTCTCTGAAGCCGGTGCCGAAAACGCAGTCGCAGATTATGTCGTACTCTTTAAGGCCGCTTTCTTCTACGATTCTGACGCTATCAGAAAGCCTTGAAAAAGTCGAAATTGAAAGCTCAGTCTTAGGCTCGTTGCAGCATAGCATAACATCAACCTCAAAGCCCGAGCGAGAGAGAATATCGCTCGCAACAAAGCCGTCACCACCGTTGTTGCCGTTGCCACAAAGCATCAGCACACGCTTAGCAAAGCTCTTGTAGCCTAGCTCTATTATTCTGCTTGCAAGAGAAAAGCCTGCATTATCCATAAGGCAGGCGAGAGAAACTCCGTACTCCTCACTCATCTTCTCGGAGTGCGACATTTGTGAAGGTGTGTAGATTTTATCCATTATTCTTTCTCCTTAGGGAAGGCGATAACAGTAGCAATTGCGTGTGACTTTGTGTGACTAATGCTTACAGAAAACGAAAGTCCCATATCATCAGCTATTTTCTTGGCGTTGCCACTCAGCCTTATATACGGTGCACCAAGCTCATCACGAAGCACCTCAACCTCAGATAGCCCGAAGCCCTCGACGCCTGTGCCGAGAGATTTTGAGAATGCTTCCTTAGAAGCCCAGTTGCCTGCCATTGACTCGTACTTGTTCTGCTTATTGGAAAAAAGGGCTAACTCAGCCTGTGAGTAAACCCTTGTAAGAAAGCTCTCTCTCTGAGCGCTTTTTTCTATTCTTTCGACCTCGACTATGTCAGTTCCTATTCTGAACATATTATCAGCTCCCGTTACTTTCTGAGTTCTCTTGGGAAGAACGGTCTCATTTCTTCAACGAATTCGTCGCTTGGTGTAAAGAGAAGATAGCACATACCGTATGTCTTGTGCTTGCATTCAAGATAGTAATCCTCATCAGTGCAAAGATTATCAGTAGCGTCGATTACAGTGTGCTCTGAAGAAAGTATCTCTGCTCTCTTTTCGTCAGAAATCTTACCGAACTGTAAAATGCCGGATACATCAATTGTAGCAAGACGCTTTCTCTTTCTCTGACCCATAATCTTGTCAATGTCAAGGTCACCGTTTGTGAAGATGTATTCATATTCAACACGCTTGATAGTAGCGTAGTAGTAGCAGCCATAGTAACCACCAACGATTGCAAAAAGCACAAATCCGATTACCGGTGCAAGCTCCTGCATAAAAATAAAGGATACAACAAGCGCAAGTGTGCAAAGAAAAAGAAGTGCAAAAACCTTGACCTTATCTGAGGTATCCTGATATCTCTTTACCATATATTCCTTAAAGCTGTCCATAGTAAATTCTCCGTTTCAAAAAAGTTATAAAAACAGTATATCATATTTCTGTTTGTTTTACAAGTCTTGTAAAGGCGTTTCTTTTTTTCGTCTTGAAAATATTATTTCAATATGGTATACTTATAAAAGAATACAAAACGGAGGTTTCATAATGATTTATACAATTAGTTCAGGCGAAATTACCGCAAAAATAAATACTATGGGTGCAGAGCTTTGCTCCCTTAAAAAGAACGGCAAGGAATATCTGTGGCAGGCAGGACAGGCTTGGAATAGGCATGCTCCGATACTCTTTCCTTTTATATGCTCGCCAAAGGATAATAGCTATCTCGCAGGTGGCAAGCCTTATAAGATGAAGGGTAACCACGGCTTTGCAAGAGATATGGAATTTCAAGTTACCGAAATAGGCGACGACTATGCCGTGCTTTTTCTCGAGGATAATATCGAGAGTAAGGCACAGTATCCTTATCGCTTTAAGCTTTTCGTGAAGTACTATTTTGAAGACGGCAAGCTTATCACACGCTTTCGTGTAATTAATCCGTCAAGCAAGACTATATACTTCTACCTCGGTGGCCATCCGGCTTTCAATTGTCCGCTCGATGATGGACTTGAGTTTAATGACTACTATGTAGAATACGAAAAGAACGAGACAATTGTTCAGACTATCCCGGGTGGCGCGAGAACCCTGCTTAGCGACGAAAATAAGCTTTATATGACAAGAGAGCTCTTCGACTTCGATGTTGTTATGAAGGATAAGCCGAATTCAAAGGCTGTTACATTAAAGTCTAATAAGGGAGAGAGCGCCGTTACTGTGTTCTATCCCGAGAGCGATTGTATCGCAGTATGGTCGCCGACAGGTAATAACGATGCAAGCTTTGTTTGCCTCGAGCCGTGGACATCTGTACCGGTGTATTGCGATGATGAGAATGAAAGCATAGAAGAAAAGGCACACGCTATTTCTTTGCAACCGGGCGAGTACTTCAGATATCGCTATGAGATTTTGGTAAAGTAAAGGAGAAGCATAATGAAGCTGGTTGTTCAAAGGGTCAATAGCGCAAGCGTTAAGGTCGATGGTGCCATAGTAGGAGAGATTGAAAAAGGCTATCTTGTGCTTTTCGGTGCAGGTAAGGGCGATGATAAGGCAATGTGCGATAAGCTTGCCGACAAGCTCTCAAAGCTTCGAATCTTCTCTGACGAGAATGACAAGATAAACCTGTCTATTGCCGATGTAGGTGGAGATATGCTTGTAGTGTCGCAGTTCACCCTTTATGCAGATTGTACGCATGGTAACAGACCAAGCTTTGTAAACGCTGCACCACCCGATGAGGCGAACGAGCTTTACGAGTATTTCTGCTCTGTGATTGAGCAAAAGACTGGTAAGAAAACTCAGCGTGGTATATTCGGCGCAGATATGAAGGTTTCTCTCGAAAATGACGGCCCGTTCACCGTGATTTTAGAAGCATAGGAGATTTATTATGGGACTACAGATTTTCGGCAAGACTAAATGCTTTGATACAAAAAAGGCTCAAAGATACTTTAAAGAGCGTGGCGTAAGCTTTCAGATGGTCGATTTAAAGCAGAAGGAAATGAGCAGGGGCGAGCTGACAAGCGTTATCTCTGCTGTAGGCTCTATAGAAAATATCATAGATTATGATTCAAAGGAAAAAGACGCACTGCTTTTGAGATACCTGGGCTCGACTGAGGAAAAGCTCCAAAAGCTTATCGAGAACCCATTGCTTATCAAGACACCGATTGTGCGAATGGGTAAGCTCGCAACAGTCGGCTACTGCCCTGAGGTGTGGAAAAATTGGGATGTAAAATAGCTTGAATATTTGCATTGTCGCTTCGTATTTTTGCATAAATGGAGCGGCAATGATTTTTTTATAAAAAAATTTAAATTTCAAACGATTAAGATTTTTTACCCCTCTTGAAAATGATTTTCGTATGTGTTACACTTATAATAGGTTTGTGCAAGATGAGTTTGCACAGCGAACAATATCAAAATTTTTAGGAGAGAAAGTATATGCAATACGGACATTTTGACCTACAAAACAAAGAATATGTTATTACAAGACCGGACACTCCTGCACCATGGGCGAACTACCTCGGTTCACCAGCTTACGGCGCAATTATTTCTAACAACGCCGGTGGCTATAGCTTTGTGCAGAGTGGCGCAAACGGAAGAATAGCTCGTTATCGCTTCAATTCTAATATGTCGCTCCCGGGCAGATATGTTTATATCAGAGATAATGATACAAAGGACTATTGGTCTGCATCATGGCAGCCTGTAGGTAAGCCACTCGACCAGTATAAGTCTGAGTGCCGTCACGGTACAGCTTATACAGTTATGACAGCTGAGTATGCAGGTATCAAGTCGGAAACTACATACTATGTTCCGCTTAATAAGACCTACGAGGTTTGGAGAGCTAAGGTAACAAACATTTCCGGCAAGCCTAGAAACCTCTCTGCGTTCGGCTTTATCGAGTTCACAAACGAGAACAACTACGAGCAGGACCAGGTTAACCTCCAGTACACACTCTTCATCTCAAGAACTTCTTTTGAGGAAAATAAGATTTTACAGCATATCAATGAGAACTCCGGTAAGGACGAAACAGGCTCAAACCACAAGGAAAGATTCTTCGGTATGGTTGGTGCTCCTATTTCAGCTTATAATGGTAACCTCGATAGCTTTATCGGCCCATACAGAACATATTCAAACCCAATCGCTGTTGAAAACGGCAAGTGCGACAATGTGCTCAACTACAACTCTAATGCTTGTGGTGCACTCCAGTCTGATGTTACTCTTGCTGATGGCGAAACTGTAGAGCTTATCTATGTTCTCGGTCAGAAGGATAACGCTGAGGCTACTAAGATTCTCGATACATATAAGGTAGCAGGCAAGGTTGACGAGGAAGTTAACGAGCTCAAGAGCTACTGGCATTCAAAGCTTGAAAACTTTGTTGTAAAGACTCCAAGTGACGAGTTCAATAATATGGTTAACGTATGGAACGCTTACCAGTGCTTTATCACATTTATCTGGTCAAGAGCTGCTTCATTCATCTACTGTGGTCTTAGAAACGGCTACGGCTACCGTGATACAGTTCAGGATATCCAGGGTATCATCCATATCGACCCAGAGCTTGCTGCAGAAAAGATTAGATTTATGATTTCTGCCCAGGTTGATAACGGCGGTGGTCTCCCACTCGTTAAGTTTAACCACAACGCAGGTCACGAAACATTCCCTGACGAAAACGACGAAAATTCTGTATACGCTAAGGAAACAGGCCACCCAAGCTACCGTGCAGACGATGCGCTCTGGCTGTTCCCAACTGTATATAAGTACATCGGCGAAAGTGGAAACAAGGCATTCCTCGATGAAGTTATCGTTTATGCAAACGGTGGCGAGGATACAGTTTATGACCACTTAAAGAATGCTATTCGCTTCTCTATGGAAAGACTCGGCGCACACAAGATGCCTGCAGGTCTCCACGCTGACTGGAACGACTGCCTTAGACTTGGTAAGAAGGGCGAATCTACATTCGTAGCATTCCAGCTCTACTACGCTATGAGCGTTATCAAGGCTTATGCTGAGGAAAGAAACGATACAGACTATGTAGCATACATCGAAAAGGTACAGGCAGAGCTCGGCGAAAGCCTCGCAGCTTGCTGGGATGAGGACAGATTTATCAGAGGTATCCGTGAGGATGGCACAATCGTTGGCGCTAAGAAGGACCCTGAAGCTAATATGTGGCTCAACCCACAGTCATGGTCTGTTATCTCAGGCTTTGCAACAAAAGAGCAGTCACTCTCTGCTATGGAAAAGGTTCACGAGCTCCTTAACACTCCATACGGCGTAAAGGTTATGGACCCACCTTATGTTGCTAATTACTTTAATGGCGCACTTATGCACATCTTTAACCCTGACACAAAGGAAAACGGTGGTATCTTCTCTCAGACACAGGGCTGGGCAATTCTCGCTGAATCACTTCTCGGTCACGGTAACCGTGCATTTGAGTACTTTATGGAAAGCTCACCTGCAGCTATGAACGATAAGGCTGAAATCAGAGTTCTTGAGCCATACGTTCACGGTCAGTTTACCGAGTCAAGACGTTCTCCATTTGAGGGACGTTCACACGTTCACTGGCTCACAGGCACAGGCTCTACTGTAATGGTAGGCTGTGTAGAAGGTATCTGTGGTATGAGACCTAACGCTGACGGCCTCGTTATCAATCCTTCTATCCCATCCGAGTGGGACGGCTTCACAATCGACAAGAAGTTCAGAGGAAAGAATATCCATATCGATATCCAGAATCCAAACCACGTTGAAAGCGGAGTAAAGTCTATGGTAGTAAACGGCGAAACAATCGAAGGCAACTTCCTCTGTGAGTGCAAGCTTACTGAAAACACAGACGTTAAGATTATCCTCGGCTAAGATTTAAATCAAGGCATTATTTAGGGCTGTCACAGAAGTGACAGCCCTTTGCTGTTTATATAATCTCTAAAAGCTCGGTGGATTCCTTGCCCTCGAAGTGAGAAAGTGCAATCCTGTATGCTATCTCGCACAGCTCGAAGGGGTGTTCCTCACTCATTAGCTCGTTGTACGAGTCTATCGCAAGTGTGATAAGTCGCTTTTGCCAGGAGAAAAGATACGCGTTGCGGAAATTTTCGTAGATTTTCTCTCTTGCTTCATTGCCGCTTGCCTCAAGTGGCATACCGGCAAGCCACAGCCCAACTGCCTCGATTGTCGTGTGGGTTATGCCACTCGGTATGGCGAGATTTTGCAAATAGAAAAGCAACGATTTTACATCACGCTCGTTGTCAGGAGCAATTGCAAGAGTGAGTGAAAGACATGACACAATCGCATTGCGACAGCCAGACAGCTTTTCATTTTCTATGAGCTTACATGCGAAACCTAAAAGCTGTGTATTCGATGGCATCTGTGGGGGCGTTATTTTCCTTGGCGTAACCTTCATTTCTGCTCACTCCTTTTTGATTATTATAGCCTATCTGCAGAGATGTTGTCAATGGTGCCAAAGAGGTTTTGGGGTACTTGAAAACTTTTGTATTATATGGTATAATATACTGTGTATGATATTTTTTGAACGGTAATAGAAGCTATTATAAAAGGAGCGCGAGAAATCGCTTTTGACTATGGACAGACTAAGTGAGCTTTTATGGTATAAATCTCAGGCAAATGACTGGAACGAGGCACTGCCTGTCGGCAACGGCAGAATTGGTGGTATGGTTTTCGGCAGACCACTTTGCGAGGAAATCGCCCTAAATGAGGATTCTGTCTGGTCGGGTGGGAAAAGAGAACGTAATAACAAGTCTGCACTAGAAAATCTAAGCCGTGTCAGAGAGCTTTTGTTTGAGGAGAAAATCAGCGAGGCTGAAGCAATCGTCAATAAGTACTTTTGCGGAACTCCGGTAAATCAAAGGCACTACCAGACGCTCGGCTCAATGTTTATCAGCATCGATGGTGATATAAATAAGGTTTCGGATTATGAAAGAAGCCTCGATTTGTCAAGCGCTGTCGCAAGGACAAGCTTTACGCTCGATGACGCAAAAATCGAAAGAACTGTTATCGCCTCAAAGCCCGACGAACTGCTGATTATAAATATTAAAACAGATAAGCCCAAAAGCCTTAGTATAAATGTCTGCGTCGACGGCAGAGATGACTATTTTGACCTTAACAGCCCTGTCTCTGATAACGAAATCCACTACTACGGTGGAATGGGCAGTAGCGACGGAATAAGCTTTTTCAGTACTATAAAAATCTATACAGACGGCGAGTGCAGGTTTGGTGGTAACCTTCTTTATGCAAAAAATTGCAGCGAGGTTACTATTGCATTTTCCTGCCGTACAAGCTACTATCTGCCCGATAGCTATAAAGAGCAGAGCATTATAGATTGCGCTAGCATAAAGGGTGTGCCGTTTGCAACACTTCTTCAAAGACATACAGAGGATTATAAGAGCTTTTACGACAGAGCAAGGCTTACGCTTTGCGACAATAGTGAGGGCAACGCCCTAAAGCCCACCGACGAAAGACTTTCGCTAGTGGCAGAAAGTTGCGATAATAAGCTTACTGAAATGTACTTTAACTTTGGTAGATACCTTATGATAAGTGCAAGCAGGCAGGGTACACTTCCTACTAACCTTCAAGGTATATGGAATAAGGATATGTGGCCTGCGTGGGGCAGTAAGTTTACCATAAATATAAATACAGAGATGAACTACTGGTGTGCAGAAAATTGTAATCTCAGCGAGCTTCATACTCCACTTTTTGACCTTGTAGAAAAAATGCGACCAAACGGTAGAGTTACAGCCAAGGAAATGTACGGTTGTGGTGGCTTCGTCTGTCACCATAATACAGACCTTTGGGGAGATACAGCACCACAGGATTTGTGGACTCCGGGAACTCAGTGGCCGATGGGCGCAGCGTGGCTTTGCCTTCATATATGGGAGCATTATCTGTTCACGCTTGATAAGGACTTTCTGAGTGAGAAGTTTGAAACTCTCAAGGAGGCAAGTCAGTTCTTTGTGGATTTTCTTATCGAGGATAAGAACGGCAGGCTTGTAACCTGTCCTTCTGTTTCGCCTGAGAATACCTATATCACAAAGAGTGGCACAAGGGGTAGCGTGTGTATCGGGCCGACTATGGATACAAGTATTATATATGACTTGTTCTCGGCTGTAATAAATGCGAGCGAAATCTTAGGCGTGGACAAGAGCTACGCACAAAAGCTTGCAAAAATGAGAGATAAGCTCCCAAAGCTTGAAATAGGCAAGTATGGGCAGATTATGGAGTGGGCTGAGGACTATGACGAGGCAGAGCCGGGGCATAGACATATCTCACAGCTTTTTTCACTTTATCCATCGGATAGAATATCAATGAGAAAAACGCCAAAGCTTTCTAAGAGCGCAAGAGCCACAATCGAGCGTAGGCTTAGCTACGGCGGTGGACATACCGGCTGGAGCAGAGCCTGGATTATAAATATGTGGGCAAGGCTCTACGACGGCGAAATGGTGCAGGATAATATCAAGGCGCTTCTTTCTCATTCGACTAATAAAAATATGTTTGACAACCACCCACCATTCCAGATTGACGGGAATTTTGGCGGAACAGCAGGTATAACAGAAGCCCTGCTTCAAAGCCACGGTGGTGAGATAAATTTCCTTTGCGCAGTTCCAAAGCAGTGGAAAAGCGGTTCTTTTGAGCACCTAAGAGCAAGAGGAGGCTTTGACACTTCTTGTATATGGAAAGACGGCAGATTCCTATCAGCTTCAGTGACAGCGACAAAGGATAACGAGTGCCGAATTGTCGGCAACTTCAAGGTTATGCATAATGGCGAGCCTGTGAGCACCACTGTATCTGATGGTGCAACTTGCTTTAGTGCAAGAGCAGGACTCACTTATGATATAGTTATATAAAATCCGAAAGGACAGCTTTTATGAAAAGAGCATTATCAGTTTTAACAGCAGTGGTGTTGTCGTTAACAATGCTTGCAGGCTGTGGGGCGGATTCCTCGTCACAGATAAGTGACAACAGCACTTCGCAGGTTGAAGGGG
Organism: Oscillospiraceae bacterium; assembly: GCA_045602925.1. Classification (GTDB taxonomy): domain Bacteria; phylum Bacillota; class Clostridia; order Oscillospirales; family Ruminococcaceae; genus UBA7477. Next base: position 112,722 of record JAZSCN010000027.1, on the reverse strand, counting down.
ATACAACCACCACTACAACTACTACTGCACAAACAACAACTACAACGCAAAGCAGTGCAGAGCCTACGCAGACTACCACACTTCAGACTATGCCACCGGAGGACATTATTACCTCTATCGCAGATGAGGAGATTATACCTCAGGTGCCTGACTATACCGAGTTTGAGCATAAGGTCGAGGCACAGGACGGCGAGTTCGGACAGAATCTTGTTGAAGGAACAGAGAGAAGTGGAGCCAGCGATAAAGAGTATCTTACCGGTTTTGCAAATGCCGAGGAGGATAATTGGCAGGTAAAGGTCGAGTTACCTACAGAGCAGTATTATAACATACTCTTTGTAATCGCTTCTGATAAGGGAAAGCCGGTAAAGAACAACGTTGTGATAAATGACGAGGTCTATGGCGAGATTTCTACCGATGGTAGTGGCAAGTTCCAGGCAGTCGGATTCGATAATGTGTGGCTTTCAAAGGGTGAGAATGTAATAGGACTCGGCATCATCGACGGCAACTTCGACTTCGACTATATGATTATTACAGCCAGCGAAACTGTCGCAAGCCTTGATATTACATATAAGGACTTACCGACGCTTTCTAACAAGAATGCCGATTATAAAACAAGAGCGATTTATGCGTATCTTGCAGGTAGCTATGGCAAGAATATTCTCAGCGGTCAGTATTCCACAATAGGCACTAATGCCGAAACCGATGCTATCTATAAGGTAACAGGTCATTATCCTGCAATAAGACTAAGCGACCTTATTTCATACACCTCAGAGGACACCTTTGCTAATGATATCGAGCTTGCAACACAGTGGTCTGAAGAGGGTGGACTTGTAAGCTATATATGGCACTGGGCTGACCCTTTGGGCGAGGCTTATTATGCCGAGGATACCGATTTTGATTTAACAAAAGCTGTGCCCGATGTAGCTGTATCAGGGCTTTCTTACGAAGAACTCGAAAAGCTTTATGAGGAAGGTAAGATTTCTGGAGAATGCCTCGCTATAGTAAGAGATATAGATACTATCTCGCTACAGCTCTCTAAGCTTCAGGACGCAGGCGTAACAGTTTTGTGGCGACCTCTCCACGAAGCCAGCGGCGGTTGGTTCTGGTGGGGCAAGGACGTTGAAGCGTACAAGTGGCTGTGGAAGCTTATGTATAAGAGAATGACAAGCTACCACAAGCTCAATAATCTCATCTGGGTGTGGAACGGACAGAACGCTGATTGGTATGTCGGCGATAAGTATTGCGATATGATTTCTGCCGATATCTATGACGAAACAGGTTCAAGTCAGCTTGGCGCATTCTTATCACTCAGAAGAATAAACGTCAATAAGCCTCTTGCACTCAGTGAGTGTGGCAACGCACCTGACGTGCAGATGTTTGCTAACGAAAAGACAATGTGGAGCTGGTTCGGAATATGGAGTGGCGCATATGTTATCGACAACTACGGTGAGTATTCTGAGGAGTATATCACCAAGGAAGAAATGATAAAGCTCTACTCTAATAACCTCGTTATTTGCAGAGATGAACTGCCTGACTTTGATGAGCTGGCTAAGGAGCTTGAGCAAAGTGAGAAGGAGGCTCAGAAGGAGCAGGAGGACGAGGAAAAGGAAGGCGAAGAAGAAAAGGAGCCTTCTACAGAAGAGGACGATAGCTCTAAAACTGAATAAAACTATAGAATAAGCTGCATACTATCCTTAAATGAAAATTGAAAGGGGATAGCTATGCAGCTTAGTAAATCTCAGTACAGCGAAATGTATAAAGAAGCAGGCGAGGGAACAAAATCCTACATTACCGTGCCAAAAGCGTTTTTAATAGGTGGACTTATATGTATGCTCGGCGAGTTTTTATCGAGAGTGTATGAAAACGCAGGGCTTTCCAAGGAGCAGTATTCAATCGCTACTTCGGTTACGCTTATATTTATTTCTGCACTTTTGACAGGGCTTGGATTATACAGCAAGCTTGCTAAGTTTGCAGGTGCAGGAACGCTCGTGCCGATAACCGGCTTTGCAAATTCTGTTGTCGCACCTGCCGTTGAATTTAAGGCTGAAGGCTTTATTCTCGGGCTTGGTGCAAAGATATTTATAATAGCAGGCCCCGTCATACTCTATGGAACGCTGGCGTCAGTGCTGTACGGAATAATATATTGGTTGACATCATAGATACTTTAGGAGAAATATATGCTGACAGAAATTTTATCAAGAGAAGAATGCGCAAGATGTAGAATATGCTGTTGCTTTGACAGCTATGATATTTGGGAAGCTCCCGTTGTATCAAAGGAGCTTGCTGATGTTATAACCTCGCAGTATAAGCCACAGCAGGAGTTTATACCAAAGGGCAACAGCTTTGTTATGAAAATGGATAGGGAAGAAAACGAGGACTTGTATTATTGTAGTGTCCTTGACCATAAAAAAGGCTGCCTGCTCGGAACAGGTAAGCCGTTTGATTGCAGCATCTGGCCACTCAGAGTTATGAGCTTTGAGGGCAGACGTGTTATCGCACTATCTCCGGTTTGCCCGGTTGTGATTAAAAAGCCTATCGACGAGGTTACTGCACTTGCAAAAAAGCTCTCACCGATAATTTTTGCGCAGGCAGATAAAAATCCCGACCTCGTAAAAAGCTACGAAGTCGGGTATGTAATACTTGTCATAGAGGATTAGCCTCTTACCTTTTCTATAATAGCGTTGGCAATCTGCACAGCGTCGCCTTCGCCCGATATCTTTATCGAGCAGGCAGTTTCATAAATCGGCGCACGGCTATTGTATCTGGTGCAAAGCTCATCATAGCTTGCGTTTGAAGCAAGTGGTCTGTTGCTGTCGCCTTTGATTCTGCCAAAGCAGGTGTCAAATTTTGTTTCTATGTATATAAGCTCGCCCTGTGCCTTAGCCGCAAGGGCGTTTTTTTTTCTCAAAACTGCTCCGCCACCGAGTGCTATTACAGTATCTGAGCCAAAGCTCTTTATAGACTTTGTTTCAAGGTCACGGAAGTATTCTTCGCCACTATCTTTAAATATCTGAGGGATGCTTCTGCCCTCGGTCTGTTCTATAAGCTCGTCAAGGTCAACAAAGCTGTAGCCTAAGGTTTTTGCAAGAACCTTGCCGACGGTTGTCTTTCCACAGCCCATAAAGCCACAGAGAAAAATATTCATCTTAATTCCATAGCCTCCCGATTATTTGTAGTCGGACATTATGCTGTCTTCGACCTCTTTGATGATTTTGTCGATTTCTGCCTTGGTGTAAAGGTCGCCGTCCCAGATTTCGTGAGCCTTTACAGCCTGATAAACAAGCATTGCAGCACCACCGATAGCAGACTTGCCCTGCGCCTTGAACTTCTTTACAAGCACGGTTTCTACAGGATTGTAGATAACGTCAAAGCAACAACCACAGCTATTGATTACATCATCAGTAACCGGGCAAGCATCAACCTTTGGGAACATTCCGACAGGCGAGCCGTTTATCAGTATGTCGTAGCTACCCTCAATCTCGCTTGTCAAAACGAGCGAAACCTCAGCGTCAGGGAATGCCTTTAGTATGTCATCCTTGAGTGACTTTGCCATATCGGTTGCCTGCTCAATGTAGGCGATAGTGAGCTGTGCACCACGTCTTGCACATTCCAGCGCAATCATTCTTCCTACACCGCCACAGCCTATAAGAAGCACCTTCTTGTCAAGTGGCATACCCTCAGACATAGCGGACAATAAAAAGCCGTCGCAGTCTGTGTTGTGACCGATAGCCTTGCCGTCTTTGTTTGAAACGCAGTTTACTGCACCGTAGAAGGTCGCATTTTCGTCAAGCTCATCAAGGTATGGGATAATATCGCACTTGTAAGGGATAGTGATGTTGTAGCCCGAAAGAGTCTTTAAGGTTTCGTAAGCTGTCGAAAGCTCGGCTTCGTCACATTCTAATAAACCATATTCGCCACTCTTTCCCTTAGTCTCGAAAAGTCTTTTGTGAATAAGTGGAGATAATGTGTGCGGCAGGCTCTTTCCTAAGAGCATGTATTTTGATTCGCTGTTTGTGATTTTCATAGTATTCCTCCGGTTTTTGCTTTTTATATAGTGTTTTCAGTATATTTTATACTGATAGAATGACTTTGCTATAATACATATTATTTATTTTGCCAAAAATAAAAAAAGGTATTGACGAAGTATGCAAATGACTATATACTAAGTATGTAAGTTAAGATACTATATGATTATTTTAGGGGCAGGTGAATTGCAATGACAATCGATTTAGTAAAAAGCATCATAGCTGACCAGCTTGACATTGATAAGGATGAAATTACTATGGAGTCTGTTATTACTGACGACCTCGGTGCAGATTCTCTGGATATTATAGATATTCTTATCGCTTTCGAGGATGAATTTGACGTTAAAATCCCTGATGAAGAGGTAGAACAGTTCAAGACAGTAGGGGATATCGTTAGATACATCGAAGAAAGAACTGCTGAATAATCACAGTATATAGTAATTTGTGATTTAGTTTTCTATTGAGCATAAATATCCTTTCGGTAATTCCGAGAGGATATTTTTATTTGTGCTTTTTAGCTCTCGTACGGTCTGACTCTCAGAGTTATGCCGATTTCGTCACAAAGCTTTTGCGAAGCCTCGATATCTTCCTTAGGAATAACATCCACAACAGTCATCATAACACTTGGAACATACGCCTTGCATGACTGAGCAAATGCGAGCATAGCTTCAAAAGCGTCATCGTATATAGGTCTTGTTACAGCCATATAGCCGTCCTTGTATGGAGAGTTAAGGCTTATTGAAACAGTATCAATTCTACCCTCTAAAAGCTTTGCACAACCATCGAGTTCAGGGTTGAGCTTATCTGCAAGACCGTTTGTGTTGAGCCTTGTAGGAGTCTTTGATACACTCTTTATATAGTCACAAGCGCCAATGAGTAAAGAAAATTCATTTGTAGGCTCGCCATAGCCACAGAAGATAATCTCAGCATAGCTGTCTAAATCCCTGCCCTTGAGATTTTCAATAATTTCAGTAAGGTTAGGCTGATGCTCAAGCCACAGGCTGTCAGAGCCGTATGCGCCGTCACCGTTTTGTCTGATGCAGAAGGTACAGCTGCAAGGGCATTTATTTGTAATATTGAGATAAAGCTTGTTGCCTATTTCGTAGCTTATGGTCATCATAGTTATCACTCCGTAGTATATAATTTACCTTAATATTATAATCCCCATAGCGCGTAAAGTCAAGGCATACACTGTTTTTACACATCGGCATTATCTTTTTTGCACTAAAAATTCTACACCCTATCATAAAATTATCACATTAAAGCATTAGAATACATACATTGAAGCTTTTAGTATTCAGCAAACACATTACCTAAAGGAGAACAATATGGATTTCATACCTAACAACCAGCAGAACATTCAGCAAAACAACCAGCAAGGTACACCTCTTCCGAGCACACCACTTTCGGATACATCGTTTTCTGGCGCACCCATTATAGATAACAGCAACAGCGTGCACGAGTATTCCTACTATCCTGAAAACGCCCCTAAGAAAAAGAAGAGCAAGGCTTTGAAGAGAATAGCAGCCGTAGCAATCGGCATTGTCTGTGTTGTCGCAATCGGTGCGACCTCGATATTCGGCTACACACTTATAACAGGCAAGAACGCCTTTTCAAAAGGCGATGACGATAGCTCATCTGCTTCTGATACAGTCGCTGCAGTCGGTGATAATACCGATGAAGAAGCAACAGACAGCGAGCCTGAAATCACCAGAGAAATTCCTACACTCGAACAGCTCGCTGCTTTAGAGAACGCGTTGCCATTACCCGAGATAGTTAATAAGGTTTCTCCGTCAGTTGTTGGCGTATCTTCCATTTTAAATGGTGGAACCTCCTCCGGAACCGGCTTTGTAATTTCCGAGGACGGCTATATAGTTACTAATTACCATGTTATAGAGGGCGCTAATGCAGTTTCTGTATCTCTTCTTTCAGCAGAAGACGGCGAGGAGATTCCTGCCGAGATTATCGGTGGCGACAAGCAGACTGATATCGCTGTTTTAAAGATAGATAAAACCGATTGCGTTCCTGTTACACTCGGAAAGTCCACAGAGCTTATTGTAGGCGAGCTTGCTATAACAATAGGCAACCCACTCGGTTCAGAACTCTCAGGTACTGTTACAGCAGGTATTATTTCTGCTCTTAATAGAAAGCTTACTATCGAGGGCAGAGAAATGAATCTCATACAGACTGATGCTTCTATAAATAGTGGTAACTCAGGTGGCCCACTCATCAATAGCTATGGTCAGGTTGTCGGAATCACCTCTGCTAAGGTTTCTACAATCTATGGCGAAGGCCTTGGATTCGCAATTCCAATCGACGAGGCGCTGCCTATTATCAAGGACCTTATCGAGCATGGCTATGTCAAGGGTAGACCGATTGTTGGTATTACAGGCGAAACTATATCTGAGGTTTACGCTCAGTATTACGATATTCCACGTGGCTTTATCGTGCGTGAGCTCGTAAAGGATGGCCCTGCAGAAAAAGCAGGTGTGCAGATAGGCGATATTGTTATCGGCATCGAGGGTACTCTTATCGAGAGCATGGACGAATTCAACGAGATTAAGAAGAATTACAAGGCAGGCGACACAATCACAATTTCAGTGTATAGAGATGAAAAAATTGTTGACCTTGAAGTAACTCTCGCTGAGGACACCTCCGGTAAGTCGCAGAACAATAAGCCAAGCGAACAGAATAATCAAAACAATATATTCCCAGGCTTCAACTGGTAATCCTCCATATAGAATAGGGCGTTTCACTTACATAGTGAAACGCCCTGCGTGTTTTATTCTGTCTTGTAGTCGCCACGGCTCAGAGAAACCTCATATCCGATAGCGTGCATTTTTTCTCTTACGATATTTACGCTCTGTGCACTCTCATCTCCTACAGAGATTTTGCCGTCATAGAGCAGGTATTTCTTTCTCACAGACATTGGCGAGAGATTTGGCATAATTACATTTGCACCTGCAAGCACACCCATCTCACGTCCCGTAGGATGAATTGTTCCGAGCGCAGTTGTGGCAGGTAGCAGAACATTCGGCAGCATAATCCTCACAAGACTCAAAAGGTATATAGTAAGCTCAAGGCTACCCATCTTTTCTTGTGCAAACGGTGTATCCTTGTGTGGAATAAAAGGACCGATACCTACCATCTGAGGCTGAAGCCTATGCAGAAACAGCATATCGAGAGCAAGCTCCCTTGCCGTCTGGAACGGTGCACCGACCATCATTCCTGCACCGGTCTGGAAGCCGAGCTTTTTTAGGTCAAAAAGGCACCTCTGCCTCTCTTTCGCTGAAAGATTTTCAGGGTGAAGAAGAGAGTAGTGATTTTCGTCGGCTGTTTCGTGCCTGAGAAGATATCTATCTGCACCAGCCTCCTTGTATGCCTTGTATTCGTCATAGCTCTTTTCGCCGAGTGAGAGTGTTATAGCGCAGTCGGGGTATAGCGACTTTATGGTTTTTACAAGTTCACAGACACGTTCTTTTGTAAAGTACATATCCTCGCCACCCTGCAAAACGAAGGTGCGATATCCAAGCGAGTACCCTTCGGCACAGCATTCGAGAATATCCTCGCTGGTTAGTCTGTAACGCTGAGCACACTTGTTTGTTCGCCTTATTCCACAGTAGTAGCAGTCGTTCTTGCAGTAGCTTGAAATCTCGATTAGCCCACGCAGGTAAACTTCCTTGCCGTAAACTTCATCGCAGATTTCTCGTGCGATTTTCCCTGCAAAGTCCATATCCTCTGAAGTGTAGCTGCTAATGAGTGATTCAAACTCCGATATCGACAGTACTCTTTCACTTTTAAGCTTTAAGATAAGCTCACGATTTGTCATTTTATCACCTATATGTTTTCTAAGCTGAGTGTAGCAATTCCGTTGAGGCTCTCGTCAGCACGTTTGCCTGCAAGGTAGTCGTAATACCCCTGACAGCCAATCATTGCAGCGTTGTCGCCACAGTATTTAAGTTCAGGGAGAAATAGCTTTATGCCGCTCTGGTCGCAAGCCTTTTGCATAGCCTCTCTCACTCCACTATTTGCAGAAACTCCACCGGCAACAGCCAGCGTCTTGTACCCGAGGTTTTGGGCAGCGAGCATAGTTTTCTTTACAAGAATATCGCAAATAGTCTTTTGGAACGAAGCCGCCACGTCATCAGCGTTTATTTCTTCTCCCTTTTGTGTAGCGTTGTGAACAAGATTAATAACAGCCGTCTTAAGTCCCGAGAAGCTGAAGTCGTATTCACTGCCTGCAACCTTCGGCTGAGGAAGTGAGAAAGCCTTTTCGTTGCCTCTCTTTGCAGCAGCGTCGATAAACTTTCCACCAGGGTATTCAAAGCCGATAGTTCTCGCAACCTTGTCAAAGCATTCTCCTGCAGCGTCATCGCGAGTCCTGCCGACTACTCTGTAGGTTGTGTAGTCGAGCACCTCTACAATATGGCTGTGGCCACCGCTTATAACAAGGCAAAGATACGGTGGCTTAAGGTCGGGGTGCGATATGTAGTTTGCCGCAATGTGTCCTGCAATGTGGTGCACAGGGATAAGTGGCTTGTTTGATGCTAGAGAGAGGCCCTTTGCAAAGCTTATTCCTACAAGCAGTGCACCGATAAGACCGGGAGCATATGTAACAGCAACAGCGTCAATATCCGATAGCGTCATATCACAGTCAGAAAGTGCCTTTGAAACTACAGCCGAGATATTCTCGCTGTGCCTTCTTGAAGCAATTTCAGGTACAACACCACCGTAAAGTCTGTGTTCATCAATTTGTGTAGCAATTACGTTAGATAGTACCTTTACGCCATCTTCAACAACGGCGCAGGCTGTCTCGTCGCAAGAGCTTTCTATAGCAAGTATTATCATATTGATACTCCCTTTTCTACTTAAGTGGCTTTGTCATAAGACAAGCATTTTCTGTCGGCTGACGGTAAAAATCCTTTCTTACCCCAACCTTTATGTAACCAAGACTAGTGTATAAGCTAATCGCAACGCGGTTTGATTCTCGCACCTCAAGGGTGATAAATTCAGCATCATCCGAGCAAGCGTTATGAAGTGCATCCATAAGAGCCCTGCCAATACCCTTCGAGCGAAATTCTTCTGCAACTGCAACATTGTTGACGTAGCATTCACCACAGATTTCGCGCATATCTGCAAAGCCGATTATCTCGCCGTTATATTCGCATACAGTGATTGTTGCCTGAGGGTTGGAAAGCTCAGAGATAAATGATTCCTCACTCCATGGTTCGGTAAAGGTTTTTGCTTCAAGCGAAGCTACAGCAGGAACGTCAGTCTTACGCATTTTTCTTATAATGTATTCCATTGGTTATTCCTCGCTTGTCAGCAGAGCAGAGTAAATGTCGCTCTTGGAGAATCCCGAAGCCTTAGCAATCTGTTTTGCTGCATCGGCTTTTCTCATGCCCTTTTCTACGAGTGCCTTTGCCTCGGCTACTGCGTCCTCTAAAGTTTCAGCTTCTTCTGTAGCGGTGTTACCCTCAACGATAAGTACATACTCGCCCCTCGGTGCAATACTTTTATAATACTCTATAGCCTCGGATATTGTCATACGCAAAACCTCTTCGTGAAGCTTTGTTATCTCTCGGCATAGTGAGATTTTCCTGTCGCCAAAGTATTTGAGCATATCCGAAAGCGTGTCACACAGCTTGTGTGGTGCTTCGTAGAAAATAAGCGTGTCAGGAATTTTAGAAGCATATTCGAGCTGTTCGTAGCGAGAACGCTTGTGCACCGATAGAAAGCCCTGGAATGAAAATTTTGCAGTAGAAAGTCCGCTTATAGCCAGTGCCGAAACTGCCGCACTTGGCCCGGGAACAACAACAACCTCAACGCCATGCTCGGCACAGTATTTTACAAGGTCTTCGCCGGGGTCTGAAATACATGGCATACCTGCGTCAGTTACAATAGCACAATTTTCACCATTTAAAATTCTCGCCGTAATTACATCACAGCTTGGCTTCTTGTTGTGCTCGTGGTGACTAACGAGTGGTTTTTTCATTTCAAGATAGTTGAGAAGTTTTGCAGTAACTCTTGTGTCCTCAGCACAAACAAAGTCAACGCTCCTTAGCGTCTCAACTGCACGGTAGGTTATGTCACCTAAGTTGCCGATAGGTGTGCCAACTACATATAGCTTTGCCATAGTCTAGTCCTTTCTTTCTCCGGCTTTTGTAATGTCCTCAGCCATTTTCTGAAGTACGGAGTATTCGGTAAGTGTCGAACAGCTGTTTCTGATATAAGCCGAATTAGGTAGCCCCTTGACGTACCAGATAACGTGCTTCCTCGCTTCTCTCATGCCATGCTCCTCACCAAGCTCGTCACATAGCATTTTAGCGTGCCTTAGCATCATCTCCATGCGCTGTGCAAGAGCAGGCTCCGGGAGAATTTCGCCTGTACTAAGATAGTGCTTAATTTGATTGAAAACCCAAGGCCTGCCGTAGCTACCCCTTCCGAGCATAACAAGGTCACAGCCGGTTTCTTTATACATTCTTTCACAGTCAAGTGCATTTTTAACGTCACCGTTGCCGATAACGATGCAATTAACGCTCTCTTTAACCTTCTTTATAATATCCCAATCAGCACTTCCACTGTAAAATTGCTTTCTGGTTCTTCCGTGAACAGCGATTGCCGATACGCCTGCCGCTTCAAGTCCTTTAGCAAATTCGACAGCGTTGATGCTGCTTTCATCCCATCCACTTCTGATTTTAGCAGTAACAGGGCAACTCGAATTTTGCACAACAGCCCTTGCGATTTTGTATGCCTCGTCAGGATTTTTCATAAGAGCCGAGCCTGCACCGTTGTTTACAACCTTAGGAACAGGGCAACCCATATTTATGTCGATAATATCAGGCTCAAATTTTGCCAGCATATCAGCAGCCCTGCCCATAAATTCTGCATCCTCACCGAACAGCTGAATAGCCATTGGGCGTTCATTCGCAGTAATGGTGCAAAGCTCGTCAGTTTTCTTGTCACCATAGCAAAGTCCCTTTGACGAAACCATTTCGCTAACAAGAAAGGCTGCACCCTGCTCCTTGCAAAGTGTCCTGTAAACTCTGTCTGCAACCGAAGCCATAGGTGCAAGTGCTGCCGTTTTTTCTATTGTAACATTGCCTATTTTTATTGTTTCTGTATTTTTCATCAGCTTGCCTCTGTATAGTTTATCTTAGCTTATAATTATATCATATTTTTTGAGTTTTGTCCACAGTTTGTGGGGCGACAAGGGCGTGGCTTCGCCACGCAGACGCCAAAGGGCGTCCCCGACGCGAAGCGTCGGGGCTTGTCGCCCCAAAAAAGCAGGCGTTGAAATTTAATATTATCACATAAAATTACAGAAAATCAGTTGATTATTTTTATAATATGTGCTACAATAAGGGTGAACAAAATATACTGTGGAGGTAAAATTATGAAGCTACGAAAACTGGTATCGATTACATGTTCGCTGGCACTTGCGGTGTCAATGCTCTGCTCCTGCTCAGGCTCTGATGCAAGCTCAGACTCACAAACAGCAGGTTCAAATAATGATATTAACCAAAGCTCTCAGGAGGATAATACAATGGCAAATACCTATTCACTCACAGCCGAAAATGTAAAGCTCGTCGGTAGAACATGGCTAAACGAGGATACACTCTGGCTGGCTCTTTCCGGCTCCGGCGTTGACTTTGAATATACCGGAAAGAAGCTCGATATCACTGTTGTCGGCGACGGCGCCGTTAGCAGCGGTAAGGATAATCAAGCGAGAATTGCCGTGTATATCGATGGCGAAAGAGTTTTAGATGAGATGGTTGATACTCAGGAAGAAACCTTCACTGTTTTTGAAAACGCAGAGTCAAAGAAGGTTAACGTCAAGGTCGTAAAGCTCTCGGAATGTGCTATGTCAACCTGTGGAATAAAGGCTATCACAGTTGCCGACGACGAGACTATCACCCCAACTCCTAAAAAGTCCCACACAATCGAATTTATCGGTGATTCAATAACCTGTGGCTACGGCGTCGATGACGAGGTTAAGGAACATCATTTTTCTACTTCAACAGAAGACGTTACAAAGGCTTATGCCTACAAGACAGCTCAGGCACTTAATGCTGATTATAGTATGTTTTCAATAAGTGGATATGGCGTTATTTCGGGCTATACTACCGGCAGTACTCCGGTCAAGGAGCAGACTATCCCACAGTATTATGAAAGCCTAGGCTTTTCATACCAGGCATTTGCCGGAACAACAAAACCACAATCTCTCAAGTGGGATTTTGAAGCCTTTAAGCCGGAGGTTATCGTAATTAACCTTGGAACAAACGACGCAAGCTATACTAACATAATTAAGGAAAGAAAGCAGGAGTACGCAGACGGCTATACAGCATTTTTAAAGAAGGTCAGAGCGAAGAATCCCGACGCTACAATTTTCTGCACACTCGGTACAATGGATAACAGACTTTGCGAAAAGCTTATAGAAACTGTTACTGCTTATTCGGCAGAAACCGGCGACAATAATATCCATTATATGATATTCGACCTACAGGATGGTGCAAATGACGGCTATGCAGCCGATTGGCATCCTACCGAGGCTACTCATCAGAAGGCAAGCGACAAGCTCGTAAACGAAATCAAGACCGTAATGGGCTGGTAGTCAAGAGGTGAAATAATGATTTTTCATAAAAAAGCCGTGGCTATTGCATTGATAGGAGGAATACTTATGTCAACAGGTTGTGCAGGTAATAACGCATCCTCACAGGTTCAACCGGACAGCGCAGAGAATATAACAACAACTACAACCACAACTACCACTACCACAACAACTACTACAACCTCCTTTACCTTTACAGAACCGGAGTTCAAAGACCCATCAGAGTATGGAAAGGTTATAGCACTCACCTTTGATGACGGTCCTAACACCTCTACAACTAATGAAGTTTTGGATGTTTTGGAAAAATATGACGCAAAGGCAAGCTTCTTCCTTATCGGTAATAATATCACAGAGGATTGCTACGAGGTAATGAGAAGAACGGTGTCAATGGGCTGTGAAATAGGTAATCATTCGCTTACCCATTCGTATATGAATACAATGAAGCCCGAGGATATTAAGGCTGAAATCGAAGCAACAAATAAGCTTATCAAAGATGCTATAGGTGTAGAGCCAAAGTATTTCAGACCACCATATATCGCAGTGAATTATACAATGTGGGATAATATCGACCTTACATTTATAAACGGCTACGGCTGTAATGACTGGGATAACAAGGTGACAACCGAGCAAAGAGTGGAGAAGGTTCTCTCACAGGCAAAGGACGGAGCAATAATTCTACTTCACGATACTCAGGGCAACCACCAGACAGTAGAGGCCCTAGAGCAGATTATTCCAAAGCTTCAGGAGGAAGGATATGAGCTCGTTACCTTAACTGAGCTTTTTCACGCAAAGGGCGTTACTCCTAAGACGGTTGAAGAAACCTATACAGATTATATAATCTATTCTTATGCAGAACAGATAGGTAGCTGGGGTTAATCCCATTTTCAAAAGGAAGATATTTATGAGTATGAAGTTTAAAACGCTTGCAATAGTACTGATGCTTTTAGTGGCAGTATCTGTGTGCAGCTGTTCTGAATCCGATTCTTCAAGCGAAAAGGATTCTAAATTAGACAGCACTACAACCACTACAACTACTACAACCACCACAACCACCACAACAACTGCTGTGGAGTCTACAGTTACAACAAATACACCTACTACGACTTCTACAAGCGAGGTTACAGAGCCTACCGAAACTACCACTAAGGCAGAGGCTTCAACCACTACATCAAAAAAGCCTGAAGAATCTATCACTACAACAGCTAATGGCTATGAGCCGAGCCCTGTTTATGAGCAGTACGGTCATAATGGGGAGGACATCGTAAAGTTTATAGACAGCGCAGATGCCGACACAAGCATTCCTATTATACATATCGCTACTAAGAATAGCAAGGCGATTTTATCACTCGAAACCTATGTGGATTGCATTGTCGACGTGGCTGGCTGTGACGAGCAATATGAAATGAACGCCGTCACGGGCGAGGTAAGAGTAAGAGGTAATTCTTCTGCCTTTTATGGCGATGAATCGCAAATTGCTACGAATCAGGTTCCTTATAGAATAAAGTTTAGTAATAAGCAAAATATGCTCGGACTCAATGACGGAGCAGAATGTAAAAGCTGGGTACTGCTAAAGTCCAATTGGAATCTTGTCGCTGATTACCTCGCATTTAAGCTTGGCGAAGTTGTTGTCGGAGAGGACTATTTCTGCTCGGATTGTACCTTCGTGCTTGTGTATGTCAATAGGTCGTTCAAGGGCGTGTATCTGCTTTGTGAACAGACTCAGGTCAATAAGAACAGAGTCGATGTTTCAGAGCCTGCAGAAGATTATGAGGGAACAGACATCGGTTACCTCGTCGAAATCGACAACTACAACGAAGCTCCTTCCTTCTATGTCGATTACTGTGGCGCAACTGTGACGGATATCCAGGGGATAAAACGACAGTTTGTCGGTTCTGATTATTCGATAAAGAACGATATATATTCAGACGAGCAGAAATGGTTTATCGAGCAGTATGTAAACGGCGTCTTTGAAATAATGTACGAGGCTTGCGAGAACGAGAACTACCTTACCTTTGATGAAAACTATAACCTCGTGCCTTCGTCTTATAAAAACGCCAAGGATACTATCTCGGCTGTCGCAGACCTTGACTCGATTGTTAATTCTTATATATTAGAAGAGATTTGTTGCGATAACGACTGTGGAGAAGGAAGCTTCTTTATGTGCGTAGACTTCTCTAAGAACAGCAAGTATAAAAAACTCACCTTCACAGCACCTTGGGATTATAACTGGGGCTATGAGGATAGAGTGATAGGTAGATATCACGCCGCTGCATTCAATCAGCTAAGCTTTGTTAATCAGTTCGGAGATAGAACAAACCCATGGTTCGTACTGCTTATGACAGAGGATTGGTTTGTAGAAATGGTTAAAGAGCGTTGGCAGGAGGTCTATACAGATGACGGCTTTAAGCAGGTTATCAGCGATACCAAGGAGCTTTGCCAGACTTACTACGATGACCTCTCTATGAGTCATGAATATGCTCCGGATTGTGGAATAAGCCTGTGCGATTGGGTGCTAAACAGAATGAAGTGGCTCAATAGTAAGTGGAAGTAAGACTCCACAAAGTACAGCTTTAGTATAAAACGAAAGCCCTCGAAAGAGGGCTTTTTTATGTGTGGAAGAATAAGCCTGCGTTAACTGTAGCTTTTCAAAAATAGGGCATATTCGGTTGGGTGTAAGGCTTGTGACAAATGTCATATTAAAGTTGTGATTTTATTCACTTACATAATTGATTTTGACTTGCTATAATAAGAGCATAGAAGAAAGCCAAATCAAATTTAACATTATATACGGAGGAAAGACCTATGACTAACGCAGTTGTAAAAATTGAAAATCTCGTAAAAAGATATAAGGAGCTTATCGCCCTTGACCACTTTAGCCTTGAAATTGAGGAGGGCGAAATCTTCGGACTTTTAGGTCCTAACGGAAGCGGAAAGACAACTACAATAAACTGTCTTCTCTCGCTCCTTTCCTATGACAAGGGAACAGTTGAGCTGTTCGGAACAAAAATGGCTCCCGACAATTACGAGGTAAAAAAGAACATCGGCATTGTAATGCAGAACGTAGCCGTGTTTGAGGAGCTTACGGTGTATGAGAATATCGACTACTTCTGCGGGCTTTATGTAAGCGACAAGGAGCAAAGAGCTAAGCTTGTTGAAGAAGCAATCGGGTTTGTAGGACTTGAGGAATTCAAGAAGTTCTATCCTAAGAAGCTGTCAGGCGGTCTCCTCAGACGACTCAATATTGCCTGCGGTATCGCACATAAGCCAAAGCTTATCATCTTTGACGAACCGACAGTAGCGGTTGACCCACAGAGCAGAAACAAGATTTTAGAGGGTATCGTAAAGCTCAACGAACAGGGCGCAACAGTAATCTACACCTCGCACTATATGGAGGAGGTAGAGCAGATTTGTACAAGAATCGCTATTATGGATAAGGGCAAGTGCCGTGCAATCGGTACAAACAGCGAGCTTAAGAAGCTTATCCGCAACACAGAAACAATTTCAATAGAAGTCGTAAAGCCGTCTGACGAGGATATGAAGGAAATCTCTTCTCTCCCTCACGCTTACGAGGCAGTATATGAGGATTCAAAGCTCGTTGTAAGATACAGCGGAGGAAAGCACAACCTCATCAGACTTATGCAGCTTCTGTCTGAAAAGCAGTACGATATGGGCAGAGTTTATTCAGAAATCCCAACACTCAACGACGTGTTCCTCGAGATAACAGGAACAGCACTCAGAGACAGCGAGTAACGGAGGAAAAAGGATATGTTTTTTCACAAGTATAAATACGGCCTTCTCCAGACGATAAGAAATAAAGAGCTTGTCTTCTGGGCACTCGGCTTCACAATAATCTTAGGTACACTTTTCTATGCCGCATTCGGAAATGTCTACGAGAAGGACGAGGTTTTCGAGGCAATCCCTGTAGCTGTAGTTGAAAACGTGCAGGACGACGGCTTCACACAGCTTCTCTCGGAGCTTTCACAGGGTGAGGATAAAATGCTCGCCTTGAATAACACCGACAAGGAAAAGGCAGAGAAGCTGCTTGAAAACGGCGACGTCGAGGCAATAATCACAGTCGATGAAAGCATCACTCTTTCAATCAACTCAACCTCGGAAAATATAAGCGTCAGCATTGTAGGCTCAATTGTAAATGAGTACAACACAAAGTCTGCACTCTTTGAGGAAATCGCAAAGACAAATCCCGAAAAGCTCCCTCAGGCAATCGAGGCTATGAACGTAAACATCGACAACGTACTAGAGGAGCATAAGCTCACAGACGCACCGATGAATCCGTACACAGACTATTTCTACAACCTCATCGCAATGGGTATCATGTTCGGGTCAACCTTCGGTATGGCTATCGCAATCAATTCCCAGGGCAACCTCTCTGCAATCGCAGCAAGAAAGTGCGTGTCACCTGCGAAAAAGTCGGTGTCTGCTATTGCAGATATCTTAGCAGCCGTAACTATCGTGTTTGCCTGCTCGGCAATTACAATACTCTATGTAAAATATGTACTCGGCGTTGAGCTTGGCGACAGACTCGGAATGTACATCTTAACTGCACTTTTCGGAAGCATTATGAGCGTTTCACTCGGCTATGCGGTGGGCTCTGTCGGTTCAATGGGCGAAAAGGCAAAGGGAGCAATCCTTCTTACTATCACACTTCTGGGCGGTTTCTTAAGCGGACTTATGTCACACGGCATGAGACAGATTGTCGAAGCAAACGTGCCGTTTATAAACAGAGTAAACCCTGCAGCGATTCTCACAGACGCATTTTTCTCACTGACCGTTTACCCGCATTACGACAGATATTTAAGAAGCATCATCGGTATGGCAGTAATTACTGTTATCTGCACAGTTGCAGGAATCATTATGACAAGGAGGAAGAAGTATGCAAGCCTTTAATCTGGCATTCAAGATACTTAAGAAGAATCTCGGTGCAGTTTGTATGTACTTCGGAATCTTCTTTACAATGGTTATTCTTATGACAAAGTTCAACCATACAGATGCGTTCACTACAACAAAGCTCACAATCGCAATCAGAGACCTTGACAACACAACCGCTTCCCAGACACTCGTTGAGTGGATAGGCGAAAACCACGACGTTGCAGATGCCGACTTTGAGGACGAAGACAAATTGCTCGCAAGCCTCTATTACGGTGAATATGACTACGCTATCACTATCGACAAGGGCTTTTCCGAAAAGCTCGCAAACGGCGAAACCGACGGACTCTTTACAGTATCCACTTCGCCGGTAAGCTACACAACAGCGTTCTTCGATTCACAGCTTCGCTCATTTGTTTCAAACGTAAACTGCTATGTAGCAGGCGGCTTTGATGTAGATGAGGCAGTTGCCAAGACCGCAGATAGCGTAACAGCCGCTGCCGATGTCAACAGCCTCGACGGCAACGAGGAAAGTCCTGACGCTTTCGAGTATTACAGATTCTTAGGATTTGTGCTTATAGTAATAATGATATCCGCACTCTCCGCTGTCCTTATGACAATGTTCAAGAAGGAGGTTCTCGCAAGAACCTACTGCAGTACAGTTTCAGATACAAAGTACGTTATGCAGGTTATCCTTGCATGTTCAACAATAGCTTTCGGTATCTGGCTGTTTATCGTGGCAACATCTATGGTGTTTGACCCTCAGACAGTATTCAGCAAGACAGGTGCACTCATTATCATCAACAGCTTTGTGTATATGATAATCTCGGTCGAAATCTCGGTTATTATCGCCCTGCTCGTCAAGAACCGCTCCGCTGTAGATATGTGCTCTAACGTAATCGGCCTCGGTATGGGGTTCCTCTGCGGAGTGTTCGTTCCTTCCTTTATGATGGATGAATCGGTTCTTATGGTCGGAAGATTCTTCCCTGCATTCTGGTATAACCGTGCACTCGAAATCGCTACATCAAGCTATGAGCAGATTTATGACGCAAATGAAATCGCAATATGTATGGGCGTAGAGCTGCTCTTTGTAGTGGCACTCTTGGCAGGAATACTTGTTGTAATCCGTTCAAGAAGACAGCAAAAGAGCTTATAATAATGGAAATGTCGGGGTGGGGAAGCTCACCTCGACAATTTTTTTAAAAAAATTTAAAATAGGGGTTGACAAGTGTGTATATAGGTGGTATACTGTATATACAGCATATACACAGTAAAACAACAAAAGCTGTATATGCGTAAATGGCATTGACACTCTGCATAATAGTTTGTCTGCAGGGAGAGATAATTTGATGTAATCGCTGAATTACACCCGAAACGACAAAAAATGATTGAAAAAATCTATGCGATGTGTTAATATAACTACATATCATATTTTTATGAGGGGGAAAAACAATGGCAAAGGTTCTTGAAGTAAAAGGACTGTCAAAGCAGTATAAAAAAGGCATATACGCCTCACAAAACGTAAGCTTTGATATTGAAGAGGGCGAAATATTTGCTCTCATTGGCCCAAATGGTGCAGGAAAAACAACAACAATCAGAATGATTTCAACACTTTTGAAGTCTACTGAGGGCGATGCAATCGTAGCAGGTCACAGTATTAATAGTGACCCTAAGGGAGTAAGAGAAAGTATTACTTATCTTCCTGACGAGGCCGGTGCGTATAAGACAATGACAGGTATGCAGTACCTCGAATTTATGGCTGGTATCTTCGCTCCTGACAAGAAGACAGCTAAGGAATACGTGCAAAACGCAGTCGAGATGTGCAAGCTCGGTGACAGACTCAAGGATAAGATTGGTAGCTATTCAAGAGGTATGATTAGAAAGCTTCTCCTTTCCAGAGCCGTAATGTCTAGACCAAAGCTCGCTATACTCGACGAGCCTACAAGTGGACTTGATATCATCAACGCTCTCGAAATCAGAAGAATGATTAAGGAGCTTGCTGCAAAGTACGGCATGAGCTTTTTGCTTAGCTCACACAATATGCTCGAAATCGAATTTGTCAGCGACAGGGTTGGCATTATCGCAAAGGGACATCTTCTTGAGCTCGGTAAGCCTAATGAGCTTAAGATAAAGCACAACGTAGGCAATCTTGAAGAAGTATTTGAAAGGGTGGTGAAGGAAAATGAAATTTCTGACCTTACTTAAGAAGGAACTCAGAGAGCTCCTAAATTTCACTACAATCCTTACACTCGTAGGTTCAATGGTGCTTCTTATCGCACTCGGCGGAATTATGGATAACGCAGTTGAAGAGGCAATAAGCTCAGAGGGCGAAATCAACATCTGTAATATGGATGACGGCGACTTCTCAAAAGCTGTTATCGAATCCCTCAAGACTGCCGGCTATGACGTAACTGAGGTAGAAATGACAAAGGGCGACTATGCTCCACAGCTTGATGAACTTGAAATCGGCTCTGTAGTAATTATCCCTGAAAACTTCAGTGAAAGCATCGAGAATGTCCTCAAGGGCACACTCAATGAGGAAGGAAAGATTTCTCCTGTAGATGTAGAGTATGTGTCAAAGATGACATCTCTTTCAGCTATGAGCAACGTTGACGCAGGCTCACAGATGGCACTTTCTGCTATCGAGACTGCCGTAAAATCGGTTGTATACGCAAACAAGAATATGAGTCTTGCAGAAATCGAGCTTATCGAATCTCCTGTAAACCTTGTAGAAACAACAGTTGTAGGAACAGAACAGGCTGAGGTATCTGCTATGGTTCTTTCATCCTACAGCATGATGACAGGAATGATTGTTCCTATCGTAATATTCGTGCTTATAATCTATTCTTCACAGATGATTATGAATGCGGTTTCAACAGAAAAGATTGACAAAACTCTTGAAACACTTCTTACAGCCCCTGTATCAAGACTCTCAGTACTTATGTCAAAGATGGTAGCTGCAACAATCGTTTCAGCACTCTTTGCAGTAGCATTTATGGTAGGCTTTGACCAGATGATGGGTGGTATGTCAGGCGCATTGTCCGGAGAAATTGACGAAGCAGTTGTTCAGCAGCTCGGACTTAATATGACAACAAGCGGATACATCCTCCTCGGTGCACAGATGTTTATGTCACTTCTTATCACACTCGCAATCTCACTTATCCTCGGTGCACTTGCTAAGGATGCAAAGTCCTCACAGACACTCCTTCTCCCTATTATGGGTATGGCAATGGTTCCATATATGATTTCTATGTTCGTAAGCATTAAGGATATGGGCGGCGCAAAGTGGCTTATGTACGCTATTCCATATACACATACATTTATGGCACAGGAGAATATTATCTTCGGTAACACCTCACTCTATCTGGGCGGACTTATCTACCAGGTTATACTTCTTGTAATCTGTATGACAGTAGCAGTAAAGCTCTTTATGTCAGATAAGCTCTTTACAATCACTTTCAGCTTTGGTGAAAAGAGAAACAAGTATCAGAAGAAAAAGTCTCTGTTTTCTAAGTAAAGGAGAATTTTAATGTTCAAAAAGTTTTTAGCAATTATCGTCACTGTTACTATGAGCCTTTCGCTCGTAGCTTGTGCAGAGGATAGCTCTTCCTCGAAGAAAGACAGCTCTGTCGCAGACAGTTCTGTAGTAGATAGTTCTGTAGCAGATAGCTCTGTTGTAGATAGCTCTGAGCCTGATAGTTCCGTAGTAGATAGCTCACAGCCTGATAGTTCTGTAGTAGACAGCTCCGAGCCGGACAGCTCCGAGCCGGATAGCTCTGAGCCGGATAGTAGTTCAGGCTCATTCGGACCACCTGTAGCAGAGGAGTCAGCTATTACTCCACCAATGTGGAAGGTTACATCCGATAACGGTGCAGTGATATACTTCCTCGGCTCTATGCATGCGCTTAGCAAGGAGTGCTACCCATTCCCTGACGAAATTCTTGAAGCTTTTGACAGCTCTGACAGCCTCGCTGTAGAAATTGATATAATCACATATTCGTCCGATATGCAAGCTCAGATGAATACAGTCGCTAAGATGATGTATACAGACGGCACAACAATCGTAGACCATATTGATGCAGAGCTCTACGAGAGTGCAAAGGCTATCCTTGAGGAAAAAGGCCTCTACAGCAATCTTTATGATGTGTATAATCCGCTTATGTGGTCATCATTTATTGAGCTGGCAATGATGCAGGATGCAGGTCTTGATTCTGAGTACGGTATAGACAACCAGCTTCTCAAGAAGGCACATAAGGAGAATAAGCCAATCATTGAGCTCGAAACTCCACAGCTTCAGGAGGACATCCTCTACGGCCAGCCGGAAGAATTCAACATCTATATGCTTGAATCAAGCGTGTACTACTACGAAGACCAGGTAGAACTTTTAAAGGATATGTATGACGCTTGGAAGCTCGGCGACCTCGATGCCCTTATGGCAGAGGAGGAAGTAGAGCCCGAAGAAGGCGCAGAGGAAGAGGAAATCTCTAAGGAGCTTCTTCAGATAATAGAAGAGTATAACTATCAGCTTATGGACGAAAGAAACGCAGGTATGATAGAAAAGGCTATCGAGATGCTCGAAAACGGCGACAAGGTATTCTATGTTGTCGGTGCTGCCCACTATCACGGCGAGACAGGCATCATAAAGGGCCTCGAGGATGCAGGCTATACAGTTGAACCTGTAGTATTTGACTAAGCTTTATATAATCCTCTTTAGATAATAAAAGGCTTGGAGAGCGAATGTGCTTTCCAAGCCTTTGTATTTTTATTAAATTTTGTCTTATTAAAACTGAGGCTGCTGTGGAATCTGTGTCGCTGCCTGCATTGCTGCCTGCTGCTGAAGATATGCTGCCTGCTGCTGAGCAAATGCACGCTGACGCTCAAGTCTTTCACCGATAACGTCAGTAACAAGCTTACGGTAGAAGCTTGCAATTGTGTCGTTAGCCAGAACAGGATAAGTCTGCGAAATAGTCTGAAGCACATAGTCGATAGCCCCGTCAGAAAGCTCGTGGATTGGGTCGCAGAGAGCTACGATATCCTTAAAGCACTTCTTGGCCTGCGAATTGCTCAAAGGCTTGAATGCTTCTTTAAGCTGCTTGAATTGTTCCTTGGTGATTTCCTTACCGTTTTCACAATTCTTGCAAACCATAAAATAGCCTTTAGTTTTCATAAAAAGTGGTATGTAGCTGACATGAACTCTGAAAACAAGCTTGGAAATGTATCTAGGCTTGAAGCTGCAGCAGGTGCTACACCATTCGTAGCCCATGAGCTTTTTGTATTTTATAACATTTCCCCAGCCGTATACGATTGTTGCCATAAAGTTTTACCTCCAATATAAATACTTCTTAATTATTTTATAAAATCTGAGAGCACCTTGTCGCTCCAGACTTGAACTTCAATGTATCGTTCAGGCCCCAGTTCTCCGTCAGGATTCCATTCTTGTGGTAGCCCGTATTCCTCAATGACCTTTAAAATCTGCTCGTAGTTGAAAAGCTTGCCTCTGTATGGGCGATTGTTTTCATCAGTGAGTGGGCCGAAGTTCTGCGACATATCTCCATATGTGAAAGAGATTGTCGACTTGTCAAACTTCTCGATAGGAAGCATAACAAATCCGCTGTTCTGGTACCATTCGCTCATCCACTTGCAGTACTCTACAACCATATAGTGCGGAGAAGTTCGCTCGGGCTTTCCACCCATTGCTACAAACTTGTCGTAAGCGAGCTTTTCGTACTGCCTGCGTCTTTTCATATAAAGAACATCACGCTGTGCAGGCTGTGAATAAGGCCTTGAATCTCTCATATCAAGAAGAATCTTGTTGGCCTCCTCGTCGGTGAGGTCAGAGAGGTTCTTGAAAGGGCCGATAGTTTTGTCATAATAGTGATAAAGATATATCGCCATAGCATTGTCTCCTCTGTTTCTTTGCTTAATAATTATAACATTTTGACTTTGTAAAATCAAGTCTATTTTTATCAATTTGTGAAAAGTATTGTGCATAGGGCAAAAAAGAGCGATAATTCTTGCAATTTTACAAAAAAAGGAGTATACTTATGTTGAACACGATTTTATATGAAAAGAGGTTTTAGAAATGACCGATGGTTTTATAAAGGTTTCGGCTTGTAGCCCAAAAATCAAGGTAGCCGATGTCAGCTACAACGAGAGTGCAATTTTAGAGCAGATTGCAGTGGCTTCAAATCAGGGCGCAAGCATAATAGTATTCCCACAGCTTTGTCTGTCGGGCTCAACCTGTGGAGATATTTTCTTTTCAGATACACTTCTTGATGAATGCGAAAGGGCAATTTGCCGTATCGCCGATAGCACAAAGGAACTAAATTCTTTGATAGCTGTCGGAATGCCTCTGAGAGCCAAGGGAAAGCTTTACGATGGCGTTATGGTGCTTTCAAAGGGCGAGATGATAGCTTTTGTCCCAAGAACAATGCAGGATGATAGACTCTCACGTTGGTTTAGCTGTTATAACGGTCGCTTTGAAGCGATAACAATCTCCGATAGAGCATCCCTTATGATGCAGACTGTGTTCGAATGCGAAAAGCTCGGCTCACTCAAAATCGGCTTTGAGGTCGGAAGTGACGCAAGTGTCATGTCCGGAGTTGCAAGCTCGCTTGTGTCACTTGGCGCAACCGTTATTTGCAACTGTGCGTCAATGCCACAGCTTGTAAGCGTAAGCGATACGGTAAGACAGCACGCAGTAGTTGTTTCAAAAGAGCTTATGTGCTCGTATGTCTATGTAAGTGGCTCAGAAGGCGAATCCACAACCGATAGCGTCTATGGTGCAACAAGACGAATTTGTGAAAGTGGCAGAATAATCGAGGAATACGAAGGCTTCGAGGCAGGCGTTACCACTACCGAGCTTGACCTTGGCGTAGCAGTTATGACAAGAAGAGCGAGCAAGCTTTTTTCAGTCGGCAACAGCGAGGATGCTGGAATATTCCCGACACTCTTTGACCTCGATATAGAAAAGACCGAGCTTACAAGAAAAATCGCTAAGAACCCATTTGTGCCGACAGATGCAGCACTTATCAAAAAACGCTGTGAGGAAACCTTTGAAATTCAGGCGAGAGGGCTTAAAAAAAGAATAGAGCATACAAGCGCAAAATCCCTTGTTATCGGCATTTCAGGTGGGCTCGATTCTGCACTTGCACTTTTGGTTTGTGTGAAGGCTGTGGAACTTCTCGGTATGAGCAGAAGTGATATAAAAGCGATTACAATGCCTTGCTTTGGCACTACAAAGAGAACACGCTCTAATGCACAGATTATCTGCGAAGAGCTTGGCGTAGATTTCAGAGAGGTAAGCATTGCAGAGTCTGTAAAACAGCATTTTGCCGACATTTCTCACGACATCGGAAATCACAACGTAGTGTTCGAAAACGCCCAGGCAAGAGAACGTACCCAGGTGCTTATGGATATCGCTAATGCAGAAAACGGCTTTGTCGTAGGAACAGGCGACCTTTCAGAGCTGGCTCTTGGATGGGCGACCTATAACGGCGACCATATGTCAATGTATGGCGTGAACGCTACAGTTCCTAAAACTCTCGTAAGAGAAGTTGTAAGAGAATACGCAGGCAGGTTTGGTACAGAGGCTTTGCAAAAGGCGTTTATCGATATTATCGATACACCGGTTTCGCCGGAGCTGTTGCCAACTAACGAAAGCGCCGATACGATGACTCAAAAGACAGAGGATTTCGTCGGTCCGTACAAGCTTCACGACTTTTTCCTGTACTACGCAGTAAGATATTCCTACTCGCCAAAGAAGATATATCGTATGGCTTGCTATGTGTTTAAAAATGATTATGACAACGCTACTATTCTAAAGTGGCTCACTACCTTCTTCAGAAGATTTTTTGCACAGCAGTTTAAGCGCTCCTGCCTCACAGATGGTGCAAAAACAGGCTCTGTAAGTCTGTCGCCAAGAGGAGATTTAAGTATGCCTTCAGATGCCTGCTTTGCAGTATGGCAAAAGGAACTCTCAGAGCTTAACTAAAACTAAATATACGAAAAAATACCACATCCAATTTTGGATGTGGTATTTTCATTAAAGAAGGATTAAATTATGAAAAAAATTCTTTTATGCGTTGTTAATTGAAGCGTACTTTGCGATTACGCCGGATACAAGATGTCCAGGGAGCTGTTCGTAGCGAAGCTTTTCGAATGTAAAGTAGCCTCTGCCCTGAGTCATCTGTCTGAGAAGAAGAACGAAGTCAGTCATCTCGCTCATAGGAACCTCAGCAACGATTTCGGTAAGGCCCTTCTTGTCAGCAGGTGTCATACCTAAAACTCTGCCACGACGCTTGTTGAGCTCGCCCATCATATCACCGGTGTTGTCATCCGGAACACAAACGCTGAGAGCACCGATTGGCTCTAAGAGTACAGGGTCAGCCTGTGGAATGCCGTCCTTGAATGCGAGTGAAGCAGCAATCTTAAATGCCATTTCAGAAGAGTCTACAGGGTGGTATGAGCCGTCAACTAAGATAGCCTTGACACCAACAACAGGGAAGCCTGCGAGAAGGCCCTTCTTTACGCAGTCCTGAAGTCCCTTTTCAACAGCAGGGAAGTAGTTCTTAGGAACTGCACCACCGAATACCTTTTCTTCAAAGATAAGCTCGTCAGATACACATGGCTCGAATTCAATCCAAACGTCACCGTACTGGCCGTGACCACCGGACTGCTTCTTGTGTCTACCCTGAACCTTAACCTTCTTACGGATTGTCTCACGGTAAGAAATCTTAGGAACATCAGTTTCAACCTCTACGCCGAAGGTGTCCTTAAGTCTGCCAACAACGCTGTCAAGGTGAAGACCACCGAGAGTAGAAAGGATAGTTTCATTAGTGGATGTATCAAGCTCGTAGGAGAGAGTGAGGTCTTCCTCGAGAAGTCTTGCCATAGCATTGGAAATCTTGGTTTCGTCGCCCTGCTTCTTAGCCTTTATAGCCATATTGTAGCAAGGCTTAGGGAATGTAATCTTTTCGAGTGCTACAACTCTGGCTGGGTCACAGATAGTATCGTTAGTGTTAACGTTCATCTTGGTTGCAACAACAATATCACCGGCAGATGCACTTGGCATATCAATCTGCTTCTTACCAACAAGAGTAACAAGCTTACCAACCTTTTCGGTTTCGCCGTTAGTAGCGTTTATTACATCCTTACCTGCAGTGAGAACACCGCTGTATACCTTGATAAAGGACATCTTTCCAACAAATGGGTCAGCAATTGTCTTGAATACGAATGCACAAAGCGGTTCGCTCTTAGCACACTTGATTTCAACAATATCGTCGCCGGAAACTGCCTCGATAACATCATCGTCGCTCTGATGAGGAACGAGCAGGCAAAGCTCCTTAAGAAGCATATCAACACCTGCAAGTGTTGTAGAGGATACGCAAGTTACAGGAGTGATGATACCGGACTTCATACCGCTGTGGATACCGTCGATAAGCTCCTTCTGTGTGAATGCTTCACCGGAGAAGAACTTTTCAAAAAGTGCCTCGTCGGTTTCAGCAACAGCTTCTGATACAGCTTCAACAAGACCGTCAATACGATATTCCATCTTAGCAGAAATTTCTGCTGTAGGCATATCGGTTTCAACGGCGTTGCCCTTATCGTCATACTTGTAAGCCTTCATTTCAATAAGGTTTACATAAGATACAATCTTTCTGTCAGCAATAACAGGAACTACTACAGGACAAACTGTCGGGCCGAATTCAGCCTTGAGCTGTGTAAGTACGTTATTGAAGTTTGCGTTTTCGTCATCAAGCTTTGTTACAACGAACATCTTTGGCTTCTTGAGCTCTGTAGCACAGTCATAAGCCTTGTGTGTACCAACCTTAACGCCTGACTTAGCAGATACTGTGATAACTGCACAGTCACAAGCTGCAATACCTTCGGTCATGCCGTTTGCATAATCGAAAAGTCCCGGAGTGTCAAGAAGATTGATTTTCAGCTCGTCGAGTGAGAGCTTAGCGTTAGCTGTTTCAAAAGAAGCAAGTGATGTGTATACAGAGCACTTTCTCTTGATTTCGTCAGCGTTATAGTCGCATACTGTATTACCGTCTGCAACCTTACCAAGTCTGTCAGTAGCACCGCATCTATAAAGCAAAGCTTCGGCAAGCGAGGTCTTTCCTGAACCTGCGTGGCCTGCAAGAGCTATGTTCTTGATATTACTGTGTTCGTAGTTTTTCATTGAGTTCCTCCCCAATCTGTGTGAAATTTCGCAGTTAAGTTATTCAAAATGCTTAAAAATCTTCAACTGCACGAAATAATTATATAACATTTTCACATAGATTTCAATGCCTATTAGCATTGTTTACAATTTGTTAATACTTACGGCACGTTTTTTGGTGAAAAAAGCCGAAGCCAGAGGAACAACCAGTGAGAAAAATATAGCCACCAAAAGCTCTTTATAGCTAAGTGCCGTGAGAGAAAACACCGTCTGCAAGGGACTTAGATAGATTGCACCGATTAGGCATATAAGCGAGAACGCTACGGCTATAAGCATAAACGGATTTGAAAAATGCCTTACCGTCAAAATGCTTTTTTCTTCACTCTTGCACTCGAAGACGTGTATAAGCTGTGACATAACGAGCGTGAAAAGTGCCGACGTTCTCGCTACCTCTAACGACCCCGACAGCCTTAGCGACAGCACGAACGAGCCAAGGGTGCATAATCCTATGAGCAAGCCTCTGAAGATAATTCTCGATAAAAGTCCACCTGCAAAAAAGCTGTCGGTGGATTTTCGTGGTTTTTGCTTCATTACACTTTCTTCGGTTGGCTCAAGGCTTAGTGCAATGGCAGGGAGCCCGTCTGTCACAAGGTTTACAAAGAGTATCTGTAATGGCAGCAGCACAACGGGTAGCCCAAGTATTATCCCAAAGAGCATTGTTACTATCTCACCGATATTGCAGGAGATTAGATATCTCACGGATTTTCGTATGTTCGAGTAGATTGTTCGTCCCTGTCTTACTGCTCCGACGAGCGTGGAAAAATCATCATCAAGCAGTATAACGTTAGCAGTATTCTTGGTGACATCAGTGCCCTGAACACCCATAGCTACACCGATGTCAGCTTCCTTGACAGCAGGCGCGTCGTTCACTCCGTCACCCGTCATAGCAACAATATGCCCCTTCGACTTGAAAGCACGAACAATTCTCAGCTTGTCGGCTGGGCTGACCCTCGCAAAGACCGATACCTTGTCGAGCATCTCGTAAAGCTCGGCGTCGGTGAGTGCAGCTAGCTCCTCGCCTGTAAGGGCAATATCGCCCGAATGGAATATTCCGACCTGCCTTGCAATTTCTGTCGCAGTAAGCTTGTGGTCGCCGGTTATCATAACTGTGCGAATATGTGCCTTAGAGCAAAGCTTGACAGCCTGCCTTGCCTTTTCCTTTGGCTTGTCGAGTAGCCCCATAAGACCTAAGAAAATAGTTTTTCCATCCTGCTTTTGAGAAAATGCGATTACTCGTAGTGCCCTGCTTGCGAGCAAATCACTTTTTTCCAGCATAAGTTGTCTGAGCTTTGTATCAAGTCCTACTATAACGCCGTTAAGTGCGATGTGGTCGCATTGCGATAAAATCTTGTCTGGCGCACCCTTTATGCAGGTGATTTCTTCATTGCCCAGCATTGCCGTTACTGACATCTGCCTGGATTCACTCTCAAAGGGAACCTCCGAGAGCCTCTTGATTTTCAGTTCATCTTTTGTTATTCCGCCTCTTGCACAAGCGACAAGCAAAGCCGATTCGGTGGGGTCACCCTGCAATCGCCAATGTGCCTCTCTCTTTGCCGAAGTATCTCGCTCGATTGAAGCGTTGTTGCAAATAACAGAGCATATGAGAAGCCTGCGTAAATCTTCCTTGCAAAAATCCTCTCTCTCGCTTTGGATTTGCCCCGCTATGCTGTCAGAGGTTCCCGATACAGAAAAGTCATTGTCGGGAGTGCAGATTGTTGTTACTGTCATCTTGTTTTCGGTGAGTGTGCCGGTCTTGTCGGTGCAGATAACCGACGCGCAGCCGAGCGTTTCTACGCTGTGTAGCTTGTGAACAAAGGCGTTTTGCTTTAGCATTCGCCTTACAGCCAGAGCAAGCGCAATTGTAACAGTCGCCGCCAGCCCCTCGGGAATAGCCGCAATAGCAATAGAAAGCCCCGTCATAAGCATCTCCATTGTCGGCTGACCGTAAAGTATACCGGTAACAAATACTATAACGCATACTGCAACACATATTATCGCCAGCGTTTTTCCAAGGTCAGAGAGCTTTTTCTGAAGCGGAGTCATGCCCTCATCAATTTCTGAGAGCATATCAGATACCTTGCCCATATGTGTCTGTACGCCGGTAACTGCCACCTCGCAGGTTGCCCGTCCTTTTAGAACCGTTGTGCCCATATACACTAGATAAGGAAGGCTTAGCGAGTCGGTGGTAAGCTCGTTTTCACAAGCTCTCTTTTCGCATCCGTCAGGCTCACCTGTCAGAATCGACTCGTCGCAGGTGAGTCGTTCTTGCGAAATTACAAAACAGTCAGCAGGAACTCTGTCACCCGACTCGAGCTCGATTACGTCGCCCCTTACAAGCTCTCTTGCAGGGATTGTAATAAGCCTTCCGTCACGATATACCTTGCAGGTCGGTGCCGTCATCTGCTCAAGTGCTTCTAAGGTCTTTTCGGTCTTATATTCCTGAAAGAAGCCTATTGCAGAGTTTATAAGTACAATGAGCAGTATTGTGACAGAATCATATAACTCGCCTAGTAGGACTGAAATAACCGTTGCACAGAGCAGTATAAGCACCATAATATCCCTGAACTGATTGATGAAAATGCCGAGCGGTTTTTTCTTCTTCGGCTTTGAAAGCTCGTTTGCGCCCTCGTCTTCGAGCCGTCTTAGTGCTTCTTCCTGCGGTAGCCCAAGCTCTAAGTCCTCTCCCTCGGTTATTTCTTTTACAAAGTATTGTAGCATAGCTATCCTCCGTTTCTGTAATTTGTCCTATGTGAATTTATATGAATCAGCATAAGATATAATGCAAGAAGATAGACGTGTCGAAAAAGCACACGGCAGCATAGTATAGTTAGAGTCACCATATACAGAAGGGTGCTATCTATAAAAGTAGGTGAAACGAATATGAATAAAAGAAGCATCAGTATCTTTTCGCTGTCATCTGTAACCTATGCGATAAAGGCTCAAGCAGTTTTGAAAAGGTCGGGGATACAAAGCGAGGTCATAAAAACTCCCAAGGATATGGCAAAGGGCTGTGGCTATAGTATAAGAGTATCAGGAGATTACCAAAGAGCACGGGATATTCTCTCGCAGGAGGGAATAGAGATTAAGGCGAAAAAACAGCTTTAGAAGGGGGCGAGGTGTACTGTGATATATTTTGATAATTCTGCAACAACCTATCCCAAGCCTCCGTCGGTCGCAAGGGCAGTAGCCCAGGCAGTGAAAATTTACGGTGGAAACCCCGGCAGAAGTGGCCATAAAATGTCTGTGCAAGTAGCAAAAGAAGTGTATAAGGTAAGGTCAAAAGCATCGGAGCTCTTCGGCGCAAGAGTGGAGAATACTATCTTCACACTTAACTGTACGCATTCTCTAAACCTCGCAATCAAGGGCATCTTAATGGAAGGCGACCACGTTATTATTTCGTCACTGGAGCATAATTCTGTCGCAAGGCCTGTGTGCGCAATGATGAAAAGTGGCGTGGAAGCTTCGGTTTTTAAGGTGTGCGAAAGCGACGATGAAACGCTCGAGGACCTAAAAAAGCTTATAAGGAAAAATACAAAAGCAGTAGTGTGTACGGTTGCCTCAAATGTAACGGGTAGGGTACTGCCGATAAGCCAAGTAGCAGGCCTATGCAAAGAAAAAGGCTTGGTGTTGATATGCGACGCTGCACAGGCCGTAGGAATAATGCCGCTAAAGGTAGGCAGTGGTGTAAACTTTCTCTGTATGCCCGGTCATAAAGGACTGTATGGGCCAAGTGGAACAGGATTCCTTATATCTGACGGCGAGTATGAACTGTCGACAATTATCGAGGGTGGAACAGGTACAACCTCGACCGAAACCGAGCAGACACCCTTTATGCCAGAAAAATTAGAAAGCGGAACACTCAATACAGTCGGCATTATCGGGCTCGGTAAGGGTATCGAGTTTGTTGAAAAAGTGGGAATAGAGAGAATTCACGCTAAGGAAGAAATGCTGTGTGATAGACTCATAAGAAGACTTAAGAGTATGAAAAATATAACTATCCACAGAGATAATGGCGAGTACCTGCCGATAGTCGCGTTTAGCATAAAGGGTATGCATTCCTCTGAAGTCGCAGACATTTTATCAGAAAAAGGCTTTGCATTGCGTGGTGGATATCAGTGTGCCGCTGTTGCCCATAAATACCTCGATACACTCGAAAATGGCGTGGTAAGATTTTCGCCTTCGGTGTTCAATAACGAGGCACAGGTGGATATGCTGTGTAAAGCGATAAAAAAATTGTAAAAAAGCTAAAAAACCCCTTGTGATTTTTAAAATTGTATGATAAAATATATTATGTAGAACTATGATTAAAAGAAAGGAAGTGATAACCGTGGGAGATATCCTAAACGCATTCCTAAGTGTGTGTAAGTCGGTAGGCATCGCAGATATACTCGATATGCTTTTGCTTTCATACCTTCTTTTTAAATGCTTTAAGCTCGTCAAAGAAACAAGAGCTCAGCAGCTGGTAAAGGGTATCGGCGTATTGGTTGTTGCTTATTTGATTGCCGATGTGGTAGGGCTCAAGACAATGAGCTTTATCCTCAAAAACATATTCCAGTGGGGAATTTTGGCTATCATTATTATGTTCCAGCCTGAGCTAAGACGTATTCTCGAAAAGCTCGGTAGAACAAAGTTTGTGGATATCGCCAGCGTGTTTAACGGCAGCGACTCTGAGTATGGCGACGAAAGCTGGGCTAAGGCTATCGACGTTATAGGCAATTCAGTTTATGAACTTGCCTCTACTGCTACCGGTGCACTTATCGTGTGCGAAAGACAGACCAGACTCGGCGAGCAGATTGATACAGGTACAGTCCTTAACTGTACTCCAAGTGAGGCAGTTATATGTAATATATTCTTCCCTAATACACCACTCCACGATGGTGCGGTTATTATGCGTGACGGAATGATTCTGGCGGCAGGCTGCTTCCTTCCTAAGCCACAAAAGGAAGAGCTTATCAATAAGCAGCTCGGCTCACGTCATCGTGCCGCAATCGGTATGAGTGAAAATTCAGACGCTATTGTAATTGTCGTTTCTGAAGAAACAGGTACAGTATCTGTTGCAGAAGACGGCGAGCTTACAAGAGGATTTACAAAAGACAGCTTAAAGAAGCTTTTGAAGAACAGGCTACTGCCTGAAAAGGCTTCTTCACAGAAGAAGGAAAAGAAACCTTTTGCTGAGAAAGTGAGGTCCAAATGGAAAAAAGACGCGTAGGACTTCGCAAGAGATTTAGCCAGGATATAGGACTTAGAATACTTTCTATAGTGCTTGCAATAATTATCTGGTTTATCCTCTCTATAACTTTATATCCGACAATTTATCTTACAGTAGATGACGTTCCTGTAGCACTCAATATGGAAGGTACAACTGCCAATGCGCAGGGGCTTGCAGCCCTCGATTATGATAAGGGAACACTTGCTGATATAAGCATAAGCGGTATGAGATACGAGATTGGTAATTACACCGCTGAGGACCTTACAGCTACCGTTGACTTGTCAGAAGTAACAGGCCCGGGCACATATGAGCTGGACATCAAGGTTACTGCTAACGACGGCTCGTGTGAGGTCTTGAATATTAGTCCGGAAACGGTAAAGGTCAAGTTTGACTACATCAAGACTGTTGCAGTTCCATTGCAGGTAAGAGCTACATCAATCAGTGCCGACGAAGGCTATTCACTCGATACTCCAGTGGTTAGTCCTGCAACAATAAATGTTACAGGTCCTGAAAAGCTTGTGCAGAAGGTTAGCTATGCTGTATTTGCTATAGACCAGAAGAAGGTTCTTACAGAAGCTTATACAACATCAGACGGCAAACTGCTTCTCTATTCTGAGGACGGCTCGCTCATCGACGATAGCTCATTTGAACTCGACTATGAGCCTATCTCGGTTAACTTCCCTGTATACTTCTTGAAGGATATGAAGTTCAGCTTCGATTATCAGGGCGTGCCCGATAACTTCGATACAAGCATTATCAAGTATAGCCTTTCAACCGATAGCATCGAGATAATGTCAAAGAACAGCGATATTTTAAATCAGGATACAATCCACCTCGGATATATTAACCTTAATACAATAAACCTTGAAGACCCTGTGACATTTGCTGTGTCACTTGATGCCGGTCAGACGAGTACGTCCGGCATAGATACTGTCACGGTTAACTTCGATTCAACAGGCTTTGTTTCTAAGGAATTTACTATCCCGAGCAGTAACATTAAGGTTATCGGAGTTCCGATGGATAAAATGGCTGTGCTTTCAACAAAGGCTCTCACAAGCGTAGTTATCTATGGCCCGCAGGATGTTATGGAAAATCTCAGCGCTAACGACCTTATCGCTGAGTATGATATGCAGTCCTCGGCACTCGATAACGGCTCATATACCAGAGCTGTAAAGATATACGCTCCTCATGTTGATACTGTGTGGTGCTACGGCACAAAGGAAGTCGTATTCACAATTACTGACAAGCCACAGCTTCCCGAATTAGGGGGCGACGATAGCTCCGAAGTAACAATAAGATAATAACTTGCCGAGCATCCTTTGTTAAGGCTGTTCGGCAATCCTTTTTTGGAGGGAAGTACAATGCCTGTCATTATTGGCCCGATAAAAGCACCTCTTGATTGCAGTAAGAACGAGGTAATAGAAAAAGCTTTGAAGAAAGCTTCGCTCAAATCGGGCGAGGCTTTTGAGGCGGATATATACAAAACCTCGCTTGACGCCAGAAACCACAGTAATATATTCTTCGTTCATTCTGTCGTGGTCAGCTTGCGTGAAAAAAATAGAGAAAAAGCATTCGCAGAAACGCTCGGCTTTAATTATATAACTGACGGCGGGCTCGACGTAGTAAAGGGTACAGCTAAAAAGAATGGCAGACCGATAGTTGTCGGCTTTGGCCCGGCAGGAATGTTTTGCGCCCTTACACTTGCCCGGAATGGATATAAGCCTATAGTCCTTGAAAGAGGCGCCAGCGTCGATAAGCGTGTTGAAAAGGTCACTGCCTTCTGGGAAAGCTCAAAGCTCGATAGCAATACAAACGTGCAGTTCGGAGAGGGCGGTGCAGGAACATTTTCTGACGGAAAGCTAGTCACAAGAATTAAAGACTCGCTATGTAGATATGTTATGAAAAGCCTCGTGGAGTTCGGCGCACCGAGTGAGATTCTCACTAAGGCAAAGCCGCATATCGGTACAGATAAGCTAAGAACAGTCGTAAAGGCTATCAGAGAAGAAATAATAGCTCTCGGTGGTCAGGTGTATTTTGAAACGCAATTCGACGGCTACGAGTTGCAAAACGGCGAAATTTCTGTAGTTCACGCAGGCGATAAGCAGTTTGAAGCCTCGACCGTTATCCTCGCTACAGGTCATTCGGCAAGAGATACCTTTGAAATGCTTTGCTCTAAGGGCGTAGCAATGGAGTCTAAGCCGTTTGCGATTGGTGCAAGAATTGAGCACTTGCAAGCCGATGTCGAGGAAAGTCTGTACAGAAAATGTGCAGGTAATCCGCTTCTCCCAAAAGGTGAGTATCAGCTCTCCTATACAAGAAAAGATGGACAAGCTGTATATACTTTTTGTATGTGTCCGGGAGGGTTTGTGGTGCCTTCTGCAAGCGAGCAGGCTTCTATAGTAACAAACGGTATGAGCGAGTTTGCAAGAGACGGAAAAAACGCCAACGCCGCACTTGTCGCTTCGGTCAATAAAAACGACTACGGAAGTGGCGTGCTCGACGGTATGTACTTCGCTCGAGAAATAGAGAAGAATGCCTATAAGCAAACGGGTGGATATTTTGCTCCAGCAACAACTGTCGGTGGATTTTTGTCAGGTAAGCCAAGACTCTCCGATAAGCTTTCACCAACCTATGCAATAGGCGTAAGGACAGCAGATTTCGAGAAGCTTCTTCCACAGCGTGTGTGCAATATGATGAAGGAAGGCCTTAGCGTGTTCTCACGCAGAATGAAGTGCTTTGGTGATAACGAAGCACTCCTGACTGCTCCCGAAACAAGAACATCATCTCCGGTGAGAATTCTCAGAAATGAGTGTTTTCGCTCGATTAGTATTCCTAATCTGTATCCCTGTGGCGAGGGTGCAGGCTATGCAGGCGGTATTACTTCGTCAGCTGTAGACGGCGTGAAGGTCGCCCTCGCAGTTATGAAGGAGCTTGCTCCATAAACAGCTTTTTATTCGCAATTAAGAATTTTTATAAGATGAAAGAAAATCGTTGATTTTATAGTAGTAAAGTGATATAATATGTAATTGAGATTGTAAATTATAAAACGGTTGAGATGATATTATCCTATAAAATAGTAAGGAGGGGCTTTTAGTGAAGCAGTATTTAGAACCTGAAATGGATATCTTTAACGTTAAGTCTTGTGATGTGATTATCACATCCGGCCCAGTTGAAGAGCCGGAAGATCCAATAGTAACGACAACAACCGAAGAATGGACAAACGACTATTAATACAACTGCTGACCGTCGGCGATAACTGTTGACGGTCGGTTTTTTAAGCTTTTGCAGCTTGGAGATTTTATGGAAAAATTTACGATTAAAATAGCAGGGCTCTATGCAGAGATTACCTGCAGGCATCCGTTTTGTAAAGAGTATATGAGGGACTATATCGTAAAGAGTAATGGAAATGCCGATATACAAGCCTTCGTTACAGACGATGCACTGCAAAAGGCAATGAGCGAGTGCGAGCGTCCTAATCTAAAATATGTCGAGCTGACCGAGCTTTACAGACCTATCGCCGAGGCACTGCCCGAGCTTTGCGGCTTTGTATTCCACGGTGCTGCTATCGAGTATAAGGGCAAGGCGTATCTCTTTACTGCACCAAGTGGAACAGGAAAGACTACCCATATCACACTATGGCAAAGATATCTCGGTAGCGAAAATGTCAAGGTCATAAACGGTGATAAGCCGATTGTTACAGCCAAAGACGGCGAAAGCCCAATGGTGTATGGCACACCATGGTCGGGCAAGGAACGTTGGCAGGTTAATACCTGTGCCGAAATCGGAGGAATATGCCTTCTCTGTAGAGGCGAAGAAAATAAGCTCGAGAGAATTTCACCATCAGAGAGTGTGGATTTTCTGCTCGGACAGGTGTATATGCCACAGTCACCAATGGCACTTGTCAGAACAATTGAGCTCCTCGATAAGCTTCTAAAGCAGGTTCCTATGTATAAGCTCTATTGCAATATCAGCGAAGATGCTGTAAAATGTAGTCTGGAAGGAATAACCGGCCACAGCTTTGAAATAGAAAGGGTAAGGGACAATGAGAATTAAAAACGGATTTGTATTAAGAGAGGTAGCAGGTCAGATTATGGTAGCCGCAACGGGCGAGGCAAGTCATGACTTTCACGGACTTATAAAGCTCAACGGAACTGCCAAGGATATATGGGTGTGGCTAAGCGAAGGTAAGTCAGAAGGCGAGATTGCTGCACTCCTTTGCGAAAAGTATGAGGTCGATGCCGAAAAGGCACAAGCAGATACAAGAGCTATGCTCGATAAAATGGAAAAGGAAGGCTTCCTTGTAAATGATTGATGCAGTAAAAATCGAGGATATATTGCGTAAAGAGGGCGTCTTTGTCAGTACAACCTCAGGCGTGAGCATGTATCCTATGCTTAGAGATAGGCGTGATACGATAGTTGTGCGACCTCTTAAAGAGGGTGAAAGGCTAAAGAAGCTCGATGTCCCACTTTATAAAAGAGGCGAGCAGTATGTACTACATAGAATAATTAAGGTCTTGCCTAACGGATATAATATACTCGGCGACAATTGTATGAAGGTAGAAAAAAACATTCCCGACAGCGCTGTTATAGGCGTACTGCAGGAAATGTGGCGAGGAGAGAAGAAGGTCTCTCTGAATAGCTTTGGATATAAGCTGTATAAGTGGGCGATATATCTTATTTACCCTCTCAGAATTGTGTATAAAAAAATAAGAGCCTTCGTAGGAAAGCTCCTTAGAAAATTAAAGCTCAAATAAAAACGGTACCGCAACATAAAATGCGATACCGTATTTTTTATTATTCTACAAGTCTCTTGATAACAACAATGTGTGCGTAATCTCTAACGTAAGAAATTACAATACCTGTTGCTGTGCTTTCAGCGTGAACCATAAGTCCGTTGCCGATATACATAGAAACGTGATAGATGCTTGAATAACTACTGCCGTAGCCGTAGAAGATAAGGTCGCCCGGCTTCATTTCGTCATAGCTTACCTCTCTGCCGTAGCTTGCCTGCCAGGAAGCCTTATGTGGAAGAGAAATACCTATTTGACGGTAGCTGAGAAGAACAAGACCTGAACAGTCAGTAGCTCTGTACTGTTCGCCTGCCCAAACGTATCTTCCGCCAACCATTCCCTTAGCGTACTCAACAACCGCCTCGATGTCGCCGTCTTCATACTCTACGTTTGTATTGTAGTTACCACCACCGTTACCTGTGTTTGCAGGCTGTCTTGTAGTTGTGGTGGTTGTAGTTGTTGTAGTAGTGTAGGTGTCAATATCGTGCTGGACACTGCTCTGTGCCTGAGAATTTTCACTGAGCTGATTTTCAATATCCTTAATCTGTGCTTCAATATCCTGGAGTGACTGTTCATTTTCAGCCTTTAATCTGTCAAACTCTGCCTTGTCGGTAGAAAGCTGAGAGAGATTTTCCTGATAAGTCTGCATTGTTGCCGAGATATCATCCATGTCAGCCTTGAGGATATCCTCAATACCCTTGTATTCTTCTTCAAGCTCAACAAGTCCTGTGATAATATTGCTGTCATGCTCAGAAACTCTCTTGATGAGCTCTACACGCATAAGCATATCGTAGAAGTTGTCGCTGTCGATAAGAACATCAGCGTATGAGCTGTTGCCGGCGATATAAAGTGCACGCAGTCTTTCCTGATAGGCAGCAACACCGTTCTGGATTTCCTGCTCTGTTTCATCAAGAGCCTGTGAATTTTCGTGAATCTTAAGGTTAATATCAGCGATAGTAACCTCGAGCTCCTGTGTGTAAGCATCAACAAGATAAATCTTTTCCTCAAGGACCTTAATCTGTTCCTCAATGTACTGCTTCTTCTGAGTGAGGTCTTCAAGATTATTCGAAGCACTCTCAATCTTTGTGTTGAGAGCATCCTGCTGAGATTGAAGCTCTTGGAGCTGCTGCTGATATTCTTCAAGCTCAGGTGTAGCCTGAGATGTAATTACGTTGTCTGTTTCGCCAAGGAACGCTGTACCTACGCCGAGTGCGATAAGCACTGCAAGCGATGTGGCAAGAATTCTCTTGAGCATCTTAAGCTTATAGGTTCTGATAGTAACAAATCCTTTCTCTATTTTATGTACATATCATTTTGTAGTTTCGAAATTTTGTCGTCTAAAGGTTACAATCAAATTGTAATCATTGTAACCATCTTGTAATATAATAACTCAAAAATACTGTTTTGTCAAGTCCAACAGGGACTTTTAAATTTCAACATTAGTAATAATATACAAAAATTACTGTTTGACTATGTGCAAATTGGTGAACTGCTATGAATTAAATGTTACAAAACTGTATCCGACCTTTAATTCTTCAAAAACAATATTTTATATAGTATAGTGCTAAAGCGTTGCAGAGTCGATTAATGTGTTTTTGCAATATATATTGACAATTTAATCTTATGTGCTATAATAAAAAAGGTATATATAATTTTGATAGGGGGAGAGGTATCGTGAATTACATCGTGCACTTTGATATTTGTGCATTACTTTTGTGTACAGTGCTACTTGTCACCTTTTATATAAAGAAGAATGTTATCTCCTTTAAGAGTAGAATCTTTGAGGTGCTCATGCTCACGGGTGGACTTGCTACCCTCGCTGATATAGGAACAATACTCATAAACAATAGAGAAGGCCTTATGACAGCTAAGTGGATAATAAATATGTTGTATTATCTTTTCCACTCGGCAACCTCATTCCTCGTTGTTTCATACTTTGTAGTAATGGCAGAGCCTATCGTGCGAATGACCTTCAAGAGAAAGTGCCAGCTTGTTGTCCCGTTTTCATTTATGGCAGTTATGATTGCCTTTAATCCACTGCTTAAACTGCTTTTCTACTTTGATTCAAACGGAGTATATCATAGAGGAAAATATATCTGGATAGGCTATGTTGTCGCTTTTTATTACCTCGTATTTCTTATGGTTTTTGTGCTAAAGCATACGGACTTCTTCGGAAGGTCAATGCGAGTTGTGATATATGTAACCTCTGTGCTCACTTTAGTACCATCGGTAATCCAGCTCTATAACCCAAGATATCTGGTAGAATGCTTTGGAGCAATTCTGTATATTACGATAATCAGTATGCTTTATCAGGCAAACGACGCTTCAGTGGATAGCGTCACAAAGCTTCTTTCAAGACAGTCCTTCGAGAGCGACTGTAAGGCGTATACGTCTACAGGTATGAACTTCTCGGTACTTATCGTTAAGCTCAATGACGCAAAGTTCCTCTCGGATATGTTCGGTGGACAAATTGCATCTAAGGTCAATAAAGCTTTCGCTAATTATATTTCTAAGTATGTAAGATACGGCAACTCGTTCTCATTCGGTGGTGGTGCGTTTGCACTGTGCTTTGTGAATGAAAGCTCCGAACCGAAGTTCGTAATGGATAGCATAAGCCAGCGTATGAAGGAACCTTGGGGATTTGAGGAAATGAAGACTATTTTGTCGGCTTCACTGTGCCTCATAAGCTACCCACAGCATGCCCCTGACTATACTACCTTCCTTGAGCTTGTCGATGAGATTGTCGCAAGCGACGATAAGAATACTATAACCTATGTGGATAGCATAGAGATTATGGATAGACGTAGAAAGGCTACAATCGAGAGAACTTTAAAGTCTGATAATATCAGCAGAGCCTTAGAGGTTGTATATCAGCCGATTTATTCCGAGAAGCTAAAGAGCTATACTAATGCCGAAGCCTTTGTAAGACTTCGTGACCCTATTCTCGGCTATGTAATGCCTGATGAATTTATCCCTATCGCAGAAAAGACCGGAACAATGTTCAAGGTCGGCGAATATGTCTTTGAGAATGTTTGTAAGCTTATCGCAAGTGGTAAGCTCGACGATGCAGGAATAAAGCTTATCGGAGTTAACCTCTCTGTTCCGCAGTGTATGCAGACAGACCTCATCAGCCTTATCGCTTCTATTGTGCAAAAGTATGATGTTAACCCGTCAAAAATCTGCTTTGAAATTACAGAGCACGTCGGCGCTAACCCACCTGATATCGTAGTAAGCAATATCAAAGAGCTCTACGCTCTGGGCTTTAAGTTCGCTATCGACGACTTCGGTACAGGCTCTGCAAGCTTCCAGCAGCTCATGGTACTGCCGATTAGCTACCTGAAGCTCGATAGAAGCTTTATCGAAGAAGCTTTGCAGAACGATAAGACTATGATTCTTCTCAATAATTCTATCAATATCGCTAAGAGTATAAGACTCGAGGTTGTCGCTGAGGGTATAGAATCTAAAGAAGTTGCAATGCAGGTTAAGGAGCATTTTAA
Source organism: Oscillospiraceae bacterium (assembly GCA_045602925.1). Taxonomy (GTDB): domain Bacteria; phylum Bacillota; class Clostridia; order Oscillospirales; family Ruminococcaceae; genus UBA7477. Next base: position 71,481 of record JAZSCN010000027.1, on the reverse strand, counting down.
GGTCGATTTCTGTCAGGGCTACTATTATGCACAGTCCTGCAAGGGCCTCGAACTTCCTTTTGCTGTCAAAACTCTTAATTCAGCCGAAAATGTCCTTGATAAGCAGTAAATATCCTTGACATTTTCTTGGAGCTATGGTATAATAACTGCTGTTGTATAACGAGCAGACATATAACATATTTTTGTAATGATGCTCATGTACAGGAAGACTTCTGTATGTGAGCTTTATTTTATACTAACGGAGGAATAGATATGAAGGAGTATCTAAAGAGCACAGCCGAAGTGCTCAGCGAGTATGATGCCAAGCGCGAGGGTATGACCTCACAGGAAGCACAGACAAGGCTTTCAAAGTACGGCAAAAATAAGCTCGCAGAGGGAAAGAAAAAAACACTGCTTAGACGATTCTTAGAGCAGATTGCCGACCCTATGATAATTATTCTTATCGTAGCAGCAATTGTATCAGGCGTCACAGCAGCTTATGAGGGAGAATCCTTTGCAGACGTAATCATTATTATGGCAGTTGTAATCATCAATTCCGTGCTCGGCGTTTTTCAGGAGAGCAAGGCAGAAGCCGCTATCGAAGCCTTGCAGGAAATCGCCGCAGCAACTTCTAAGGTTTTGCGTGACGGAAAGCAGATTACAGTTCACAGTGAGGAGCTCGTTCCCGGCGATATAGTAATTTTAGAAGCAGGCGACAGCGTCCCTGCCGATTGTAGAATCATAGAGTGCGCAAGCCTTAAGATTGAGGAAGCTGCGCTTACAGGCGAATCCGTGCCGGTTACTAAGTGCGAGGAAGCCCTTACAGCAGAGGATGGTAAGGATGTCCCACTCGGCGACAGAAAGAATATGGCTTATATGGGCTCTACTGTCGTTTACGGCAGAGGCGTAGCAGTAGTAGTTGCTACCGGTATGGATACCGAAATGGGTAAGATTGCCGACGCTCTTACAAAAGCACAGGACGGCGATACTCCACTCCAGAAGAAGCTCGCTCAGCTTTCAAAGATTCTTACCGTGTTGGTACTCGGAATCTGTGTGGTAATCTTTGGCGTAAACCTTATCAGAGCTTATCCGGATATCACCAAGCATACACTTATCGATACCTTTATGGTAGCAGTCAGCCTCGCAGTTGCAGCTATCCCGGAAGGTCTCGCAACAGTTGTTACAATCGTTTTGTCAATCGGTGTAACAAATATGTCAAAGCGAAATGCCGTTATAAGAAAGCTCACAGCTGTCGAAACACTCGGCTGTGCCCAGATTATCTGCTCTGACAAGACAGGTACTCTTACACAGAATAAGATGACAGTAGTTGAGCATTACGGCTGTGACGAACAGCTCCTCGCTAGAGGAATGTCGCTTTGCTCTGACGCAGATTTAGACCTCGATAAAAACGAGGCAATCGGCGAACCGACAGAGTGTGCGCTCGTCAACTACGCTAATAAACTCGGACTTCCTAAGAATGTCGAGAAGGAGTCATTCCCAAGACTCGGCGAAGCTCCTTTCGATTCTATGAGAAAGATGATGACAACTGTCCATAAGGGTGCCGACGGAGTCATCACACAGTATACAAAGGGCGCACCTGACGAAATTCTAAGACGTTGCACAAAGGCTCTTATAGACGGCAAGGTCGTGGCACTGACCGATCAGGTCAAGGCGCAGATTCTAAGAGCAAATAAGGATATGGCAGACAGAGCACTCAGAGTTTTGGCTCTGGCTATGAGAAGCTGGGACGAAGAACCAACAGATTATAGCGATACATTCCTCGAGCAGGAGCTTTGCTATGTGGGACTTACCGGTATGATTGACCCTGTAAGACCTGAGGTAAAGGCAGCTATCGTAGAGTGTCAGGGTGCAGGTATCAGACCTATTATGATAACCGGCGACCACAAGGATACAGCCGTTGCTATCGCTAAAGAGCTCGGAATTATCACAGATGCTTCGCAGGCTATAACAGGCGCAGAGCTTAACGATATCTCTGATGAGGAACTTTATGAAAAGATCGAGCTTTATTCCGTATATGCAAGAGTTCAGCCTGAGCATAAGGTTAGAATCGTCAAAGCTTGGCAGCAAAAGGGCAAGATTACAGCTATGACAGGCGACGGAGTAAACGACGCTCCTTCAATAAAGAATGCCGATATCGGCGTCGGAATGGGTATCACAGGTACAGACGTTACAAAGAACGTTGCCGATATGGTTCTCGCTGACGATAACTTCGCAACAATTATTTCAGCAGTAGAGGAAGGCAGAAGAATATACGACAATATAAGAAAGTCAATCCAGTTCCTGCTTTCTTCAAACCTCTCAGAAGTACTTTCTATCTTCTTTGCAACACTTATGGGCTTTACAATCTTAAAGCCTGTACACCTTCTGTGGATTAACCTCGTAACAGACTGTCTGCCGGCACTTGCACTCGGCATGGAAAAGGCTGAAAAGGATATAATGAAGAGAAAGCCAAGAAGCTCTGACGAAGGCGTCTTCTCCGGTGGACTCGGTATTGATGTCCTTATCCAAGGCGTCTTAGTTACAATTATTACACTCACAGCCTACTTCGTAGGTCATTTTATGGAATCCGGCGTGTGGGAGATTGCACAGAGCGAAGACGGTATGACAATGGCGTTCCTCGCCCTCTCTATAACAGAAGTGTTCCATTCGTTCAATATGCGTTCGAGAAGAAAGTCATCCTTCTCAATCAGAAGTAATAACTGGGTTCTCTGGGGCTCTATGATATTCTCGCTTGTCGCTACAACAGCAGTAATATTCGTTCCGTTCTTAAGAGACGCATTCGGCTTCACTTCAATAAGCGTCGCAGAATACTTTGTGGCAATGGGCATCGCTGTTACAATTATTCCGGTAATTGAAATAATCAAGGCAATCCAGCGTAAAATGGGTAGTAAGGAATAATCTATAAGGCATAATAAAACGGTTCAGGGTAGTTAACCTTGAACCGTTGCTTTTTATGTCGCTTGTGGGGTGGACTTCTTCTTTTTTGATATAAGCGAAGTTATCAGCTTTTCAATTTTATATGCAAGCATAGAAATCAGCAGAGCTACAGCGAATACCATAAGAGGCTTTGAAAATCCGTAGAAGCTGTTTAATAGCTTTCCTAATGGATATTTCTTTGTGTACTGGAAGATGAGCTTTAGAATGTCGTTTGCGACATATTGGAATATATAGATATAAAGCGAGTATTTTCTGCCTATGACGGCAAGCGGATTATCGCTCTCGGTGTTCTTGTCAGTCGAGGTTAGAAGCTTTGTTACAAGAAATGCGACAACAAGATTCATAAAGTAGTTGTTTCTGCCACTGTTGATAGATGAATTTCTTGCAAAGGAAAGCCCCTCGCAGTATAGCAGAAATACACTTATACCTATGAGTATAAGCATTCCAAGGTCTGATTTCACAGGTCGTTTTATGCGATTTAAATAGTAACCTACCGTGAACATAGGTACGGCAGCGAATAGGAAATTTCTCGAATAAGCATAATCCAGAGACCTGCCAAAGCATATTACGCTGTATCGTCCGAGTGCATGATAGCCGATAAGAAGTAGGGGAGTCAGAATGGCAATTAGCTTTAGTAACGGCTTGGCATTTACTGCAATTGCGTAAATGATAAGGCAATACATATATGCGAGAATATACCATAAGTGACCGGAAGAGAACGGCGTGTTTAAAAGTAAGAAGTCTTTTATCGAGCCGGCACTAAAGTCGAGCTGTACGAATGCAGGACTCTTGTCGGAAGAAAATCTTATCACAGCAGTAATAAGATATAGTAAAGTCTCGAATACAACGTAGTATACAGCCATCTTGAATGCGCCTCTTAAAAAGCCCTTGCCTTGCTTTTCAATAGGCTTAAGACTCGCAAAGTATCCCGACACCATAAAGAATATCGGTACGGCACAGCGACCTATTACGTTTTGCAGTATAACGCCTCTTTCTTCAAACTCCTTGGTAGGAAAATGCAGGAGTATTACAGCAAAGCAGGCTATACATTTCAGTACATCTATCAGATTGTTTCTCTTTTGGGTGTGCATAACAAGCCCCCTTTATTTTATTCAAAGTTTTAGTGTTTCTCCTAATATACCATAAATGTGCATTGTTTGCAATACCCCATAAAAAACTCCACAACAGACGAGCGAGGACTGTTGTGGAGAATTAGTTTGTTTATTTGGTCGGCTGCTCTTGATAACGTTCCTGCTGAGGATACTACTTCGCTTCTATAAAGTGAAGTAGCCTGCTCTGATAGTCGCCCCAGATACCACCGATGTTTATACCTGCGTTCATAAGAGCTGCGCCCGACAGCTTAAGCTCAGGCTTTGACTCCTCGTAGTAGTATTTTTCGGGACTTAGTCCGCATAGCTTTATCCTGCGTGAACGCTCGTTAGGTCTTGAAAGCACCTGGATAAATTCAAAGAGTGCCTCTGACTTGTCCTTGGAAACAAACATCCAAGCGTCCCAGCTGTTATCCTCGAATACATTTCCGATACGGTAGTGGTCGCCCGTGCGTACAAGTGTGTTGTACTTGTTGAATTCTGCAATCTGTGCAGGAATGGCATCCCTGTCTTCCTTAGGAATCCTTGTAACATCAAGCTCGTAACCGAAGGTACCAACCATAGCTACGTGACCTCTTGTAGAGAAAGGGGTGCTTCTGCCAACAGTGTGGTTAGGACAGTCGGAAACGTGCGCCCCCATTGCCGAGCAAGGATAGCACAGCGATGTTCCGTGCTGGATTTTAAGCCTTTCGATAGCGTCTGTGTCATCCGAGCACCAAATCTGTGGCGAGTAGTATAGCATACCCGGGTCAAATCTCGCTCCGCCACCTGAGCAGTTTTCAAGAAGAATGTGTGGATATTCGCTTGTGATACGCTCCATAAGGTCGTATACGCCAAGTACATATCTGTGCCACAGTTCCTTCTGTCTGTTCTTAGGTAATGTCTGTGAACCGACCTCTGTAAGCTGACGGTTCATGTCCCACTTTATGTATTCAATGTTTGCATTGTCGAGAATTTCCTTCATCATTGAGTGAACATAATCTCTTACGTCTTCTCTCGAATAGTCAAGAACATACTGCTCTCTGCAGAGTGTCATCTCTCTGCCACTAATCTGAATTGCCCATTCAGGATGTGCCTTGAACAGCTCCGAGTCAGGAGAAATCATTTCGGGTTCAAACCATATACCAAACTTCATACCTAGCGCATTGACCTCGTCAACAAGCTTCTTGAGGCCGCCTTTAAGCTTCTTTTCATATACAAACCAGTCGCCGAGAGAGGAGTTGTCAGAATCTCTGTGCCCGAACCAGCCGTCATCCATTACAAGCATCTCAATGCCGAGCTTTGAAGCCTCTCTTGCAATGTCAATCAGCTTCTGTGTGTCAAAGTTAAAGTAGGTCGCCTCCCAGTTGTTTATGAGAATAGGGCGACGCTTGTCCTTGTACTGACCTCTTATAAGATGCTGTCTGTATAGGTCGTGGAAGGTTCTCGACATCTTGCCGATTCCTTCATCTGAATATACCATTACAACCTCCGGCGCGACAAACTGCTCGCCTCTTTCTAAAAGCCATGAGAAATCAAGGCTGTTTATACCCATAAGGAAGCGTGTCTTCTTGTGCTGTGTAACCTCAGCCTGAGCAAAGAAGTTGCCCGAATATACAAAGTTAAAGCCGTAAGCTTCACCGATTTGCTCTGTCGCATTGTGCGAAACAAGTGCAACAAATGGATTGTTCTGGTGTGAGGATTCGCCACGCATAGAGTCGATAAGCTGCTTTCCGTGATGAAGCGGTGCACGCTCAATGTGACGTTCTCTTGCCCAAGAACCGTTTAAGGTAATCATATCGTAATTGCATTCGTCAAAGTCAACACAGGTCGAAAATACTCTCGTGAGATATATAGGCTTCTCACCACCGTTTTTAATTCTGACGCTTCTTGTGATTACGTCGAGCTTTTTAAATGCCGTGTAAACAAGCACTACCTCAAGTCCGCAAGCCTTGTCCTCACAGTAAAGCTCAAGCGTTGCAGCCTCCTCTTCGTTCGCAAAGGTAGCAGGCATACCCTCAAGCTTTGGCTTTCCGTCATAAATCTTGTGCGAAACGTATGACAGAGAGCAGGTCGAACAGCCGTTGTCATCAAGAATCTTTAGCGCAGGTTCTCGGTAGTCGCCAATTCCAAAGGTCGGGTACTCAAAAGGCAGAGTGTCGTGATAAACTGCCTTGTCACGATTGTTCGTTTTAGGCGTGAATGGGTTTTCATCAAGTCTTAATAAGTATGTAAGGTCCTCGTCAGGAAGCCTTTTTCCAAAGTAAACGTGTGCAGGATAGCCACATTCTGCAATTTTTATAACATAGCTTGTATTGTTGGCATCAAGTCTGAAAAGCGATGCATTTTCGTTATAATATATTCCCATATTATCAGCCCCTTTGTCGAAGTTTTCTACATTCATTATAGCAGTAATAGTTTCACATTTCAATATCTGTATTTTCATGAAAACGTTTTTATGTGTATCATTTCGGCAAATTGTTTGTTAATATTCTATTAACGAATACAGACAAGCCAAAAGCTAATATATATTCATAAATAAATGCTTTGGAGGTAATTGTATGCAGGAGAAGGAGAAGGGCTTTCATAGTCTATCGCTTGAAAATAGAACACGACTAAACCTTAGTGGCGTAACAGACATAGACAGCTTTGACGAAAGCCAGATTTTGTTATTCACACAGCTCGGTGAACTGCTCATAAAGGGTAAAAATCTTCATGTAAACGAGCTGTCTGTCGAGTCCGGAAGCCTTACTGTCGAGGGCGATATATGGCTGCTCAGCTACGGTGAGAAGGATAGAAAGGCTAAGGCGTCATTTTTAAAAAAGATGCTCAGATAGGAGGGGTGCGCCTTGACAGCACTTGCTGTATTGCCCAAAGGCTTTGAAACACAGATGATTTTCGGTATCGAAAGAGAAACTATGATATTTTTGATGTCTGTAGTGCTGGGTGTTTTCTTCGGGCTCGGGTACGAAGTGTTAAGAACATTAAGACGTAGCTTTAAGCATTGCGACACAGTGGTTTTTATAGAGGATTTCTTGTTTGTACTGCTGTGCGGATTTTGTTATTATATCTTTGTAACAGCACTCGCATGGGGACAACTCAGAGGTTTTATATTCGTGGGCTGTCTAATCGGTGCTTTTCTTGAAAGAATTATAGTCGGAAACGCCTTAACCTACGTGCTTTCTACGGTGATTTGCTTTGCAAAAAGATACATTTTTAAAATACCTACTGCGTTTATAGTAAGAAATGCTACAAAGGTAGTGAGAAAATTTGTGCAAAACACTAAAAGTTTATTTAAAAAACGAAAAACTAAGGGAAAACGCTTGAAAGAAAATGAAAAATTGTTGTATAATAATATGGTATAGAAAGATAAAATAGCTTTTATTTAGCGAAGGAGACTACAAATTAAATGAACAACGAAATGAATTATGTCGACGAGGGCAAAAGAAAGAAAACACTCTCGCATTATGTAATTCTGCTTATATTAGCACTCGTTATGGTCTATGCCGTGTATCTGTGGGTTTCACAGAGTGCCAAGGCAGAGGAACTTCAAAAGAGTAACGAAGAGCTTAAAGCTCAGATTACCCTTACTCAACAACAGTGTGACGAGTATAGCAGAATACTTAGCTCTGATGACCAGAGCGAATATATGGAAAGAATAGCTATCGAAAAGTATGGCTATGGCTATCCGGGTGAAAAGAGATATTACTTCACCAGCAAGGAATAATACAAGGCTTAGTCCCTTGAATAAATAATTATAGGAAAAGAGAGAGGTTTTTATACCAATGCAGCTTGAGGTCGGAAAGGTTTACGAGGGTAAGGTTACAGGTATTACAAAGTTCGGTGCGTTTGTCGATGTTGTCGTTGATGGCAAGAAGCAAACCGGAATGGTACATATTTCAGAGGTTTCGTCAACCTTTGTAAATGAAATCAAGGACCACCTCCAGGAAGGACAGACAGTAAAGGTTAAGGTGCTTTCTGTGTCCGAAGAGGGCAAGGCGAGTATGTCTATAAAGAAGGCCCAGGCTCCTGAAGGACAGCCACAGAGAAGACAGCCAAGACAGGGCGATGGCTTTAAAAAGCAGGGTAGCTTTTCACAAAAGAAAAGGCCACAGGCTGATGCGGGTAATCAAGATGCTTCTAAACAGCCACCTGTATTTACTCCTACACGTTCTACACTTACCGAAAGCGGCAATCAGTCATTTGAGGATATGCTCAGTAAGTTTAAAGCATCAAGTGACGAGAAGCTTTCTGATATGAAAAGGCTTAAGGAAGGCAATAGGAGAAGTAACTCTCACAGAAAATAACGTAAGAATGGGGTGTAAAGCATAGGCAGTGAGCTTAGGCTGTGCACCCTAATTATATAAGGATAAAAAATTCAAGGGGAATAAGAAAGGATAATTACTATGGCAGCAAGAGAATTTAAACACACATTTGCATTCATATTCTTTATTTTGGCAGGTATTGTGCTCGGTGGCTTTATATCGCATATCTGTGACGGAAAAGCCTATGTCGACTGGCTCGCTTGGGGACAGACAATCGGCTTTGACAGCACAACAATCGACCTTAGCGTTTTGACCTTCACAATCGGTATGAAGCTTAAGGTAACCGTTGCGCAGGTGTTCTGCGTGGCAATTATGCTTGTAGTTAATGCAAAGGTAAACGGCAAGGGCTAAGCCTTAAACGAGAGGAACTTAACAGTCAATGAAAAAAAGTTTTATAAAAACTGCCGTGGTGTTATGCATCACAGCAGTTATGTCACTTTCAGCTTGTGCAAATCCATTTAAAAAGAAGGAAGAAGAACAGGAATTGCCGGGATATGAAATCGTAAAAAATGCTATGAACTCATATAATAAGCAGAATAGCGGTGGGTTCGAGGCTTGGAATATCAGCGAGGATAGACTCGAAGAAAAGTTTGTCTATTGGTATGACGAGGTTGATATGCTTACATATTATTCAGAGAAGTATACCGAGGACGGCTTGTATAGGGAATACAGCACAGGTTATAATCTCTATGTCGAAGAAGACGGCATAGGAACCCTGCTGCCAAAAACTGATGAGCGAGTTATCTTCTATGATAAGGAAGTCTCTGTCCATGACCAGACAACTGACAAAGTGTTTTATTTTATGAAGGACGGTATTGATGTCGCCGACGTCAAGGAAAACGCCGACGGCTCGGGAGTGATAATCTATAGTTATGACGTCGATGAAGCACATATGGATATAGAGGACGGAAAGCTCGATAGCTATAAGGTCGAGTATTATTATAACACGGATAAGGTTATTACCCATTTTGTCCAAACAGCAAGTGGAATGTACAATAACGGCGAGGAGTATAACCTTAACTGTAAGATAACTATCATCCCTTCAGATGAGGTCGGCCCAATAGAAAATCCGATTACTGTAAGTCCGGTGGAAGATGAGGCAGTGCAACCGGAAGAGTAAATTTATGAAAAGGAGAGTGTGAGTGTGAATAGGAATATGATAGGTCATATCGAAGTCGCCAACTCGCAGGAACTCTCTTCAAGACATTATTCAAGACCACATAAGCATGATAGCTGTGAGCTTATATGCGTGTCATCAGGTGCCGTCAAGGTCAGTCTTCCACAAAGACCGTACGTTCTCCACGAGGGCGATGTTATGACAATCTGCCCGGGAGTAGTGCATACGATTTCAAAGGTCGAGAGTAAGTCGGATTTTATATCGGTGATTCCGAATTTTGATAAGTCATCAGCAACGAAAGAGCTTATCGAAGTTTTTGGTATTATGCTTTCTTATGCCAATGAAAAGCATAGCGAAAGATTGGTTATTCGCTCGTTCAGAGAACCCGAGCTAAAGCGAATGTTTGAGGAATGCCTGCATGAAGTCAAGAACGATGAGTGGGGCTCAATTACTGCATTGGAGGCTAACCTTGTAAGACTGCTTGTCCGTGTCGTAAGAATGTGGCGAAGAACAGGACTCTTTGATTCTGTAAGCCATATCTTAGACGAAAAACTGTCGCTCGATATGGTAAGCGACTATATCGATAAGCATTATGACGAGCCTCTCAGAGTAGAAGCTCTGGCAACTATGTGTGATATGAGTTACTCGCATTTTGCAAGAAGCTTTAAGGCACTAAACGGCGTTTCCTGTAAGGAGTATATTGAGGAAGTCAGAGTTGAAAGAGCAAAAAGACTTCTTTTAACAACCGATTATGATATAAGCTTTATAAGCCAGGAGCTCGGCTTTTCGGATTGTAGCCACCTTATAAGAATTTTTAAAAAGCAGTGTGGCACAACTCCAAAAAAATACAGAGAATCGGTTAAGAATATATAGTATATTTTGATTAAAAAAGACAGCAATCTACTTGAAAGCTGTCTTGTTTTGTGGTATAATGAAAAGCGTGATGTTTTGAGTGCTTTTTAGCTTAGGAATATATAAGCGTCAGGCAGACTCAGCTGCAAGACAGGGGAGGTCAATAATGAGCAAAATAGGTTTTGATAACGATATGTACTTAAAGCTCCAGTCAGAGCATATCAGAGAAAGAATTGAGAAGTTCGGCGGAAAGCTCTACCTCGAATTTGGTGGAAAGCTTTTTGACGACTATCACGCTTCAAGAGTTCTGCCTGGTTTTAAGCCGGATAGTAAGCTCCAGATGCTTCTTCAACTCAAGGAAGAGGCTGAAATTGTTATCGTTATAAATTCTGCCGATATCGAAAAGAATAAGATTAGAGGCGACCTCGGTATTACCTACGACGTTGACGTTTTAAGACTTGTAGGACTTTTCAAAAAAATCGGGCTTTATGTTGGTAGCGTCGTTCTCGCCCAGTATGAGGGACAGTCTGCCGCAGATAAGTTCCAGAAAAGACTCGAAGCACTCGGCATTAAAACCTATAAGCATTATAAAATTCAAGGCTATCCATCTAACCTGCTCACAATTTTAAGTGACGAAGGCTATGGAAAGAATGACTATATCGAAACCTCAAGACAGCTTATCGTAGTTACTGCCCCGGGCCCCGGAAGCGGCAAGATGGCTACATGCCTTTCACAGCTCTACCACGAGCATCTGAAGGGTATTACAGCAGGCTACGCTAAGTTTGAAACCTTCCCAATTTGGAATCTCCCACTAAAGCATCCCGTAAATATCGCATACGAGGCAGCAACAGCTGACCTTAATGACGTTAATATGATAGACCCGTTCCACCTCGAAGCGTATGGCGAAACCACAGTTAACTATAACCGTGACGTAGAGGTTTTCCCACTTCTTAATGCAACCTTCGAGAGAATATTGGGCGAATCACCATATAAGTCACCTACAGATATGGGCGTTAATATGGCAGGTAACTGCATCATTAATGACGATATCGTAAGAGAAGCCGCACAGCAGGAAATTATCAGAAGATACTATGAGGCACTTTGTAACGAAAGACTCGGTCGTGGTAGCAAGGAAGAAATCTATAAGGTAGAGCTTCTAATGAATCAGGTCGGCATAAAGGCGAGCCAGAGAAGAACTATCGCTGTCGCTCTTAAAAAGGCTGAGGAAACAGGCGATACAGCTGCTGCGATGGAGCTTCACGACGGTACAATCGTTACAGGAAAAACATCCGAGCTTCTCGGTGCTTCGTCTGCTATGCTTCTCAACGCTCTTAAAACTCTTGCAGGTATCGACGATAAGGAGCTTCTCATATCACCAAGTGTTATCGAGCCTATCCAGGAGCTTAAAATAAGACACCTTGGTAACGCAAACCCTAGACTTCATACCGACGAGGTGCTTATAGCGCTGTCAATATGTGCAGTTTCTAACCCTGCAGTACAGTTTGCACTCGACCAGCTTCCTAAGCTTTCCGGTTGTCAGGTTCATTCAACAGTTATCCTTTCTAATGTAGATGAAAAGGTGTTCAAGAGACTTGGAATAAACCTCACCTGCGAGCCTAAGTTCCAGGAAAATAAGTTCTACCAGAGCTAAATAATTATAAAAATAAGCCTTTCTGCACATACTACCTAAAATGATAAAGGGGAAGTATCGTGAAGAAAGGCTTTATAAAACTATTGTGGCTTGCGCTCGGTAGTGTAATAATGGGCGTGGGCGTGAGTCTGTTTGTAAGCCCGACGGGAATTGTCCCGGGTGGCGTTACCGGCGTGGCTATCATTCTAAACCGATTTGTAGAAGTCGGCGTCGGCAGAATTATATTGCTCATTAACCTGCCACTTCTCGCTGCTTCACTTAAAAAGTTCGGCAAGCACTTCTTTTTTTTGACTCTCACAGCACTGCTGATGTCAAGCGTAGCGATTGATGTCATCGCAGCCTTCCCACCGGCAACAAATGATATGATTATAGCCTCGCTCGCTGGAGGAGGTCTGGTCGGGCTCGGTGTAGGAATAATCCTTAGATGTAATGCGACAACAGGTGGAATAGATATCGTCGTCAGACTTGTAAAAGAAAAAATGCCACATATAAAAACGGGCAACGTCTTTCTCATAACAGACGGAGTAATCGCCCTTCTGTCAGGTGCTGTGCTCAATAGCCTGGAGCTTTCGGTGTATTCCTTTCTTTCAATCGGTGTAAGCGCAAGGGTGATGAACTTTGTGCTGTACGGAATGAACGAGGCTAAGCTGTTTTTTATTATCTCGTCAAAGGGCGAAAGGGTAGTGAAGGAGCTGACAGAACAGCTCGGAGCAGGCGTCAGCGTTTTGAACGCAAAGGGTGGTTATACAGGTAATAACAGAGCCGTGCTGATTTGTGCAGTCAGAAATCAAAGCTACTATAAGGTGAAGGAGCTAGTGAGCAGGACCGATAAAAATGCCTTTGTAATAGTCGCCTCTGCCGATTCAATATACGGCGAGGGCTTTAAGGCGATTGATATCAAGGAAATTTGACAACGGAGGATTGACAAATGATAAAGCTTATCGAAGACTCTAAGGCAGTTATTTTCGATATGGATAATACAATACTTGACTCCCACGATGCGTGGAGCAGGGTCGACGAGGAGTTCTTTAGAAGGCGTGGACTGGAAATGGTAGCGGATTATTGCAGAAGCGTTTCTACTATGTCCTTCAAGGAAGCTGCCGACTATACAATAAACAGATTCTCGCTAAACGAGGAGCCCGACAAGATAATCGACGAGTGGTTTACACTTATCGAGGAGCAGTATGCCAATTTTATCGGATTGTTTGAGGGCGTAAGAGGGCTTCTTTACGAGATTAAAAAGAGTGGAAGAAAGCTTGCACTTGCTACAGCAGCCTCACCGAGACTGTATATTCCTGCCCTTAAAAATAACGATATATACGACATGTTCGACGCCTTTGCCTGCACCGAAGAGACCGAAAGGGGAAAGGGCTTTCCTGACGTGTATCTCCTCGCTGCCCAAAGACTTGGCGTAAGCCCCTGCGACTGCGTCGTGTTTGAGGATATTATCCCGGGTGTCAAGGCTGCAAGAAACGGCAATATGAAAGTCTGCGCTTTCCTTAATCCATATACTAAGCCTGAATGGGATGAGCTCAGCAAGCTTTCTGACTTTTCCTTTAAATCCTATCTCGATATTTTATAATAATAAGCCCCTTACATTGCCGATAAGCAGTGCAAGGGGCTTGATGCTATTCTTCTTTTTGTAAAGGCGACTTGAAGTAGCCTATTCCCAGTAGTATGAAAAGATATGGTGCAGTGTAGTACATCGTGTTGCCTACAAGTGCCGATACAAGATAACAAATCGCAGCACACAGACCGACAAGCTGTACTACTGTGAGTTCTTTTTTATGCTTTAAGGCTCGCAGATAAACGGCGAGAATTGCGGCAATGTAAAACGCCATAGCAGGTACGCCATAGCTCATAGCGTAGTTTAAGTACTCACAGTGGCAACGGTCACTGCCGGCTACCTCGGTAAGCCTTTCTGCAGTAGTGTCCGCTCCGGTACCTAAAAATGCATGGTCTTCCATAAGTGCCAAGCCGTTTACCCAAAGCTCAATTCGCTGAACACCTGTCGTTTCTTCAACCTCGTCAGTGCCTTCCTTAAGAGCATCAATGTCATTAACTATCTGTAGATTATTCGCCTTGATTTGCTCGTTTATGTAATCTGAAGTGAAGGCGCCAATGCACATCGTGATAGCTATAATCCCGATTGGAATGAGCGACAAAACCTTGAACTTGCCCTTGATAATAGCACAGACTATGCAGACGAAAATCGCTCCCACGTATGTTGCAAGCTGTGCACCGTAGGTGTTGTTGGCCAGCAGTGCAAGAAATGTCAGGGATAATATTGCACTGCTTCCAAGCTTTATCCATAGCTTATTGCTAAATACTATAAGTGCAATGCACGAGCCACATATAACAGCAAGATAATAGCCGAAGTGATTGGCGTTGTGATAAACAAATTTCTGCATGCCTTCATCGGTAGAATAATGGTCTATAATAACTTGTCTTATTGGGAATACCGAGCATATAAGCATACTGCCGATGAGGATTTTCTTGTGCTTTTCGTTGCGACTTGTCGCCATGAGCATAAAGAACATAAGATAGCTTAGAAATCCTATGAGCCCTTCGCCACGATATTGAAAGCCGAATATTGTCCTTTCGGATGGGCCGTTTACAATAGTGCTTATAATCATCAAAGCACCAAAAACAAACATCAGCGCAATTGCCCAGTGCCTGTCAAAAAGCTTTTTTAGTGACTCGCCCTTGTGTGAAAGCAGATATTTTGCCACGAATAAAATGACAAGTGGAATTCCACCGTATGCTACAATCGGATTTAGCGTCTTAAAGAACGAGGGGATAAGCGGATGATAATTGAGTCTTAAGTAGTATAGCATCGGATTAAGTACAAATATCATCGAAAATATAAAGCCCATCATCTCAAAAAAGCTGTCAGGGATGTTGCATATAGCTTCTTTAACAGTGCGGCTTTTTAAAACCTTGGTAAATGAATTCATTGTCTTCTCCTTTAAAATAATCTTAACCAGACTTAATTATACTATACTTTATCTTTAAATGCAATAGAAAAAAGCGAGCAAAATTTAAATTTGTGAATATTTTGTAAACATATATTTGCGAGCATTGACATCATCGCTTTGAAGTGTTAAAATGTAGCTGTAAAAACTTAATAAGAATAAAGGCTATGACGAAGAATGGACATTCAGAAAGGCATTACAGAGAGCTGATGTTAGGTGTAAATCAGCATGCCATATATCCTTGCCCTCTCCCTTCCGAGCCGAGTATCCGAAGCCAAGGTGAGTAGGGTGCTCCGTGTATGCTACGTCAGTGCATAGAGGTTATTAGACTTCGATTAAATAAAGGCGTCGATGAAGACGGAAGCTACAACGATTTTTTCAGAGAGTCGGGGATGGTGTGAGCCCGACAAATGACTGTGGATTTCCCATCGCTTCTGAGCCGGAAGCCCCAAAGGCATAAACACCCAGTAGGCGTTTCCCGTGTGTGCTACGTTAGTGCATAGAAGTTATTTGACTTCGAAGAGGTGGCGAATTTTAAGTTCGCAATTTGAGTGGTACCGCGAGTGCTAAGTATGATTAACACCCGTCTCAAAGCAAGATAGAAGCTTTGAGGCGGTTTTTGTTTTATACAAGCCTTAAGGCTAAAGAAAAGTACGAAAGGCGGAATGAAAATGTTATCACTAGACAAGGTATTTAATGCGCAGACGGTGCTTAAAAGCATTATCCGCGAAACAAATTTAGTCAGAGCGTATGGTATCGCTCCCGATTGTGAGCTTTACCTAAAGCCGGAGAATCTGCAGATTACAGGCTCATTTAAAGTAAGAGGTTCAGCGTATAAAATCGCAATGCTGAGCGAGGAAGAAAAGAAGAAGGGCGTTATAGCCTGCTCAGCCGGCAATCATGCACAGGGCGTAGCCTTAGCCGCTACAAAGAATGGTATAAGCTCGCTTATCTGCCTTCCTGACTCTGCTCCTATCTCTAAGGTCGAAGCAACAAAAGGCTTCGGCGCAGAGGTCTGCCTCGTAGAGGGCTGCTATGACGATGCATATAAGAAGGCACTTGAACTAAGAGATAGCAAGGGATATACCTTCGTTCATCCGTTCGATGATGAAAATGTTATAGCAGGCCAGGGAACAATCGCCCTCGAAATTTTAAATGACCTAGATAATATTGACGCAATCGTAGTGCCAATCGGTGGTGGCGGACTTATCTCAGGAATTGCTTATACAATAAAGCAGATAAGACCATCAGTCAAGGTTTACGGCGTGCAGGTCGCAGGTGCACCCAGCATGTATAATTCTATAAATAACGGAGAAATCGAATGCCTGCCGTCTGTTTCTACAATCGCCGACGGTATCGCAGTAAAACAGCCGGGCGATAATACCTATCAGCTTGTTAAGGAGTATGTCGACGAAATCGCCCTCGTTACAGATGACGAGGTAGCAAGCGCAATCCTCGCACTTATCGAAAAGCAAAAGATGATAGCCGAGGGCGCAGGTGCAGCAGCAGTCGCAGCTGTTATGTTTGATAAGTTCGGACTCAAGGGAAAGAGAGCCGTCGCAGTTGTGTCCGGTGGAAACATCGACGTTACCAGCCTGTCAAGAGTTATAGACAGAGGCCTTTTAAATTCAGGCCGTTCAACAAGCCTGCTTATCGAGCTTATCGACAAGCCGGGCCAGCTCAAGGAAATCTCACGTATCATAGCCGATTGTGGTGGTAACGTTACAGGCGTACATTACGAAAAGGGTAATACCGAGAGCGTCAATGGATGCTTCTTGCGTATCGAGCTTGAAACAAGAGATTTTGAACACGTCAACCTTATAGTAAAGACGCTTCGTGACGAAGGATTTAAGATAGTTTATTATTAACGAGAGGAGAATATAGTTATGAGAAGCAAGGTCGTGACAGCTAATGCCCCTTCTGCAATAGGTCCGTATTCGCAGGCAGTATGTGTGGGCAACTTAATTTTTACATCAGGACAAATCCCACTTTGCCCGGAAACAGGAGAAATGGTGGGTAGCGATATTACAGAGCAGGCTCATAGAGTCTGCAAGAACCTAAAAGCCGTGTTGGAAGCCGCAGGAGGCTCGCTCCAAAGTGCAGTAAAAACAACCTGCTTTCTGAGCGATATTTCAGATTTCGCAAAGTTTAATGAGGTCTATGCACAGTACTTTACCGACAAGCCTGCACGCTCCTGCGTCGCAGTAAAGGAGCTTCCTAAGGGAGCTCTCGTCGAAGTCGAAGTAATTGCAGAAAAGGAGTAAAATTTATGATGGATTGCAGTAAGTATCGAGTGGGATACTTCCCGGTCGATAAGAAATATAACAAGTGGATAGAAAAGGACCATATCGAAAAAGCACCTATCTGGTGTAGCGTAGATATGCGTGACGGAAATCAGAGTCTTATTATCCCTATGAGCCTCGAAGAAAAGCTCGAGTATTTTAAGCTCCTCGTCGAGGTAGGCTTTAAGGAAATCGAAGTTGGTTTTCCTGCAGCGAGTGAAACCGAATACGAGTTTTTGCGTACTCTCATAGACAATAATATGATTCCTGATGACGTAACCGTCCAAGTGCTCACCCAGTGCAGAGAGCATATTATCCGCAAGACCTTTGACGCCTGCAAGGGTGCACCAAGTGCTATTATCCACTTCTATAATTCAGTGAGCGTAGCACAGCGTGAGCAGGTCTTCAAGAAGAGTAAGGCTGATATAAAGCAGATTGCTATCGATGGCGCAAAGCTTGTCAAAAAGCTCGCAGGCGAGTATGAGGGCAACTTCAGATTTGAGTATTCTCCTGAATCCTTCACAGGAACAGAGCCCGAATACGCACTCGAGGTTTGTAACGCAGTTCTTGATGTGTTAGAGCCTAGTGAAAATAACAACGTAATTATAAACCTTCCCGTAACAGTAGAAATGAGCCTCCCTCACGTCTATGCTTCGCAGGTCGAGTTTATGAGCGAAAATTTAAAGTATCGTGAGTTCGTAACACTTTCACTCCACCCTCATAACGATAGAGGAACAGGCGTTGCCGATACAGAGCTTGCACTTTTAGCAGGTGCAGATAGAGTAGAGGGAACACTCTTTGGTAACGGCGAAAGAACAGGTAACGTGGACGTTATCACACTCGCAATGAATATGTATTCTCACGGCGTAGACCCAAAGCTTGACTTGTCAGATATGAACAGACTTGTAGAAGCTTACGAGAGATGTACAAGAATGCACGTCTACGAAAGAGCACCATATGCCGGTGCACTCGTGTTTGCCGCATTCTCCGGTTCTCACCAGGACGCTATCGCAAAGGGTATGAAGTATAGAGCGAAGAACAAGCTCCACGAGTGGACTGTTCCGTATATTCCGATTGACCCTAAGGATATCGGCAGAACCTACGACGCCGACGTTATCCGTGTTAATTCACAGTCAGGTAAGGGTGGTATCGGCTATCTGCTCGAGCAGACATTTGGTTATAACCTTCCTGCCAAAATGCGTGAGCATCTCAGCTATACCTGTAAGGATATCTCCGACAGAGAGCACAAGGAGCTTAAGCCGGATGACGTGCTATCAATCTTCACAGAGCACTATCTTAATATCAAAACTGATATCAAGGTTACCGAGTTTGACTTTGTCCGTGAGGATGATACAGTCAAGATTGATATTACATTTATGAAGGATAATATCGAAACTCAGCTTGAAGCCGAGGGTAACGGTTCTCTCAGTGCTATCAACAACGCACTTAAGGCATATACCGGCAGAGAATACACACTCCAGGTGTTCACTCAGCACAGTATGCAGGGACAGGGTTCACGAAGCGTTGCTGCTTCATATATCGGACTTGAGGATGAAAAGGGCATGCTCTATTGGGGTGCAGGTACTCATACCGACGTTATCAGAGCAAGCACAAAGGCACTTCTCAGTGCTTTCCATAATATGACTAAGGGAGGAAACTAATATGGGTATGACAATGACACAAAAAATTCTTGCAGCACACGCAGGTCTTGACAAGGTCGTTGCAGGACAGCTTATCAGCGCAAAGCTCGACATTGTCCTCGGTAACGATATTACAACTCCCGTTGCAGTAAATGAGTTCAAGAAGGCAGGCTTTGATTTTGTTTTTGATAAGGATAAGGTGGCAATCGTTCTCGACCACTTTGTTCCTAATAAGGATATAAAGGCAGCCGAGCAGTCAAAAACCTGCAGAGAGTTCGCTTGTAGCCATTGCGTCAGCCACTTTTATGACGTAGGAAAAATGGGAATCGAGCACGCACTCCTGCCTGAGCAGGGCGTCGTAACAGCAGGCGACTGCATTATCGGTGCAGATAGCCATACATGTACATACGGTGCACTCGGTGCGTTTTCAACAGGTGTCGGCTCCACAGATATGGCAGCAGGTATGGCAACCGGTATGGCTTGGTTTAAGGTTCCTTCTGCAATAAAGTTTAACCTTGTAGGCAAGCTCCCTTCTAATTGTAGCGGTAAGGACGTTATCCTCACTATTATCGGTATGATTGGCGTAGACGGCGCACTGTATAAGAGTATGGAGTTCGTCGGCGAAGGCGTCAAGAATCTCTCAATGGACGATAGACTTTGTATATGCAATATGGCTATCGAAGCAGGCGCAAAGAACGGTATATTCCCGGTTGACGAGGTCACAATGGAATATCTTAACGGCAGAAGCGAGAGAACTCCGGTTACCTACGAGGCAGACGCTGATGCCGAGTATGAAAAGACAATAGATATTGACCTCTCAAAGATTGTTCCAACAGTCGCTTGCCCTCATCTCCCTGAGAACACCCACCCTGCTTGCGAGCTTTCGGATATAAAGATTGACCAGGTCGTAATCGGCTCTTGTACAAACGGCAGACTTGAGGATATGGAAGCTGCCTACAATATCTTAAACGGTAAGAAAGTAGCAGACGGAATCCGTGTAATCATCATTCCAGGTACAATGCAGATTCTCCGTGAATGTGTCGAGCGTGGCTGGTATACTGCATTTATAGACGCAGGCGCAGTCGTTTCTACTCCAACCTGTGGACCATGCCTCGGTGGATATATGGGAATACTCGCTGCAGGCGAAAAATGTATAGCAACAACAAACCGTAACTTTGTCGGACGTATGGGACACGTAGAAAGCGAAGTTTATCTCGCTTCTCCTCATACCGCAGCAGCAAGTGCACTCACAGGCTACATTACAGAATATAAGGAGGCGTAAGGATAATGAATACACAAGGTAAGGTTTTTAAGTACCCAGACAATGTCGATACAGACGTTATTATCCCTGCTCGTTATCTTAATACTCCTAATGCAAACGAGCTTGCACTTCATTGTATGGAGGATATAGATACAGAGTTTGTAAAGAAGGTGCAGGAGGGCGACGTTATGGTCGCTGGCTGGAACTTCGGCTGTGGCTCATCAAGAGAGCACGCTCCGCTTGTTATAAAGACCTGCAAGACGGGCTGTGTTATAGCAAAGAGCTTTGCAAGAATCTTCTATCGCAACGCTATAAATATCGGTCTGCCAATCCTTGAATGTGAGCAGGCAGCCGAGGAAATAAATGCAGGCGACGAGGTCAAGGTCGATTTCGATACAGGTGAAATTTTAAACCTCACAACAGGTAAGACCTATAAGGCACAGCCGTTCCCTGAGTTTATACAGAATATTATCAGAAAAGGCGGACTGCTGAAATCTTTGAAAGAAGGCAATAACAATGGTTAAGAATATAGCTGTAATAAGAGGCGACGGAATCGGTCCTGAAATAGTAAACGAGACTCTCAAGGTGCTAGATAAGGTCGCAAGCCTCTATGGACATACATTTGAATATACAGATGTCGATATGGGAGGCTGTGCTATAGATAAGTACGGCGACCCACTCCCCGAAGCCGAGCTTGAAAAGTGCGTGCAGTCCGATAGCGTGCTTCTGGGCGCTGTCGGTGGCGATAAGTGGAACGACGTTCCGGGTAATATGCGTCCCGAAAAAGGACTTTTAAGACTAAGAGCAGGTATGGGCGTTTATTCAAACAATCGTCCTGCAAAGATTTGGAAGCAGCTTGCCGACGCTTCTCCACTTAGAAAAGAAATCGTAGATAAAGGTATCGACTTTATTATCGTGCGTGAGCTTATCGGTGGTATATACTTCGGTGAGCATAAGACAGAAGGCGATACAGCTATCGATGTGCTGACATACAGCGAGGCTGAAATCGAGCGTATCGGCAGAATCGGCTTTGAAACTGCAAGAAAGAGAAGTAAGAAACTCTGCTCTGTCGAAAAGAGCAATGTCCTCGATTCGAGCAGACTTTGGAAGAAGATTATGCATAGGCTCGCCGATGAGTACCCAGATGTCGAGCTTTCTGATATGCTTGTTGATAATTGCGCTATGCAGATTGTAAAGAATCCTGCGCAGTTTGATGTTGTGGTTACTGAAAATATGTTCGGAGATATCCTCTCTGATGAAGCTTCAATGATAACAGGCTCAATAGGAATGATTCCTTCTTCAAGCCTCGGAAAATCCTCTTGCGGACTGTATGAGCCTATCCACGGCTCTGCACCTGATATAGCAGGTAAGGACATCGCTAATCCAATCGGTACAATTCTTTCAGCAGCAATGATGCTAAGATTTAGCTTTGATATGCCGGAGGAAGCCCAGGCTATCGAGAATGCCGTTTCGCAGTATCTCGACGACGGCTACCGTACAGCAGATATAATGAGCGATGGAATGAAGCTTGTCGGCTGTAAGAAGTGTGGCGAGCTTATAATTGATAATTTAAGGAAGGTGTAAAAAAGAAATGCTTACTTCCGGCTCAGATATCCTTGTAAAAACCCTGATAGAGCAGGGCTGTGATACCGTTTTTGGTTATCCGGGCGGACAGATACTTAATGTGTATGATAGCCTTTATACACATCAGGATGAGATAAACCACGTTCTTGCAGCTCATGAGCAGGGCGCTGCCCACGCAGCCGACGGCTATGCAAGAGCAACCGGCAAGGTTGGTGTCGTTATCTCAACATCAGGTCCGGGCGCAACAAACCTCATTACAGGTATCGCAACTGCCTACCTCGATTCAATTCCTCTTGTCGCTATCTGTGGTAATGTTCCTACAACACAGATTGGCTCTGACAGCTTTCAGGAAATTGACATAACAGGTGTAACGTTACCAATAACCAAGCATAACTATTTTGTCAGCGATGTAGAAAGCCTCGCTGATACAATCAGAGAAGCCTTCAGAATTGCAAAGTCCGGCAGACCGGGACCGGTGCTTATCGACGTGCCGAAGGATGTCCAGATAGCAATGTGCGAGTACGAGCATAAGGCTCCCGTGCAAAAAGACGAGCCACAGCCTGCAAAGGATGTGCGTATCGAAAAGGCAGCCGAGCTTATAAATTCCTGCAAAAGACCGTATGTCTACTTCGGCGGTGGACTCATAACAGCAGGTGCGCAGGAGGAAATGCTAAAGCTTGCCGACAAGATTGACGCTTCAATAGGCTGTTCTCTTATGGGACTTTCGGCAATTCCGACAGCCCACCCAAGATTTCTGGGCATGCAGGGAATGCACGGCCACTTTGCTTCGTCAATGGCTATGCATAAGGCAGACCTTATCATCTCTCTCGGCGTTCGCTTTAACGACAGAGTTACCGGCAATCGCAGTAAGTTCGCAACCGGGGCTAAGATAATTCATATCGACGTCGACGGCTCAGAGCTTTCAAAAACCGTAAGTGCAGTCTGTGGACTAAGAGGCGACGTAAAGCTTACCTTACAAAAGCTACTGCCACTTGTAAACGAGAGCGAAAAGCCCGAATGGACAGCTAAAGTAAAGCTCTTCAAAGAGCAAGAGGAGGATTTCCTCGATAAGCGTGACTCGCTTACACCTAGACAGGCAATCCTCACCCTCAATAAGCATCTTGGCGAAAACACAGCAGTTTGTACCGACGTAGGTCAGCACCAGATGTGGTCAGCACAAAATCTGTGCTTTAGAAATCCACGTCGCTTTCTCTCAAGTGGTGGACTCGGCACAATGGGCTTCGGCTTCGGT
The DNA here is from genome assembly GCA_045602925.1 of Oscillospiraceae bacterium. Classification (GTDB taxonomy): domain Bacteria; phylum Bacillota; class Clostridia; order Oscillospirales; family Ruminococcaceae; genus UBA7477. Next base: position 48,517 of record JAZSCN010000027.1, on the reverse strand, counting down.
GCAGCAATCGGTGCAGCCTACGGAACAGGCGAGAGGTCGGTGCTCGTAACAGGCGACGGAAGCTTCGGTATGAATCTAAACGAGCTTGCTACAGCCGTGAGATATAACGTTCCCGTTGTCGTGCTTATAATGAATAACGGCGTTTTGGGAATGGTAAGACAGTGGCAGACGCTCTTCTATAACAAGCATTACTCCAATACCGTACTCCAAAGAAAAACCGATTTTACAGCCTTTGCAAAGGCCTTCGGTGCAGACGGCGAGAGGGTAGAAACTGTCGATGAGCTCGACAAGGCATTAGAGCGTGCATTCAGTGCAGACGGCCCGTATATTGTCGATTGTGCAATAGATAAGGACGAGTTCGTTCTCCCGATGCTCCCACCGGGTGGAAGTATGGACGATATTATTACAAGATTGGAGGAGGTTCAGTGAACAGATATACAGTAGCTGTTCTGGTTAATAATCAGTTCGGAGTATTGAATCGAGTAACAAGTATGTTCCGCCGCCGTCAGTTTAATATCAGTGCATTGACGGTTAGCGAAACCGAAACAAGCGAGCTTTCACGAATTACTGTAGTGTTCGACGGCGAAGAAACTGCTAAACAGCAGCTCGTGAATCAGCTCTATAAGCTCCCTGACGTATGCTCTATAAAAGAGTTCTCCGAGGATAACTCAATAAGCTGTGAGCTTCTTTTAATCAAAATGCAAAACGACGTCGACAGCCGTGACGAGATTAAGGGCGCAGCTGATGCCTTCGGTGCAATTATTGTAGATTATTCCAAGGACTATATAATGTATAGAGTTGCAGATACAACAAGAAGAATCGACGATTTTATAAATCTTATGAGAGATTATACGATTCTCGAAATATGCCGTACAGGTAGCGTATCCCTCGAAAAGGGTAGCACAACAATAAGACAGGTTATAAATTTATAAATCAGAAAGAGGTAATTTATTATGGCAAACAGAATTTTTTATCAGCAGGATTGCGACCTTCAGAAGCTTGCAGGAAAGACAGTAGCAATTATCGGCTATGGTTCTCAGGGCCACGCTCACGCACTTAATCTTAAGGAAAGTGGCGTTGACGTTATCGTAGGTCTCTATGTCGGCTCAAAGAGCTGGGCAAAGGCAGAGGCTCAGGGTCTTAAGGTTATGACAGCAGCAGAGGCTACAAAGAATGCCGATATTATTATGATTCTTATAAATGACGAAAAGCAGGCAGCACTCTATAAGGAGTCTATCGAGCCAAACCTCACAGAAGGTAAGACACTCGCCTTCGCTCACGGCTTTAATATCCACTTTGGTTGTATCAAGCCACCAAAGAACGTAAACGTAATTATGATTGCTCCTAAGGGTCCCGGACATACAGTAAGAAGCGAGTACCAGGCAGGTAAGGGCGTTCCTTGTCTTATCGCTGTAGAGCAGGACGCAACAGGCGACGCTTGGGATTTAGGCCTTGCTTATGCTCTCGGAATCGGTGGTGCAAGAGCAGGCGTTTTGGAAACAAACTTCAGAACAGAAACAGAAACCGACCTCTTTGGCGAGCAGGCTGTACTCTGTGGTGGCGTTTGTGCTCTTATGCAGGCTGGCTACGAAACTCTCGTAGAAGCCGGCTATGACCCAAGAAACGCATACTTTGAGTGTATCCACGAGATGAAGCTTATCGTTGACCTTATCTACCAGTCAGGCTTTGCAGGAATGAGATATTCTATCTCCAATACTGCTGAGTACGGCGACTATATCACAGGTCCAAAGATTATCACAGAAGAAACAAAGAAGGCTATGAAGAAGATTCTTAAGGATATCCAGGACGGTACCTTCGCTAAGGACTTCCTTCTAGATATGTCATCTGCAGGCAGCCAGGTTCACTTCAACGCTATGAGAAAACTCGCTTCTGAGCATCCATCAGAGGTCGTAGGTGCAGATATCAGAAAGCTTTATAGCTGGAGCGACGAGGATAAGCTCATCAATAACTAATAGGAGGCATAAGCTATGTGTAAGGAAAACGTAGTTGACGGCGTACAGAATGCGCCTCACCGTAGCTTGTTTCACGCACTCGGACTAACCGAAGAAGAACAGAAAAGACCGCTTATCGGTGTGGTAAGCTCATATAACGAGATTGTACCGGGACATATGAACCTCGATAAAATCGTCGAGGCTGTAAAGCTCGGCGTAGCAATGGCAGGTGGAACGCCAATCGTCTTCCCTGCAATCGCAGTTTGTGACGGAATTGCGATGGGGCATAAGGGTATGAAGTATTCGCTTGTTACCCGTGACCTTATCGCAGACTCAACAGAGGCTATGGCACTCGCCCACGGCTTTGACGGACTTGTAATGGTGCCAAACTGTGACAAGAATGTTCCGGGACTTTTGATGGCAGCAGCCAGAGTCAATATTCCTACCGTCTTCGTAAGTGGCGGCCCAATGCTCGCAGGCAGGGTAGAGGGTAAGAAAACAAGCCTCTCGAGTATGTTTGAAGCAGTAGGTGCCTATAATGCAGGAAAGCTCAGTGACGAAAAGCTCAAGGAATATGAGTGCAAGACCTGCCCAACCTGTGGCTCGTGCAGTGGTATGTATACTGCTAATTCAATGAACTGCCTTACCGAAGCTCTAGGCATGGGACTTCGTGGAAACGGTACTATTCCTGCTGTGTATTCTGCAAGAATCGAGCTTGCAAAGCACGCGGGCATGGCAGTTATGGAACTCGTGAGAAAGAATATTCGTCCTCGTGATATTATGACAAAGGAAGCTCTGATGAACGCCCTTACCGTCGATATGGCACTCGGCTGTTCAACAAACAGCATGCTCCACCTTCCTGCTATTGCACATGAATGTGGCGTAGAGCTAAGCCTCGATATCGCTAACGAAATCAGTGCAAAAACTCCGAATCTTTGTCACCTTGCCCCTGCAGGCAGAACCTATATGGAAGAGCTCGACGAGGCAGGTGGAGTGTATGCTGTAATGAACGAGCTTACTAAGAAAAACCTTTTAAATACCGATTGTATGACAGTTAGTGGTAAAACAATCGGCGAGAATATAAAGGGCTGCGTAAACCTCGATACAAGCATTATTAGACCTATCGATAATCCGTTTAGCGAAACAGGTGGAATTGCCGTGCTAAAGGGTAATCTAGCTCCGGAGGGTAGCGTCGTAAAGCGCTCTGCTGTGCTCCCCGAAATGCTCGTGCACGAAGGTCCTGCAAAGGTGTTTGATTCCGAGGAGGAAGCACAAGAGGCTATCAACGCAGGAAAAATTGTCGCAGGCGACGTCGTCGTTATAAGATACGAAGGCCCGAAGGGTGGCCCGGGTATGAGAGAAATGCTCAACCCAACCTCTGCAATTATGGGTATGGGGCTCGGCAACAGTGTAGCACTCATTACCGACGGCAGATTTAGTGGCGCAACAAGAGGTGCTTGCATCGGCCACGTTACACCAGAGGCAGCCTCAGGTGGCGTAATCGGCGTTGTAAAGAACGGCGATATTATCTCAATCAATATTCCGGAGAATACCATTGAGCTTAAAATTTCAAAAGAAGAGCTGGATGAACGTATGAGTAGCTTCCTGCCAAAAACAAAGGAGCTCTCAGGATATCTAAAGCGCTATGCTTCGCTCGTTTCGGGTGGCGCATACGGCGCAATACTCAACTGATATGAAGAACTTAAAAGAAAAACTCAGCACGCTGTGTATCTTCAGAGAACTGCTTTGCGATAAGGTGGTAGCATCTCTTTGCTGCTACCTTAATGAGCCAAGTGCTTCAGGCTACGCAGAGTTTGTAGCAAGCTTATATAACGCAAATGGTGGAAGCTTAAGCGAGTATATCAAGGATAAATGTCTTGTCAGCGAAAATGTCTATGTCAAGACAGTCGGTAGTGGTAGGGAAGTACCTAACTATATGAAAGCCACCCTCGAAACCGAGCTCGATATTTTAAGCGAGGTCGCAAGACTTAATAGAGAAGTGCTCTGCAAGTCACTTGACTATAATGGCGTGTTGCCGGATTTTGCAAGTGGTGAGCTATCCCTTAAAGAAATCTACCTCGAAAGAGCCGAGAATATCGGAAGGTACGGCTACGGAATGTACGCGACATACAGAATGTTCAGCGTAAATGATGAGGGCGGTATTATACCTGTTTTGCATCCTGATAAAGCCGAGCTATCTAAGCTTTTTGGCTATGAGCGAGAAAGAGCGATTATTCTTGATAACACCAAAGCCCTGCTCAGTGGAAAGCCTGCTGCGAATGTGCTCTTAACAGGCGACGCAGGAACAGGAAAATCCACTACCGTCAAGGCAATTGCGAATCTCTTGTGGGAGGAAGGCTTGCGTGTTATCGAGGTCAGAAAGGACCAGCTGCGCTTTATACCAAGACTCCTTGACGAGCTTTCCGAAAGCCCACTTAAGTTTTTGCTGTTTATAGATGACCTATCATTTTTAAAGGATGACGATAGCTTTAATTCGCTTAAGGCTGTGCTCGAAGGCTCTGTAACAGCAAGGTCAGAAAATGTCGTTGTGTACGCAACAAGTAATCGAAGGCATATAATAAAAGAGAAGTTTTCCGACCGTGACGGCGACGATATACACCGCAATGATACAATGCAAGAGCTTATTTCGTTGTCAGAGCGCTTTGGCATACACGTTACCTTCTCAAAGCCGGATAAGAAAACATTTTTAAGCATTGTCCGTTCTCTTGCACAAGATAGTGGCGTAAGTATGCCGACAGCCGAGCTGGAAGTTATCGCCGAAAGATTTGCACTGGAGCGTGGAGGAAGAAGTCCTCGACTGGCAAGACAGCTTATAGATAGCATCCTTTCAAAAGCGTAAAGTTTTTTTGCACAAGGCTATTGACAAATGCGTAGAATGGTAGTATAATGAGTGAAAAGTTAATAAGAGAAACCGTTGAAGCGGAGATAACGGCAATGATGCCTATACAGAGAGCCTGCGTAGCTGAGAGTCAGGTGAGAAACAAGTTGTCAAATGGACCGCTGAGGGTGTAGTCAAAAGCTTAAAGCCTAGTATTCTACAACGTGAATGCATACGTTAGTTGCAAGGGATATGCTGGTATCCTCAAAAGTGCGCTGTTTTTCAGCGAATCAAGGTGGCACCACGGATAGTGTCGTACAAAAGTACTGTTCGTCCTTGACAGATAGAATGTTTCTGTCAAGGGCGTTTTTATGTGAATTATCCCTTGACGTGAAATATAAAATTTTACGAAAGGGAGGTCGTGCGATATGCGACTAAGTAAGCGATGGTGGCGTCCCGTACGCCTTATATTAAAACTTAAATCGACATTTATTACGCAATAACACTTGATATTTATTTTTTAGGAGGAAATTACAATGGTATTTAACGGTATTGATTTTAACACTTATTTTAAAAACTATCCTGACGTAAACGGCTATTTCGGAAAGTACGGTGGCTCGTATGTGTCACCTGAGCTTAAGGTAGCTATGAACGAGATTTCTGACGCATATCAGACAATCTGTAAGTCCAGAGAATTTATCGCAGAGCTTCGCAGAATCCGTAAGGAATTTCAGGGCAGACCTACCCCGATTTCTCACCTTAAAAGACTTTCAGAGAAGATTGGTACAGGCGTGCAGCTCTATGTAAAGCGTGAGGACTTAAACCACTCTGGCGCACATAAGCTCAATCACTGTATGGGAGAAGCACTTCTCGCTAAGTATATGGGCAAGAAGAAGGTTATCGCCGAAACAGGCGCAGGTCAGCACGGTGTTGCACTCGCAACAGCTGCTGCATATTTCGGACTTGAATGTGATATTTATATGGGCTCTGTGGATATAAAGAAGCAGGCTCCTAACGTTGCAAGAATGAAGATTTTAGGCGCAAGAGTCGTAGAGGTTACAGAAGGTCTCCAGACTCTCAAGGAAGCCGTTGACGCTGCATTTGCCGCATACTGCAAGGAGTATAAGGACGCTATCTATTGCATCGGCTCAGTGCTCGGCCCACACCCATTCCCAACTATGGTCAGAGATTTCCAGAGCATCGTTGGCATAGAAGCCAGAGAGCAGTTTGTCGGTATGACAGGCGAACTTCCTGACGCAGTAGTTGCTTGCGTCGGTGGTGGCTCAAACGCTATGGGAATTTTTGCCGGATTCCTCAATGACCCTGTAGATATTTATGGAATCGAGCCTCTCGGCAGAGGCGAAAAGCTCGGCGACCACGCCGCTAGCCTTAAGTATGGAGAAGAAGGAATTATGCACGGCTTTAACAGTATTATGCTTAAGGACGCAAACGGCGAGCCTGCACCGGTATATTCTGTTGCAAGTGGACTTGACTATCCTTCAAGTGGCCCTGAGCATGCATTCCTGCACGACCTTGGCAGAGTAAAGTATGATGTTATCACCGACGACGAAACTATCGAGGCGTTCTTCGAGCTCTCAAGAATGGAAGGAATTATCCCTGCAATCGAAAGCTCACATGCAGTAGCTTACGGTATGAAGCTTGCTAAGACTATGGGCAAGGGCTCAGTGCTTATCAACCTCTCCGGTAGAGGCGATAAGGATATGGATTACATTATCGAGAATTACGGCATCAGATAAGCTTAATAAAAACAGCACCGTGTATGGAGTATGTGCATTCCATATACGGTGCTTTTTAATGCAAATTAAAACGGACTCACAGTAGTAATACCGAAAGTCCGTCTTGTTACTTTATCGTGTAAATAGCTTTTCGTTGAGGAAGTCTGAAATCTCATCCCAGTAGGTGTATCCGAAGTATGCGCCTACGCCGATGATACAGAGTATAAGAAGTATAACAAAAAGCTTCTGTCCGCTACGCTGTCTAGCTGCATGCTCGTCAAAGGCTGTGTTTTCATTAGAAGAGAATACATCTCTTACGGCCGAGTATGGCAGGGTAGGATTGAGCATATCGTTGATGTTAACATCAGCGTATTTTTCTTCAATCGTCAGTTCCTTGCCGTCAAGTGCATAAGGCGAACGAAGTCTGTTTTCGTCCATCGCACTTGTGTTAACAGCTTGCATAGTAAGCTGTGCGTCACCTTCCTTGCCAAGATTGCCGGCACCAAAGGTTACGTCAGTGTTAAGGTCCTTGATAACCTGATTTCTTGCCTTGTTAGCTCTGAGCATCTGGATGAGTGTCTCGTTGTAGATGTTGTTCTCGTCAAGATTGTCAACAAGGCTTATTGATTCGCCCTCGTAGTCCTCATCGTTAGAAGCATTTGCCTGTGCAGCAAGATATTCTTCGGTGAGAGAAATACCCTTCATAGCAGGGTTGCGAGAGCCGGTTTTTTTGTTGTTCTTAGAAGCCTCTTCAGCCTTTTCTGTAAGAGTCTGAATATCGTCATCTTCAGTTCCAAGGTCTTCAAACATTCTTACCGAAAGAACTTCTACAGCCGACTGACACTCCATAGAGCCCTTAACAAGCTCTTTAAGCGGAAGAAGAATAATCTCACAGAATGTCGAGTAAAACGCCTTGATTGTGTCAATATCGTTATAATAAACATCCATAGGATATCTGCTGTCGAAAAGATGCATCCATTCGGTAGGCTCTGAGCAGATAAGCATATCTATATACTTAGCAAGCTTGAACCACAGCGACTTGAACATGATGTTCTTATCGTGAATAATAAGCCACATATAACAGCTCAAGAAACAGTCATAGCAGTCGATGTTTTCAATATGAATGTTAATGTCAGTCTGCGATGGGTCGTAAGCATATACGCTGTCTGAAAACGCAAAGCATCTGTATCCATTGCTTAAAACCTTGTCCTTGGCAATAGTGATATCATCAATAGTTCTCTTCACAGGTGGAAGGTGAGGCATATCATAAGGCGAATTGAATTCGTCGATTGTACCCTGCTGGCACATAGAGAAAAGCATCTCGTATCTGTCTTCAACTTCACCTGCGGTTGCGTCAACCGGAAGTCCGAGTACACGATAAGGGTTATTGACAAATAACTCCGAAGCGGTTACGCCCAATTTCTCCATAAACAAACCTCCTTACTTGTACCTTTCATTATAACAAATCAGCGATACTAATTTATCACTATTTTGACCTTAATTTATGAACGAATTGTAAACATAGACTGGTTTTCTATCAATATAAAAAAATATTTGCTTTTTTCATAAATATGTAGTATAATAGTATATTATATGTTAGGGGGGACTTGCAATTGGGTTTTTTTAGCAGAAAAAAGGCCGAAGAACCGGCTGTTAATAATACGCCGTCAAAGCCACAGGTAGCTGCCGTAAAGGAACCTTCAGCGGTTTTTGATGCTGATGCTTATTTCAAAAGTCACGAAAGCCGTAGCGTCAAGGGCCCTAAAAGTATAAAAGAGAATACCATTCGCCAGATGTTCGAGGATTTTGAGCGTGAGTGCGCCCAAAGACCTGAAGAGCTCGACTATAAAGCTTATGATAAAAACCCTGTCAGAGATAAGGAACTCGCAAAGGCGAACGATAAGCTTGAGGAAATTTGCTCTGAAGTTCAGGAGAAGGAAAGTCATACTCGCTATAAGGCTATAAGAAACGCTGTCGAGACCGATATCGATAAGAAGGTCGAGGAGCTCGCCGATAAGTACGATTACCTCACGGATGAGAATTATACGAGAAATAAAAATGATTTTGCTGAGGTTAAGGATGACGAGGTTTTCCGTAGTGCTCAGGAATATGATATGGAAGCTGCCGAGAAAAAAGAGAAGGTTAAAAATACAATGCCTAAGCTCTCTGAACAGCAGCTCGCTAAGATGGAAGAATTTTCAAACAGCGATATAAAGGCTAAGCCTATCGACCTGCCGGATAAAATTCCAACACTTTCAACCGATATGCTCGATAAGTTTACAAGACAGTTTGAAGAAAAGTACGGTTCACTCAAGGAAGCCGCACAAAAGGAAGAAGAGCGAAAGCTCGAAGAACAAAGAAAAGCAGAAGAGGAAGCCGAGGAGCTTAAACGTCTGCGTGAAATGTTCGGTTAATTAAGCAAAAAATTGTTTTATAGTTATAGAAAGGACGATTATTAAATGAATATCGACGTAAATTCACCATACATAAAGTTTGCCCAGAAGGGTAAGCCTTTTAATTACGAAAAGCTGTTTCTCAATACCCTTAATGATTATATTTTTGAGTATAAGAACGCAGCTTACGAAAAGCTGACTGATAGAGATAAGTCTATCGCTCTCGCCAGAATTATCAAGAAGATGGAAGTTAACGGCGTTCCTGTGCAGGAGTTTTTTGCTAAGGAGCTCGAGGAATGGCGTGAAAAGGGCGACAACTTCCAGACAGTATTGAATCTCGTTGACGTTATGTCAAAAGATATCTTCGGATGCTTTGACCCTAATATGAGAACCGACGCCGGCTTTAAGAGAACTGACAGACTCTATGCTGTAAATAACGATGGCGTGCTCGACTATATTATGTATCAGGATGAGGAAAAGAAGGGCCTTTTCGCAAAGAAGAGAAAGGAACCTACAACTGCACATAGATATTTTGCCGAGCTTCTGGATATGTGCCAGAGAGGCTTTCTCCCAAGAAAGAAGTAATTTAGGAGGTCATATATAATGGTTACTATCGAAATGGAAAATGGCAAGGTAATTAAGCTTGAGCTTTATCCTGATAAGGCTCCTATTACAGTTGCTAACTTTGAAAAGCTCGTTTCTAAGGGATTTTATGACGGACTCGGATTTCATAGAGTTATAAAGGGCTTTATGATTCAGGGTGGCGACCCACTCGGTAACGGTACAGGTGGCGCCGATGAGGATATCAAGGGAGAATTTGCTTCGAATGGCGTTCCTAACGATATCAAGCACGTAAGAGGTGTTATCTCAATGGCTCGCTCAATGATGCCGAATTCCGCTTCTTCACAGTTCTTTATTATGCATAAGGACGCCCCACACCTCGACGGACAGTATGCTGCCTTTGGTAGAGTTGTAGAGGGAATCGAGGTTGTCGATGAGATTGCAGATGTTGCAACCGACTTCAGAGATAAGCCTAAGACTCCACAGATTATGAAGAAGGTAACACTCGACTAAATAATGAAAACATCGCCCCGTAGGCAACTCCTACAGGGCGAATTTTTATCTCCTTATGCACTTTCCAATAGCTCTGAATAAAGCAAATGCAATAAGATTTGCTACAACAACACTTGCACCGGCAGGTGTTGAGAAGAAATACGAGCCGAATATACCGACTATAAAACATAAAACCGATACAACTGCCGAGCAGATTATTACCGACTTGAACTTTTTGAATACGCCCATAGATGTAAGAGCAGGGAATACAATAAGTCCGGAAATCAGAAGTGTTCCCATCATTCGCATACCAAGTACGATGGTAAGTGCCGTGAGAATTGCCAGAAGCATGTTGTATAGATTTGCCCTTATGCCCGTAGCCTTGGCAAAGCTCTCATCAAAGGTTACTGCCAGAAGCCTGTTGTAGAAAAGCACAAACAGCGTTAGCACAGCAATCGAGAGAATCACACTCAACGTAACATCAGACTTGCTCATAATGAGAATACTGCCGAACATGTAGTTGTTGACATCGGTGGTCATTCCACCACCAAGCGAGGTTACTATTACGCCGATAGCCAGTGAGCTTGTCGTAATAAGTGCCGTCGCAGCGTCACCCTTGATTTTGCCGTTTTCAGATATTCTAAGTAGAAGGAATGCAGCTAGCACTACTATCGGAATAGAGAAGTATAGCGGTGCCCAGTTCATAACAGCCGCAATTGATAGAGTACAAAAGCCAACGTGAGAAAGTCCGTCACCAATCATCGAGTATCTCTTGAGAACAAGGCTTACACCAAGAAGTGCAGCACTGAGAGAAACAAGTATTCCTACAATCAGTGCTCGCTGAAAGAAGGTCAGCGATAAAAGGTCTAAAAGCTCATCTAACATATCAGCTCTCACCTCCGCATAGACAGTGCTCGTGCCCAAGGAACTTCTTGCCCTCAGGGCTGTGAATGTATTCATCGGTAGTTCCGAAGAATATCGGTGTCTTTTCTAAGTGCAAAACCTTGCTTGCCTGCAATACAGCACATCTTATATCGTGCGAAACCATAATAACAGTGATGTTCTGCTCTCTGTTGAGCTTTAGAATAAGGTCGTATAGCTCGTTTGTAGCCTTAGGGTCAAGATTTGCAACAGGCTCGTCAAGAATAAGTAGTTTTTCTGTCGAGCATAACGCCCTCGCCAGAAGAACCCTCTGCTGCTGACCTCCCGAAAGCTCACCGTAGCACTTGTCAGCAAGCGACAATGCACCAACCTTTTCTAAGTTCTTTTTTGCTAGCTCCTTTACCGACCTCTTGAAGAAAGGAAGCTTGCCGTTTGCCTTAAGACAGCCGGTCAGTACAACCTCCATAACTGAAGCAGGGAAGTCACGCTGAATTGCCGTCTGTTGTGGCATATATCCTATCTGTGCCGACCTTAGCTGACCAAAGTTTATCTCGCCACTGCTTTGCTTAACAAGTCCTAAAAGCGTCTTTATCAGCGTCGATTTTCCTGAACCATTTTCACCGACAACACAAAGATAATCGCCTTCCTCAAGCGAAAAGCTAAGGTCCTGTATAGCTTCAATGCCGTCATAAATTACGCATAGGTTTTTTACGCTTACAACTGCCATTAGTTAAGTGCCTCCTTCAGTACCTCGATGTTGCCCCTCATAAGAGTGATGTATGTAGCACCCTTATCAATCTCTTCCTGCGTAACATTGTGGCAGGAGTGAAGCATAAGCGACTTTACCCCGGTCTGCTCTGCTATGGAATCAGCAACAGTCTGTGCCGAAAATTCAATGTATAAGACACAAGGAATACCCTCGTTCTCAATTTTGTCAATAAGCTCAGCTATCGTCTTTGCACTAGGCTCTGTCTCTGTAGAACAGCCCACAAATGCCGCATGGTAGCTAAGTCCGTATTCATTAGCAAAGTATAGGAAAGGGAATCTGTCGCCAAAAACAAGCGTCTTTCTTTTAGCCGAAGTCACAACCTCACGAATATCGCTGTCTAAAGCTTCAAGCTCAGAAAGGTACTCCTTGCAGTTTTCCTTGTACTTCGCCTCATGTTCCTTGTCTATCTCGCAAAGCGTGTCACAAATTTCCTGAGATATCGCCATAGCGTTTTTCGGAGATGTCCAGACGTGCTCGTCGGTGCTGTGCTTGTGTCCCTCGTGGTCGTGCTCGTCATGGTCGTGCTCTTCGGTGCAGGTGTCAACGCAGTCAAGCATCTTGATTGTGTTGACAGGCTCGTCAAAGGACTCTAAAATATCCTCTACCCAAGCGTCATTTTCGCCACCAACATAAATAAACAAATCGCAGTTTTGTATAGCCAGAATATCCTGAGTGGTAGGCTCGTAGGTGTGGCTCTCCTGACCGGGCTTTAAAAGCATAGTGATGTCTGCATTATCGCCGGAAATTTCCTTCGCAAAGTCATAGGAAGGGAATATCGTTGTTACAATACTGAGCTTGTCATCGTCCTTATCCTTGCCGTTTATTGAGCAGGAAGCAAGCGAGCAGGTCATACAAATTACTGCTAAAACCGAAATCCCAAGCCTCTTAAATAATCTTTTCATAAGTATTTGCCTCTCGTAAAATTATAGTTCTGCACATTTTGAGCATAAGCCGTATAGAACAGTCTTAGCATTGTTAACCTTAAATGCGTGGTCCTTTTCAATGTGCCTTGAAAGCTCTGAGATATGGTCGCAATCAAGGTGAATAAGCTCGCCACACTTCTCGCATTTTAAGTGGAAGTGCTCCGTGCAGTCGCTATTTTCATCAATGTATTGATAGCAAGCCGAGTTATCAACAGTCAGCTCATAGCGTCTTATAACGCCCTCTCTGCAAAGCTTGTCTAGAGTTCTGTATATAGTAGCCCTGCCAACCGATACTCCCATACCTGCAAGGTATTTTATAAGCATCTCAACAGTCATGTGCTTGTCCTTGTTTTTCTTTAAGCAGTCTATTATCTGTGTCCTCTGCTTTGTCTTGTATTCAGCCATTTGTATGCCTCCGTTTTAGCTTAAATATGAAATTGAAACTCATTTTCATATTATAGCACAATTAACCCCCCATGTCAATAAACATGGGGGAGAAATGATACTATCTAATTTGCTAATTTGCGTCGAATAGATTTTTCACTATAATAACCGCCGACTCAACGAGCTTCGGGCAAAGGGTAGTAAAAAGGCTGTGCTCTAAAGCGTACTGCTTGCCCTCCGGTGTCGAAAGGTCACAGCTAAGAAGCTCCCTGCAAATATACGAGCCGTTTTTCTCTTTAAACATATCGAGGAATTTGACGGTAAGCTCGTTTGTCTTTGCCCTGCTTTCAATGTCAGAAATATCACTCTGACCGTATTTTAAGCCCAGCGCCATAAGTGCTCCCGTGCAAGCGCCACAAACCTCGCCCTTGCACATACCACCACCGAAGCATCCACCGAGCTTTAGTGCCTGCTCCTCGCTAAGCCCTAAATCATTTGCAAAAGCGGTTAAAACAGCCTGCGAGCAGTGAAATTTCTGCTCAAAATATTTTTTAGCAGTTTCAACCTGACCCATGGTTATCCCTCCAGAGCCGAGATTTTATCTACTCTTGTAGCGTGTCTTCCACCTTCAAATTCAGTAGAAAGGAACACCTCAACAAGCTCTATCGCAAGTCCTGCGCCAACAACTCTCTCTCCAAAGCAAAGCACGTTAGAATCGTTGTGAAGTCTTGTATACTTTGCAGAGAAGTAATCGCTACAGCATGCCGCACGAATGCCATTTATCTTGTTTGCGGCAATAGACATTCCTACGCCTGTTCCGCATACTAAAATAGCCTTGTCGCATTCGCCCGATGTTACAGACTCGCAAACCTCCTTAGCCTTGTCTGGATAGTCGCATCTTTCACCCTCGCCACAGCCAAAATCCTTGTAGCCTATTCCCTTTGAGTCGAGATATTCGCATACAGCCTTCTTAAGTGTAACTGCAGCGTGGTCATTTCCTATTGCAATCATTTTAGTCTTTCCTTTCGTATGTTAATTATCCTTGTGTGCCTTGTCCTTTTCAGCCTTTGTGTTTTGTAGATAAACGGCCTCAAGTCTTTCAGCATCAATGTATTCGTTCTTGTTTATTCCCACAAAGCATACAGAAGTAGCATTCTGTAGCCTGTCCTTTGGATGTGCAACGGCTATTCTGTCATCTTGTGGGAAAAGCTCTGATTTAATCTCATCACAGCAGTCGCCAACGATGATTATATCACCCTCTGTAGCATCTGCAAAAGCCTTTACCTCGCAAAGCTCACATACCCTGTCCTCGTATACGCGCTTTACATTTTGACCGTCTGCCTTGTACGCACCAAAGTATACTACGCCCTTTCTCGCCTTTAAAACAGAAAGCACAGTAGCCTTTGTAGAGCATACATTGTACGCAAGCTCTTCTAAGGTCGATACTCCGATACACTTTGTGCCAAGTGCTAAGCACATTCCCTTTACAGCAGCAATGCCTATTCTAAGTCCTGTGTAAGACCCCGGCCCATTTGCAACAGCGATAAGCCCAATGTTATCCATAGAAAGCTCTGTGTCAGAGAGAAGCTTTTTCACAAGTGGCAATATAACCTGCGAGTGTGTAAGCCTTGTTTTAATGCTCACACTACCGAGCACTTCGCATTCATTGCAAATAGCAACCGAAGCAATATTACCCGAGGTCTCAATCCCCAATGTCAGCAAATCGTTCATCTCCCGTCACAGTAATCTCTCTTGTTTCATCGTCAATACGGCTGATGCTAACTGTAATGCAATCATCCTCCAGCTCGTCCTCAATATTCTCGCTCCATTCGACAGCGATAACGGTGTTTTCATCCATGTAATCGAAAAACCCTGTTGTTTCAAGGTCGAGTGCGCCGGTTATTCTGTACATATCAAAATGCACAAGCCTTAGTACAGCACCGGACTTTGTGTATTCATTTACAAGCGAGAAGGTAGGGGATATAACTTCGTCATCAAGTCCCATACCGAGTGCGAGCCCTCTTGTAAAAGTTGTCTTTCCTGCGCCAAGCCCACCCTTGTAGGCGATAATGTCAGAGCCTCTGAGCCTTTGACCGAATTTAGTCGCCAGCTCAATAGTCTCTTGTGCGCTGTTTGTAACAAATTTGTATGTCATATAAGTCCCTTATCACTATAATAGTTTAGCAGAAGGTCAACCATTCTGCCGTAGCTCTGCCTGCCATCCTCGACACCGTTGAACTTTAGGTTTGCATCTATGAACTCGTCGCCCATTTCGTCAACAACATCTGACGGCAACAGCCCCTCGTCTTCCTCCTGAACGCTCTCCCAATAGCTCTGATTCTCGGCTATGTCAATAATAACGCCAATATCAAGGCTGTAGGTTATCTCGTTGTATCTTAGCTTGTAAGAATCATCCATATCAGCAACAGCGTCATACGACTTGTTGAGAACATACTTCAGTGCCGAAAGATATCCGCTGTAACGATAATCGGCATCGTCAGATTCCGAGCAGGCAAGAAAGGCGATAAAATTACATTCATCCTCTAAGATAATTCCCTGCGTGTGTACGAGCTCGTGCGTTACCGTGCAAGGCTTGTTGCTACTGTACATAAGATGATTGTAGTTAGCCTCAAGCGTGAATGGGAAGTATATTCCCATAAGGTATTGCTGGCTCATAAAGTATGAGTTTATAACCGGCTTTGGAGTAGTGTAGAAGCCGTCTAATACAGGGTATCTGTCGGATAGTGCGAGCAGGTTTTCCTTGGCAGTCTCCGAAAGGTCAGCGTTCAGCACAAAGCAGCCGTTTTCGTCACGCTCAATCTCTGCCGAAGCCTCGTTTGTCTGCTTTGCCAAAACCTCGTATAAATCGAGTAGCTGTTCTACCGTGTATGTGTTCTCGGAAATGCCGTTTTTTGAAGCAAACGTCGAGCACTGGTAGAATATAAAGCAGTTGAGCGTCTCTGTCAGCACCACATAAGCTAAGCACCAAGCAATAGTCTTTATGTAAAGCTTCGTTACCACTTTTCGCATATTTTTCTTAAAAATCATAAGAAGAATATACGTTATAAGCGACAGTGGTATGCCGATAAGAGCCAGGATTATAAGTATCTCGCCCACAGAGAACGGCACCCACGAGCATAGTCTGCCGAAGGTGTGGTTCCATATGGGGAATACGTATTCAAGATAAAGGTCAGCAAATGTGCTCGATAGCCTTGCGATAACATTCAAAAGAATCGATACCACAAAAATTCCTATGAGCACAATTGTGCTTATCTTGAGCCGTGGAAGTCTAAGCTTTTTCATTTTTAGAAAAGTCCTGAGATGTTACCGTTGTTGTCGCAGTCAATCTTGTTAGCGGCAGGAACCTTAGGAAGTCCCGGCATTGTCATAATGTCGCCTGTGTATGCAACAACAAATCCTGCACCGGCAGAAAGCTTTAAGTCACGAACAGTAATCTTAAAGCCCTCAGGCTTGCCAAGCTTTGCAGGGTCATCAGAAAGCGAGTACTGTGTCTTTGCAACACAAACAGGAATCTTGTCAAAACCGAGCGACTCGATTTCCTTGATAGCCTTTTCAGCCTGTGCTGTGTAGATAACACCGTCAGCACGGTAGATTTCAGTAGCAATAGTGTGAAGCTTGTCCTTGATAGAAAGCTCTGTGTCGTAAAGTGGCTTGTAGCTTGAAGGCTTTTCATCAATAGTCTTGCAAACCTTCATAGCAAGGTCGGTTCCGCCTTCACCACCCTTAGCGAAGATTTCAGCAAGTGAAACCTCAACGCCAAGCTCACGGCAGGTTTCTTCGATAACAGCGATTTCAGCTTCAGTATCTGTGTGGAAGCGGTTTATAGCAACTACAACCGGCACACCGAACTTCTGCATGTTTTCAATATGAGTCTTAAGGTTTACAATACCCTTCTTTAAAGCTTCAACATTTTCAGCAGTAAGCTCTGTCTTTGGAATACCACCATTGTACTTGAGTGCACGGATTGTAGCAACAAGTACTACGCAGGAAGGTTTAAGGCCTGCAAAACGGCACTTGATGTCCATAAACTTTTCTGCACCAAGGTCAGAGCCGAAGCCAGCCTCTGTAATGCAGTAGTCACCAAGCTTTAGCGCAAGCTTGGTAGCTCTTACAGAGTTACAGCCGTGAGCAATGTTAGCAAATGGGCCACCGTGCATAATTGCAGGTGTGTTTTCAAGCGTCTGAACAAGGTTAGGCTTGAGCGCATCCTTGAGGAGTGCAACCATAGCACCACAACCCTCTAAATCCTTAGCGAAAACAGGCTTGCCGTCTAAGTCGTATGCAACAAGTATTCTTTCAAGTCTTGCCTTGAGGTCTGCAAGGTCGGAAGCAAGACAAAGTATAGCCATAACCTCACTCGCAACAGTAATCTGGAAGCTGTCTTCTCTAGGAACACCATTCACCTTACCGCCAAGACCGATAATGATGTTACGCAGTGCTCTGTCGTTCATATCAAGACATCTCTTTAAGAGAATTCTTCTCTGGTCGATTCTAAGAGCGTTACCCTGCTGAATGTGGTTGTCAATAAGTGCACAAAGCAGATTGTTAGCTGCAGTAATAGCGTGCATATCACCGGTGAAGTGAAGATTGATGTCCTCCATTGGAACGACCTGAGCGTAGCCACCACCAGCAGCACCACCCTTGATACCGAATACAGGACCGAGTGAAGGCTCACGAAGTGCCAGCACAGCGTTCTTTCCGATTTTAGCCATAGATTCTGCAAGTCCTACCGAGATTGTAGTCTTGCCTTCTCCTGCAGGAGTCGGATTTATAGCTGTTACTAAAATAAGCTTGCCGTCCTCCTTGTCAGAAAGCTTTGTAAAAAGCTCCTCCGAAAGCTTTGCCTTGTAATGTCCGTAAGGCTCTAAGTCCTCCTCAGAAACACCAAGGTTTGCAGCAATCTCCTTGATTTTAAGCATTTTTGCGCTAGAAGCAATTTCAATATCTGTGAGCATAATTTTCTACCTCCATAAAGATTTTAGATATACACACTAAGTATAGCATACTTTCTATTATTTTTCTATAGGTAAAAAAAGTTTTTTTAAAATTTTAGAAAAAGAAAAACTGCCACATAATCGTGGCAGCCAAAGAAATGAAAAAATTATAGGGGAGATGCCGGTTTCTTACCGGCAATGTAAAAGGCTTGGGGTAAAACCTTTTGCATTAAAAGGGGGTTGGAGGCGATTAACCTCCAACATCGTAATAGTACTACTCAAATGTGAAAAAATCGTGAAAATGTGCTGTAAGTGTGATGAAAAATATGTTTCTGTGAGAAACAAATTCCCGCAAGATGAAATATATCTCCGCCAGCCTTGATTTTATTATAAAAATATGGTATCATAATTATATATGTATGTTTGCAGAAAAAGAGGTGCAAAGCAGTGATTTCGATTATAATTCCAAGCTATAACGAGGAAGGCAATATCCCCGTAGCAGCAGAGCGTGTATCGACGCTTATGCAGGAAAATAACATAGACTATGAAATTGTCTTTGTCAACGACGGCTCCAAGGATAAAACATGGGAGAAAATCGGGGAGGAAGCCGATAAGAATAAAAATATCGTCGGCGTGAATTTCAGCAGAAACTTCGGTAAGGAATCGGCAATTTTTGCAGGGCTAAAATATGCCAAGGGCGATGCCTGCGTGCTTATTGATTGCGATATGCAGCATCCACCGGAGGTTATCGTTGAGATGTATAAAATATGGAGTGAGAATGACGTCGATGTAGTCGAGGGCAGAAAAGCCAGCCGCGGTAAGGAGAACTTCCTGTATAAAGGCTTTACAAAGCTTTTCTACGGCTCTATCAAAAAGTCATCGGGTATAGATATGAGCGGTGCCTCAGATTTTAAGCTCCTCGATAGAAAGGTTGTCGATGCACTAAATGAAATGCCCGAAAGACTAACCTTCTTCAGAGCAATGTCCGGCTGGGTCGGATTTAAAACCGAAAGAGTGTACTTTGACGTTGCCGAAAGAAATTCCGGCGAATCAAAATGGTCTTTAAAATCGCTTATAAAGTATGCGATAAATTCCATAACCTCTTTTACATCAGCACCATTACACGCCGTAACAGTATGTGGACTTATAATGCTTTTGGTGTCGCTGATTATGGCTGTGAATACCTTGTATAATAAGCTTTCCGGAAATTCGCTCGAAGGCTTTACAACAGTAATTTTACTGCAGCTTTTTACATCCAGTATAATTATGATAAGCATAGGCGTAATAGGCTACTACATCTCTAAAATATACGAGGAAATCAAGCAAAGACCAAGATTTATAGTAAGCGAAGTAATAAGAAACAATAGTGAGGAAGAAAAATGACAAAGGCAAAAAACGAACCGGTTATAAAGAATACAGCCGATAAAAAGAGTCTGCTCGACAGACTGAGAAAATGGGTGTGGGATAGAAAGGATTATCTTTTGATATTCGCAATCCCATTCCTTATAATGTATGTGGTGTACGCAGCGTTTAAGGTTCACCCTTATGGCGAGGAATCTGCACTCGTGCTCGACCTCAACGGTCAGTACGTGTACTTCTATGAAGCCTTCAGAGATGCCTTCTGGGGCGAGGGAAGCTTTATTTACGATTGGGGTAGAAACCTCTCGGGCGAGATGTTTGGTATATTTGCGTACTACCTTGCAAGCCCGTTTATGCTCATTATATGCCTGCTCCCAAGAACCTGTATGTGTGGAGCAATCGAGCTTATGCAGCTTGCAAAGATAGGTACAGCAGCTATTACCTTTGCGTTTTTCTTAAAGAGAACAAGCGTAAGACAACCAAAGCTCTCTACACTTGTTACCTTCTCAACCTGCTATGCGCTTATGGCGTATATGGTCGTAGAGCTTATGGACCCAATGTGGCTCGACGGACTTATCTACCTGCCACTTATCTTCTACGGCGTTCATAGATTTATCGACGATAAGGTGATGCTTCCGTATATTATTCCACTAGCGCTTATGTTTATTGCGCACTTCTATATCGGATATATGGTCGGAATCTTCACACTCTTCTACTTTATCTACTATTGCCTCTCAAGAGAGGGTAGAATACTCCCTAAGAACTTTATCGGTGGTTGTGCAAGATTCTTCTTTGGAACTGTCACAGCACTACTGCTGTCAAGCTGGGTGCTCATACCTGTCTACAACTCCCTAAAGCTTGGCAAGATGGAATTCTCTCAGGCAGATTTTACAATAAGAACACAGTTTGACCTCTTTGAGTTTTCATCCAAGCTGTTCCCTATGTCTTATGATACAGTAAGACCTGAGGGACTCCCAATGGTTTATAGTGGCCTTATCGCAGTAATATTACTGCCACTGTTCTTCCTGAATAGTAAGATTTCTATGAAGGAAAAAGTTTCAAGAGGGCTTCTGCTTTTAGCATCTGTAATCTGTATGTATATCGCACCTGTCGATATCGCATTGCACGGCTTCCAGGTTCCTAACTGGCTGCCATACAGATACTCGTTTGTGTTCAGCTTCTTCCTTATAGTAATGGCTTACAGAGCCTTTGAGGAAATGGACGGCTTTACAACAAAAGAGCTTGGCGGAGTGTTCTTCGGGCTCGCAGCGTTTATCATCTATCTCGATACTTTAGGCTATGAGCACTTCTCGAAGATTGATGTCGAAATGCTCCCTAATCTCGATAAGGAATACGCAATACAAGGCGTGTGGTTTTCTATAATCGCACTGGGTGCTTTGTATCTGATGCTCTATCTTGTAAAGAAATATAATACAAAGCTTGCCTGCTGGCTTTTAGTCGGCGTGGTGGGAATCGAGCTTTTTGCAACTTCCTATGATACAATCGTAAAAATCGACGAGGACGTTGCCTATAGCACCTATGAATCCTACGAGCCTTATATGAGCGATGTAAGAAAAACAGTCGATATGGTCGAAGCATTCGACGGTGGCGAGTTCTTCCGTATGGAAGCTACCTATCACAGAACTGTTTGTGACCCAATCGGCACAGGCTATAATGGTATCTCTCATTCAAGCTCAACAATGAATACACCTGCACTTTTGGCTCTCCAGCATCTGGGCTATGCCTACGGTGGAAATTATACAAAGTACCAGGGCACAACCCCTATCACAGATGCCCTGCTCGGTATCAAGTACCTTATGAATTGGGAGGTCAAGTATACTGCACATACCAGCATCCCGTCAGATTATGAACAGGTGCTGACCACTCAGGATACAGGTACCAATATCAGCGTGTACCGTAACCCTAACGCATTGTCTGTCGGCTTTGCAGCAGACAGAATGATGGAAAGCTTCCAGTTTGACGAGAGAAATCCGTTCTGGAATCAGAATATGCTTATGAACTATACCTTGGGTGGCGACAATAATCCAGAGTTCACTGAGTATATGCAGAGAGTTTATCCTGATGTAGTAGATACAGTAAACGTCTCAACAGTATCTGTTAGCAATAACCATACAAAGTATTTCTTTACCGATAGTAACTACGGCGAATGTCATATCGACTATGTGTTCACAATGCCTTCAAGCTCGCACCTCTATATGTACTTCCCAACAATGTACGAAAGAAAGGTTAATGTCTGGGTTGCTAGTAACGAGGAATTCGCCGATGAAGATAGCCAATTCCAATTTGCCGGAAACTTCTTCGAGGGCGACCACTATTCTATCCTCGATATCGGCGAGTATGCCCAGGGCGAATCTGTAAGAGTAAGAATTTCTATCCCTACAGAAAAGGGCGAAGCTTTTTGGAGCGATGAGCTGTTCTATGTATTCAATGAGCAGGCCTTTAAGACCGATATAGCTAAGATTCAGCAGAATCTCTGGGAAATCACAGAGTTTGACGATACCTATATCGAGGGCAATATCACCGTGGGCGAAAATCAAATGCTCTTTACCACAATTCCTTACGAGGAAGGCTGGACTATAAAGGTCGATGGTAAGGAAGTCGAGCCTACAGTTATAGCTGATACTTTTATCGGCGTAGAGCTCTCAGCAGGCGAGCATACCGTTTCAATGAAGTATTGCCCAAGCTACTTTGTAATTTCTATTATTTTAAGTATTTGCGGCTTGCTCATAGCAGTTATGATATTCGTGTTCGAGTATAAAAACGGCAAGCTTGTAAAGAAGCTTATGAAAAAGATTAAGTAAGCTCATAAAAGGCAATAAAATTTCGTTGACATTTTAAAAAAGTTGCGTTATTATATTATTATGAAAAGTAACATTAGGAGGTTTTGACCTATGAAGAAAATGACACATGGTGGAGGAGCACCGGTCGTACTGAGTATTATCGCACTCGTACTCGGACTTGTAGCATCCTTCCAGGAGTACATCTTTAGATTTATCTACAATACCGCATTTGACGCTGATTCTGAAAAGGTGTTTGTCAATAGCGTAATCGGATATTTCGAGATGAACAGAAATGACGTTAGAGTTATCAGTATGTTCGCAGAAAAGGCGTTTATCGTTACAATAATCGCACTTATCGCTGTTGTGATTTTTGCTTCTTCAGGAAAGAAGAAGACTGTAGTCAGCGGCCAGGCAATTATGCTTATGGGCGTATCAGCAGCTTGCCTTATCGAGCCTGCAGTATACCTCATTAACTTCTTTAGCTCTGATATGAAGGATGGCCTCTCATCAGATAACGACGGCATAGTTTTCAGAACAATCTATAGCCTTGCAATGTACGCACTCCCTGTTTTAGTAGTATTGCTTCTTGTTATAGCCGGCCTTATCATTCTTTGCAGAATCGCTGCAGAGCAGAATAAGGTAGAGGTAGCTAGTAAGCCTGCAAAGACTAAGAATGTAACCTTAGACGCTTCAAACCCTATAATGCCTGGTATAGCAGGCGTGGCAGTAGGCGGTTCATTTGTTTCAGACGCTGTAAATGAAGCTCCTCAGATGCAGGATGTCGTAGCAACACCTGAGTATCAGCAGGCTGCAGAGCCTGTACAGCCGGTAGTTGAAGAAAACGCAAGCGTTTTCGGAGAGCTTGAAGCTGTAGAAGAATCCGTAGAAGAAACAGTATCCGTATTCGAGCAGCAGGCTCCTGTTGTAGAAGAAGTTCAGGAAGCTGTAGTTGAACCTGTAATCGAAGAAGCAGTTCCACAGACAGTGTTCTGCGCAAACTGTGGTCAGCAGCTTGCAGGCAACGCTAAGTTCTGTAACAATTGCGGAGCTAGAAGATAAGTTTAAACATAATAATGAGCATCGAGTAGTATTACCCGATGCTCATTTTTTTATGCCTTACACCAAGGCGAAAGCTCAAGCCTTATAAAGTACCCCTTGTCATGACTGCAAACAGGACAAACCGACGGTGCCTCTCTGCTCTCTAAAACATAGCCACAGTTTAGGCACATCCACTTTGTCATAACGTCTGATACGAATAGCTCGCCATTTTCTAAAAGTGTAGCAAAGTATTCGAACTTCTTAGCGTGCGTCTTTTCGATTTTTGCAATGTTCTGAAAATCCTGCGCAATCTTTGAAAAGCCTTCCTCACGAGCATCCTTTTCAAAAGCCATATAAATAGCGTCGTGCTCCTCGTTTTCATTGTGAGCTGCCATCCTGAGAAGCTTTATTGCCTCGGTAGAAATATCAATAGGATAGCTACCCTCAATCGCTACGTTTTCTGTCGCACAAGGGGATAGGTGATTCCAGAAAATTTCTGCGTGCTCCTTCTCTTGATTTGCCGTGAACTTAAAAAGTGCGCTTACAACATATAGCTTTTGCTCAAGCTGTGATGAAGCCATATCATAGCGTGTCCTCGCCTGACATTCTCCCGCAAACGCCCTCATAAGATTTTCTCTCGTCTTGCTTTTTTGAAAAATAGTATTCATAGTTTTTCTCCTTTATTTACATTGCAAGTACTCCACCCTCGGATTCATATAGCATCAGAATTTCCAGCTCCTTGCCCGTCATACAATCTATATAAACTAAAACATGCCTGCCGTCAGAGTTCTTGCATTTAAATTCATAGCAGTACCCCTCGGTAGTGTCCTTGAGTGGAATTATCGCAAGTCGTGTGTTTTCAATAGTAAGATGACTTGATACGTTCTTCTTAGCTTGCACCTTTGTAAGCTTTGGGGAAGAAAGCTTCCTCTCGTGATGACTCGATATAAAGCCCCTCGCATCAAAGCCTAAGACCTCTCCGTTATCAAGCGCAACCTTGATTTTTATAAGGTCGCTGTATATGATTACTCCATCTTGGCTGTATGCGTAATTTATAGTGCAAACATTACCCAGTGTTTCATAGTAGGTCACAGCCATATTCTCTATTTCAAGCCTGCTAAGATACTTGTCAGCCTGAGCAATAGCATCCCTTGGCGTGATGTCAGAGCTCGACGGATTACGACTCTTTAGCATATACGCAATAAGCCCGCCACGCTTTGTTATGCAAACGCTTGCATCCTTAGACGAGAAGTAATACGACGGCATGTTGCCCTCCTCGTCAGGTAAGCGCTTTAGTGCGTCAACCGTAACGCCAAGCGACCTCGCCGCTATAGCCTTAGCTCCACCCTCAGAGATTTCTTCTTGATTTATAAGAAGCTTCGGAATACTGTTTAGAAGATGGTCAGAGAACGGCCCGTCATAGATTAGTGTAGGGTAATCCTCAAAGCCCTCCTCAAATTCTAAGAAGCCGTCAGTTATTGACGGAACATCCGAGTTCGAAAGGTCTGCCTGCTGTAGCGACAGAATGACCTCTTGTGGAGAGATTTTTCCTGCACTGAGCATCTGCTCAATCGTCCACATGTTTTCCGATAGCCTCGCTGAATATTCGTATAGCAGGCTTAGGTTCTGGTATTCCTCTTCGGTTAGCTCCTCACCGTCTGCTGATTTTTCGGATAGATAAACAGCGTAGTTGCCAACCTGTGACAGAAACTTGTTTGTGTTAGAAAGCGATAGCTCGGATATAGGAAGCTGTGAAAGCGAAGCCTTCGCCGTCGCCGCATCCGACAAAAGCTTTGCAGAAAGCTTAGATTGCATCTGCGAGCTACCTGCACAAAGCTCCTTCGAGAGGGTGTTTGTGATATTTTCTGCCGATTGTGAAAGGTCTTCAACAGCCCGTAAATAAGTCGATTCATAGAACAAGTCAGCATCAGCGCTTTCACGCATAAGAATAATGTTTTTGATTAAGAGAAGAACAATAGCTACGGATAAGAACAGTATAAGCCTTATCCTCGCTCTTTTTGACATAGGTAATTTCATAGCCTTAAATCGCACAGCTCCTTTTCATTTTTAGCTATTATTTGCTTTCTGAGAGAAATTATACATATAAAGTCTGTGACGCTTCTTGACAATATGAAAAAGCTGTGATAGAATGTAAATAATGTGAGGGAGTAGTTGGCAGTAATAACTGCGATAAGTCAACACACTGATAGCCTTGGGCTGTCTGGTTTATCTTAATTAACGAGACTCACGCACGGTACAGTATTATCGGGCGTGGTGGGTCTAAATTACGTCCGTGCTCAGTATTATACTGTGTATGGATTTTTTGTTTGTGTTTTTTTGAAACGAGGAAAACCGACGAGCGTCAGTATGCTTGTTAGAAGGAGTTGTGACAATTGGGCATAGTAGAGCTTTTTATAATGGCAGTAGTGCTTTCTATGGATGCGTTTGCAGTAGCCGTATGTAAGGGCCTTTCAATGAAGAAAATCAGCCTTAAGAAAATGGCAATAGTCGGTGGCTGGTTCGGCTTCTTCCAGGGTCTTATGCCGGCAATCGGTTATCTCTTAGGCTCAGCATTTGCAGGGGTAGTAAATTCGGTTGCCCATTGGATAGCCTTCTCTCTGCTGTTAATTATCGGTATCAATATGATTAGAGAAGCCGTAAGTGGCGATGAGGAGGATGCCGACGCCTCGCTTTCGTTTAAGAGTATGCTTGTGCTGGCTGTCGCAACAAGTATAGATGCCCTCGCCGTCGGTGTGTCGTTTGCTATGGTCGAGGTTAACATCCTCGCCGCAGTGTGCTTTATAGGAGTCGTAACCTTTCTGCTTTCTGCTCTTGGTGTCAAGGTTGGTAGCATCTTTGGAACAAGGTATAACAAAAGTGCCCAGATAGCAGGTGGAATTGTGCTCATATGCCTTGGCATAAAAATAGTGCTTGAGCACTACGGCTTGTGGTTTTAAAAGGTACTTGCAAATTCTAAGCTTTTATGGTATCCTTATAGTAGTTTTATTGAGGGAGGCGACAATATGCATCTTCAGGAATCGGGAGAAATGTATCTCGAAACTATACTTATCCTTTCTAAAAAAACAGGCGACGTGCGTTCAATAGACATAGTAGAATATATGGGTTATTCTAAGCCAAGTGTAAGTAGAGCTGTCGGAATACTCAAAAGTGGTGGATATATTCTCGTCGATAAGAACGGATATATCACACTTACCGATGCAGGCAAGGAACTTGCCGAGAAGATATATGAAAGACATAACGTGCTGACTAGCTTTTTACAAAAAATCGGCGTCGATAAAGAAACCGCCTCTGAGGACGCATGCAAGATGGAACACGTTATCAGCGATAAGACATTTAAAGCCCTTAAGAATTTTTTAGAGCTGTAAAAATATCGAATAATAAAAAAATCCGTACAGACGAGCCGTCTGTGGCGTATTATCGGGCGCACCGATAGCTTGTCGGTTTGCCTCATATCGAAAAATAGCAATAAAAATATCCGTACCTCATTTGAAGTACGGATATTATTTTAGCCTTTTTTAGAAGCTTGCACCGAGCTCAAAAGCCTTCTTTAAGTATTCATCCATAAGCTTTTCTCTGTCCTGTGCAGATAAGAGCTCAGGAGAAAGCTTGTCGAATACGTCGATGCTGCTCTGCTTAGCGTTCACAAAAATCTTAGAGCCGAGCATTGTAGCCTTCATAGCCTCGATGTGAGCCTTGCCCTGCTGAGTGTCCATATCTTCAGCAAGACTTACAAGGCATGCAGCCTTATCAAGTGATGGAATCTTTGGATTTTCGCCATAAGCAAAATCCTTTGTCATAACTCTCTGGAACCAGCCAACGAGCATAGCAGGTGAAGCTGACCAGAATACAGGGAATATGAATACAACAGCATCACTGCCCTGAATCTTAACCTGTTCCTTAGCAACATCTCCACAAAGGCGTTCTTCAGGAACTGCTTCCATGCTGTCAAAGAGATATTCGCTCTCAGACATTGTTGAATCGAAGTTCATATCGTAAAGGTCAGAGATTTCATAATCGTGACCGGCCTTTTCAAGACCTTCAAGAAATGCATTCTTAAGCTTTGCAGTAAAGCTCTTTTTTGATGGATGACAATATACTACAAGTACGTTCATTATGTTAGCCTCCTATGTAATAACTTCTTATAAGAATTATACAATTTTTTTAAGCATTAGTCAATACGAAAACGTTATTTGCATAAAAAGTTAACAATTCACATTAAAAAAGTCCCTGATTTTGTCAGGGACTTAAAAGCTTATGCGTCAATAGCCTCGTCAGTGATTTCTTCAATCGGTTCCATAACTGCCTCAGGTGCTGAAACTGCCTCCGGGATATCTTCAATCGGTTCCATAGCTGCCTCAGGAACATCTGCAGGCTCAAGGCTTGTAGTAGTTGTCGTAACGACCGGCTTTTGTACGTTGAGAATGGTGTAGTATGCATCAGGGTTAACAGGCTTTGCATAGTCGTTTATAGCCTGAAGAACTATTCTTTCCGGGTGGCTATCGTAGTTTTGTGAAAAGTCCAGCGATATAGCATCAACAAGCTCGCTCGGGAAGACTCTTATGCTTGCATCATCACCGTAGTACATCCACATATTAAGAACATCTACAGCGAATGCGTACTGACCGGTCAGCCCAATCTCAAGCCACTCGCTATATGTGAAGGAGCAAATAGTAGCAACACTCTGGCTGTCAAAATCTCCGTCAAGGAAGTAGCTCTCACTATCATCCATCATATATACACCGGTTTCCATCATTTCATTGAACGGAATGCTGTTGTCTCTCTTGACAGAGGATGGACTGCTTTCTTCGGCGTCATTACCACAGGCAGCAAGTGAACTAACAGCTAGTACACAGCAAAGAAATACCGAGAAAAATCTCTTCATAAAACAAAGCACCCCTTTCAAAATCGTTAATACAAATAAAAAACTAATAATATAATAACGTTTTTTATTACTTTTGTCAACAGCTGCAAGAAAATTTTTATAATTTTTTTTATTTATTTTTCGACAGCGTTGACGTAACAGCTTTTTTGGGGTATAATCATAATCGAGTGTGCTGATGAAATATCAGAAAATCTATCGAGAGGAATAATCTAATGAAAACAATTCTGGGATACCTGCTTCCTACAACGCTTATATTTATGATGATAAATCTAGGCGTCGGCTTTGTCGGATACTATGGTATGGATTATATAAAGTCGCAAGACTCACTTATCGCTACTCTGGTGGTAGTCTGCCTGGTAGCAGCGCTGTCACTCGGTGCAGTCGTGTTCAGTATAATAAAGAAGCATCGCCCGACAACCAATTCGCTTTGGCTGTCGCTCACGCTTTCGATAAACGCATATCTTTTTACCGAAACCTGCACAGGCGCATACTTCCTGAAGGATAGCGTGCTGTATTCGATTCTCGCTCCACTGTTTATATTCGTATTCTATTTTATAGCATCAGCTGTATTTAAGAATCCAAAGGTCTGCTATACCGTGCTTACCGTGATTTTTGAGTTTTTTGGAGTGCTGCAGTATTTCGTGTTCGCATTCAGAGGTGCACCTATCAGAGCTTCGGATATAAACAATGTTGCCTCGGCTATGGAGATTTCCTCCGATTATTCTGCCTCGGCAGGCTACGGCCCACTCATTATAGCTCTTGCAATCGTAAACCTCGCAGCAGCTTGCTGTATAATCTGGATAACAAAGCTTAAGCCGATTAAGGCTAAGACTAGAATAATAAGCGGAAGCACGGCGCTCGTAGTCGGCATCCTGATATGTGTATTTTCAACGAGAATTTTCGACTTCGGCGTAGAGAACAGAATTATCAAGTTCAACTTTTCCGGCAATGAGGATTTCACCTCGTATCAGGATACCGGTAATGTGTTCTTGTTCTTCCTCGATGTTGTAAATTCCGGCGACCCGGAGCCTGACGGATATTCGGATGATAAGGCAATCGAGATTCTCTCAAGGTTCGAGGGCGACAGCGAGGAGCCGGAGAGAACCCCGACAGTTATAGCTGTTATGGATGAATCATTTGCCAACTTTGCAAAGCTCGGTGAGTTTGAAACAGACAAAGATTATATGCCGTTTTACAATAGCCTTACCGAAAATGCCGTAAAGGGCTATGTAACAGTTTCTGCCTACGGTGGATATTCCTGCAACTCGGAGTTTGAATTCTTGACAGGCAATACTATGGGCTTCTTCCCAATGGGCTCTGCCGCATACACACAGTATGTAAAGACCAAGCAGGATTCACTCGTCAGCTATTTCGATTCGTATGGCTATGAAACAGTATCTATGGCAGGATGCTCAAAAACACTCTGGAATCTCGGAAAAGCGTACGAGTTTTTCGGCTTCGAAAAGCAGTATTACCAAAACGATTTGGGCTATATGAACCCTGTGTATATAAACGGAAGAGTCTCCGATGTTACACTTTTCAGAGATGTAATACGCTATTATAATACCAAGAAATCGCCGGATAACCCAATGTTCCTCTTTATGACAACAATGCAAAATCACGCAGCATATCAGATTCCTGAGGACCCTGCTATCAAGCTCCAAGATATCGAGGACGAAACAGCACAGGCTTATCTCTCTTATGTCTATGAAACCGACAAGGCACTTAAGGAGCTTATAGAATATTTCGAAAATGTCGATGAGGATGTCGTTGTCGTTTTCTTCGGCGACCATTACCCGCATATCGAAAGCTTCTCAGAGGAGCTTTTGGGTGGTTCGCTCGGAAATCTCTCGACAGAGCAAAACGCCAATATCCACAAAACACCATTCTTAATATGGGCAAACTACGATATAGAGGAAAGCGATAACGTAGAAATAAGCCTTAACTACCTCTCAAATAAGCTCCTAGAGGTCTGCGAAATGCCAAAAACCCCATTCCATAAGTATCTTGATACCGTTATGGAAAGTATACCTTCAGTAAGCTCGTTCGGCTATATGGGCGAGAACGGGAAGTGGTTCAGACAGGGCGAAAAGAGTAGCTATTACGATAAGCTCAATGAGTATAATATAGTGCAGTACTATCGTATGTTTAAGAAGTACGAAGAAGAAAAATAAGATTAGAATAAAGCGTCGACGTGTAAAACAGGTCGGCGCTTAAAATTTGTGTATGTTAAAATGTCGAAATTCGTCTAAAAGTATTGACAAATGGGGGTGCAATCTGTATATTAAAGATATTGTGGGATTTTTCGCCACAAAATCTTTTTGCTATGGGAAGTATGAGGTCTGCGTTATCGCAAAATCGCTTCTGTCGGCTCGTAAATGAAAGGATTGTTGGGATATGGATAATATTGTAAGCCTTAAGAATATTGTTGTAGAGTTTGAAGATGGAGAACAGATTCTTAAAAATATCAGTCTTGATATAAAGGATAAGGAGTTCGTTACACTGCTTGGCCCGTCAGGCTGTGGAAAAACTACTACCCTTCGAATTATTGCAGGCTTTTTAGAGCCTACAAGTGGTGACATTATGTTTGATGGAGAAAGAATAAACGACCTTCCTCCACACAAGAGAAATGTAAATACAGTGTTCCAAAGATACGCACTGTTCCCACACCTTAATGTTTATGAAAATATCGCCTTTGGTCTTAGAGTAAAGAAGGTTTCTGAAAAGGAGATTTTAAACAGAGTAGGTGAAATGCTCGAGCTCGTAAACCTCAAGGGCTTTGAGAAAAGGTCTGTAAACAGACTCTCAGGTGGACAGCAGCAGAGAGTTGCTATCGCCAGAGCCCTCGTAAATCATCCTAAGGTTCTTCTTCTCGACGAACCACTCGGCGCCCTTGACCTAAAGCTCCGTAAGGAAATGCAGACAGAGCTTAGAAAAATCCAGCAGGCATTGGAGCTCACTTTCGTGTATGTAACACACGACCAGGAGGAAGCCCTCACAATGTCGGATACCGTAGTCGTTATGAATAACGGCGTTATCCAGCAGGTCGGCTCTCCTACGGATATTTATAACGAGCCTGTAAATGCCTTTGTTGCCGACTTTATCGGTGAAAGTAATATAGTAAACGGCTGTATGCCTGAAGACTGCGTTGTCGAGTTCACCGGCAGACGCTTTGAATGTGTCGACAAGGGCTTTTCACCTAACGAAACTGTCGATGTAGTAATAAGACCTGAAGACGTAAAGGTTATCCCTGCAGAAAAAGCAAAGCTCACAGGTATTGTTGAGTCTGTAGTTTTCAAGGGCGTTCACTACGAAATGGTAGTGGACGGTGTTGACCATAAGTGGATGATTCAT
Source organism: Oscillospiraceae bacterium (assembly GCA_045602925.1). Lineage (GTDB taxonomy): Bacteria > Bacillota > Clostridia > Oscillospirales > Ruminococcaceae > UBA7477. The sequence goes on along the minus strand of JAZSCN010000027.1, from coordinate 17,176 downwards.
TCCACAAAGGCCGAGCCTGTCGGTGCTATGATAGGTATGGACTTTGACCCTTATGATATCCATATTATGAAGAAGACACAGGAGGACTAAGACGTTGAAGCAGCTTAAAATATTTTCTGTTCCGTATCTGGTATGGATGCTCGTATTTATACTCGTGCCACTCATTATGGTAGCATACTTTGCATTCAGAACAGCTGACGGAGAATGGACTATTCAGAATATCTCTGAGGTAGGTCAGTATGCAAATATCTTTGTGCGTTCAATCTGGCTTGCCCTTATAGCAACCGTAATATGCCTGGTTATTGCGTACCCACTCGCATATTCACTCTCTCGAATGGAGAAGCATAAGCAGTCTACAATGCTTTTGATTGTTATGCTCCCTATGTGGATGAACTTCCTCTTGAGAACATATGCATGGATGACTCTGCTTGGTAATAACGGTATCATCAATAATCTTCTCGGTATGATTGGACTTGGCCCATATAAGCTCATAAATACCTCGGGCGCAGTCGTGCTCGGCATGGTCTATAACTACCTGCCGTTTATGATTTTGCCACTATACTCTGTTATGGAGAAGATTGACAAGAGCGTTATAGAAGCAGCATCAGACCTCGGTTGTAATTCAAGAAAGGTTATAACAAGAGTAGTTATTCCGCTCAGTCTACCGGGTATTACCTCGGGTATTACTATGGTTTTCGTACCGGCAATTTCTACATTCATCATCTCAAGAATGCTCGGCGGTGGCTCTAACCTGCTCATCGGTGACCTTATCGAAATGCAGTTTTTAGGCAACTCCTATAACCCGCATCTGGGTGCAGCAATCTCGCTCGTGCTTATGGTTATCATACTGCTCATAATGACAATTATGAACCAGTTTAGCCCTGATGACCAGGTGCTCATATAAGGAGGGCAGAAGATGAAAAGATTAAGTAAAATCTATATCGGAATTGTCCTCGCATTCTTGTATGTGCCAATCTTCGTGCTTATCGTGTTCTCTTTTAATGAAACAAAGAGCCGAAGCGTGTTCTCGGGCTTTACACTCGATTGGTACGAGAAGCTGTTCCACAATAAGATTATCATTTCTTCACTCATAAACACTATCATTATCGCAGTTTTAGCAAGCGTAATCTCAACTATTTTGGGTACACTTGCCGCAATCGGTATAAATAGTATGAGAAAGGTTCCAAAGACAGTTGTGCTCAATGTTACGAATATGCCGATTATTAACCCTGAAATCGTAACAGGTGTATCGCTTATGCTTTTGTTCGTGTTCTTTGCCGCAAGAATGAACCTCGAATTCGGCTTTGTAACACTGCTTATCGCACATATTACATTCGACGTGCCGTATGTAATACTCAATATTATGCCGAAGTTCAAGCAAATGGACCCGCATCTCTACGAGGCAGCACAGGATTTGGGCTGTAGCCCCGTAAAAGCCTTCAGAAAGGTTATCCTTCCTGAAATTATGCCAGGTATCATAAGTGGCTTCCTTATGGCGTTTACATATTCGCTCGACGATTTTGTAATAAGCTACTTTACCAGTGGCTCTACTTCGCAGACTCTCCCTATCACAATCTATTCTATGACAAGACGTAAGGTTTCGCCTGAAATCAACGCGCTCTCAACAATTATCTTTGTGGTCGTTGTTGTCGTGCTCATTGTCAAGAATGTTATTGAGAACAGAGCTGCTAAGCGTAACGCTTCTTATAAAGGAGGCGTGAGAGAATGATAGCTTCAAGAAAGAAAATAGCCTCACTGCTTTTGTGTGGTATGCTGTTTGTCGGCAGCATGACAGGCTGTGCTAGCTCTGATGACGAAGCAGGAGAAGACGACGAAGAGATAGCAGAGCAGACTCTCACAATCGCCGATGAGGAATACTATACACGCTTTAAGGGCGACGATATTGAAATCAATATCTATAACTGGGGCGAGTATATCTGTATAGGCGAGGACGAGGGAACCCTCGATATCCTTACCGAGTTTGAAGACCTTACCGGTATTAAGGTCAATTATACCACATTCGCTACCAACGAGGAGCTTTATGCAAAGCTTAAGGGTGGCGGAGTAAGCTACGATATAATTATCCCATCTGACTATATGATTAGTAAGATGATTAAAGAGGGTATGGTCCAGAAAATCAATATGGATAATATCCCGAACTATAAGTATATAATGGACGACTTCAGAAACCTCGAGTACGACCCTAACAACGAGTATTCAGTGCCTTATACATGGGGTACAGTAGGTATCATCTATGATACAACCGTTGTCGATATCGCACCGGAAGATATCGATTGGGATATCCTCTGGAATGAGGACTACGCCGACCAGATACTTATGTTCGATAACCCTCGTGACGCATTCGCAATCGCTGAAATTATGCTCGGCTATTCTATCAATACCGAGGATGAAAAGCAGCTGGAGGAAGCATCAGAGCTCCTCAAGGAGCAAAAGAAGGTTGTCCAAGCGTATGTAATGGACGAAATCTTTGATAAGATGGGCGCTTCCGATGCCCTTATCGCTCCTTATTATGCAGGCGACGCCCTCATGATTATGGAGGAAAACGAGGATTTAGGCTTCGTCGTACCGAAAAGTGGTACAAACCTGTTTGTAGACGCTATGTGTATTCCTTCTTCTTCAAAGCAGAAGGAAGCTGCCGAGATGTTTATAAACTTTATGTGCGAGCCTGATATAGCATACGCAAATATCGACTATATCTGCTACTCAACTCCACATAGTGCTGCCTACGAAATGCTCGACGAAGAAGTCCAAAACGACCCTGTTTCTTACCCAAGCGACGAGGTCAAGGAGAATATGACCGTATTCGTTAACCTCTCAGATGAGGCTAGCAAAACCATGCAGGATTTGTGGACTCAGATGAAGTCTGCCGAGGACGAAACTACAAGCCGTTGGCTTATGCCGGCGTTCCTTGTTGCCTGCCTCTTGGCAGTAGTAGTTATACTTATAAGACGTCATATCAAGAATAAAAAGGATATATTTTAGTGTACGATTGGCTGTGTGCGAGGCGAAAGTCTCCCGCACAGCCTTTTTGTATGTAAAACATTTGAAAAGTTGCACAAAAAATAGGTTCATATTTCTATGAAAACATAGGCGAAAAATTAAATAAATATATTGACGAATGTGCAAGGCGTATGGTATAATAAATTAGTATACTATATCTTGTGTCTTAAAGTATATTGCTTTTTAATAAACTAACAAATTTTTGTTCAAGGGGCTGAAAAACAAATGGATAAACTGCTTAATTACGGAAGCTACTCAGCGTACAGAGAAACTGTCGAAAATCTCTCTAAAAAGCTTCATGAGCTTTTGGAATACAGCTATGATTTGTCACTCACAAATACCGCTGTGTCTATCCGTGATACTATCGACAAGGTTGCCGATGAGCACTTCGAGGTAGCTATCGTCGGAGAATTCAAGAGAGGTAAGAGTACCCTCATCAACGCTCTCTTAGGTCAGGAGATTCTGCCTGCCGACGTTCTTCCTGCAACAGCAACTCTCAATAGAGTTACATATAACGATACACCTTATGTGTCTGTTGAGTATAAGGACGGTAACTGCGAAAAAGTTCCTATCAGCAATCTCCAGGACTATGTAACAAAGCTCACCTTTGAGTCTGAGCAGAAGGCTGAAACTGTCAAGGAAGCTACAGTTTATTACGATACAGAATTCTGTAAGAATAATGTAGATATCATCGATACCCCGGGCCTTAACGACGACGAGCAGATGACTAACGTTACTCTTTCAATTCTGCCGGAAATCGACGCAGCAGTATTCGTTATAAGCGCTAATTCTCCATTCTCTCAGTTTGAAAAGGAGTTTCTTGAAAAGAAGATGCTCTCCTCTGACGTTGGAAGAATTATCTTTATCGTTAACTGCTTCGGCACCTTCGGCAAGGAGGACGAGGATAGAATCGTCGATACCGTTCGTACAAGAATTGAAAAGTACGTTATGGATAAGGCAAAGAAGGTTATGGGCGAGGATTCCAAGGAATTCGCCGTATACCAGAGAAAGATTGGCGTGCCAAAGGTTATCGGTGTGTACGCTAAGAAAGCACTTATCGCTAAGATGAACGGCGACCAGCAGATGCTCGAGGAAAGTAACTTTCTCCAGTTCGAGAATGTCCTTGAAAATATGCTCACTAAGGAGAGAGGTACAATCACTCTCCAGATTATAGCTAATAAGCTCATCAATAGCGGTACAGAGGTGCTTAACTCTGTAGCACTCCGTAAGAATGCCCTTATGATGGAAAACGACGAGTTTATGGTACGCTATAAGAGCGCTATCGAAGAAATTGAAGAAATCAGAAATAAAAAGAGAGCAGAGTTCGTTAAGATTAACGACGCTGCTAATCAGGTTTATGACGGTCTGCGTCCACTCCTCGAGGACTATTGGTCACAGATGGAAGCTACTGCAATGCAGGTTATCGACGCCTACCCAATTAACCCTAATGACCTAAAGCGTGATAAGCTAAAGGTCGTTCACGGCAAGCTTACAGATAAGATTCGTGAGAGCATCGAAACCAGAGCTCAGCTTATCTGTGAACAGATTCAGAATTCTATCAACGTCGCTTTAAGCGATGAGGCTGAAAGGCTCCAGTCATTCGAAGATGAATTCTTCCGTAATGTTACTAAGATTCAGCAGATGTTTAATATCGACGAAAAGGTTAATAACAGCGGTGGCTCTGTAGATAAGCTTATCGGCTCTGCAATCGGTGCTTCAGGTATCGGCGCACTGTTTATCGGCTTTAGAGAAGCAGGTATCAAGGGCGCACTCCTCGGTGGTGTTACAGGTGCAGCAAGCTTCTATACCACATTCTTTGCAGCACAGTATGCAACAGCAGCCCTCGGTATCGCAGCAGCCTTCTCGCCAATTACACTTTTCGTAATCGCATTTGCAGGCCTCGCAGGAACATTTACAGGAAAGTTTGCCGTAGATAAGTTCCTCGCACAGGAAAGAATTGAAAAGTATAAGTCTGATTTCAAGACTCAGGTAAGAAAGCAGTTCCACGAAATGAAGCTTACTACCGACTTCTCCGAAACCGTTCGTCAGCAGGTATTCACAGCGTTCGAAAGCCTCAAGAACAAGATTGAAGAAGAAACTGAAATCATACTTAAGGATACTCAGAAAACCCTCAACAACTTAAATCAGCTTAAGATGGAAAAGAAAATGGTTTCTGAAAAGGAAAAGGAAAGACTCCAGGGAATCGTTGCTCATACAAGTAACATTCTCGCCGATGCTTATATTCTCCATAAGGCACTCTCAGGAGAAGCCGAAAAGGTAATGGAGGATGCAGGAGCAGCAGAAGCAGAGGTCGCAAAGACTCCGGAAGCTGTGCCTGAAGCAGAGAACAAGGAGATAAAGGAGTAAACTTCCTAAGAAGAAATATATAGAGTAGGAGGAAACCATCAATGATTGATTCTTTCAGCAAGTTCGCTATTGAATCAGAGGGTGACGCAAAAAACCCGCTTCTTAAGATAGACACGAGCTTTCGCTCGTACCTGCTTGCATATACACGTTCATTTAGTAACCACGTTGTAGAGGGAGTCCTCGACTACGCATTTGATGCAGATTTTGCCCTTAGACAGAAGATAACCGGTCTTTCCGGTTGGTCAAAGCTCGCTAAGGCAATTAACTCGCAGGACGTAACTGAAGAAGCCAAGCTTCTGTTTCTTAAGGTCAATCAGGCAGGCTCGCTTAAGTATCCTGAGGTGTACGAAATTGCTAAGCTTTGTGCATCAAGACTTGAGCTTAATCTGCCAACTGTATTCGTAAGAGACGATATCGATAAGAAGATAATCTATTCAATTGCCAGCGATATTATCGAGCCTTGTATCGTTATAACAAAGGCTCTCATAGATATGTGCGATAAAGATGAGCTTCAGGTGCTCATAGGTAGTGAGTGTGGACGTATCCAGAACCACCACTGCACATATAATCTAGCATATAAATACTTTAACTGCGATAAGAGAGGCTTTATTCCTGTCGAGCAGTCATATAAATTACCTGTAAGCAACCAGCTTCTTTATACCCTCGCTCAGTGGGTGAAGCTTGCCGACGTTACTGCCGATAGAGCAGGTATGATATGCTGCGACGAGCCGGAAAGATATGCTGAGATAATCGCAGGACTATACGCTAAGGGATACCTCGATTTCTATAGCCGTACAATGAAGGACTTAGACTTTGAGCGTATCGTAAATATGGCACAGGGAATACACTATTCATCTGCAAGAGATATCAGAGTTAATAGAGATGCAACCGACGACGAGAAGAGAATACTTGCCGCCGTGGAATTCTTAAATTGCGACCTTCTCTATAATTGGAGAAGCGAGCTTTCAAGCGAGGGACTTAACGTTATTAACGGCCAGCTTTGTGACGTTCGTTGTAACTTTATCCTCGGAACTTCAACTGCGGGGGTGTAAATGATGGATTTAAAAAATACAATTTATAAGTCCGCAGAAGAGGACATCGCCGTTGTAAGAAGCTGCCTTACAGAGCTTATCGATAATAAGGAACTCTCTGAAATATTAGGCGAAGAATTCGCAGAAGGCCTCGACGTGTGGGACGCCCTCATTAAGAGAAGATGCGACGAGCCGTTTACACTCGTTATCTTGGGCGACTTTAAGAGAGGTAAGAGTACAATAATCAATGCCCTCTTGGGTAGGAGCCTGGCACCTGTAAATATCGCCCCTGAAACTTATACAATTAATGAAATTTCATACGGTTCACCGAGCATAAATGCAGTGCTCAAGAACGGCGACCGTGTAAAGCTCACTAAGGACGAAATTACAAGAGAAAAGCTCGAGGAGCTTATGCCGACACTCGCAGCTCCGATTGACCACCTTGATATCAGGGATAATGCCCCAATCCTCAAGGAAATCAGAATCGTCGATACACCGGGTCTTTCGGATATCGAGGACCTCGACGAGCAGGTTAATAGCTACCTTATGAATGCCGACGCTATTATCTATGTAGCAAGCGCACTCCTGCCATTCTCTGAAAGCGAACAGCTCTACCTCGCAAGCCATATCCAGCCACAAAGATTCGGTATGCTGTATGTGCTTGTTAATATGGTTGATGCCCTTAGCACAAGAGAAGACGTAGAAAAAATTATGGCGAGAATTTCGCAAAAGAGCGAAGCTATCGTTCCTAATGCGTTTGTATACGGCATAAGTGCCGAGGAAGAATTCCGTAGAAAAGCAGGGATTCCTAGTGGCGGTAAGAAGGATTTTGCAGATTACTATGAAACCGAGTTCTTAAAGTTTGAGGTTTCATTAAAGAGAGATATTATTCTCCAGAAGGATATCATCAGAAAGAAAAGAGTCCTCTCTATGCTCGACCAGATGCTCAGAGAAACTCACGCTAAAATCCATATCTTCTCGGATATGTCAACTCTCGACCAGAGAAGATTTGAGAATATGACTGCCGAGTTCGAGGAGCAGTGTAGCACAATCAATACCTTCCTCGAAGCCAAGAAGCCTGAGGTTCACCTCAATATCCTTGAAATGCAGCAGGAAGCTGAAGTGTGGATGTACGAGTTCTTTGCAAAGCTAAGAGAAAGCGTGCTCGAATGCAGACCAACCGAGTCTGAGAACGATATCGCAGCCGAAGATGTTGAAAAGTACTTCTATTCATACCTTATGGATAAGGTTGGCGAAGCCTATAGAACCTGCCTCGAAATCCATAGCAGCAGAATGAATGAGCTTGTAGAAAGAATCAGCGACCAGCTCGCCAGAAAGCTCGGTATCTCTGACCTCGCAGTTGTGTCACAGTCTAATTCTGTTGACAGAATTTTAAGCGACGTAAAGAAGAAGGTTGCACACTCTGTTATGAATGTCGCACAGACAGGCACAAGTGAAACCTTCCCATCAGGTACAATGACATCCTTCAAGAATATCTTGAAGAAGAAAAAGAGAACAGATATCATAGATATTGCCCTTGAAAACTATGACGATATCAGAAATAATACAGTCAAGGATATCAAGGCAGCTTATCAGGACCTCGAAGCTAAGTCGGTTAAGCGACTTGAAGGCATCTTCGACCACCAGATTGAGCTCGGAAGAAATACCTTCACCCAGGCTAAGGAAATGATGGGCAACTACGATAACGAAACTATCTCTAAAACTCTCGAAAAGGCTAATCGCACTATCATCAGTGCATCAAAGCTGCTCTTGAAGTATCAGCTGCCTGACAACTAAACAAAAAACAATCACGCAAGGAGTAAAGTACCTTGCGTGATTTTTTATGTATCTTTGTGCAGTTATTCATCCTCAACAGTAAGCTTGTCGTAGAAGTATTGAAGCACGTCTTTTCTTGTTATAATACCTATAAAAATATCTCTGTCATCTGTCACAGGAACAAAGTTCTGATTCATCATCATAAGCAGTAGGTCGTGAAGCTTTGCATTAACGCTTACAGCCTTGTTCTCAGTTCTTGGCTTTATGGCAGAAAGCGGAGTCAGTTCAGCAATTTTCAGAGGATTGTCGCCACTTTGCGAAAGCGTAAACCAAAGAAAGTCGCCCTCTGTAACCGTGGAAATATACCTGCCCTCCTTGTCAATGACAGGTACAGCCGTGTAGCCCGAAGCTCGCATTTTTTCAATCGCCTGCCTTACTGTGCAGTCATCGTGCAGATGCGCAACCTCGCATTTCGGCTTTAGGAAAAACAGTATGTTCATAGCTTTGCCGAAGGCTTATGTCACACCCTTTCTTTAATGTCTTAGGAGAATAAAACTTCTATTTCCCTTATGTATATTTTACAACTTTTTTGCCTTTACGTCAATAAGAAAGATGCCGAATTATGAATTCGCTTTATAAAAATTTTGTGAAGATTTAAAAAATAGCTATCTGTAGCTTTGACAGTAGGATAAAACTGTGCAAAAATACGATTATTGCTCGATTTCTATTGACAAAGCTATGTAAATAGAGGTAAAATATTACTAGATATGTTTATAAGTTTTTTAGGCAAATTGCTTGTGATAGGAGTGAAATATTTTGGATATAATCTCTGCAATTCTTGATATAGATAATAAGGCGAACGAAATGCTTAAGCAGGGTAAGGAAAAGCGTGACGAAATCATCGCCGAGGCAGAAAGCGTCGAAAAGAATATGCAAAGCGATATAGATAACGCAGCAAACAGCAAGATTCTCGCATTCGAAAAAGAACAGGAGGAAGCCTACCTTAAAGTAAAAAGCGAGCTGGATAACAGTTCACAGCAGGCACAGGCTAATCTGAATAAAACCTTTGACGAAAACTTGAGCAGCTGGGAGGACTCTATAACAGCTTCGATTATAGGCTAGCTTTGTCTCAAAATTATAGCAAAGGACGGTGAGTAAGATTGGAAAAGGCAAGTGCAGGTGCAACAATAACTAAGATTAGAGCTATCCACGGCAGAATGCTTACCGAGGAGGACTATAAAGCGCTTTCATCTAAGAATACGGTAACTCAGGTCGCACAGTATCTTATGGAGCATAAGCGTTTTTCAAGTGTACTCTCCGGCATAAATGTCAATACAATACATAGAGGCTATCTGGAGGAGCTTATAGCAAAGAGTAACTTCGAAATGTTTCTAAAGCTTCGTGACTTTCAGCACCTTAAGCATATGGAGTTTTATAACAGCGTCTGTCTTAAGTATGAAACCCAGCAGCTTCTGTCACTCATAGATGCTATTTTTTCAAAAACAAGAGCCAGCTTTGTCAGTGGATTCCCGGCGTTTTTATTGGGTAATACAAAGCTCGATTTTATAGAGCTCTCTAAGTGCGTGAGTCTGGCAGAGCTTTGTGAAAAGCTTTCCGATACGCAGTATAAAAAACCAATGGAACAGATTGCCTCGCTCGGTAGTAGCGCAGATTACCTTACCTGCGAGGTTATTGTTAGAACGCATTATTATAAAAAGCTGATGTCAAGCGTCAAGAACGACCTTTCAAAAAGCGACGCCACACCGATTTCTTCTGCTATAAGAAGTGAACTCGATGTCAGAAATATAGTCAATGCATATAGAATGAAAAAATATTTCGGAGCTTCGTCGGACGAAATTCGCTCAAAACATCTTCCCTTTACAAAGCTCGGTAAAGCGAAGATGGAAAAGCTGTATGAGTGTTCAACTGACACCGAAATGGTAGAGTATGTAAGAAAAATCTCCAGACAGGCGTCTACACTCTTTGATAGAAGCGACTTTATCGAAACCGAGATGGCTAAGATAAATCTGCGTAGCGCCAGAAAACTGCTCAGAACACAATCAATGCCGGCAGTGTTCTATGCGTTCTTGCAGCTTTGCGACGTAGAATACGTCAATATAGTGCATATAATCGAGGGAATACGCTATGAGCTACCTCGTGAAAATATTAGAGAGCTTATAGCTTATTAGAAAGGAGCTTTTAGGCATGGGAATAGAAAAAATGATGCTTGTCAATATAGACGGAACTATGTCTGAGCTTGACAAGACTCTGCTTCGTTGCTGTGAAAGTGGATGCTTCCATATGGAGCCCGCCATAGCAAAGAGTGCAGACTCTCATCATAAAGGCATAAAAATGCTTAGCGAAAAGAACCCATATACACCACTTCTTAACGATATGGAGGAGCTTTGTAAGCGAATGGGAATCGAGCCTGATAATAAAATAAACTATTCAGAGCCCGGCTTTGATACGCTCGAGGATTTTGAAAAGTATATGGAAGGCTTAAAGCAACAGCTCGGCACACTCGTCGACGAAAGGCAGGAGTGCTATAAGGAAATCTCCCAGAAGGGTGCAGCCGTAAAACAGCTAAAACATATGATGGGTATGAACGCTAACTTCGAGCAGGTGTTCAATTGCGAGCACGCCCATATACGACTCGGCAAGTTACCAATAGATAGCTACGAGAAGCTGGGATATTATGAAGAAAACTTCTTCTTTGTTCCGTTTGATAAGGATAAGCAGTTCTATTGGGGAATGTACTTTTGTACGCAGGATGAAAAGGTAATCGTAGATGAGATTTTTAATTCGCTCTACTTTGAAAGAGTCGTCATTCCGGAGTTTATACACGGTACTCCCGAGGAGGAGCTTGAATATCTCTCGGATAGAATCAATAAGCTCTCACTCAGAGTCGAGGATATAAACTTTGAGCTTTCGAGAATTGCCGAGGATAAAGGCGACGAGATAAGAAAAATCCACTCGCTTTTGCAGTTCAGAAATAACACCTTCGACCTTAGAAAAAACGTAGCAACTATAAATAATAAGTTCTATATAAAGGGCTTTATCCCTAAGAGCCATAGCGAAGGCTTCAAAAAGATGTTCTCGGATATCCGTTCGCTGTCAGTTGCTATTATTCCACCGAATGTAGAAAACGACCTTACACCACCGACGAAGCTTAAAAACGGCTGGTTCTCTAGACCGTATGCAGCACTTGTCGAAATGTACGGGGTACCGGTCTATAATGGGCTAGACCCGACCTTATTTGTTTCTATAACCTATACATTGCTCTTCGGTATAATGTTCGGAGACTTGGGACAAGGCTTAGTCGTAGCACTCGTAGGTCTGTTTATGAGCCTTAAGCTTAAGAATAAGTTCGGAGGTCTGCTCGTGAGATGTGGTCTCTCAAGTATGCTGTTCGGCTTTATATTCGGCTCGCTGTTTGGATTTGAGCACGCACTCGACCCTCTGTATAAAGCAATAGGCATGGGCGAAAAGCCTATCGAGGTTTTCGATAAAACAACCTTTATTCTTATTTCTGCCGTTGCAATAGGCGTTGGTATTATCGTTATTTCTATGATACTTAATATCATAACAGGCTTTAAGCAACGTAATTACGAGAAAGCGATTTTCGGCTGTAACGGTATAGCAGGACTTGTGTTCTATACATCCGTAATAGTAGCCGTACTCGGTATGCTCACCGATAAGAGTATTACAACAGCAGGCTATGTGATACTGCTGATTGTTATTCCACTTGTCTGTATCTTCTGTAGAGTGCCGTTCTCTATCGCCGCAAAGTATAAGAGATGGCAGCTCTCCGAAGAAAAAGGCGAGGGCGGTATCGGTAACTTTATCGTCGAAAACTTCTTCGAAATGTTCGAGTTTATACTCAGCTATGTGTCTAATACACTCTCATTCCTGAGAGTAGGCGGATTTGTACTCTGCCACGCAGGTATGATGCTCGTTGTAATGACAATTATGGAAATGTTCACAGGTATGGCACAGCCGGTTGTAGTAGTTATAGGCAACCTCTTTGTTATGGCAATGGAGGGTATGATTGTCGCAATCCAGATTATACGACTCGAATTCTATGAGGTGTTCTCACGATTCTATGAGGGCGACGGAAAGCCGTTCGAACCTGTCGGAGCTACACTTAAAATCGATAATAACTAATTTTGGGAGGATAAATATATGGAAATCTTTGTTTTACCACTTATCGCAGTTACATTATTGTGTGCACCACTCGTTTATTCAATACTCAGAGTAAAAAAGGGTAAGAGCCCTAAGAGAGCTTTTATCGCTAATCTCTGCACATTCTTCGGGGTAATGGCTCTGGCTGTTATCTTCCCATTCGGACAGATTGTAAGCGCAGCCGAAGCTCAGGCAGCAGTCGACGCAGTTATCTCTACAGGCGCAGGTATAGGCTACCTCGGCGCAGGCCTCGCAACAGGACTTTCCTGCGTAGGAGCAGGTATCGCAGTTGGCTCGGGCTCGTCTGCAGCTATCGGCGCAGTTTCTGAAGAACCTAAGTCCTTCGTTAAGGCGCTTATCTTCGTTGTACTTGGCGAAGGTATCGCACTCTATGGACTTCTTATTTCAATCCTTATCATCAACGGCTTGGGCTAAAGATTAGTCCTTATTCAAGAGAGGGAGGTGACAGCCGATGAAATTCTTTCTTATAAGCGACAATACCGATACACAAATGGGAATGCGCCTTGCAGGTATCGAGGGTGTAGTCGTTCATACGCAGGAGGAGGTCGAGGAAGCACTCGAAAATGCCTCGCAGGATAAGGATATAGCAATCGTGCTTATAACCCACGAGCTCGTGAATATGTGTCACGACCTTATCTATAAAATAAAGCTGTCAAGTCACAGCCCCCTCATAGTCGAGGTTCCCGACAGACACGCTACATCGAATATTTCTGATACGATTTCAAAATATGTCGCACAAGCTGTCGGAATAAAGCTGTAAAAAAGGAGTGAAAGCTATGATTGAAGCTTCTGAAAAGCTCGAGTTGTTCAGTAAGACGGTTTTTAAGGAAACTTCCGAAAAGGTTTCTAAAATGATAAGAGAAGCCGAGGTAATCAGAGATGAAAGAATTCTCGGTGCCAGCGATAAGTATCTTGCAACCGCTACTGCTAGAATCGAAGAAGAAAAACGTGCAATCGAACAAAAATATATAAGACTCTCAGCTGCCGAAAAGCTAAAGGCAAATAAAGAGCTTTTGGCACTAAGAGAAGCGCTTATTGATAAGCTGTTTAATAACGTAAAAAATAAGCTCTCAGAGTATACAAATAAAACCGAGTATAAAGAAAAGCTCATAGCTATCTGCAAAAGCGTAGCCGGTGAGCATAGCACTAAATCGGGCGAAGTAAGACTCTCCAGAAAGGACTTTGAGCATAAGGAGGATATTCTTTCTGCACTTCCTTCCGGCTATACAGCAGTAATGGATAAGAGTATAAAGCTCGGTGGCGTCAAGGTCGCTTTTGTAGAAGATAACCTTATGTGCGATAAGACCTATGACTGCGCACTTGAAGAAGCAAGAGAAAGCTTTTGCCTCGAGGAAAAGCTAAGACTCAAAGCTATCTAGCTATCAAAATAGGATTGGAGAATAAAAAATTGAATACTATTTTTTCAATCAACGGTCCTGTCGTAAAGGTCCGTGACACAAAGGATTTTCAAATGCTCGAAATGGTATACGTCGGAAAGCGTAGACTCATAGGCGAGGTAATCGGCGTTACCTCCGAGTGCACTACTATCCAGGTATATGAGGGAACAAGCGGTCTCACAGTCGGCGAGATTGTCGAGGGTACAGGTTCCCCAATGAGCGCAACACTCGCCCCGGGCATTATATCTAATATATTCGACGGAATAGAAAGACCATTGCGTGCACTTGGCGAAAAAACAGGCGCATTTATCGAGGATGGAACAGAAGTAAGTGCCGTCGATACAGAGAAGCAGTACGATGTTACTATGAAGATTAAGGTCGGTGACGTTATTAAAGCAGGCCAGGTGTATGCAACCTGCCCCGAAACCGAGCTTATCGAGCATAGATGTATGCTGTCACCGTTTATCGCACAAGGCAAGGTAACCTTTGTTGCACCAAACGGAAAGTATAAGGTGAATGATACTGTCGCTAAAATCGACTGCGACGGCGACGAGGTCGAGCTTACACTCTGCCAGAAGTGGCCAATAAGAACCCCAAGACCTATAGCCCAAAGACTTCCTGCAAATAAGCCTCTTATCACAGGTCAGCGTATTATAGATACAGTTGTTCCGGTAGCAAAGGGCGGAACAGCAGCTATCCCTGGCGGCTTCGGAACAGGTAAGACTATGACTCAGCACCAGCTCGCAAAATGGTGTGATGCGGATATAATCGTATATATAGGCTGCGGCGAAAGAGGAAACGAAATGACTCAGGTTTTAGAGGAGTTCTCTGAGCTTATCGACCCTAAAACCCAAAGACCTCTTACCGACAGAACCGTGCTTATCGCCAATACCTCGAATATGCCTGTTGCAGCAAGAGAAGCTTCAATCTATACAGGTATAACACTCGCTGAGTATTACAGAGATATGGGCTATCATATAGCTATTATGGCTGACTCAACCTCACGTTGGGCAGAAGCACTCAGAGAGATTTCAGGACGACTTGAGGAAATGCCTGCTGAAGAAGGCTTCCCTGCATACCTGCCGTCAAGACTCTCCGAGTTCTACGAAAGAGCAGGCTATGTGAATACCTTAGGCGGAAGTGAAGGCTCCGTAACAATAATCGGTGCCGTTTCACCGCAGGGCTCTGACTTCTCTGAGCCTGTAACACAGAATACAAAGCGCTTTGTAAGATGCTTCTGGGCACTCGACAAGTCGCTCGCATACGCAAGACATTACCCCGCTATCAACTGGACAATGAGCTACTCGGAGTATTCCGATGACCTCTCGCAGTATTATAACGAGAATGTAGCTCCCGACTTTATGAAGCTAAGACAAGGTATCTCAAACATTCTCCACGAGGAAACAAACCTCATGGAAATCGTAAAGCTTATGGGCTCGGATGTCCTCCCCGACGACCAGAAGATTCTCATTGAAACCGCCAGAGTCGTAAGAGTAGGCTTCCTCCAGCAGAACGCATACCATAAGGACGATACCTATGTACCGCTTAATAAGCAGTACCTTATGATGAAGGCTATCCTGTCGCTTTTTGAAAAGTCAAAGAACGCACTTTCAAAGGGCGTGCCTATGAGCAGTATCATAGAAACAGGCTGGTTTGAAAAGCTCATTAAGGTCAAGTATGATATACCAAACGATAAGCCCTCAATGTTTGAGGACTATGAGGCAGATATGACTGCCGACTTTGAAAAGCTTGTTTCCTTAGCGGAAAAGGCGTAATCAGAAGGATTGGAGTTTTCGATATGGCAATCAAATACATTGGGCTGAGCGAAATAAACGGCCCGCTTGTTATGCTCGACAAGGTGTCGGGAATAAGCTATGACGAAATTGCAAAAATAAAGCTCGCAGACGGTACGCAAAGACTTGCAAGAGTTGTTGAGCTGTCGGGCGATAAAGCCGTTCTCCAGGTGTTTGAGGGAACAAAGGGACTCTCACTCACAAATACAGAAACGCAGTTTAGGGGCAGACCTATGGAGCTCGCACTCTCTACCGAAATGCTCGGCAGAGTGTTTTCAGGCTCCGGCAGACCAATCGACGGACTCGGCGAAATCTTTCCGCATAAGTTTGCCGACATAAACGGAAAGCCACTCAACCCCGTCCACAGAACATATCCGAGAAACTATATCAATACGGGTATCTCGTCAATCGACGCTCTCGTTACCCTCATCAGAGGTCAGAAGCTCCCTATCTTCTCCGGCTCAGGTCTTTCCCACAACAAGCTTGCCGTACAGATTGTAAGACAGGCAAGAATTGCTGAGGAAAACGGACAGGAGTTTGCTGTGGTCTTCGGTGCAATGGGCGTGCAGAATGACGTTGCGGAGTATTTCAGAAGAAGCTTTGAGGAAACAGGCGTGCTCCAGAGAGTAGTAATGTTCTTAAATCTCTCAAATGACCCGATTATAGAGAGAATACTTACACCGCGCTGTGCCCTCACAGCAGCGGAGTATCTCGCATTTGAGCATAATATGCATATCCTCGTTATACTCACGGATATAACCTCGTATGCCGAAGCACTCAGAGAGTTCTCCTCATCAAAGGGCGAAATTCCGGGAAGAAAGGGCTACCCTGGATACCTCTATTCAGACCTCGCCTCGCTTTACGAAAGAGCAGGTATAGTGGAAGGGAAGCAGGGCTCTGTTACACAGATTCCTATCCTCACAATGCCTAATGACGATATCACTCACCCTGTCCCTGACCTTACGGGATATATCACAGAAGGACAGATTGTTCTCGACAGAGGCCTTGACCAGACAGGTATCTATCCGCCTGTGTCAGTGCTTCCGTCACTCTCAAGACTTATGAAGGACGGAATAGGCGAGGGCTATACAAGAGAAGACCACTCAAGTGTGTCAAATCAGCTTTTCGCTTCCTATGCAAAGGTGCAGGACGCAAGGGCGTTAGCTTCAGTTATCGGCGAGGAAGAGCTTTCAGCAGGCGACAAGAGCTACCTGAAGTTCGGCGAGCTGTTTGAAAAGCATTTCCTTACACAGTCGTTCGACGAAAACAGAACTATCGACGAAACCCTCGACCTCGGCTGGTCGCTCCTGTCAACGCTCCCTAAATCAGAGCTCGACAGAATCGACGAGGAGCATATCTCACGCTTCTACGACGAACAAAAGGCAAAGGAAAGATTTTCGCTGTAAATTAAGAATTATACTCTAAGGAGGTGACGAATATGGCAACGCAGATTTTTGCAACAAAGGGAAACCTCATAAGCACAAAGAAAACACTCGCTTTAGCAAAGCTTGGCTACGAGCTTTTGGACAGAAAGCGTAATATCCTCATAAGAGAAATGATGCTCCTTACCGACGAGGCAAAAAGCCTC
>JAZSCN010000026.1:0-72575 GCA_045602925.1 Oscillospiraceae bacterium | reverse complement strand
AGAATAGGCATAAGTGCGCCCTTGTCAGATTTATGCTCTGCAATAACCTGACGCAGCAAAGCTTCCTGCTCTGCTGTTCCCTTGAATGGGATAGCTATGTTTTTAGCCATTTCAAAACCTCCTGTAATAATTTTATATGTATTCATGGCAAACAAAAACAGTGATGTAATTTGCACTCTGAAGAGGTGTGTTTTCACCTTCTCACAGATATGCCATTTTACACTATGATAATTATATCACAAAGTCTTTAAAAATGCTATGAACATTTCACACATACACAAAGACTAATTTTTGTGCATTTTAGACATCTTTCACTAATGCTCGGAAAATCCCCCCAAAAGATTTAAAAAATAATCCAAAAAACTACCTAAAAATACCACCAAAATTTTAAAATAAACTTGAAAAGCTTTGTGAAAAATGATATGATACTTGTAAGGTGGACAAAGTGTCTGTCTTATACAAGAAAAATTTTCACACATTTTAAATGCGAGGAGAATACTATATGACTATTGCTGATGTAAAAAGACTTCTTAAGGCAGAAATTCTCTGCGGTGAAGAATACGTTTCTAAGAATGTTCACACTGCTTGCGGCTCAGATATGATGAGTGACGTTTTAGCTTTCGTGAAGGACCAGTCTGTACTTCTCACAGGTCTTTGCAACCCACAGGTTATAAGAACTGCTGAGATGATGGATATTATCTGCATTTGCTTTATCAGAGGCAAGCGCCCTGAAGAGAGCATTATCGAGCTTGCCAAGGAGAGAGGCCTTGTTGTTATGGCATCGGATATGCGCATGTTCGAGGCTTGCGGAATTCTCTATACTAATGGTTTGTCCGGGGGTGCTTTAGTTGAGTAACCTTTCACTTAAATACACCGTAGACAACCAGGATTTCACACGTGCAGGAGAGGCGTCAAGCGACGTCAAGAAGAAGCTCAAGATGATGGGCGTTCCTCCTGAGGCGGTACGCAAGGTTGCTATCGCTATGTACGAGGGTGAAATCAATATGGTTATTCACGCAAACGGTGGAGAAATCACGGTCGAGATTACCCCTACACAGATTATTATGGTTCTAAAGGACAACGGCCCCGGTATTGCCGATATTGAACAGGCTATGCAGGCAGGCTGGTCTACAGCTTCGGAAAACATTCGTGCACTCGGTTTCGGCGCAGGTATGGGACTTCCGAATATGAAGAAATATTCAGATGAAATGGATATCGACACTGTACTCGGCGTCGGAACAACCGTCACTATGAAGGTAAACATCTGATTTTCCCCACAAAAAACAAGGAGGATATTTTGGTGAACAAATCATTCTCTAACTCGGTTAAGCTTAAAGAGGATCTCTGCAAGGGCTGTATCCATTGCGTAAAGAGATGTCCTACACAGGCTATCCGAGTAAGAAACGGAAAAGCACATATTATAAAGCAATTCTGCATAGATTGCGGTGAGTGTATAAGAGTATGCCCTCACCACGCTAAGAAGGCGCAGTACGACCCACTTAGTGTTATTGACAATTACAAGTACAAGGTAGCGCTTCCTGCACCGTCATTCTATGCTCAGTTCAACAATCTTGACGATACCAATATCGTTCTTCGTGCACTCAAGATGATGGGCTTTGACGATGTGTACGAGGTGTCGGCTGCGGCTGAGCTTGTATCGGAGCTTACAAGACAATACATAGCCGAGCACAAGGATGACGCACCATTTATTTCTACTGCTTGTCCATCGGTTGTAAGACTTATTCAGGTCAGATTCCCTAACCTTATCGACAATATGATAAAGGTCAATGCACCGGTAGAAATTGCTGCGAGCGAGGCTAAGAGAATTGCGATGGAAAAGACAGGGCTTCCACCTGAGGATATAGGCGTTATATTCATTTCGCCTTGTCCAGCAAAGATGACCTCTGTAAAAAATCCTGTCGGCTGTGAAAAGAGCGCAATCGACGCTGTTATCGCTATCAAGGACGTCTACCCTAAGATTTTACCGCTCATGCTCAAGGCGTGCGATATGAATGACGATATCTCACATTCCGGAAAAATCGGTCTTAGCTGGGGCTCGTCGGGTGGCGAATCAAGCGGTCTGCTCATTGACAACTATCTGGCTGCTGACGGAATCGAAAACGTAATAAGCGTTCTCGAAGGTCTTGAGGACCAGAAGTTTGCACACCTTGAATTCATCGAGCTCAACGCTTGTCCGGGTGGTTGCGTAGGTGGCGTGCTTCAGGTAGAAAATCCTTACGTTGCCAAGGCAAAGCTCAAGAATATGCGCAAGTATATGCCGGTTGCGAAGAATCATCTTAACAACGCTATGCCTTGCAATGCATATATCAGCGAGGAAATCGAGTACAGACCTGTATTCAATCTCGGCGAGAACTTTGCTGACGGACTTAAGAAAATGGAGCAGGTTGAAGAAATTTGCTCAAGACTTCCGGGACTCGACTGTGGCTCTTGTGGTGCTCCTACCTGCAAGGCTCTTGCAGAGGATATAGTAAGAGGTCTTGCAAATGAGCGTGACTGTGTTCATATGCTCCGTGAGTATATTCACAACATGGCTAAAAACCTCGGCGAAATCTAAGGCTTTGGAGGCTTAAAAATGACAGTAAACGAGCTTATCACAAAAAACGGCCTGAAGGTGCTTTCTCTAGCTGACGGAGAAAGAGAAATTTCGGGCGTATATAACTGTGACCTTATGAGCGTGGTTATGTCCAAGGGCTTTTCGGGCGCAGCTTGGGTAACAATTATGGCTAACATCAACGCTGTAGCTGTAGCCTCGCTAACCGATATGGCTTGCATTGTGCTTGCCGAAGGAGCAGCTCAGGACGAAATTATGATAGAAAAGGCAAAGGCTCAGGATATAAATGTTCTTATGTCCGACAAGCCTATCTTTGAAACCTCTCTTGAAATCTACAGGAGTATGACAAATGCTTAGTCTTTCCTACGACCTGCACATACATTCTTGTCTCTCCCCATGCGGAGATGACGAGAGCACACCTGCCAACATCGTTGGTATGGCGTATGTCAAGGGACTTGATGTTATCGCACTGACAGACCATAACAGTGCACAAAACTGCATCGCAGCCAAAGAAGTTGCTGATGCTTACGGAATAACGCTTCTATGCGGTATGGAGCTTACAACCGACGAGGAATGTCACGTTGTATGCCTTCTTCCTACACTTGAAAAGGCTTTAGAGCTTGATGAATATGTTGCAAAGAAGCTTATGAAGGTTAAAAACGAGCCGGCAATCTTCGGCAACCAATTCATCATGGATAGCGACGACAAGATAATCGGTAGCCGTGAGCACCTTCTAATCAACGCAACGGCGATATCCTTCGAAGAGGTTTTTCCACTTGTCGAGAGTATGGGTGGGGTGGCTATTCCTGCACACGTCGACAAGTCTACTACCTCGGTGATTTCTAACCTCGGCTTTATTCCGCCCGATTGCACCTTCAAGACAATCGAGGTCAAGAATATGGTAAAGCTCGATGGGTTAAAGCAGGCACACCCTTATTTTAACTCCTGCAAGGCTATAACAAGCTCTGATGCTCACTACTTAGGCGACATTAACGAGCCTGTAAACTTTATCCACGCCAGAGAAAAATCCCCCGAGGCTATAATTGATGCACTCTTGCATCCTAATATTTTATAATAACAAAACGCATAGCACAAAATCCAAGACGGAAAAGTGCTGTGCGTTTATTTTTGCCTTTATGACGCTTCTTTCTCAGCGAGTGCCTTCTTGATTTCAAGGGCAATTTTTCTGCCCATTTTATCGACTAAGGAAAAGTTCATAGCCTTTATATAAAAGCTCTCCAGCTCGTCGTGAACTGCCTTTGCATCAGAAAGTGCAGTAACGGCTTCTTCCACAAGTCTTGCACAGGCTGATTTGTTCATCTTAAGCCTCTTTTTCTTTAGAGGAAGTGCCGTCTTAGAATAAAATCTCATTGCGTTTATCTTTGAAAAACTGCTTTTATAGAATAGATTAAGCGGAGTCGAAGCGACGAATGCGAGCCCTGCTTCTTTTATCACAACTATCTCGTACACGCTGTCAGAAAAAAGATTGCATCTGCTCACGGTAACGTCATATCCTCGCTTTACAGCCTTTTCGCAAATGCATTTAAGCAGCATATCACTCGCAAAATAGTAGTCATCCTCCACCACAAACACCTTTTGGAGCGTGCAAAAGGTATCTTCCATAAGCGTATAGCCAAGTGGAGTTATAGCTCCCATCAGCGACATATCCACTCTGCCCTCCTTATACTTCTTGGGCAATAGCCTTGTAACAAGCCTCTCGCAGTATGCCGAAAGCTTATCTAAAAGCAGGTCGTCACCCACTGCGTAATATGTATCGTCAAAAAGCCTTGTCATTGCGCTGACGTAACTCCCTGCCCTTTTCATAAGCTTTTTATGAGAAACGGTTGTGGAGATTATCTCGTTCTTATTTTCGCTTAGCTTTTCACTATCCCAGCAGTCGCCGAGATTAATTATACTCTGCTTAACGGCAGGAAAATCGGGGTCTAGTGTATGTGGCGCAGTTCCGTCGACAACTATAACGCCAAGCTCCCTAAAATACACGGCATCAAGGCTATGTGGGTCTGACGAGCAATAAAATCTCACTATTTCTGTTTTTCCCTCGAAGCTTTTTGCAAGCTTTTTCATAAGTGTAGATTTGCCTGTTCCTGCCCCTCCTTTAAGGATATATGTGTACACACCTTCTGCCTCAACCTTAGTCTTAAAATCACTCCTGAAGCCTTCTGCAGACATTGAGCCCAGGAAATATTTTTCTCCTTTTTCTGACATATCATATTCCTCCAAATCTTCTTTTTATCAGTTTATGAAGATATGCTTGTCAAGGCTACATTTTCTATGGTTTTAAGAGAAAGGGGCATCTTAAGTCACCCGTAATACAATCGGTTGTTATTTCTTCAAGCGTGCATAATCCTTCCTCCTGGAACCTGCATTTTTCCGCACAAAAAACAAAATTCACAGCATTACACTCCCTTTTGGGTTATGTGCTTATACTGTGAATTTATTTTTCATTTATTCGTGGAATTTCTTACTCTCTAATTTGACCGTTGCCACTGATGAGCCACTTGATTGTAGTAAGCTCTTTAAGTCCCATAGGACCTCTTGTATGTAGCTTCTGTGTGGAAATTCCAATCTCTGCACCGAGTCCCATTTCTTCACCGTCTGTAAATCTTGTCGAGCAGTTTACATATACTGCAGCAGCGTCAATTCTCTTCTGGAACTCCTCAGCTGCGTACAGACTTTCTGTAATAATGCACTCGCTGTGGCCGGTAGAATACTGGGTTATATGCTCGATAGCCTGATAAAAGTCGTCTACAACTCTTACAGCTAGGATATAGTCGTCATATTCTGTTGCGTAATCCTCCTCGGTAACATCCTTGACACAATCGCCGAGAATCATCTTTGTAAGATTACAGCCTCTGATTTCTACATTATGCTTGTCAAGCTCCTTCTTGAGTTTTAGCAAAAATCTCTCTGCAACAGTTCTGTGCACGAGACAGGTTTCGATAGCGTTACAAACCGACGGACGCTGTGTCTTAGCGTTATCTGTAACCTTGACAGCCATATCGAGGTCGGCACTCTCGTCGATATAGATGTGACAGTTGCCCTTACCTGTTTCTATAACAGGTACAGTAGCGTTCTTGATAACATTGTCGATAAGGCCTGCTCCACCTCTTGGGATAAGCACGTCGATATAGCCGTTAGCCTTCATCATCATTGTTGCAACTTCTCTTGCTGTATTTTCAACAAGCTGGATTATATCAGGGTTAAAGCCTGCTCTTTCTACTGCAATTCTCATAAGGTCAACAAGGCACTTATTGGAATAGTAAGCAACAGAGCCACCACGGAGGATAACTGCATTACCACTCTTAAGACAAAGTGCGGCAGCGTCTACCGTAACGTTTGGTCTGGCCTCATAGATTATGCCGATAGTACCGATTGGCACTCTTGTCTTTATAACCTTGATGCCGTTAGGACGAACTCCGCCACCGTCGACCATACCGACAGGGTCATCGAGCTTTGTGAGATACTCGCAGGCATTAGCGATGTTTTCAATTCTCTTTTCGTTAAGGGTGAGTCTATCTATCATAGCCTCTGAGATACCCTTCTCCTTGGCATTTTTTATATCCTTGGCATTTTCCTCGATAATCTTATCGACGCTTCTGCGCAGGATATGAGATATTTCAAGAAGCGCCTCATTCTTCTGAGTTGTCATAGCTGCGGCAAGCTCGCCTCTTGCCTTCTTTGCATTTGTGCCAAGCACCTCTATGTAGTTAAGATTACTATTCATATCATTCTCTCCTTATTTCTTCGCAACAAAAAGTGTTCCCGGTCTTTCATTCTCATCAAAAATAGCGTAGAGATTGTCCGGGTCCTTGCCGTTGACGATAATCATATCGATACCGGCCTCGAGGGCGATTTCTGCAGCATTAATCTTTGTAATCATTCCGCCTGTGCCGAGCTTTGAGCCAGCACCACCTGCGAGCCTTCTTATATCGTCGCTGATTTCTTCAACAACCGGGATAAGCTTAGCATCAGGGTTAGAATGAGGGTCGCTGTCGTACAGCCCGTCAATATCCGACATAATGATAAGCAGGTCAGCCTTTGCAAGAGTTGCAACGATAGCAGCAAGAGAGTCATTTTCGCCAACTTCAAGCTCGAGCTCATCTATAGCAACGGTGTCGTTTTCGTTAACGATTGGAATAACGTTATAGCTAAGGAGCTCTCTCAGGGCGTTCTGTACGTTTTCTTTTCTGCCCTCTAAAAGCACATACTTAGTAAGAAGCATCTGCGCAACATTAAGGCTGTAGTCAGAAAAGAGCTTGTCGTAGAAGTACATAAGCTCACACTGTCCGACAGCTGCGCAAGCCTGCTTGAGTGGTGTCTCCTTCGGCTTTACATTAAGTCCAAGCTTTGCCATGCCAAGCCCGATAGCTCCGCTTGAAACTAAAACTATCTCGTGACCTGCATTGTGCAAATCTGCGATATTCTTAACTATTCTCTCGATACGTCTTATGTTAAGCCTACCTGTCTTATGAGTCAGTGTAGATGTACCGAGCTTAATTACTATTCTCTTTTTGTCCTTTAGGTATGACATTTATTCTTCCTCATTTCGTATCAGTTTACCTTGTTCTGAGGCTTGCCGTCAAGCCAGCATTTAATGTTTTCTGCGACAACCTCTAAAAGCCTTTCTCTCGTAGGCTTTGGCGCCCACGCGATATGTGGCGTAATTGTGCAGTTTTTAGCGTGGTACAAGGGGCAATCCTCCCTCATAGGCTCGTAGGTTAAAACATCGAGGCAAGCACCTGCGATCTGCTCGCTTTCCAGAGCCTTTGCCAAATCATTTTCGTTTATGACTCCACCTCTTGAGGTATTAACAAGCAAGGCGGTTTTCTTCATCAAAGAAAGTGTGTCCTTATTTATAAGTTCCTTTGTCGCATCTGTAAGTGGGCAATGAAGCGTTACTATATCACTTTCTCTTAAAAGCTCCTCAAGGGGCACCATCTTAGCGGCATCGTCGTTCTTGGGGGTTCTCGTATATGCAAGCACATTCATACCGAACGCCTTAGCAATCTGCGCAACCCTCTTGCCTATAGTGCCGTAGCCTATTATACCGAGTGTCTTTCCACACACCTCGTCTGTCGGCATATAGAAGTAGGAAAACAGCTTATAATTTATCCAGTCGCCGTTATCTACAGTCTGCGAGTAGTCGCCTATCTTCGAGAAAAAGTTTAAGATAAAAGCGAAGGTGTGCTGTGCGACAGATTCTGTAGAATATGCAGGAACATTGCACACTACAGCTCCCTGCTCGCTGGCTGCCTCAAGGTCAACGTTATTATAGCCTGTTGCGAAAAGTCCGACGAACTTGAGATTCTTGCACTTTTCAAAAACCTCTCTTGTTATAAGACACTTGTTGCACAACACAGCGTCGGCATCACCGATTCTCTCGGCAACAAGCTCATTTTTGGTGTATCCGTACACCTCGCTGTCCATAAGCGAGGTTATTCCTTCAAGCGAAACATCGCCCTTTGACACAGTTTCGCTGTCGAGTATTACAAGCTTCATCAGTTTGTCTCCCTGTTAAAAATCATCATCAAAAGCATCTCTGACAAAGTTCTTATCAATATACTCCTGATTGACAAAAAGCTTCTCGGCTTCCTTTCTTCTCTGACGTTCTTCTTCTCTTTCCTTTTCTGACCTTCTTCTCTCCTCATCACGAAGCTTTTCTTCCTTGTTGCTTCTGTACGCCAAAACTCCTGCTGTAATGAGAAGTGCTATCTCGCAAATGCCGAGTGCGTATATTAACACTTTAGAAGTCCAGAACTGCGTCATAAGAGTCAGGTCAATGGCAATCATGATTATGAGATAGTGCCTTTTCCCCCAACGATTATAAAGAACAGCATACAAAAGTGTAGCCAGTGCACAGAACACAAGATGCGCTGTAAGTGGCAACGGGGCATAGACATTTTGCAGCTTAGAAAAGCTCTCCTGTAATGTAAGCAATTTATACTACCTCCTTGTAGGATGTGTCTTGTTTTTACTTATTTAAGCATACACAGTATATTATAAACCATTTCGTGAAGAAAAGCAAGGAAAAATTATCGTTTCAGCTTTAGCGTGTTGCTCACTTGTGGAGCTGGGTTGCTTCATATATAAATTTTACACAATCCAAAAAGCAGTAAAGCACTTCATTTTGTAAAAATAAAAAAACTTCTCTTTACGCTTAAAAAAAATATTGAAAAATAGAAAATGTGGTGCTATACTTAGTGTATGTTTTTATTCGTAAATTATAGACTTTAGGCTACCGCTTAAAGCTAATCCATACTTTGTTAGGAGAGATGTTTTATGAGTAATGTAAGACCGGAAACAATGGAAAGAATTACAACTCCAGAGCTTGCTAACGCTTTTATTGAAGAGCAGATTAGCGAGGTTAGAGCGCAGGTTGGCGACAAGAAGGTTCTTCTTGCTCTGTCGGGCGGTGTTGACTCATCTGTTGTTGCAGCACTTCTCATCAAGGCTATCGGAAAGCAGCTTGTTTGCGTTCACGTTAACCATGGACTTATGAGAAAGGGCGAAAGCGAGCAGGTTATCGAAGTCTTCAGAAATCAGCTTGATGCAAACCTTATTTATATCGACGCTACAGACCGCTTTCTTGACCTTCTTGCAGGTGTATCAGAGCCTGAAAAGAAGAGAAAGATTATCGGTGGAGAGTTCATCAAGGTATTTGACGAAGAGGCTTCAAAGCTTGAAGGAATTTCATTCCTCGCACAGGGAACAATCTACCCTGACATTCTCGAAAGTGACGGCGTAAAGGCTCACCACAACGTTGGTGGACTCCCTGAGGATATGCAGTTTGAGCTCGTTGAGCCTGTAAAGCTTCTCTACAAGGATGAAGTAAGAGTTGTCGGCAAGGCACTCGGACTTCCTGCTTCAATGGTTGACCGTCAGCCATTCCCTGGTCCTGGACTTGGCGTAAGATGTCTTGGCGCAATCACAAGAGACAGACTGAATGCTCTTCGTGAGGCAGACGCAATCCTTAGAGAAGAATTTGATAACGCAGGTCTTAACAAGACTGTATGGCAGTACTTTATCGCTGTTCCTGATATGAAGAGCGTAGGCGTTAAGGATTCAAAGAGATACGAAGGCTGGCCTGCAATCATCAGAGCTGTAAATACAACTGATGCTATGAGCGCTACAATTGAGGAGATTCCATACGCACTTCTCCACAAGATTACTGCAAGAATCACAGCAGAGGTAGACGGCATCAACCGTGTCCTCTACGACCTCACACCAAAGCCAATCGGCACTATTGAGTGGGAATAAACTACACACAAAAATATAGAGCTATCTGATTAAAATCGGATAGCTCTTTTTTATGTTATACCTGCTTAGTCATTAAGTCGTAGCAGAGATAATCCCCGTTGTCTGTGTGTATGGAATTGTATTCGGTTTCGGAATATCCTCTTTTAAGATAAATTGCCTTTGCGGGTAATGAGGCGGAGAGGACAATACTGCTGTGGTTTTCAGATATTCTGTTTTCGGCAAAAGTGAGGAGCTCCCGTCCGTATCCGTTTCCCTGACTGTCCGGCAGTACAAACAAACGGCATATCTCGTTCTCTTTGACGGTAACAGTTCCTACCGCTTGATTATCATTATTAAGACATAAATAAACGATACACTTTTCTATGTCAGCTTTTATATTGCTGTCATTATGATGACTAAGAAAAAAATCTACCGCTCCGCTTGGATAATAGTGCGGATAGATGCTTTTAATCGTCTGCACCGTTATGTTCTTTACAGCTTCAAAGTCGGAGATGCTTGCCATAATAATACTCATTATTCCTCACCGCACCCTTTCTTCAAATCTAGGAAAAACGAAACGTGGTCGGAAAGTTCCTTAAAGCCCAGCCCCTTGTAGAAAGAGTATGCCGGCACCGTTCTTTCTGTCATAAGGAAAATCTGCGTTACTCCCTTTGACGGCAAAAGCTTTTCGATTTCCTTTATAAACTCCTTGCCGAGTCCTCTGCCCTGCAACTCTGTTTTGATACAAAGCTCCTCGATATAGTATTCGGTTCCGCCCCACCAGTGCTTTATTCCGCCGAGTGAAATCCCCACAAGCTCGCCGTTTTCGTAAAGTCCCAAATCAAGCGGTGTTCTCACTTCCATGAGGTCAAGCAGGTAGTTTGTAAGCTGGTTGTCGTCGCTCCAGTCGTCATTCCACGGCGGTGACATAAACACACTGCGAAACAAAGCCTTTATCTCCTCGAAATTATCCATAGTAAGTTCTTTTATCTCAATCATTTCCCTCACCCTTATTTATTCTGAAAAACTTTTTCAATATAATAATCGACAAGCTCATAAATCCAGTCTTTAAGGTTACTGAACTCAAAGCCCATTGCCTGTGCCTTGTCTGTATTTATACTGAACTCGCATTCGCCGTTATACGGGGCATTGTCTCCTTCGGGAGAAATTATCGCCTTGCAGCCTGTCTTTTGCCCGACATATTCCATAATTTCAGAAAGCGAGATTGTACCGTGTGCACTGCCGTTAACAGCACCGCAAAAGTCCTGCTCTGCAATATATGCGAGAAATCTTCCTGCCTCGTCTGAGGAGATATATCCCATCTGCAAATCGGCATTGTCCACATTCATCGGAACACCCTTTATTATATGCTCGACATAAAACCTAAGTCTGTTGGTATAATCGTCTTTTCCTAAAACAACAGGATAACGCACAGCTGTCCAGTTTACATTGCTGTATGCGTTTGAAAGTGCAATTTCAGCCTGCCTTTTGACCTCGCTGTAAGAACCGTCGCCTCTGTCACACCACACAAGCTCTTTTCCCCTGCCGTCATAATTCTCCTCAACTGTGTTGATGGTTTTAGGCTCGTACACGGCGGTTGTTGACATATAGATATATCTGTCGCAATCAAGAGCCTCAAGCACGTTTCTTATATCATTCGAGCAGTAGGCAATCTTGTCTATAACAGCGTCAAAATGCTTGTCCTTGAATGCTGTTCTTATGCTGTCTCTGTCACTGCGGTCAAAGATTATACGCTTTACCTTGTCTCCGAAGCTGTCTTTTGCAAGGCCTCTTGTCGCAATTGTCACCAGATGGCCTCTCTTTATAAGCTCGTTTACCATATGTACTCCGAAAAAACGTGTTCCGCCGATAACAAGAATGTTCATTGTCTGAAGTCCCCTTTAGCATTCATTACTTATCAGCATTATAACATGATTGTATCAACAATTCAAGAAGCTCTCCCCCTTGAAAAAAGTATTATTATGTGATACAATGTTTTCAATCGTTTAAGTTAAAATAAAACCTTTTGAACGGAGGCTTGTTTATGATAAAGAAGCTTACAGCAGCGTTGCTGTCGCTTTCTATGGCACTCTCGCTTTGTGCCTGTGGCGACAAGGACAGCAGCAGTAGCAAGGCGGACTCTTCATCTGCTCCTGATACTACAACAACTACAACTACTGCACCTGCTACCACAACAACTACAACAGCCGCAGAGCCAGAGCCGGAACCTGAGAATGTTTTCGACCTTGAAGGCTTTGATATGGGAGAGGCAAAGCCTCTTGGCGGTAACAAAGACCTTAATCTTACTACACTGATGGATTGCGAAGCTATAACATACGGTGACATAGAGGCAGGTTCCTTTGAAATAGTTAAAATCACCGATAAAAACATACTGCTCAGACTCTCATACTTCGCTGAAAAAGACAATATGATGGAAAAGCTTATTTTCATTGACAAGGAAACATATAAGGTCAATGCTGAATTGGATTATGCAATCGGCGGCAGCGGTATTCAACTTCTTGATGACGGTATGGTGTTAATAAAGTCAGGTGAAAATCATCACGAATATACTGTTTATGACTATGACATGAATGTTCTCGGTTCTTTTGAGTCAGAAAGCTACAGACCGTATTATTTCACCGATACAAACACAGCCTACTATTTATCCTATAACTTATCGGCTGTATACAGATATGATGTGAAAGCCCAAACATCAAAGATGGTTTCAGATAGCAGTGAGTATTATGTTTCAGACCTGTCCGGCGTTGAGAGGATAAACGGAGAAGATGTTCTCCGGTTGACAACTGTCGAAGAAGACCTCAGGAATCACTCGGGCGTGCTTAATACTGCAACGGGTGAGCTTACATACTTCGATGCAGACGGATATTACAGTTTAACAAACGGTATGTTCTCATACGATAAATACGCAGAGGACTACTCCACAGAGTACAGACTGTATTCATGCAGTAAGGACAACGCCGTAAAGGCGTCCTTCGATGATAATGAAAGGTATTATCTTGAGCTTTCCGCTTGTGACAACAAGGTTATATACTACACATATTCAGATGGTATTTTCAGCTTTGAGGTACTGGACATTGAAACAGGAAAGCTTATAGGCACCTGCTCTTTTGACAGCAAGGAGATTATGCCTGACGAGGACGAGGTCAGAAAGAAGCTCGGCTTTGATGCAGACTACGATGTTTCATACTACACCGAGCCGAGTGCTTTATACGAATCATGCTTTTGGGATGATGACACTCTCATTCTTGCCTTCAGCAATATGGCAGGCTACAAGATGTATGTGACATGGGACCTCTCCATGCAGGATGGCTATGAAAGCACGATTCAGATATCCGATTGCAAAGACGTTGAATTTGACTATGACGAGTCTTCAATCAGCCAGACTTACACCATTCTCCAGCCGTCAGAGGTATCAGATGAGCTTAAGCCTCTGAGGGAAGAGGCTGACAAGCTTGAGGAGAAGTACGGAATAGAAATTCTCTTTGAAAATGAAGCTGTCGGATATATGGGCACCTATTATCTTAAAGATATCGCTTCGAGTATAAGCTACTTTACTCCTTACGAAGTTATTTCCAGTGCGCTCGATAACCTCGATACAGAGCTGGCAAGATATCCCGAAGGCTTCCTTGACCAGGTTTCAAACGACGGCTGTAAGGGATACAGATTCATCTTCACAGGAGATATAATCAGCCTTTACAAGCAAGACCCGACCGGCTTCAAGTATGCCATTGACGGCTGCATAAATGTTGTAATACAAACAGGCCCTCAGAACACCACCGTTCTCCACCATGAGCTGAGCCATTCTATCGACCACTACGTTGAAGAAAAGCTGGAGGGTACACTGGACTTTTCTGAAGGCTGGGATAAGCTCAATCCGCCGGATGATATATGGTATACAGGAGAATTAACACCCGAGGAAGTGCATGCGGAATGTGTTACGAATAACATTGACCCATCGGGCGCTTACTACTTTTCAGAATACGGCCACACAAACGCTACCGAAGACAGAGCAGAAATCTTCAGCGCAGTTATGAGGCCTGAAAACTTTGTTCAGTTTGAGCTTGACCGCTCACCTTTCATTGTGGCAAAGCTCAACTACTACGCTGAATGTATAAGACTTGCATTCGACGGCTCGGAAAACTGGGACGAAATGCCTTGGGAAAAGTACATGGATAACTAAATCCTTTAAACTCCCCTTCAGATTACGAAGGGGAGATTTTTTTTGCTTGCAAAAAATATTATTATGTGATATAATGTTCTTAATCGTTTAAGTTAAAACAAAAATCTTTTGGACGGAGGCTTGTTTATGATAAAGAAGCTTATAGCAACATTGCTGTCGCTTTCTGTGGCACTCTCGCTTTGTGCGTGCGATGACAAGGACAGCAGCAGTAGTAAGGCAGACTCATCATCTGCTCCTGATACTACAACTACAACAACTACTGCACCAACTACCACAACTACTACAACCACAACCGCAGAGCCTGAGCCGGAGCCTGTGAACCGTTTTGACTTTGAAGGCTTTGAAATGGAAGATGCAAAGACTCTTGGCGGTAATAAAGACCTTTCTCTTACTGCAATGATAGATTTAGATGGTCTGACATACGGCGGCGACGAGATTACATACCTCAGGATAGAAAATATCACAGACGACAATATACTGCTCAGATTGAATTATAAATCGGCTGACGGAGATATCGAAACCAGGCTCGTTTGCATAGACAAGGAATCCTACGAGGTTATTTCAGAGCTTGAATGCGATTTTGACAACACCTCTATCGAGTATCTGAGTGACGGAATTATCGTTTCAGATTCCGAAAAAAACTACCACAAGTATACTGTCTACGACTCTGAGCTCAGCGCCGTAAAATCCTTTGAATCGACAGGCTACAACAAGTATCTGTTTACAGACATAAACACAGGCTACTATATGTCATACACAGATTCGCAGTTGTACAGATATGACGTTATATCAGGCAAGTCCGAGAAGATTTCCGACAGCAGTGAATACTACGTTACAGGTCTCAACAGCGTCGACAAGATTGGCGGCAAGGATATGGCAATCATCAGCACTGTTGAAGAAGACCACAAGAACAGAAACGGAGTACTTGACACTACTACGGGCGAGCTTTCCTATCTTGACGGTAACGGATACCTGAATATTAATAGCGGTATCCTCACTCTCGAAAAATACGATGAGAATTACTCGACAGAATACAGCATGTATGCAACAGGCACCAAGGATGCAGTAAAAATCAATTTTGATTCAGAGGATTATTACGTTTCACAGAATACAGACAGCGACAGAATTCTCTCCTACACATACAAGGACTATGTTTTCTGCTTTGAGCTTTTTGATGTGTCGGAGGGCGCTGTAATCGGATGCTGTACCCTCGACGCCAAGGACCTCTTCCCTGACGAAGAAGAAGCAAGAAAGAAGCTCGGCGTAGACGCAGATTACGACCTGACTTCTGACCTCGAGCCGTATCTTTCAGCTACTCCCAGACACCTTGACGATGACACCCTCATTATGTGCTTTGAAAATACGCTTGCGTACCAAATCTTCGTAGAGTGGGATATCTCCAAGCAAAGCGGATTTGAAAGCAGGCTCGTTGCAACAGAGTGCGACACCACAGATGAGTTTTACTCACCGTCTTCAATCGACCAGATTTACACCATTCTCCAGCCTTCCGAGGTTTCAGAAAAGTACAAGCCTCTGAGAGAAAAGGCTGACAGAATCGAAGAAAAGTACGGAATCGAAATTCTCATTGAAAACGAAGCAGTGGGATACATGGGTGAGTATATTCTCGAAAACTCTGCTACAAACATATTTGTATATGACCCTTATGAGACACTAAGCGGCGCACTCGATTGCCTTGACAGAGAGCTTGCAAGATATCCTGAAGGATTCTTGGACCAGGTGTCAAATGACGGCTGCAGTAACTACAGATTCCTTCTCACAGGACAAATAGTAGGCTTAAACAAGGCTAACGCAGGCGGCTTCAAGTATGCAATTGATGACAATATCAATATTGTAATATCTGTTGCATTCGACGATATTTCAGGCACCTTGCACCACGAGCTGAGCCACTCTATCGACTACTACGTTGAGGAAAAGCTTAAGGGAACAGTAGACTTCTCCGCAGAATGGCAAAAGCTCAATCCTGCCGACGACCCGTGGTACGGAGATGTAGCCACACAGGAAGAAATATTCGCTGAATGTATTGCACTTGACACCGACCCATCGGGTGCTTACTACTACTCCGACTACGGTCACACAAACGCTACCGAGGACAGAGCAACCATTTTCGCGGCAGTTATGACTCCACCTAACTACATGCAGCCGGAGCTTGAGCGTGCACCTTTCATAGTAGCAAAGCTCAATTTCTACGCTGAGTGTATAAGACTTGCATTCGACGGCTCAGAAAACTGGGGCGAAGTGCCTTGGGAAAAGTATCTAAACTAGCTATATTCTACCCTATCGTTTTTACGGTAGGGTAGCTTGTTTTCTTGACATAGCTATGCATTTGTGATACACTTATTTCAATCATTAAAGTATATTAAAGGAGGCCTTTTATGAGAAAAAGAATACTAGCATTAGTACTATCACTCAGCCTTGCACTGTCACTTTGTGCCTGCGAAGAAGGTAGCAGTAGCAGTAAGATAGATTCCGGTAGCTCTGCCGAGACTACGACAACTACAACAACCACACCTACTACCACTACTACAACAACCGAGCCTGAGCCTGTGGTGCCTGAGATTGAAAAGTTCGATATTAACGGCATTGAGGTAGATAGCACAGCATTGTCTGATAACGGTGCTTTGACTCTTGAGGCAATAGATTGCTCGGGAGATTTAAGCTACGGTGGCCAGGATATCACCTTCCTCAATGTTCTGGGCGTTTATGACGGCAAGGTAGTTGTTAACACCACCACAGATACTACATCGCACTGTTACTTTGTTGATTTAGCGACAGGCGAGCTTCTTTTTGAAACAAGCTTTGAGCTTTACAAGGGTACAGAAATTCGTTGCTTTGATAATGGATTTTTCATTCTCAAAACAGCCGACAACAAGCACGAGTATACTGTCTACGACTATGACTTTAATGTTATAAGAAACTTCGAGCTGAACTGTTGCTCCCAGGCTGAATGGCCTGACGGTATCGACTATGCATACTATCTGCTGGATTACCAAATTTATAAATACAACGTCAAGGAAGGCACAAGTGAGCTTATCACAGGTGGCAATGACTTTTATATCGACACAATTTATGATGCAACAATCATAGATGGCGATGTTGTTTTCGACCTTCAGACAGCCGAAAATGACCTTTCGCTCCACGAGGGTGTTTTTAACGTAGACACAGGCGAGATATACTACTTTGAAGATGAAACCGGCCACCCATCAATAGAAGACGGCGTCTTCAAGTATACAGCCTATGACGACGATTTTTTTCTCGACCATTTTGTGTATAGCAATGGCAAGGATAATGTAAAGAGATTTGATGTTGATGATCATGATGATAACAGCGTTGTCGTCACTAATATAATAGATGACCACAGAATAGTTTTTCCTGAAAGGTCAGGCGATATTACAAAGCTACAGCTTTACGATTTTAAAAAGGGCGAGGTTACAAGCACTGCTACAGTAGACTGCTCAAAGTTTGTTCAAAGCGAGCAGGAGGTCATAGAGAAATTCGATTTGCCTGACGATTATGATTTTTCGACAATGATGGACCTTGACACAACCTACTATGTAGATCCACTTGTAATTGACGAAAACAGACTTCTTCTTTATTTTGTAAACTCCTTCTACTCTTACTACATAGTTTGGGATACCTCAAAGGGCTGTGAGTTTACTCCTAATATTTCTGTCAGCGAAGCATCTGATATTGAGGAATACTATACTGCATCGGAAATCTTATTTGTAGAGGAAATACTCAAGCCAAGCACCGAAGCTCTTTCAGAAAAGGAGCTTGCTGCAAGAGCAAAAGCTGACGAAATCGAGAAAAAGTATAACATCGAAATCATCTTCGGTGGTAAGGATATAACCTATATGGGATATTATATACTTCACGATTTAGAAGACTATTATACTTATGAGGATGATTATATATACAGACTTTCAACCACCCTTGATATTCTGGATACAGAGCTTGCAAAATACCCCGACGGCTTCTTGGACCAGATAGAAAACGACAATTGTACCAAATACAGATTTATTTTATGTGGCACTATACAAGGCATTAATTATGGTCCCGGTGTATTAACCGCTGCCGGTGGCTTCAAGTGTTCACAAGACGGCTACATCAATATTGCTGTAAGTGCAGGCAATATACTTTCCACTATCCACCACGAGCTAAGCCACTCTATTGACCAGTATGTTGAAGACAAGCTCGGAGACTCTTTCTCTGATGGCTGGAACGCACTCAATCCTCAGGATGACCTGTGGTATAGTGGCGAGGCTACAATAGACGAGCTTTACTACGAAAGCTCTCTTTCAGGCGCTGATGTTTCGGGTGCATACTACATTGATAATTACGGCCACACAAACGCAACCGAAGACAGAGCAAGAATCTTTGAAACAATAATGAATAGCGAGCACATGTATAATGTCGACTACAACAAGGCACCACACCTCAAGGCAAAGCTCAACTTCTACGCACAGAGCATACGCAACGCCTTTGAAGGCTCAGAAAGCTGGGGCACAATGCCTTGGGAAAAGTATATGGAAATAGCAAGATAAATCACACTCTACCCTACCGTAAAAAACGGTAGGGTATTTTTGTAGACAAGCAATAGAACTGGTGATATAATTAAATAAGGATTTTCTACTTCTCAGTCGTATAATATACAAAGGGCAAAGCTCGGGGGTGAACTTATGGACAACGGTGCAAGTAGCTACCGCCGTTATCTTGACGGTGACAACGACGCATTCAACGAAATCGTAGATGAGCTTATGTATGGGCTTATATACTTTATAAACGGATATGTGCATAGCTTTCACACGGCCGAAGATATCGCTATGGATGTGTTCTCTGAGCTTATCGCTAATCGTCGCAGATACAACTTCAAGGTGAGTCTTAAAACCTATCTGTATATGCTGGGGAGAAGTCGTGCACTCGATTATCTCAAGCACCAAAAGGTCAAGACACGTACAGAGCTTTCAGACAACATCGAGGCTTGTGACGATATTGCACAGCTCGAAAATGCTCTTATGAAAAGTGAGCGAAGCCGTGTTCTTCTGCAGGCACTTTCACAGCTTCCTAAGGATATGAGAGAGGCAGTTCACCTTGTATATTTTGAAGAAATGAGCTATGACGAGGCTTGCTCGGTTTTAAAGAAGAACAAAAAACAGCTTGATAATCTTTTATACCGTGCAAAGAAAAAGCTATACGATATTCTCGGTGAGGAGGGAAAACAGCTTTTATGAAAACTACAAACGAATACACAGATGAAATTATAAAAAGAGGAAATGACAAAATAGCAAAAAAGAGAAAGAGCCTTCGCATAATTATTTCAGCCTGCTCATGCCTCTTGCTATGCTCGGCGGTGGCGATTGGCGTACTGCTTTTAAATTCGGGTGATAACAAGAAAATCCCTACCGATACTAATGACAGCAGTATGATTTTCGCAGGGGATTTTACCCCGATTACAGATGATAGTAGCAGTTCCATGCCCGATGTAGAAAACGATGACAGCTCTAAGCCTGCATCGGAGAGCTCTACTGCTGACTCCAATGTGATAGTACAGGACAAAGAGCCTGTTTTCGGAGATGATGGCAGCTTCACCTCAAACGCATGCCTTGTAGAGTGGGAAGGCAAAAGTATAATGCTTAATCTTTCCAACAGCTTTGAAAAAGAGGACGAAAACACGCTTTTTGCGATAACTGCGCAATATTTATATATTGATGGTAGCTTTGAGTTTGAGGGAAAGACTCTCGCTCAGTACGACGAGGAAAGGGGCGATGAATGGCTTACCATTCAAAAGCTCGGTTGCCTGATGAAAGAGGGTGAGGAGCTAAAGCTCGGAGAAAAGCTTGTTACAGAGGGCTTGCCTAACGGCACAAAGTGGGCAGAGAGCTGGTACAAGGAGAGAACGCAGTGGTACGGCGAGGAGTTCCTTAATAAGTACATCGTAGACGGTGAGTTTCTTTTAGATAAGGCTGAAGCTGACGCCAAGGCTTTAGAGACTCAGCCTGCTGCGAAGCTCTATGAAAAGGCGCTAGGGCAATACCGCATCCACGCACAGACAGAGAATCTGAAGTATTTTAATGATATGGGAATACCGGGCGAGCTAAGAGAAAGCAGTTACGGGTTAGAGCTTGTAATTTATGCTACAAGGTCGCAATTCGAGAGCATTGAGCTTAAAAACGATGAGTATTGGTACTTTGGGCTTGCGCTTAAAGAAGGTGACGCTGAGGATTTCGGAGTCGTTGAAACCGAGCCTACAGTACAGCCATCCAATGATTAAAAATAAAAATGAGGGTATCAAGATTTTTATCTCGATACCCTTTTTTACTATTTAAAACCAGCCGAGCAGCAAAATCAAGGCGCTTCTCTGGTTTTATTTACCTTGAAAAATACGCAAAAATATGCTATAGTTATTTTTAGTGTAAATTTTATGAGAGGACTGATTTTATGGCAAGGCTACTTCTTGTTGAGGATGACAAGAGCATTATCGAAAACCTTACCGAGTTTTTAACATCAGAAGGCTTTGATATAGTAAGCGCAGGAGGTCAGGCAAAGGCACTTGAGCTTATAGAAAAGGAGCAATTCGACTTAGCACTGCTCGACGTTTCACTACCCGACGGAAATGGCTTTGCAGTTTGCAAGGCGATTAAGTCGGAAGGCAGTACGCCCGTTATCTTCCTCACAGCCTCGGGTGACGAATACAGCACAGTTACAGGCTTTGAGCTTGGTGCAGATGACTATATTGCAAAGCCGTTCAGACCAAGAGAGCTTGTTTCAAGAATAAAGAATATCCTAAGGCTTACGGGCTCGGCGGGCTCGGCAATAAAGCTCGGTGAGATTTTAGTAGATACTGTAAAGGGAACAGCCAGCAAGGACGGTCACGACCTTTATCTGTCGGCGCTTGAATACAGGCTGCTTTTGGTTTTCATAAACAACCGAGGCACAGTTCTTTCAAGAGCAAAGCTTTTAGAGTCGATATGGGATATTGCGGGAGACTTCGTCAACGACAACACACTCACAGTATACATAAAAAGACTCAGAGAAAAAATTGAGACAGACCCTCAGAATCCGACAATCATAAAGACTGTCAGAGGTCTGGGCTACAAGGTGGACGCATAATGAAGCTTTTAAGAAACTCTGAAATATCGGTATCGTTAGTGCTCAGTGTTATCGCTACAGTTATACTTTCTGTAGTAGCTGTTTTTCTATTCAATATATGGGCAGGCATAACCGTTGCCTCTTTGGGCGTAATTCTGTCAGCGATATATCTTGTATCGGCGAATTTTAAGTATAAGCGCATAAATGAGCTCTCGGCTGATATTAACAAAATACTGCACAGCGAGGACGCCATACTCTCTATGAGCAAATACACTGAGGGTGAGCTTAGTATTCTCGAGAGCGAGATTCACAAGATGACTGTCAAGCTTCGTGAACAGCAGCAGAATCTACTGAATGACAAGATTTATCTTGCCGATTCTATTGCAGATATCTCGCACCAGATAAGAACACCGCTGACTTCGATAAATCTTATATGTGAATTTTTGTCAGTTGAATCGCTGTCTGACGAAAAGCGATTAAAGCACACAAGAGAGCTCTCGCACCTGCTAAAGAGAATAGACTGGCTTATCACGGCACTGCTTAAGATGTCAAAGCTCGATGCCGGCACAGCCAGATTTACAACAGAGGATATACCGCTTTCAAGGCTTATCGAAAAGTCAACTGCTCCCCTGCTTATTCCTATCGAGCTTAAGGAGCAAACGCTTGAAATCTCAGCAGACGGCAACTTTTCCGGAGACCTTCAATGGACAAGCGAGGCTATCGGCAACATCATAAAAAACTGTATGGAGCACACACCTGTCGGTGGAACGCTCAGCGTTACGGCTATCGAAAACGCCATTTACACCGAGATTGTAATAACGGATACAGGCTGTGGAGCGTCGGCTAAGGACCTTCCACACATCTTCGAACGCTTCTACAAAGGCGAAAATTCAAGTGACCAGAGCTTTGGTGTGGGACTTGCACTTTCGAGAATGATAATCACCTCGCAAAACGGCACAATCAAGGCAGAAAACAGGAAAAACGGCGGAATGATGTTCACTATAAAGTTTTACAAAAGTGTAGTATAGTGTAATAAGTGCAGCTGCTTTATAGGGGAGTCTTGCTCAGGCTCCCCTTATTATGACTAAATTGTTATTTTAAAGTCACCGGAACGTCATAATTTTACGCTATAATAAGCTTGCATACTTATAAGGAGAGAGTGTATATGGAGATATTAAGAGTAGAAAAGCTTTGCAAAACCTACGGAAACGGTGAAAACCAGGTCAATGCGCTGAGCGACGTTTCATTCAGCGTGCAAAAAGGCGAATTTGTCGCAATAATCGGGCCATCGGGCTCCGGTAAGTCGACACTTCTGCATATACTGGGCGGCGTTGACAAACCAACAAGTGGCAAGGTATATATGAACGATTGCGACGTTTACGCTCAAAATGATGACCAGCTGGCTATCTTCCGTCGCAGACAGGTGGGTCTTATCTATCAGTTCTACAACCTTATCCCTGTACTTGATGTAAAGGAAAATATAACACTCCCTGTTCTTATGGACGGACAGAAGGTCAACGAGCAAAGACTCGCAGAGCTTATAAGCGTGCTGGGTCTCAAGGGCAGAGAAAAGCATCTCCCAAACCAGCTCTCGGGCGGTCAGCAGCAGAGAGTTTCCATCGGCAGAGCTCTTATGAATGCGCCTGCCGTTGTGCTTGCAGACGAGCCGACAGGCAACCTCGACTCAAAGAACAGCCAGGATATTGTAGAGCTTTTAAAGCTTTCAAACGAGCGCTACGGACAGACTCTCATTATGATTACGCATGACGAGAACATCGCCCTTCAGGCTGACAGGATAATTGCAATCGAAGACGGAAAAATCACTCGTGACGAGGTGATTTCACGATGAATATATTTAACAGGGTTACCCTTTCGACGCTTAGGCTCAACAAGACCAGAACCCTCGTTACTATCATCGGAGTGATTCTTTCTGCGGCAATGATTTGTGCGGTTACTACCGCAGGCAACAGCTTCAGGGACTACCTGCTGCGTGACACTGTTTCATATACCGGAGATTGGCATGCGAGTGCTGAAATGATAAACGAGCAGCAGCTTCAGACGCTGCTTGACTCGGACGAAATCCAGAGCGTTGACTACGCAAAATCTCTCGGCTACGCAGTTGCCGAAAACTCAAAGCATGCGACAAAGCCGTATTATTACGTAATCGAGGCTGACGAGTCGTTTGCAAAAACGGTATCCATACACCTTCTTGACGGAAGATACCCGACAGACAGCAGTGAAATAATCCTTCCTGAGCACCTTTCCTTCGGCGGCGGAATTGACTACGAAATCGGCGACACGCTCACACTTGAGATAGGCGACAGAGAATCTGACGGCTTTATTCTCAACCAGAATAACCCCTATGTAGATTATGACTACGATTTAAACGAGATTGTTTCTGACGAATACATTCTAATAAAATATACCAAGACCTACACGGTAGTCGGGTTCTTCGCCGAGCCGGGCTTTGAGGACTACTTTGCCCCCGGCTTTACGGTAATTACCGCACCCTCTGAGGAATATAACGAAAACGCAATCTACGACGCCTACGTAAAATTCAAGGACCCGATGGCAACCTATGACTATATTGAAAGCACAGACGATTTCATTATGAACCCTAACAGCGAAGTGCTTATGTTCATGGGCATATCAAGGCACGAGAGCTTTCTTATTGTATATTACGGACTGCTCGGAATCATAATCGGGCTTATTGTTCTCGGTTCTGTCGCACTTATCTACAACGCATTCTCAATATCAGTTTCAGAGAGGACAAAGCAGTTCGGTCTGCTCTCCTCTGTCGGAGCGACAAAGAGACAGATACAAAGAAGCGTACGCTTTGAAGCACTGGTCATCAGCCTTATAGGTATCCCGATAGGCATTCTCCTGGGTGTAGGCGGAATAGGAATCGCCCTTAACATCCTTTCAAACAAGCTTTCAGAGCTTTCTGACGTTATAACAGAAGTAGAGCTAAGACTGTGCGTTTCGCCGTTTTCAATACTCACGGCGGTTGTTGTTTCACTTGTGACGGTGTTCATATCCGCATGGATTCCGTCAAGGCGTGCTACAAAGGTTACTGCAATCGAAGCTATAAAGCAGACTAAGGAAATCAAGAAAAAAAGGATAAGAACCTCTAAGCTTACATACAAGCTGTTCGGACTTGCGGGAGTGCTTGCATCAAAGTATTACAAGCGAAACCGCAAAAAGTACCGTGCGACAGTTGTCAGCCTGTTTATGAGCATTGTGCTGTTTGTTTCCGCTTCATACTTCTGCCAGCTGCTCACAGCCGCTATTGACGACATTATCGGCACCTACAACTGCGATATAATATACTACGATGTAAAGCTCGACAACGACAGAGAAGCAGCACTTGATCTGCACTCAAAGATAGATGCCCTGAGCGAAGTTGATAAGGTAGCTCTGAAGCTCACTATCTACACAGAGTCACATCCCGAGGCAAGCGAGCTTTCTGATAGCTGGATTGAATATTCAAAGATGGATATGAGCTATGACTATGAAACAGATACCGCCAGTACTCAGACACTTGCACTCTTTGTAAACGACGAAGAGTACCTAAAGCTGCTTAAAGAAAACGGGCTTTCAAAGGAAAAGTTCATGGACCCCGGCAATCCGCTTGCGGTAGTATATGACACCTATGTCGGATACTCTTATTCTGACGACAAATACGTCACAGGCAACATATTCAGTTCTCAGGAGCCGTCTGTAACTATCACCTTCCAGAGATACTTCGAGGGCATTAACTACAACGATTACTACTATGTCGAAGAATACCTCGAAAACGGAGAGACATACTACACCCTCCCCGGCACCTACGGACCCGGCTCGTTTATAACAATACCGGAAGAAGCACTCTTCAGAACCGCTACCCTCAGTGGCGGAGCGATAATTGATGAAGTTCCGTACTTTCTGGATAATCTCAGCATCGGAGCCGTATTTATATATCCTCAGAGCCTTATGGATATCGTGCTGGTTGAAGAGCCCGCCTTCCTGTCTGCCGAATACGCAATCAAAGCCGACAACCCCAATGAAGCAAATGCTGCACTTTTAGAGCTTATCGACGCCGAAAACTACTCAACCGACGGACTTTTCAACTATGCCGGCACGGAGCAGTCTGTAAAGTCAGCGGTTAATATAACCGAGGTTTTGGCATATAGCTTTATCGTGCTTATTTCACTTATTGCAATTGCAAATGTATTCAATACAATCTCAACAAACGTCGCTCTCAGACGCAAGGAGTTTGCAATGCTCAGGTCTGTCGGAATGACCTCCGGGGACTTCAACAAAATGATGTGCTATGAGTGTATCCTCTATGGCGTAAAGTCGCTCGCACTCGGTCTTCCTGCAGCTACAGGTATGTCATATATTATTTACAAGACCTTTGCGATGGGAGTTGTATTTGAATTCTCCTTACCTGTATCAGCTATGGTTATCGCATCCTTCAGCGTGTTTGCTGTCGTGTTCGCAACAATGATGTATGCTGTGCATAAAATCAAAAAGGATAATACCATAGACGCACTCAAAAACGAAAACCTGTAACAGCACCTTGGCACCGCCCTTTTGTGGCGGTGCTTTTTTTGCAGATTTGTCATAAAAACAGCTTATGCGGAAAACGGATTTTATCACATTAACAAAATAAAGCGAAAATACTTTAAATCACTTGACAATATGATAATCCTTATGATATAATGCAAAACATGAAAAGATGCGGTTTTCAGAGTCTTTTCAAAGCAACATTTTCGGACCACCCTCTGAGGGTCGAGGCCATACGGACAGCCGGGTCCACTGCCGACGGCGGTTTTCGCCTTATTGATTGAGTTTGAAGCTCAAATTTTATAAGTTGGTTACTTCATAACCGAAATTGCACTTCTGTGCAGACTTGTGAAACGGTCAATAAGAGTAGTAAAAGTGATTTGCTATATAGACTCTGTATGCCCTTATACTTTACAAATTCGTTCGATGGGACGCTTTGTCCTCTATCGGTATTTTTGTTTTTGTCAAAGCACAAGCTGTAAAGAAGCAGCCTTGTGCTTTTTTTATTTTAAGGAGTATTATTTATGGACCAGACAAG
This sequence comes from Oscillospiraceae bacterium, assembly GCA_045602925.1. Classification (GTDB taxonomy): domain Bacteria; phylum Bacillota; class Clostridia; order Oscillospirales; family Ruminococcaceae; genus UBA7477. The sequence continues at coordinate 46,352 of JAZSCN010000026.1, read as the reverse complement.
AGCCCCTATACACGAAGCGCTTGAGCGTTTCAGAAAAATGAGAGTAGTTCCCTTTGATGTGCCCGGCCACAAGCACGGTAAGGGCAACCCTGAGCTGTGCGAGTTTCTTGGCAAGCAATGCGTCGAGGTTGATGTAAACAGCATGAAGCCGCTTGACAACCTGTGCCACCCTATTTCAGTGATAAGAGAAGCGGAGATGCTTGCTGCTGAGGCGTTCGGAGCGGCACACGCATTCCTTATGGTCAGCGGAACAACAGGCTCTGTTCAGAGTATGATTCTGTCCGCCTGTAAGCGTGGCGACAAGATTATTCTTCCCCGAAATGTACACAGAAGTGTAATCAACGCACTTGTGCTTTGCGGAGCAGTTCCCGTTTATGTAAACCCCGAGGTTGACTCAAGGCTGGGAATATCGCTTGGTATGAAGCGTGAGCAGGTTCAGAAGGCAATCGACGAGAACCCGGACGCTGTTGCGGTTCTTGTAAACAACCCGACCTACTACGGAATATGCTCTGACATAAGGGCAATTGCTCAGATGGCACACAAGGCAGGTATGCTCTGTCTTGCGGATGAGGCTCACGGAACACATCTTTATTTCGGTGAGGGACTTCCCGTTTCGGCTATGGCGGCAGGTGCGGATATGGCGGCGGTTTCTATGCACAAAAGCGGTGGAAGCCTCACTCAATCAAGTCTACTTCTCGTAGGAAAAGGTGTTTCGGAGGGCAGAGTTAGGCAGATCATAAACCTGACACAGACCACCTCGGGAAGCTACCTGCTTATGTCAAGCCTTGATATTTCAAGGAGAAACCTCGCACTTCGAGGCAAGGAGATTTTCAGGCAGGTTTCTAAGATGGCTGACTACGCAAGAAGCGAGATAAACGAGTCGGGTGGCTACTACGCCTTTGGCAGGGAGCTTATAAACGGCAACTCGGTATTCGATTTTGACACAACAAAGCTCTCTGTTCACACTCTCGATATCGGGCTTGCCGGAATCGAAGTTTACGACATTTTAAGAGACGAGTACGACATACAGATTGAGTTCGGTGATTTGGGCAACATTCTTGCATACCTCTCAATCGGTGACAGAGCGCAGGAGGTCGAAAGACTTGTTAGTGCACTCTCTGACATAAACAGACGCTACCACACAGACGGCTCGGGACTTATGACTCAGGAATACATCGAGCCACAGGTTGTCGCAACTCCGCAGGAGGCGTTTTACTCAGAAAAGGAGAGCCTTCCTATCGAAGAAACCGAGGGCAGAATTTGCAGCGAATTTGTTATGTGCTACCCTCCGGGAATACCTATACTTGCACCTGGTGAAAAAATCACGAGGGAGATTCTTCGCTATATAGAATACGCCAAGGCAAAGGGCTGTAATATGACAGGCCCTGAGGACGCAGATATTCTAAGGCTTAATGTTTTGAAATAAGGAGAAAAATAATGGAGTTTTGGTTTGATGAATTTCACACACCTGACGTAAAGCACAGCATTCGTGTAAAGGAGCATCTTTTTACCACAAGAAGCGAGTTTCAGCGAATCGACATCTTTGACACATCAGAATACGGCAGGGTGCTGACTCTTGACGGAAACGTAATGCTTACAGAGCGTGACGAATTTATATATGACGAAATGATAACACACGTTCCTATGGCTGTTCACCCAAACATCAAGGATGTTCTCGTTATCGGTGCAGGCGACGGAGGGGTTGTAAAGGAGCTTATACGCTACGACACTATCGAGCATATTGACCTCGTTGAAATGGACCCTGAGGTTTTAAATGCATGCAGAAAGTTTCTTCCTAACAATGCTAACGGTGTTGACGATATGAGAGTGCGTGTTTACTTTGAAAACGGGCTCAAATTCATAAGACGCTGCGAGAACAAGTACGACCTTATTATTGTTGACTCGACTGACCCGTTCGGGCCTTCCGAAGGACTTTTCACAAGAGAGTTTTACGGCAACTGCTACAACGCTTTGAGGTCTGACGGAATTATGGTGAACCAGCAGGGCTCACCCTTCTACGCTCAGGATGCAGAGGCTATGAAGCGAAGCCACATGAGAATAGTAAACTGCTTCCCTATAAGCCGAGTGTACCAGGCGCACATCCCTACATATGCAGCAGGATACTGGCTTTTTGGCTTTGCAAGCAAGAAGTACCACCCTATCGACGACCTCGATTCATCAAGGTGGAACAGCCTAAAGCTTCCCACAAAATACTACACCACAAGGCTTCACAAGGGGGCATTTTACCTACCTGCCTTTTTAGAGAGAATGCTTGAGGAGGTTGAATAATGCTTAAGAAGAATATTGAAACGTTTATCGGCTGTGAAAGCGAATACAGTGACGCTGATATTGTAATTTTCGGCGCACCGTTTGATTCCACGACAAGCTACCGAGCAGGCACAAGAGGTGGCTCTTCGGCAATGAGGCACGAGAGCTTTGCGATAGAAACCTACAGCCCATATCTTGACGCAGACCTTTGCGACTATGACATATTCGACAGTGGCGATTTAGAGCTTTGCTTTGGGGATACAAAAAAGGTACTTGAAGATATCGAGGAAAGAACAAGAATAATTTTAGATGATAAAAAACTTCCTTTAATGCTAGGTGGAGAGCATCTTGTTACACTCGGTGCTGTAAGGGCTGTATTTAAGAAACACCCCAATCTCTCGATAATTCACCTTGACGCTCACGCAGATTTAAGAGATGATTATCTCGGATGCAAGCTTAGTCATGCCTGTGTTATGAGGCGTTGTCACGAACTTTTGGGCGATGGCAAGATTCATCAGTTTTGCATTAGAAGCGGCGACAGAGATGAGTTTAAGTTCGCAAGCGAGCATACCGATATGCACAAATTCTCGCTTGATGGACTTCTTGAAACAATCGACGCACTCGGCGACACACCTATATATCTTACAATCGACCTTGACTGCCTTGACCCTGCCTTTATGGCAGGCACAGGAACGGCAGAGGCAGGCGGTATTACAACAAGTGAGCTTATCGGGGCAATTCACAGCCTGTCGAAGCTCAACATCGTGGGTGCTGACATAAACGAGCTTGCGCCAACTCTTGACCCTTCGGGAAATTCGACTACGACAGCCTGCAAGCTTTTAAGAGAGCTTTTGCTGGCTATTGAGCTTAATGGAAAAGGAGAATAAAATTATGAGCAGAGTACTTGTTATAGGATGTGGTGGCGTTGCAAACGTCGCTATAAGAAAATGCTGTCAGGCAAGCGAGGTTTTCACAGAGCTTTGTATCGCAAGCAGAACAAAATCAAAATGCGACGAGCTGGCTAAAAAGCTCGAGGGAAAGACAGACACTAAAATCACAACAGCACAGGTTAACGCAGACAGCGTTGACGAGCTTGTTGCGCTTATAAATTCCTACAAGCCTGACCTTGTTATGAATATTGCACTTCCATACCAGGACTTAACAATTATGGATGCTTGTCTTATCTGCAAGGTAAATTATATGGATACTGCAAACTACGAGCCAGAGGATACCGACGACCCGAAGTGGCGTGAAATCTATGAAAAGCGCTGTGAGGAAAAGGGATTTTCTGCATACTTTGATTACAGCTGGCAGTGGGCATATAAGGAGAAGTTTGAAAAGGCAGGTCTTATGGCTCTGCTCGGCTGTGGCTTTGACCCTGGTGTTACGCAGGCTTACTGCGCTTATGCTAAAAAGCACCACTTCGACAGCATAGACACTATCGACATTTTAGACTGCAATGGTGGCGACCACGGCTATCCGTTTGCAACAAACTTTAACCCTGAGGTAAATCTGCGTGAGGTTTCTGCACCCGGAAGCTACATCGAAAACGGAAAGTGGGTAGAGATACCTGCTATGAGCATAAAGAGAGAGTACAGCTTTGACGAGGTTGGTATGAAGGATATGTATCTTCTTCACCACGAGGAAATAGAATCTCTCGCTGTAAACATCCCGGAGGTAAAGAGAATCCGCTTCTTTATGACCTTTGGACAGAGTTATCTTACACATATGAACTGCCTTCAGAATGTTGGCATGCTTTCTACAACCCCTGTAATGTTCGAGGGCAGAGAGATTGTTCCTATAAAGTTTTTAAAAGAGCTTCTCCCCGACCCTGCAAGCCTTGGCCCGAGAACGAAGGGAAAGACAAACATCGGCTGTATCTTCACAGGCGAGAAAAACGGAGAGAAAAAGAACTACTACATCTACAACGTGTGCGACCATGAGGAGTGCTACAAGGAGGTTGAAAGCCAGGCTATCAGCTATACAACAGGCGTTCCTGCAATGTGCGGTGCTATGATGATGCTTACAGGACAGTGGAGCAAGGCGGGCGTATATACCGTTGAGGAGATGAATCCTGACCCGTTCCTTGAGGCACTCTGCAAATACGGACTTCCTCACAAGGAAAGCTTTGAGCCTGTTCTGGTGGACTAAATGGCAGGTAACAATGCATTCTTACACATAGAGGGCTGTGACACAGACAGGCTTTTTTCTGACGTTAAAACGCCCTGCTATGTGATAGACGAAAAGGCTCTTATCACAAACGGCGAGATACTAAAGAGTGTCTGCGACGACACAGGCTGCAGGATACTGCTTGCACAAAAGGCGTTTTCAAACTTCACTCTGTACCCTCTTCTTTCTCAGTATATAAACGGCACAGAAGCGAGCGGACTTTTTGAGGCAAGACTCGGCTATGAGGAAATGCAGGGCAAAGAGGTGCACGTTTTCTGTGCAGGCTACAGGAGCGACGAATTTGAGGAGCTTTTAAAGTACGCTGACCACATAGTGTTCAACACTCCGACACAGCTTAGGCTTTTCGGCAAAAGGGCGAAGGCTTCGGGCAAAAGCATAGGTCTGAGGATTAATCCCGAATGCTCAACGCAGGAGGAACACGAAATATACGACCCATGTGCGCCAAAAAGCAGGCTGGGTACCACAAGAGCGCTGTGGGATGAGCTTATGACCGATGAGCTTATAGAAATGCTCGACGGACTTCATTTTCATACGCTTTGTGAGCAGGATTCTTCTGACCTTGAAAAAACGCTCTTGGCAGTTGAAGAAAAATTTTCTGACATCCTGCCAAAATTAAAGTGGCTTAATATGGGCGGAGGTCACCACATAACCAAAGAAGGCTACGACATAGAACGATTAAAGAGGCTTATTTTAGAAGCACAGCAAAAATGGGACGTTACCGTTTACTTAGAGCCGGGCGAGGCACACGCACTCAATGCAGGCTATCTTCTGACAAGGGTGCTCGATACCTTCAAAAACGGCAGCACCGACATCGCAATACTCGATATGAGTGCCGCTTGTCACACACCTGATGTTATCGAGATGCCGTATACTCCCCCACTTTACAAGGCTGATGGGCCTGGCGTTCTCCCATACACCTATAGGCTCGGCTGTCCGACCTGTTTGTCAGGCGACGTTGTGGGCGACTATTCGTTCAATAAAAAGCTGGAATACGGCGATATGCTCATTTTTGGCGATATGGCGATATATTCGATTTGCAAAAACAACACCTTTAACGGTATGGCGCTTCCCGATATTCTGCTTCTTAAATGTGACAGAAGCATCGAAGTGATAAAAAGCTTTGACTACCTTGACTTTAAAAACAGGCTGGGATAAGCATCTTTAATAACGGACCTTGCTTATATGCAGGGTCCGTTTTTTGAAACAAATTTCTCCCCACTACTTCCATTATGGATTGATTTGTGGTATATTAGTAATATGTAATTGCTTTATGGAGAGGGTGAAGAATATGAAAAGGTCAATCGAGTACATTGTCAGCATTGTTATGCTCATAGTGCTGACTTTCTTTGCTTCACCCCTGTACGAAACAGCAGTTGTTATTTCCTTTGCCCTGCTCATAACGGTACTCACTCTACAGAGCATCAGCGACAGCTTCAGCATTCCTCTGACTGTGTTACAGCTTACAGGCTCTGTGATTCACGGCGTATTCTCGCAAAACCCATTCTGCTTCCTGCTTGTGAGCCGCATAAGTACGCCAAAGCACGACTCTCTGAGGATTTTTACCCCTGCCCTGTTTTTATTAACAAGCGGTCTGATAAAGGGCGAAACGCTGTACAGCGTGCTTTTCTATTCGGCAATTATCACTGTTATATCCGCAATACTCTATGCGACAGAAAAGCTTATCGTACACTACTTTGACACAAAGGACAGGCTCAGCCATTCGGTAAGCGTATGCGCCTTAGGTGAGCTAAGCGAGAAAAAGCTCAACGAGGAGCTGAGAATAAAGAATTATCTCTCTGACAGAAACGCAAGACTTGAGGAACGAGAAAACATAAGCCGAAATATTCACAACAGCGTCGGCCATTCTATAACTGCGGCGATAATGACTCTTGATGCGGCAGATATGCTCTTTGACACAAATCCCGACAAGGCAAGGGAAAAGCTCGGCAGTGCAAACGAGCGTATCAGAGGCAGTCTTGCTTCTATAAGGCGTGCGGTAAGGGTTTTAGACAGCGAGGACAAGCCTGCTCCTTTAAGCGACCTTTGTGACAGCCTTGAATCAATTTGTCACAGCTTTACTATGGACACGAAAATCAAGGTCAGAATTACAACTGCCGACTGCCCCGGCGACAAGCTTATCCCGTCGGTTCACTCGGAGTTTTTCTGCTCTGCTTTAAGCGAGCTTCTTTCAAACGGCGTAAGACACGGAAATGCCGACACCTTCTTTGTATCGCTCACCTATGGCAGCAAGCACCTTCAGCTTACTGTTACGGACAACGGAAAGAGCGACTTTTGCAGTGACAACAGCGCTGATAAAATAGAGGGCGGCTTCGGACTTAAAAAGCTTATTTCATATTGTGAGAAAAACGGCGGAAAGGCGGAGTTTTCAAATCCTGCAGGATTTAAAAGCGTTGTTACCCTGCCGATAATTGAGGAGGAAGGCTGATGGAAAAGCTGAGAGCTTTACTTGTTGACGATGAACCGCTGCTGCTTGAAAGTCTTGAGATAATTCTGACAATAGGCGGTATGGACGTGGTTGGAATGGCGCACGACGGAAACGAGGCGCTTTCTATACTTGAAACAGCATCCTGCGATATAGCACTTGTGGACATAAATATGCAGGGCATGGGCGGAATAGAGCTTATCTCGCACCTCAGGAGAGATTATCCTGAGATTAAGATACTTGTCCTAACAACCTTCTATGACGACGAAACTATCACGAAGGCAATCTCGGGCGGTGCTGACGGATATCTTCTCAAGGACAGCGGAAAGGACGCAATCCTGGGTGCTGTATCACAGATAATGAGCGGCCGCAACGTCATCGACTCGAAGGTTATGCAGAGGCTTGCGGCACTTATGTCGGGACAGAAAAGCGAGCCTGACATACTCAAGGAAATGACCGCAAGGGAGAAGGAAATCGCTACTCTGCTGTCGCAGGGGCTTTCCAACAAGCAGATTGCACAGAAGCTGTATATCTCTGAGGGAACAGTCAAGAACTACATAAGCGTTATCTACGACAAGACGGGAATACACGACAGAGCGAAGCTTATCGTAGCTATAAACGGATAAAATATGTGACTGCAGTCATAGTCAGAATGTGACTGCGGTCACTTTTTCTTTTTTCGGATTTGTGGTAAAATGGTATTATCAAAAGTAGGGGGATAGACAATGTCACAGACGCTGTATGCAAGGACATACCTTAAAAACAACAAAAAGCGTGTTGCAACGCTCATAATCAGCTTAACGCTTTGTATTATGCTCAACTACCTCACCAGCTTCCTGCTGGGTATTTCTATGGAAACGGTAAAACCGCTTTGCTACGAGGTGCCGAAAGTAATGCAGTATCTTAGCTACAACGATATGGATTTACTTATAGGCGAAGATACTGTAGTTGAAACCTATGACGAGGGCGTAGCACTCTTTAACGCTGAAATCGAAAAGCTCGCTCAGAAGATTGAAAATGATTGCGACAAGGTAAAAAGAGCTTTTCCCGCTCTGGTAATAGACGGAGAGCTCAGGGCACTTTTTGCGTCCTGGTACTTCGAGGGTGCGCTTATGGATAAGCAGTACATAGAGGAATACCTCGGATTCTATGACGCAAAGCTCATCGAGGGCAGAATGCCTGAGGGTGACGGAGAAGTGCTTATCGACAGCATGACCATGAAAAACAACGGCTACAAAATCGGCGACGAGGTTAAATACTACACACTCTATAAAATTGTCGGCGTTGTTGAAAGCGACTACAACCTCATCTGCGGTACACCACATCCCGATGATGACTCAGCAAAGCAGATTTTCATCTTCTCTGAAGGAATCACAAACCTCAAAAATGAGCTTGCGACTATAGGTGTAAAGCTCGATTCAAACGCTATGTACTGGACAGACTACGAAAGTGCTACGGAAGATTACCAGAAGAATATGGTTGACGCAATCGAAGGCTCTACAAATATCGTGTATGTCGGAATTGTAATTTTAATGTGCGTTGCACTTTGCGTAATCTACATAACCTTCCTGCGTGACAGACACAGCGAATGGTGTCTGTATGCTTCGATAGGCTACTCAAGAAAGTCGATATATCTCTCAATTATGCGAGAGCTTTCTTTCACATTTATTCTGTCACTTGTTATCGGTGCGGCAATAACGGCACTGTCAGTTTTCCTTATCAACGTTCTTTATATTACGCCGTCGGGACTTCTCGGTAATTCTCTTGACACAGAGGCGATAAAGGATGTTCTCCGTGACTTCCTCGTGTTCTTTGCGATACTTCAGATTCCTGTACGCTACGCACTTTACAGAATAAAAACAATCGACGCACTTGGCGACGACCTTTACTAATTATTTGAGGGGATACGACTTATGTTTGAAATAAAGAATATTACAATGATTTATGATATGGACAAGGCAGAAAAGGTATACGCACTCAAGGGCTTTGACCTCACCCTGCCGGACAAGGGGCTCATAGGTATCATCGGACCTTCAGGTTCGGGAAAGTCCACACTTATGTACTGCCTTTCAACTCTTAAGAATCCGACAAGCGGAAACATTCTCTATAACGGCAAAGAGCTTACTGCTCTGCGTGACTCAGAGCGTGAAACAGTAAGACGTGACGAATTCGGCTTTGTGTTCCAGAGACATTTCCTCGTGCCTTATATGTCGGCACTCGATAACGTTACTGTTGCTGCGGCAAAGGGCGGTGCAGACACTGTAAAGAAGGCGACAGAGCTTCTCTCCTCCTTCGGGCTTGGAAGTAAGGAAATCTCAAAGCGTCCCTCGAAGCTTTCGGGCGGACAGCGACAGAGAACGGCTATTGCAAGAGCCATGATTAACAGCCCTAAGGTACTGTTTGCAGACGAGCCGACAGCCGCTCTTGACCACGACAACGCATTTCTTGTAATGGAGATTTTAAAGGAATACTCAAAGGATAATCTCGTGCTTGTTATCACCCACGACCGTTCTATCTTAAAGGATGCGGACAGCGTTATAGAAATGTGGGACGGCGACATCAGTGCTATCAAGGAGGCAAGCGAGATATGAGTCCATTCTCACCACTTTACTACATAAAGCAGAACAAGTCACGCTGTATACTGCTGATGCTGATGCTTATGCTAAGCTCTGTTATTTACGTCGGCGGACTCTATGTAACTGGCCCGCCTTCAACCTTTGAGTCGCTGGCTTATACAAACGACCACTGCGTGTATATGATTGATGTTTCAGGTGCAAAGAAAAGAGAAAGCCATATGGACGAGTTTATGGCAGAGGTCAAGGCAGATGAAACACTCGATTATATTTATTATGCTCCGAATATGGCGTATTTCAACTGGGATACGGTAATGAATTTTACCTGCAGCTCAAACCATATGACCTTCGGCTCGGTTGAGGATTTTAAAAAGCACTGCGAATATTTAGACATTGAGGTCGACTACTCAAAGCTTAAGACAGGAAGCCTTGTTCTTTCTGAATTGCTCGCAAAGAACTTAGGTCTTGAGCTTGGCGATACAATCGACGAGTTTGAAAAAAGCGAGCTTTATAACGTTTATGAGGGCTACACTCTGACCGTTGATTACATAACAGACCAGGACGGATATGCCGCTTATATGATTTCAGACAGAACCAGCGATAAGGCTATTTATCTCTACGGCAAGACTATAACAGGCGACGCTCTCAGAGCAAAGGCAATGACGCTGGGTGCTAAATACGATATCTTCGTCGGCGGCACCACTATGGAAGATATAGACTCGCAGTTCTCGGCATTCTACTTTATCTTCAGTTTTATCGTAATCCTCGTGTCTGTTATTATCGCAATCACCATAAACACAGCCTTTGCAGGTATGTACCAGAAGAGAAACTACGAGATTGCTGTTTACCGTGCTATCGGTATAAGCAAGAAGAAAATCCTCCGCAAGCTCGCTATGGAGCTTATCATAAGCGATATAATCGCTGTCGTAATCGGTGGCTCCGTAACAATGCTCTTTTTGTACCTCTTCAATAACCTCGCGCTCTACCCGAAGGGACTCTACCTCAATTACTTCCACCCGCTCGCTCTCGCAGGTGTCCTTATCTGTAACCTCGTGAGCCTTGTCCCGCTTATCCTCTGTAGAGTAAAACAAATCAAAAAAGCAGATATCACCGAATACTAAGGACAGTATACATATAGAAGCTTATATGTATTTATCGGGGGAAAACCCTTTTTCAAAAGGGTTTTCCTCAATAGACACACACAAGCCTTTGTATGTATACTATCCATTTTACTTTAGGATTGAGGCGATAAATTCGGTGACATAGACCGAGACGCAGGAGAAGACGGCGACTGTGAGGAGGCTTTTCTCCTTATATGCGAGGGCAACTGCGACAAGCAGAGCGATGACAGAAGACAGGAGCATATCGGTTGCGAAGAAGATATCGGGGATAGTCATAGCCGACAGCACGGCGAACGGGACATACTCTAAGAAGCTTCGAACAAATCTGCTTTTAATCTTCCTGTTGAACATTGCAAACGGCACTGCCCTTATGAGATAGGTAACGAGTGCCATTACGACTAAGTACTTAAAGAAAGCGAGTGAACTCATACCTGCGCCTCCTTTCCGTCATCAATCGGGAAAAGCCACGCACCGACACCGGCGGCAACTACAGCACAGATGATAATTGAAAAGCCTGCCGACACGCTATTGAGCACAGGCAGGAATCTGAACGCACAGCTCATCAGGGCGCCTATTGCGACAACGACCGTTACAGCCCTTGTCTTTTTCATAGGCGGAACAAATATAGCTATGAACATTCCGTATATTGCAACAGACAGAGCCGACTGAACAGCCGCAGGGAGAACATTTCCCGCAACTGCACCGAGGAGAGTTCCCGTTGACCAGCCGATAAACGGAGTAACGATAAGTCCTGCCATATACGATGCAGTCACGCTGTGGAGCTTTCCGCTTGCTACGGCAAAAATCTCGTCTGTCATACCGAAGCCGCACAGCCACCTCTTGAGTCTTGAAAAGCTCTTGTCGACCTTCTGCGTGAGCGAAAGCGACATAAGTGCGTATCGCATATTTATTACAAGCTGAGTTAAAGCGATTTCTACGAGCGGGCCGCTTGCCGCCATTACCGAAAGTCCTGCAAACTGTCCTGCAGAAGTGAGGTTTGTCATAGAAATCAGAGGCGCCTGCCACCAGTACAGTCCGTCTGCAACCGCCTTCATTCCGAAGGTGAAGGACACAGACAGGTATCCCAGAGCTATAGGTATTCCGTCTCTGAGACCTTTTAAGAATTTTGAAAGCATTTTATATCACCGGGATTATATCAAAGTTGTTCCCTCGTTGTCAATTTTAAGCTCGCACACCTGCCAGCTTCCAAGACCAGCAGATTCGAGGGAGAATCTGAGCTTGCCTGCGAAGAACTCGTTTTCCTCGTCGGCAATTGCCATAATTGTAGGACCTGCACCGCTTATATATGCCGCATATGCGCCGTGTGTGTAGGCAATATCAAAAACATCCTTCGCACCCGGGATAAGCCCCATTCTGTACGGCTGGTGCAGTCTGTCGTCAACACCTGTTTTAAGGTTTTCAAACTTGCCTGTTAAAAGCGACGATGAGAAAAGTGCGGCTCTTGAGAGGTTGTAAACAGCGTCCTTGAAATCAATCTGCTTTGGCAGGCAGGCTCTCGCCTTCTCTGTCGAAAGCTCAAAGTCAGGGATAATCGCCACGAGCTTTAGCTTTGTGTAGACCTCCTGCTTTACCCAGTGCACCTTCCTTCCGTCAAAAACGGCTGTAACAATTCCACCTAAAAGTGCAGGGGCTGTGTTGTCGGGGTGTCCTTCAATCTGTGCGGAGAGGTTTACGATATCGTCATCAGAAAGGGGCTTCCCAAGAAGCGTGTTTGCGCCCACAAGCCCTGCCACGATACAAGCTGACGATGAGCCGAGCCCTCTTGTCATAGGGATATTGTTCGTCTGAATTATTTTAAGCCCCGAAAGCTTCTTTCCACACACCTCGTAGAGATCCTTTGCGGCTGTGTAGACCATATTTTTCTCGTCGGTCGGAACGGCGGTGTTGTCGGCAGAGGTAATCTCTATCCTGTCGCTTTCCTCCATTTCGACATAGTTATACATACTAAGGGCAAGTCCGAGAGCGTCAAAGCCTGCTCCGAGGTTTGCACTTGTTGCGGGGATACGAATCTTTATCATTTCATTCTGTTACTCCATTCAGCTATAGTTTAAATCCACATTACATTATAGCCCACGAAATGCACTTTGTCAATCAAGCAAAGCTTTGACTATTATTTCAAATTTCGTACCAAAATTTCATTTGCGCTATCTTCTTCGTGCAAACTTAATAAAAATCGTCTTGACTTGAAGATGTAATCATGCTACATTTAACATAGGAATTTTACAATGGAGGTATTTTATATTATGGATAATTTTAGCTTTTACAGTCCGACTCAGTTCGTATTCGGTAAGGGAATGGAAAATCAGGTTGGCGAGCTTGTAAAGAAGTATGGTGGTAGCCGTGTTCTCGTACATTACGGTTCAGGCTCAGCAGTAAAGTCAGGACTCCTCGATAGAGTCTGCAAGTCGCTTGAAAATAGTGGCGTAACCTACGTTACACTTGGTGGCGTAAAGCCAAACCCTAGAGATACACTCATCTACGAGGGCATTGAGCTTTGTCGCAAGGAGAACGTTGACTTTATACTTTCTGTAGGTGGCGGCTCCTGCATAGACTCCTCTAAGGGTATCGCACTCGGTGTTCCTTATGACGGAGATTTCTGGGACTTTTACGGCACAGGCAAGCCTGTAGAAAAGGCACTGCCTATCGGTACTGTTCTTACTATTGCAGCTGCAGGTAGTGAAGGCTCTGGCGCTTCTGTTGTTACAAAGGAGGAGGGTATGCTCAAGCGTGACGTTGGCTCAGATATGCTAAGACCTCGCTTCTCTGTACTCAACCCTGAGCTTACACAGACTCTCCCACCATATCAGACAGCTTGTGGTGCTACAGACATTATGGCACACGTTTTTGAAAGATACTTCACAAACACTCCTGAAGTAGAAATCACAGACAGACTTTGCGAGGCTATCTTAATCACTATGGTTAAGGAAACTCCTCGTGTTATCGAAGACCCTAACAACTACGAGGCAAGAGCAAACATTATGTGGGCAGGCACTGTTGCACATAATGACATCGTCGGCGTAGGCAGAAGCCAGGATTGGAACAGCCACGGCCTAGAGCACGAGCTTTCAGGACTTTATGACGTAGCTCACGGTGCAGGTCTTGCTGTTGTTATGCCTGCTTGGATGGAGTTTGTTTGTGAGCATAACATTATGCGTTTCTGTCAGATGGCTACAAGAGTTTTCGGTTGCCAGATGAATTTTGAAAATCCTAAGGCTACTGCTCTTGAGGGTATCAAGCGTTTCAGAAGCTTCCTTCACAGCATTGGTATGCCGATTAACTTTGAAGAGCTTGGCGCAAAGGCTGAGGATATCCCTGTGCTTGTTGAAAAGCTTGGCGTTGGCGACGGTGTAAGATACGGCTTTGTTCCTCTTGACAAGGCAGCTGTTACAGAAATTTACACAATAGCTTCAAAAGCTACTCTCTAAGGAGGTCATTATATGAAGGTTCTCTTAATTGGTGGAACAGGCACAATCTCTATGGCAATCACAAAGCTTCTTTTAAAGCGTGGCGACGAGGTTTACCTGCTTAACAGAGGCACAAGAACAGCCGAGCTCCCTGAGGGTGTAAACTTCATTACAACCGATATAAACAACGAGGAAGAAACTGCAAAGAAGCTCGAGGGTATGACCTTTGACGCTGTCGGCGAGTTCATCGGCTTTGTTCCTTCTCAGCTTGAGCGTGACTACAGACTCTTTAATGGTAAGACAAAGCAGTTTATCTATATAAGCTCTGCATCAGCTTACCAAAAGCCACTTTCAGACTTTAAGATTACAGAGTCTACTCCTCTTGCTAATCCATACTGGGAGTATTCAAGAAACAAGATTGCTTGCGAAGAATATCTTATGAAGCTGTATCGTGAAAACGGCTTCCCTATCACAATCGTAAGACCATCTCACACCTACGACGAGCGCTCTATTCCTCTTGGCGTTCATGGAAACAAGGGTTCTTGGCAGGTTGTAAAGAGAATGCTCGAGGGCAAGCCTGTTATCATTCACGGTGACGGAACTTCGCTTTGGACAATGACTCACAACAGCGATTTTGCTAAGGCTTATGTTGGTCTTATCGGTAACATTCACGCTATCGGTGAAGCATACCATATTACTTCTGACGAGTCTGTTACCTGGAATCAGATTTACAAGATTATTGCAGATTCTCTCGGTGTAGAGCTTAACGCTTACTATGTTCCATCGGATTTCCTCGTAAAGACAAGCAGTTACGATTTCCTCGGCAGTCTTATTGGTGACAAGGCAAATTCAGTAGTTTTCGATAATTCAAAGGTAAAGAGGGCTGTTCCGGATTTTGTTGCTACAACAAGACTCGATACGGGAATAAAGATGGCTATCGACAACATTCTCTCAAAGCCTGAGCTTCAGGTTGAAGACCCTGAATTTGACGCTTGGTGCGACAGAGTTATTGATGCACTCGAAAAGGCAAAAGCTTCAATCTAGATAATAAACAAATAAGCCTTCGGAGATTTATTCCCCGAAGGCTTTTACTATGCTATATTTTCTTATACTGTGGGTCACACTCAGATAGTGGCTTAAAATTCATCGACCAGCCACTAAGCTCCATTTTTAAAAATCTTTCGTCACAAAGTCCGTCTGCCAGACTTTTTATATCGAGCTTAAAATCACGAAGAACGCCCTTCTTAGCTTTAAGGATAACGTCAACCTGCTTGTTCCCGGCATTTTTAAGTGCAAGCAGCATTTCCTTGTGGTCGCTTTCACTAACGCTGAAGCAGGAGACAAAATATCTCAGCTCGCCGTAGACATAGCCCTTAGCTTCGATATTAAAGCTTGATGAATATATATCCTCATTTGATATATAGCAGTAATACGGAAGCGTAACCCTTTCATACTGTGCTTTTGAAAAAAACATATCGCAGTTCCCTTATATTAGAGAAGTCTTAGCTTGCTCTCAACCTTTACGCTATGAGAGAGGATTGTGAGATTAGCGTCGATTTCGCTTTCCTTCATCTTTGGCGTGATAAATGCAAGCTCTGTTTCAGGTCTGCCTGCTCTTTCGAGGAATATAAGCTTTCCGAACATTGATGAAAATGCGCTCTTCATACTCTCTGCATTTTCGCCCTTAACTCTTACATATACGGCAGATTCCTCATCTGCTCTTGGAAGCAGGAAGTCATCGCCACACTCATCCCAATGCACGCCGATATGTGTGCCCTTGTGCTTGAGTGCGTCGATAAGGTCGCCCACAACTGCTGAAGCTGTAGGAAGCTTGCCTGCACCTCTGCCGTAAAATACCGCGTCACCGATGCCGTTACCCTTTACGCAGATTGCATTATACACATCGTCAACGTGAGAAAGCATATGCTTTTTATCGACAAGTCTAGGAGATACCATTGCAGAAATCTTACCGTCCTCGGTATCCTTAACAACACCGACAAGCTTAATTACATAGCCTGCAACGTCGGCATATTCAACATCCTCCATAGCGATTTTGGAGATACCACTGCAGTGGATTTTATCAGGATTAATCTGCTTGCCGTAAGCGAGTGAGCCTAAGATACAAATCTTTCTGCAAGCGTCGATTCCTTCGACATCAGCTGTAGGGTCAGCCTCTGCATAGCCGTTTTGCTGTGCCTGCTTTAATGCGTCAGCAAAGCTCATCTGCTCTCTAATCATCTTTGTGAGAATGAAGTTAGTTGTGCCGTTTAAGATACCTGCGATTTCTTCTATCTTGTTACCTGCAAGGCATCTGTAGATTGGTCTTATAATAGGGATACCGCCACCAACTGATGCTTCAAAGAGGTAGTTACAGCCGTTTTCCTTAGCAAGCTTTAAAAGCTCTGCACCATGTCTAGCAACGAGCTCCTTATTAGAGGTAACAACGCTCTTGCCCTTCTGCAAAAGTGCCTTTGTGTAGTTGTAGGCAAATGTAGCACCACCGACAACCTCAGCAACAACCTCGACCTCGTCGTCATTTAGGATTATATTGAAGTCCTTTACCATTCTGTCAGCATAAGGGCTGTCAGGAAAATCCTTTAAATCGAGAATGTACTTTATATCAACGCTTCTGCCGATATTAGCTTCAATCTGTGCCTTGTTCTTTTCAAAAAGCTCAACTGTTCCCGAGCCAACTACTCCATATCCGATTACTGCTATCTTACTGCTCATTTCAACTAGTCCTTTCATTTATACCAAAGGCTATTCGCCCGATATTATTTTTACTGACACAACCCCGCTGAGCTGTGATATCTCCTGCCTGAGCTGTGAAGTGCTTGTTGCTTCATCCTCAAATCTGAATGAAACTGTAACAGTTGCAACATCGTCAACAGGAATGTTCTGGTTCACTGTAAGTATGTTTACATTGTGCTCATAGAGCTTTGAGAGAACCTGCGAGAGAACTCCCTTCACATCACAAAGCACCAGATACAGCGAAACAATCTTGTTCGTGAGTCTTTCCTCATAGGTGAAGACCGAGTCCTTGTACTTATAATAAGCGCTTCTCGAAATGCCTACCGCCCTACATGCCTCAGAGGAATTCTTGGCATCTCCCCTGGCTTTCATTCGCTTAGCCTCAAGCACTTTTGAAATAATCTCCGGCAACACGTCAGAGCTTACTACCACAAGGTTTGCAGAACCGTTTTCGGTCATTATAAGTACACCTCCCACAAACAAATGTATTTGTTACAAGTACAACTATACCACCGTTTGTCCCTTTTGTCAATCGTCATTTTGACGATTTTTTATCTGTTCTGACACACTTATTCTATCGTACAAGTGCCCATTTTGAAGCATCGTGCAACAAATCTCCCAAATTCGATGCCTACAAGAGCCAAAAAGACGGTAATTCAACAAAAATTTGAAATGTTTTTTAAAAGCTCTTGCAATTTAAAATGATATATGATATTATAAAAGGGTAGTTTTTATACTAATATTATTATTGACGGAGGTAATCAATATGGAATTTAAGAATTCATACCTCAAGGATGTATACGCTAGAGTTGAAAAGCGTAATCCTGGAGAAACAGAATTCCTTCAGACAGTTAACGAAGTTCTCGTTTCACTCGAGCCTGTTATCGAGCAGAGACCTGACCTCGTTGAAGCAGGTGTTATCGAAAGAATGGTAGAGCCTGAAAGACAGATTTTCTTCAGAGTTCCTTGGGTTGACGACAACGGCAAGACTCAGGTTAACCGTGGCTTCAGAGTACAGTTTAACTCTGCAATCGGCCCATACAAGGGTGGCCTTAGATTTGCTCCAAACGTAAATGCAAGCATCATCAAGTTCCTCGGCTTCGAGCAGACATTCAAGAACTCACTCACATCACTCCCAATGGGCGGTGGCAAGGGTGGTTCCGACTTCGACCCACAGGGCAAGTCAGATGCTGAAGTAATGCGCTTCTGCCAGAGCTTTATGACAGAGCTCTTCAGACACATTGGTCCTAACCTCGACGTTCCTGCTGGTGACATCGGTGTTGGTGCTCGTGAAATCGGCTACCTCTTTGGTCAGTACAAGAGACTCCAGAACGAGTTTACAGGCGTACTTACAGGTAAGGGTATTCCTTACGGTGGTTCACTCATCCGTCCTGAAGCTACAGGCTACGGTGCTGTATACTACACAGTTAACATGCTCGACTACTTCAAGGATTCTATCAAGGGTAAGACATTCGCTATCTCCGGCTTCGGTAACGTTGCTTGGGGTACAGTTAAGAAGGTTAACGAGCTCGGTGGTAAGGTTGTAACAATCTCTGGCCCTGACGGATACATCTACGATGAAGATGGTATCAGCACAGACGAAAAGGTTGACTACCTCCTCGAGATGAGAGCTTCCTGCAGAAACAAGGTTCAGGATTATGCTGATAAGTTCGGTGTTCCATTCTTCCCTGGCGAAAAGCCATGGGGCGTTAAGGCTGACATTCTTATGCCATGTGCTACACAGAACGAAGTTGGTATGGCTGAGGCTGAAAAGATTGTTGCTAACGGCGTTAAGTACTACGTAGAAGTTGCTAACATGCCTACAACAAACGAAGCTATCGCTTACCTCAAGGCTAACGGCGTTATCGTTGCTCCTTCAAAGGCAGTTAATGCTGGTGGTGTTGCTGTTTCAGGTCTTGAAATGTCACAGAATTCCATGAGATACAGCTGGTCTGCTGAAGAAGTTGACGAAAAGCTCAAGACAATCATGAAGAACATCTTCGCTAGCTCAGTTGAGGCTGCTAACACATACGGCCTTGGCGACGACCTCGTAGCAGGCGCTAACATCGCAGGCTTCATTAAGGTTGCAGAAGCTATGAAGGCTCAGGGTTGCGTATAATATAGCATTCCTCAATATTTTCAAAACCTCATATATAAAGAAAATCGACGGACTATATGTTCGTCGATTTTTTATGTCTATTTACATATCGTAGGAAACATTACCACCGCGAATATGTCTTGAATCATTCGCAAGCTCCAGCTGTGGAAAGGTTAGCTCACCGAACTCATCGGACAGGCTTAGTACCGTTATCGCAGTAAAATCGGGGCAAAGCACCCTGCAAAGATAGAAAAACGGCAGGTTCATAAGATGCGACAGCAGTGCTGACGACGAGCCTCCGTGGCTGAAAAGCACAATCGTTCTGTCGGTATTGTCGCCCACGACTCTGTATGACGTGCCTTCTCTCTTATAGCCAAGCGACTCAAGCCACTCATCTGCCCCATTTGCAACTCTTTCAAGCTCAGCAAACGCAAGATTATTTGAAAACGGAGTATTCTTAGTCCAATCCTCGCTCATAAGGTCGAAGCCCTGCTTCATTGCATAGATTGAAGTATCCCAAGGGTGACCGTCGGCATAAATCTCATTACCGTCATTTGTACCCCATTTTATTTCTCTCATAAAGTCGAGCTTTGTTACTCCCTTTGAAAACAGCCTTGCAGTATATTCTGCCGTTTTAACTGCTCTTCCCATTGGCGAAGAATACACCTCGCTGATATCCTCTCCCGACAGCCTTTGGGCAGCAGCTCTTGCCTGCTCGTGACCAAGCTCGGTGAGGCAATCATTTACATAATCAGGGTGTCCGTGTCTTACAAGTATAATCCTCATTTTAGCACCTCGAAGAATTTTCTTTAAAACAGTATAGCATATTATCCTTACCTTGTAAACAAAAAGAGCAGAAGGAATATTCCCTCTGCTCTGAAATTATTTAGATATTATGCAGCAGCTTCTTCCCCTGCTGGTGTTTCACCTTCAGCTGGTGTTTCACCTTCTGCTGGTGTTTCACCCTCAGCTGGTGTGTCGCCCTCAGCTGGTGTATCGCCTTCTGCCGGTGTGTCGCCTTCAGATGGCTCGTCAGGTGTAGATGTGCCACCAGGAACCTTGTCAAGAGTTGTAAGAACCTTGCCGTCTGCCTGATTTGACTCGTTGAGAACTACCTGTGCAACGAGTTCATCCATGCTCTCGCCGAATGAGTACTGAATCCAGCCGTCATTTGAGCGAAGTGTTCCTGTTTCATCAATGTATGCTGCATCAAATACAGCTACATAAGCAATTGTCTTGGACTTGTTAGCGCCGTCAACCTCAAGGATGAACTTAACTCTACCTGTCTGGTAGTATGTATTGCCGCTGCCTGCGATTGCAGCAGGTGCAACGAGGTAGCCCTTAGCGAGTGAGATGGATTCAACCTTTGCAATCTTACCCTCAAGCCAGATACCACCTACATATGTAGAACCAACCTTGCTGTTGATGTCATCGTATACAGCCTTCATGAAGTTTTCTTCATCAAAGTTCTTAATCTGGTTTACATTCTGGATGTAAGCAGGAGCATTCTCCGGAACTGTGAATGTCTTTGTTACTTCTTCTGAAGCAAGCTTGTAACCAGCGTTTGCAAAGTCTTCATCGTACCAGTATGAAACTCTAGCAGTAATTGTGATTGTATCGCCTACGTCAAGGTCTCTGAGTTCATTGTATTCATAATCGAACTCAATGTAATCCTTAACTACCTGTGAGCAAGCATCCTTATTGATAGAAGCAGTGAGGTCTGGACAAACGCCATCATACTTGATTTCAACGCCCTCAAATGGGTCGATTACCTGAAGCTCCTTAAGGCCTGATACTGTAAATTCCTTAGTAAGCTTATTTGGGTCATAGGTGTATATCTTATCATCATATTCAAAGTATCCATCGCTGTTGAGGTAGTAATAGTATGCAGCACCAACTGTAACTACGCCGCCGTTTGAAAGGTCAGTATAGCCTGTCTGGAAGCTGTAGTAGAACATATTTCTGGTTTCCTCATCCACACCGGAGTAGTCAATAACTGCCTCGCCGACACCGTCAGCGCCACTGAATGTTACGTTCAAGCCCTTGAATGGGTCGATAACGATTGGTTCTACAAGGCCTTCGACTGTGATGGTGAATTCTGTATTCTCAAGCTTGATGTTTCTGCTCTTGAGCTTATCTTCCTTGTACTTAACCTTAACCTTGATTTCGTCGCCGTTAGAAAGGTTCTTGAGAGATTCCTCATCAACTTCGAACTCGATAAGCTCCATAAGCTTATTCTGAGCCTTCTTGATATCAGAAGTGCCGTCGAACTTATCCCAAGCCTTCTTTAGTGTCTTTGTATCTGTAGTGAGATACTTAGAAGCCTTTGATTCAACGTATTCTTCGAATTCCATTTCTTCGGAAATCTCTTCGTCTGAATAATACTCATCACGCAACTCGCTGTAGAAGTAGTTGTAGTAATTCTCAGGTGTTGCAAATGTTACTGTTGCTGTAGCACTTCCGTTAATACCGCTGTAAGAAACAAGGTAGAGTTCCTTAGCGTCGATAACCTGGTACTTAGTAAGGTTGTAAATAACTACTCCTACAATAATACCAATAATAACTACTGCCGCAGCGATAGCACTAATGATTATAATCTTCTTCTTTTTCTCAGGGGACATAGGCTCCTTTGGTGCAGCTGCGATAGAGCCGTCACTACCTACGATATCGCCTGAAACCGGTGGTACAAAACTGTTGTCGCCAGTTGAAGCGCCGTAATAGCTATTCTGCTGTACAGGAGCTGCCGCCTGCTGTTCAGGTGCCTGTGCAGGTGTTACTTCCTGCTTTGCTCCGCAAGCTCCACAGAAAACTACTGAATCGTCGAGCTGTGCTCCACAGTTTGCGCAAAATTTACTCATGTGAACTCCTCCATTTTCATCATAATAAGCATATTATACACCACTCCAAAGCTAAAAGTCAATCGTTTTTACCTCGTATAATAAAAGTTTATTTATTATGATAATTACAGACCATTTCGAAGGTTATGTATAATATATTTTGTATAAATTATATGTGGCTTTTAAGCTTTAAAGTCACATTAATTTTTAATCCTCAAAGCGTTCTAAAAAGCTGTGTCTTTCCCAGCCGACCTTATATCCCACAAGGGTATCGCAATCGGCATTGTGTATGCTATTAAAGATGTTTTTTCTGACACGGCTGTTTTTAAGCTCCAGCTCTTTTATGAGCGACTTTATCTCTGCTCTTTTTGAAGACTCATCGCCGCTTGCGTACTTGCAAGCGCAGGTTATAAACTCTAGCTCATTATACTCACACCAGCGTATAATAGCCTCCTCCTCGACCATGTACATAGGTCTTATAAGCTCCATACCCTCGAAGTTTCGGCTTTTAAGTCTTGGGAGCATACCTTGGATTTGCGCTCCATAGAGCATTCCCATAAGAGTTGTTTCAATAACGTCATCAAAATGATGCCCGAGTGCAATCTTATTACAGCCTGCCTCCTTAGCCTTTCGATAGAGCCAGCCTCTTCTCATTCTGGCGCAAATTCCACAAGGCGACTTATCCGTCTTTTCGGCACAGGCTAAAATGTCGGTTTCAAAAAACTCGGCATCAAGTCCCAGCTTCTTGCAGTTTTGCTCAAGAATCTCTCTGTGCTCCTTGCTGTAGCCCGGGTCCATAGAAATAAACTTAAGTGTAATGCCGCCCTTGTTTTTTTCGTACCACTTCATAAGCATTGCGAGTATTGCAGAATCCTTGCCACCTGACACGCATACGGCTATTTTGTCGCCCTCAGATATAAGCCTATACTTTTCTATTCCGTCATAAAACGGCTTTAGAATATCGCTCGAAAATCTTGTGGTAAGGCTTTGTATAGCCTTTTCGCCCACTGTCATATTACGTTCCATAGGCAATTTCCTTTACTACCTCTCCTGCGATAATAAGCCCTGCGACAGATGGCACAAACGCATTGCTTGCAGGGGTCTGGCGCTTGTTCTCATCGGTACCCGATAGTTCTGAAACAGGCTTTATTGCTTCTTCTGTCGAATACACAACCTTCAGCTTTTTGACGCCACGTTTTTTAAGCTCATGCCTCATAACCCTGGCGAGTGGGCAAACCGACGTTTTATATATATCGCTCACACACAGCTTTGTAGCATCGAGCTTGTTACCTGCACCCATTGAGCTTATAACAGGTATTTTAAGTGCTACTGCCCTTTCGACAATATCGAGCTTTGCCGTAACCGTATCAACAGCGTCTACGATATAATCATACTGCGAGAAGTCAACGCTTTCTGCCGTTTCAGGAAGATAGAAAAGCTTGTGCGCCGTAACAACGCAATCGGGATTTATAGAAAGTATTCTCTCCCTGGCAACCTCTACCTTAGCCCTGCCGACAGTATCTATTGTCGCAATAATCTGTCTGTTAATATTAGAGAGCGAAACATCATCGTTGTCGATAACATCAATCGCACCGACACCACTTCTGGCGAGTGCTTCAACCACATAACCACCTACTCCACCGACACCGAAAACTGCAACTCTGGAGTTCCTTAGTCTGTTCATTCCGTCCTCGCCAAAGAACATTTCTGTTCTCATAAACATCTCTTTACTGTTCATCAAGAATCCCCTTAAAACATCTCCGAGGAAAGATATCTCTCTCCTGTATCAGGGAGAACTACTACTATATTCTTCCCCTTAAATTCTTCTCTCTGCGAAAGCTTTGCGCCTGCGCTTATCGCTGCACCTGACGAAATCCCCACGAGTATTCCGTCGCTCTTTACAATCTCTGCACCCGTCTTAAGTGCGTCGTCATCCGATACAGTTACCACCTCGTCAACGACCGACATATCAAGCACCGACGGAACAAAGTTTGCACCTATTCCCTGAATTTTATGTGCACCTGCCTTGCCACTAGACAAAAGCGGTGAAGCTTTAGGCTCGACTGCAACTACATATACCGACGGCTTTTTCTCCTTGAGGTACTTAGCAATTCCGGTAATTGTTCCGCCTGTTCCAACGCAAGCGACAAGGACATCTACCTCTCCGTCTGTATCCTCATAAATTTCAGGGCCGGTTGTCATATAGTGCGAAAGTGCGTTCGCCTTATTGTCAAACTGTCCCAGTATCACAGAGCCTTCAATCTGCTCGTTAAGCTCTTTCGCCTTACTCACTGCACCCTGCATACCCTCGCTACCCGTAGTGAGTACGAGCTGTGCGCCGTAGGCCGAAAGAAGCTTTCTTCTTTCAAGACTCATGGTTTCAGGCATTGTGAGTATGAGCTTGTAGCCTCTTACCGAGCATACCATTGCAAGTCCGATTCCGGTATTTCCCGAGGTCGGCTCGATAATAGTTGCGCCCTTCTTGAGAATGCCCTTCTCTTCTGCATCGCTGACCATAAACAGCGCAGCTCTGTCCTTAGTGCTGCCTGCGGGATTCTGTCTTTCAAGCTTAGCGAGAAGCTTAGCACCGAGTGAATGATTCTTTTCGTAATTAGTTAGCTCCAAAAGCGGAGTAGAGCCGACAAGCTCAGTTATATCCTTATAAATTTTCATAACTACCTCCTATTGCTCTGTGGCAACTTCCTCTAGCATCTCTGGTGTGACACGCTTGTTTACATAACTTCTTAGTGCCGAATATACAACCGACAGCATCGGTATAAAGAGTATCATACCAAGAAGGCCCATAAGGTCTCCACCGATAAATACTGCGAGGAATGTAAGAAGTGGTGGAAGACCGACCGAGCCACCTACAACCCTCGGATATATTACGTTTCCCTCGAACTGCTGTAGCACTAAGAACAGCACTATAAACCATAGTGCCTTTATCGGCATCTCGATTACCATAAGCACAACGCCTACTGCCAGACCTATAAATGCACCGAATATCGGGATAAGTGCAGTTATCGTAATAAGCACGCTTATCATAAGTGCATAAGGGAATCTGAATATCGTCATTGCTATAAGGAACATACCGCCCAAGATACACGCCTCTACGCACTGACCCGTAAAGAAGCTTCTGAACACCTTGGAAATTTCCGACAGCCCCGAAAGAATTTTTTCTACCTTCTTAGGCTTCATATTAGCAACCATAAACTTCTTTATCTGCGCGCCGATTTTCTCCTTATCCTTTAGCACCCAGATAATAACCATCAATGAAGTCACAAGATAGTATACCACCTTGACAGCCGACTTAACCGCACCGAAAGCAACTCCCATAATTGTTCCCGAGCCTGCAAGCAACCACTCAAAGCCTTTTTCGATAGCTCCCTGCTTATCAAAATTGAATATAAGATCTGCAACCGTTGGCGAGAAGTTCTCAATTTTATCTCTGTGCTCCTCAAGCTTTGTAGGAAGCTTTGACGCCGCATCTACTATACTTCTGCCACTTGCTATAAGCTCAGGCACTACAAGGAATACAACAGCTGTGATTATAGAGCAAATGAGCAGTAGCGTAAAGATTATGCATCCGACTCTTATAACAGTCTTCTTCCTATCCGAGAGCTTCTCCTTCTTACAGGTCTTGTAGAAGAATTTTTCTATAGCACTCATAGGTATGTTAATTATATACGCTATGGCAAGTCCCAATATAATCGGGAACAGCACTCCCAGGAGCTTCCCCAGCAGAGTCATTACTCTGGCAGTATACACGGCACAATACAGGCATAGTATAGCAAACAGTATTACGACAAACGTTCGCACAAGCACAGCTTTCTTCATTTCAGCATTCCTTCCGACAAAAGATTTTCTAATAAAAAAGGCTCTCGTTTCAACCTTGAAACAAAAAGCCCGACCATTGACATTATGTGCAGAGGTCAGGCGCAGAAATCCTTGCATAAAGCCAATATTCCACGCTTTCGCACCCCATCTACTTAGCTATGATACCACAAAGCCTATCTATTGTCAAGTAACTGCTTGACACAAAATAGCGTCAATGGTATAATATAAGTTGATATTTTGAACTTTACCACCATTATATTACGGAGGTTAATTATATGACTAATAAAAAGGGTACATTCAGGGCAACAGTACTTTTAGCTAGCTTTCTTGTCGCTCTTGCTGTTGTAGTTATCGTACTTCAGTACAAGCAGGTTGAATACATTTTCGGCGGCGAATCGGTTGTCGCTACTGTAGAAGCTGTTTCTGACAATGATAGCAATGATGACATTACAGTTACATACATCAACAAAGATGGTGAGACTATTACTGCTACAGCTAATCTTAAAACCAAGGATGTCGCTGTCGGCGATAAGGTTAACGTTATAGTTATCAAGCGTACTCCGGAAAAGGTATTTGAAATCCCAAGCAGACACATGATGCTTATGTTCGATATAGCGTTCCTGCTTTTTGAGTTCTTCGGCTGGCTCGGTGTTGTAAAGCTTCTTCGAAAGCTCAAGAAGTACAAGAAGCTCGCAAAGAAGGGAAAGAAGACTACTGCTACAGTTACTGCAGTCAAGAATACAAGTGGTATTCTTGGCGCTGATATATCCTTTACTGACAGCGAAGGCGCAGAAAAGAAGACCGTATACTACCCTGATTCTGATATTCCACAGGTTGGCGACAAGCTCGATATTATATATTACATCAAGCGCACCGGCAAGGTACTATTTATGGTCCCTAAGGACGAATAGAGGCGAGCCGCCTCGGGCAATTCCTGCCTATTATAGCTTAGCTTTCAGCCCTGCTGTTCAAAAACGGCAGGGCTGAAAATGGATAAATATAAAATGGTGTAACCTCCGGTTTATCAAACAATGTTATACAAAGCTCCCAAAGAGAATTTAATCTCTTTGGGAGCTGCTTCTTTATGGCTACCAAACCTATCCGATGGATTTTATATGTACTCGGATAAATTTAAATAATGTTATATTTCTAATCCTATTTCATCTAAGTGTTTTCTGTAGTCTTCAACGATAGCGTGGATACCATAAGGACGCAAAACATCTTTTATTCCCTTGTAAACCTCATCATAGCCGTCTCCACCGGCCATATATCCACCCTTTGTAACGAGGACCTTATCGTTTTCATCGTACAAGATAATGTGGCTGGAGCTTCCGTCACAAACATCCCTATCCTCTTTTACATCCATATTATAGATTTTTTCTCTGTCTACAATTTTAGTAAGGGCTTCATAATCCTTTTCAGTCAATTCAAGCACAGCAATATCCTTTATTTCTCCACTGCCGTCATCCGATATCATTTCGACATGAATTGTTCCGTCGCAATAAACAGTAATGTCGGCATCCAAGCAATCATAGACTGTTCCGAAGCCTGCTGCACCATTGTTGATTGTAAAAAGAATATTCTCGCTGAATGTAATCTTTTCTGCCTCAGAATCGGGATTTTCTTTGTATCCACAAGAAATCAGTGTCATGGACATTACGAAAATCAACATCCCGACTGCTATTTTTTTAATCATTTCAAACACTTCCGAATTAACTTTACGCCCATTAGCAAAATGCACTCAAGGCCTTTACATATCCTAGTATATAATAGCGCCGAACTCTAAAGCAAGCTCTTTTAGTTCATCCTGCTCGAGTCCACACTTGCTGTCAATTATCGCTCTGCCGTGGTAGTAGTGAAGCGCCATTCTGAGAGTTTCGCTATCCTGTGCCGAGAACATAACAGGCAGGTCTGTATAATGCATATTCTGACTGAATCTGAAGCCGTCGTCGTGTGCTGTAACAAGAATGCTCAGAATATCGTATGACTCATCCTCAAAGTCCACAAGCTCATCAGCCATATCGCACTCGATGTCGATTTCAGGCGAAACTGACACGCTCTCGGGATTTAAGAAGAAAGCCTGCTCCTCGTTTGCCGGCAAGAAGGATATATCCTCTTTCTTGCGTTCCTCGGCGCTAAAATCAGTCTTTGACAGTTCAATTCTTAAAACGTCAGCTTCGGCAGGCTTGATTTCTCTGGCGTCAAAGCACTCTACGCCCAGTGAAAGAAGCTTTCTTATATCGCTATAGAGAACCTTTCCCGTATACAGCCTTGCAAAAATAGGAATCTGCGCATATGGATAGAGCTGTCTATATAGCGCCTCGATATCCTCCTGCGGGCAATCCTCCGACGGCTTTATACCGAAGGCACTAACTCCAAGCCCCTGGAGAGATATAAGATACGCAAGCTCTCTGCCTCCGAGCGAATCCTTATCCTCGTCCTTGACCTCAAGCATAACCATAATAGGCTTTTCGAGCTTTCGGCAAGCAAGGACAGCCGCTCTTATCTCAGAAAGCTCACTCATTCCTTCGATAAGGAATATATCACAGCCTTCCTCGCCATAAGCGTACGCCTTGTCATAGAATACATCAATCATCTTGTAAAAGCTAAGCTCACCGAACGGCTCGCACGGCTCTCCCAAGGTTGTGAGCACTCCTACATTCACATCATTTCCGATTAGTCTGGGAACTGATAATCGACTGTCGTCCATTTTTTTCTAACCTCCTCCGACCTTATGAGTCGGCTCTAACATCTACATTTATTTCGCAGTCACCGAGGAAGCTTGAATTTATGTCAAGGACATATTTAAAGCCAAGCTTTCCACCGTTTTCTCCGATTGTAGATTTAATAAAGCTTGTGGTAATTCCAACGGTAAAAGCACCGTATGGCGTACCATAGTGGCAGTTATGTCTTTTCCCCTTTTCGAGGATAAGCGAAGACTGTGTTGAGCCATAGCGCTCCATAACCACCATATCCGGCGAGCAGACAGTCAGCTTTGTAGTAGAACCGACAAAGCCGGTAGCCTCGGTTTCCTTGTAGGAAATCTCATAGCCGGCGTCAGTCTTTGCCAGAGTTCCCTCCGACACAAGCTCGACCTTGTTTTCTTCTTCACCGTCGTTTTGCACACTAACAAGTGTGAGCATTATTTTCTTTTCTTCCATTATCATCTTTCCTTACAGGGTGCATTTTAAAATCTCTGCGTCAGCGTCACTGCCAAGGAATGACGCAACATTCTCTGCAAAAAGCTCCTTACTGTCGGTACAGAAAA
This sequence comes from Oscillospiraceae bacterium, assembly GCA_045602925.1. Classification (GTDB taxonomy): domain Bacteria; phylum Bacillota; class Clostridia; order Oscillospirales; family Ruminococcaceae; genus UBA7477. The sequence goes on along the minus strand of JAZSCN010000026.1, from coordinate 17,541 downwards.
GCTTACAGCTTCCCTTTTCCTCTCTGTCTGTAAGCAAGCCGTTTTGCATAAGTGTTCTTGCTGCATATCTGGCTGCCTCGGCACCCGGCGAAATCAGCGTTACCTTGTCGCCTAAAATATCGGCAAATATATCCTTAAGAAGCGGATAGTGCGTACAACCCATAATAAGCGTATCTACGCCTTCTTTTATCATTACCTCAAGGTATTCCTGTGCCACGAGTCTTGTTATCTTGTTATCTCTGTTTGTATAACCGTTTTCAACAAGCGGAACAAAAAGCGGACAATCTCTTGAAACCACCTTTATATCCGGTGCAAGCTCTCTCAGAGCCTTTCCGTAGCATCCACTTCTTATTGTAGCGGGAGTACCGATTACGCCGATTTTCTTATTTCTTGTTGACGCAAAAGCCGACTTAACGGCTGGATAGATAACACCGCTGCTTAGCTTTACCTCGCTGTCGCAGAACAAATCCTCGCTCATAAGCACCGAAGAAACCGTTCCGCATGCGATAAGTATCATCTTTACGTTATATTTTTCGAGAAAGGCTATATCCTGCTTTGCGTATGCAGAAATTGTTTCCTTACTCTTTGTACCGTATGGCACTCTGGCTGTATCTCCGAGGTATACTATATCCTCATTCGGCAGAAGCTTTCTTAGCTCCTTAAGGCAGGTAAGTCCACCGACTCCCGAATCGAATACGCCGATAGGGTTGTTGTTCATCTTTCTTCACTCCGTAAATAATCTAAGTGATTTATCTGCCGGCTCTCTGCAGAGCAAGCTTTATAAGTCTGTCCATTTCATCCTGAGCGTCAACACCACAGTTTTCCATAAGCTTAGGATACATACTGATAGGAGTATGTCCCGGGAGAGTGTTAATCTCATTGAGAACAACCTCGCCCTCATCGGTCAGGAAGAAGTCGACTCTTGCAAGCCCCTCGCAACCGATACCTCTGTATGACTTTTCAGCCTGCTTTCTAATTTCCTCAATCTTCTCCTGAGAAAATCTTGCAGGAATATATGTCTGCTCGGTAGGGTCATTATACTTGGATTCAAAATCATAAAAGTCGTTTGCAGGCGCAATCTCACCGATTGTGGAAACTATAAGCTCGTTATTGCCCATAACTGCACACTCGCACTCTATACCATTTATGCCCTGCTCGACAACAACTTTGCTGTCGTGCTCGAACGCACTGAGAATACCACTCTTTAGCTGCTCCTTGTTGTAAGCCTTGGAGATGCCGACCGACGAGCCGGAACGTGACGGCTTAATAAACATTGGGTACAAAAGCTTGCCTTCAATCTTATTGCATACAGCGTCAAGATTATCCTTATCTGTAATTCTCACAGAAACCCACTTAGCCATCTTCACTCCACAGCTCTCGAGTATTCTGTGTGTAAATTCCTTATCCATACAGCAAGCCGACGAAAGCATATCACAGCCGACAAAAGCAACCTGCGACATCTGGAACAGACCCTGAATGGTACCGTCCTCACCGTTCTTTCCGTGAAGTGCAGGGAAAATACAGTCTATCTTGATAAGCTGTGCACTACCATCTTTAGCAAATGCGATAAAACCACTGTGAGATGGGTCCGGGCTGAGCACGCAAGGAATGTTGTCCTCGCTGGCAACCCAGCTGCCGTTCTTGATGTCGTCGGTGCTACCCTCGTACTTGAACCACTCGCCCTGCTTTGTTATACCGATTGTAATAACATCGTATTTATCTCTCGGAATACTGTTTATGATATGCGAAGCAGAAATCAGCGAGATGTCGTGCTCGTTGGATTTTCCTCCAAATATTACAGCTACCTTTAGCTTTTCCATATACCTGTCACCTTTCTATCAGCTCTCCCTTTCGGGATGCTCTTTTATATATATTACGAACTGTTAAGATAGTATTATACCATATTTTCGACAATAAATCAATAGCACAACGCAAAAAGGCCCGAACAACCATTCGAGCCCTTTGCTTCAGCAAACAAATATTATGTGGAGAGCGTGAAAACTTATAACACACAAGTGGAGCAGAGAATCGGTTACCAGCCGAGTCATACCCTGCATATATTTAAGGAGGACTTGTTTGTATCTTTGTAAATCACATTTACATTATACAGCCTATATCGCCTCTTGTCAAGTAAATATACGTTACTTTGTATACTTGCACAAAATTCTATATATACTTTTGTGCATATCGCGAAATACTTGCCCATAAAAAAGCTCACTATAAAAGTGAGCTTTTAAATGTTTATTACGGATTATACAAGGCCCTCGAACATGCTAGGATCCATGTTCTCGTACATATCCTCGAGGTCTTCCTCGGTCATGCCTTCCATCATAGCGCCCATGTCAATGTCGCCCATATCCATGCCGCCCATCAAAGCGCCCATGTCCATGCCACCCATGCCCATGTCTTCGCCGATGATGTCCATAAGCTTCTGCTGGAAGCCCTCTATATCAACTGTTGCTGCGTATGCTTCAAACTGAGCCTCATCAGTCATATCGAATACCTGTCCCGCAGGAATCTTAACGTCAGAAGCTGTTGTTTCTTCTCCGACAAAGCCGACTGTAATGATTTCGTCATTGTTCTCGTAGAGAGAAAGCTCAACATCAATCTTTGTAGCTGTTGACTTAGAAACCGCCTTATATGTATAAGACTGCTTTGTAACCTTGTCGAGAACCTCGAATTCCATTGTTCCCTGGAATGCGCCGGACTCTTCGTCAACAACCTTGAAGTCAGTTACATTAAGCTCCATATTTGTCTCAGCTGTATCAGCCTGAGCCCAAAGCTCTGTTTCATATCCGTCTGTTTCTGCTGTAAGCTCCATCAAAACAGTATCGTCAGCTTCCGGTGAAGTCATTTCAATCTTTGCACAGCACTCTGTTTCTGCTACATAGTAGAGAGCCTCGATGCCAAGATTATCAGGAGTTGTGAAAGAAAAACCTGCAACGTCTTCGCCCATATAGTAGATGTCAAAAGTTACATCATTAAATTCGCCTAATGTTGTATCCATCTGAGCGATAGCAGAATCTATCTCAGCAACAAAAGCTTCCTTTGTTAAGCCTTCTTCAGCGCCATAGGTTTCAATCATAGAAAGGAATGTTTCGTTAGTCTTGAACTCCTCGCAAAGAGCAGTCATCATAGCAGAAACGTCTTCCTTAGTGATTGTCATAGTCTTCTTGTCAAGTGTGTACTCAACATCGCCAACCTTGCCACTAACGTCGCCTGCATCTGTAAGGCTTGGCATCTTTTCTTCGATAATCTTAACTGTTTCGTCAATAAGTGCCTGCATTTCAGCATCGTCAAACTCAGGCATTTCAGAAACATCAACGTCAGGGAGCTCAACGTCCATAACGTCATTGCCCTCAAAACCTTCAGGGATAGTCATACTTCCCATCACATCCATATTCTGCTCTGCAAGAGTAGCTACATAATCCTCAGGAATGAGAAGGCTTGCAGGTGAAAGCTCAGGGATAGAAAGATAGATGTTTCCTGTTTCCTTTTCTCTAACCATATCAAAGGTAATGATTGAGTCAGAGCCGTAAGCTGCCTCAAAAGTAACCTGAGCGTTACCACTCTTAATCTTAGAGTCAGTAGAAATCTTGATATCTTCAATATCCTTCATACCTGACTGCTTAGCGATAGTCTCACCTATGCTGATTGTAATGTCAGCAGAATAAGCTGTATCGGTTTCGCCCTTCATTGCGCTAACGATAGTATCAGAAGCGTTGTTTACCGTATTAAATACACTTGTTACGTTTTGAGTAATAGACTTCTTCTCTTCATCCATATCTCCTTCAATTTCGCCACAGCCCGAGAGCATAACTGATGAAGCGAGGATAACTGATGTAGAGAAGGCAAGAAGCTTCTTTGAAAGCTTTGTCATACTATAAAACCTCCTTGAAATCATACAATTTACGCATAGTCCCTCTATGCTATACATTGTATTATATCAGCTACCCTCACGTTTGTCAATAGTTTTCGTAATTTTTATTTACCTTTTTCAAAAAACATAGCCCTGTGCACGCAATTCATCTATAACTTCACCAAGAATTTCGGCATTAACCGATGACACCGAGTGCAGAAGATATATAGCACCGTTGTGCGCACTTGATATCAGCTTCTCCTTTGCCCAGGCTTTGTCGGGCTGGTTGTTTACATCCCAATCGCAGTATGCAAAGCTCCACAGCACCGTCTTGTAGCCACAAGCCTGTGTGGTGGCTAGCGTTCTTTCAGAGAATTCTCCCATAGGTGGACGAAAGAGCATCATTTCATAATTGAAGTTTTGTAGAACATATCTGTGCAGTGAGTTTATTTCCTCCTGGCACTCTGAGGCAGAAAGCTCCGGCATAGAGTAATGCGACATAGAATGGTTGCCTATGGTGTGCCCTTCGTCAATCATTCTCTGCACCAGCGCCTCATTGCGTCTTACATAGTCGCCTACAACAAAGAAGGTCGCCTTTACATCCTTTTCCTTCAGCGTATCGAGGATTTTCTCGGTGTAGCCGTTTTCGTACCCCTGGTCGAAGGTGAGATATATTCTCTTTTCGCTGTCTGATTCTATGGCAGTTGCGTTGTAGTCCGAATATCTTGCGTTAAAATCTGTCGCACCTACAGGGCGATTTTTGTCATCCTTTATATTTCCCTGCCCGTAGCCTATTTTGGTTGTGTCAAGGCTTGACTCTTCCGAAAGTGCCGAAAGCTTTTCTGCGACAGACTGCGTAGCAGCCGAGATATAGTCGCTTGCTTTTTCACAGCAGGTATCATAAAGCTGTGCCTCGTCGACTCCGTAGGCAGAGCATAATATAGAAGTCGCACCGACAATTGCGAGTGCTGTTTTTATAAGCTTCATTATATTTTTCCTCCAAGTGCTTTTTCTTATTATCACCGAAGACGAAAAAAATATAACTGCTTTTTCAAAAATAAAAAGGCTGTGCATCACTTCAAGATACACAGCCTTAGGCTTTATTTCTATAGACCGATATAATACTTTACGAGAGCGTGTAAAAGCTCATCTCTATCGATATGGCGCACAAGACCTCTGGCGTTGTTGTAGGTGGTTATGTATGTCGGATCCTCTGACAAAATATAACCAACTATCTGATTTATAGGATTGTAGCCCTTTTCTTTAAGTGCGTCGTATATAGTCATAAGCTTCTTTTTAAGCTCATCCTCCTGTTCATCACGAATCTTGAAGGTCATTGTCTGGTCGTTATCATACATTAGCTTGCGCCCCCTTTGGTTAAACTACTATTTATTATAGCCTATTTCCTTCAAAATAACAAGCCATTTTTAAAATTTTATGCAACTTGTTCACTTTATTATACCATAATATGCAAAGTGAACAAATATTTTTATTGAATATTATGAACGAAGCTCAGCGCCAAGCTCTGCAAGTGCCTTAAGAACACGCTTTACAGCAGAGTCAGCCTGCTCGTCTGTAAGTGTTCCCTCGTAAGAACGCATAACAATCGAATAAGAAACCGACTTCTTGCCTTCTTCGACCTGCTTGCCCTTGTATACGTCAAAGAGCTTAATGCTTTCTAATGTCTTTCCAACTGCGCCCTTGATTGCCTTTTCAAGCTTTGCAACAGGGATTTCATCATCACAGACGATAGAAAGGTCACGGGTTGTTGCAGGGAACTTAGGAAGTGGCTTGTATATTCTCTCGCTTACAGAAAGCTCCATAAGCTCAGGGAGATTAATCTTTGCACAGTAGCATCTTGTACCGATACCGTAGTTTTCCTGAGTCTTTCTTGAAAGCTCACCGAAGATAGCGATAGAAGTGCTATCCTTGGTAATTACAGCAACTCTGCCAGGGTGGAATGCTGATACCTCATCAAAGCCACAGCCTTCCTTTGCTGCCTCTACATCATAGTCATAGAGTCCGACTCTGTCAAGGAGTGCCTCGATTGTGCCCTTGAGCACAAAGAAGTCAGCACTTCCGCCATTGTCGTAAAGACCGATTGTGAGTCTTGCAGGCTCGTTAGGTAAAACCTCGCCCTCTACAGGAATATACTCATTGCCGAGCTCGAAGAGTCCAGCGTATGCGTTTCTGTTGTTATAGTTCTTAGAGAGAATCTCGCACATTGAAGGGAGTGCGGTTGTTCTCATAATGCTTGTATCTTCACCGAGTGGGTTTGTGATTGTAACAGCATTTCTAAGAGCACTATCCTCACTAAGACAAATCTTATCGAGATACTTAGGTGAGATAAATGAGTAGGTTGTAATCTCGTTATAGCCGAGTGATGTCATAGCTCTCTTAACTTCTCTTTCAAACTTCTGCTTTGGAGAAAGCTGTGCCTGAGCTACGCCTCTGACAATTGTAGAAGGAAGGTTATTATAGTCGTAGAGTCTTGCAACCTCTTCTGCGATATCCGACTTGCACTCAATATCTATTCTGTAATACGGAGCATAAGCCATACCGTTTTCTACCTTAAAGCCAACACTTTCGAGGTAGTTTACCATAGCTTCTTCAGAGAGGTCAGAGCCTAAGAATCTATTTATCCAATCAGCGTCAAACTTTACGCCCTTAGGTGTCTTGTCAGAATAGTCGCAGTCGATAATAGTATTCACGCACTCTCCTGCACCGAGCATTTCTACAAGCTCTAATGCTCTCATAAGTGCAGGCTTGCACTGCTCTGGGTTTAGTCCCTTTTCAAATCTCGATGAAGCGTCTGTTCTCATACCGAGCTTCTTAGCTGTTGTTCTTACAGAGGCACCGTCGAAGCAAGCAGACTCGAACACTACAGTAGTAGTGTCTTCCATAATTCCACTGAACTCGCCACCCATTACACCTGCTACTGCTACAGGCTTGTTAGCGTCAGCGATAACGAGCATTTCCTTAGAAAGCTCTCTTTCAACGCCGTCGAGAGTCATAATCTTCTCGCCTGCCTCAGCGTTTCTGATGTTAATCTTTGCGCCGTCAACATATCTTAAGTCAAAAGCGTGCATTGGGTGACCATACTCGAGCATTACATAGTTAGTGATGTCTACGAGGTTGTTGATTGGTCTAACGCCACTAGCTCTGAGTCTTTCTCTCATCCATCTTGGAGAAGCCTCAATCTTTACATTCTTTACGATACCTGCCATATATCTTGGGCAAAGCTCTCTATTAGAAATCTCTACAGAGAGCATATCGTTTATGTTGCCCTCGATGCCCTTGTATGTAGGTTCCTTGATATCAGCCTTCTTGCCGAAGGTAGCGGCTGTTTCTCTTGCAAGACCGATAACTGACATACAGTCAGGTCTGTTTGATGTAATTTCGAACTCCACGCAGGTATCGTCAAGACCGATTGCCTTGTGGATATCCATGCCAACTGTCTTGTCGCAATCATCACCGAGTAAGAAGATTCCGTCCTCGATAGCATATGGGAAGTCGTGAAGAGTAAGTCCTAATTCTCCGAGTGAACAGAGCATACCGTTAGATTCTACACCACGGAGCTTGCCCTTCTTAATCTTTATACCACCCGGAAGTGTTGAGCCGTCGAGAGCAACAGGGACATAGTCGCCTGCAGAAACATTAGGCGCACCTGTTACAATCTGGATAGGCGCGTCAGCTCCGACCTCAACCTGACACACAACGAGGTGGTCAGAATTCTCGTGAGGTACTACCTCTAAAAGCTTTCCGACAACAACATTTGAAATTGCGTTTCCTTCCTCCTCGTATCTCTCAACCTTAGAGCCGGAGATAGTGAGTCCTGAAACAAAATCCTTTATCGGCATATCGCAGTCAACATAGTCTGCGAGCCATTTCATTGACAAATCCATTATATAATCCTCCCTATCAATTAGAACTGCTCTAAGAATCTCATATCGTTCTCGTAGAGAAGTCGCATATCCTTGATTTCGTAGTTACCCATTGTAATTCTTTCAAGCCCGATACCGAACGCAAAACCTGAGTAAACCTCAGGGTCGATTCCACAGCCCTCGAGCACCTTAGGGTGAACCATACCTGCGCCGAGAATTTCAATCCAGCCTTCATTCTTACACATTGGACAACCCTTACCGCCACAGTTGTAGCACATAAGGTCAACCTCAGCAGAAGGCTCTGTGTATGGGAAGTGGTGAGGACGAAGTCTAATCTGGGTTTCCTCGCCGTAAAGACGCTTCATAAGGAGCTCTAAGGTTCCCTTGAGGTCAGCCATAGTAATGCCCTTGTCGATAACAAGACCTTCAATCTGGTGGAAGAGCGGTGAATGTGTAGCGTCAACAGCGTCAGACCGATACACTCTACCCGGAGAGATAATTCTGATAGGTGGCTTCTTGTTTTCCATTGTTCTAATCTGAACAGAAGAAGTCTGTGTTCTGAGTACCACATTCTCGTTTATATAGAAGGTATCCTGTGTATCTCTTGCAGGGTGGTGCTTTGGCATATTGAGTGCCTCGAAGCAGTAGTGGTCTGTTTCAACCTCAGGACCTTCAACAACCTCAAAGCCCATGCCGAGGAATATCTCCTCAACCTCCTCTAATGTCTTGCTAAGTGGGTGAAGCTTACCTATTCTGGCAGGCTTACCCGGCATAGTAACGTCGAGGGTTTCCTCCTTGACAAGTCTTTCCTGCTCTGCTTCCTTGATAGAGGTAGCTCTTTCTGTTATAGCTGCTTCGATATCAGCTCTGACTTTATTTGCGAGCTGACCGATAACAGGTCTTTCTTCAGCTGAAAGCGAACCCATCTGCTTTAAGATTGCAGTAAGCTCTCCCTTCTTACCGAGAAACTTTACTCTAAGCTCCTCGACAGTCTTTGCATCCTGTGCCTGTGCGAGCTGCTCCTTGGCGAGCACTTCGATTTGTTCAAGCTGCTCTTTCATACTCATTTATTTCACTAACCTTTCTGCCAAAGCTTTGGCAAATTATATATTTTACTTGCAGGTAGACAAAAACAGTCCTGCCCTTCAAAAAGGACAAGACTGCATAAATCCTGCTTATTACCACCTTTTAAGAAGCTGTCACTTCCGCAGCCGTAACGGGGCATATCCGTCTTCGCTTACTCGTCAAAATCTGCTTTGGGCGAAACCACTCGTGAGTGAACTTCGGCTTTCTTCTGCCTGCACCCGATTTCAGCATACCATACGGCATACGGGCGCTCTCTGGAGGCTTCTATAAAAAGCGTACTCTCTCAGTCAACGTGTTTTTCGTGTATTACTTTAGTATTGTATCACAAACCGAAAAAGATTTCAAGCCCCAATTTTAAAGAGCATAAATCTCCTCGATTGTCTTATTTTCAAAAATCTGCTCAGACGCACGCATAAGAGTCGAAAGCTCGTCTGCCTTAAGCTTTTTCTCGAGGATTTTTACGCCCTCATCCAAGAGTGCATAACCTCTCTCAATTCTGTGGTAGTCACTGCCGAGTGCCTGCACACAGCCACTTCTAAAAAGCTTTATACAGCTTCTTCTCAGCGAAAATTTTCTTAGTGAGGTACAGTTAATCTGCCCTAAGATGTTCTCCTCATTAAAAAGCTCCATAACCTCTGAAAGACTGTTGCTTGCAAGATACCTTTCTATATGAGCGACGAGAACCTTTATGCCTTCTGTATCGGCAATATCATAAAGCGAGTCGTATAAACTCTGCGAGAAATGCACATACGGCATTTCGACAAGCACAAAGTCTGTTCCCTCAAGTCGTAGCTTCAAAAGCTCATCTCTTTGAAGTCTTGACGACAGCAGTACCTCGGCGCCCATTTTAAGCTCTGGGTGCTCTGGCTTTATGTACGGCAGCAGCTTTTCGTAAGCCTCCTGCCTTTTTTGCAAGAACTGTTCAAGACTTTGCTTATGTGGATAAAAATGCGGTGTACAATAAAGCACCTTGACTCCGGCCTCAGCCATCATATCGAGGATTTTTACACTTTCCTCAACATCCTTAGCGCCGTCGTCAATTCCGGGAAGAACGTGAGAATGAAAGTCAATCATAGTGCAGCTCACTATTTACTAGTCCTCCTGCGAACCGTTATATTCATAGCCATAATTGTAGCCATGCTTATAGCCGTACTTATAGCTCTTTCTGTAATAACCACTTGAGCTCTTTGCTCGGCAGGCAGTTTTGATAAATCCAAGCACCTTGCCTTGAGCAAGCTCAATCTGTGAAAGTGCACGCTGTACGTCGCCATGTCTTGTAACGTTATCTCTGATTACAAATATCATTCCTGCAGTAACAGGTGTAAGGAGCAATGCGTCAGAAACAATATTTACAGGTGGCATATCTATAAAGATATAATCGTAATGACCGGAAAGAACATCTATAAGCTTTTTCATATTATCCGAGCCAAGAAGCTCTGCAGGGTTAGGAGGTGTAGGGCCAGCAGGGATAATATCGAGGTTATCTCTTACGTTGCTTCTTATTGCCTCTGCAACCGTGCACATACCACCAAGCACAGAAGAAAGTCCTATTTTTCTGTCGAGTCTTTCAAAAAGCTTATGTACAAAAGGTTTTCTCATATCACCGTCGATAATCAAAACCTTAGCACCTGTCATTGCGAATGTAATTGCAAGGTTAACAGCCGTAGTAGTCTTAGCCTCAGCAGGATTAGCCGAGGTAATTGTAACAACCTTTGATGGGCTGGTAGAAAGTGCAAACATAATATTTGTTCTTGCAGACTTGTATGCCTCTGTAATAACGAACTTAGTGTCGGTGTTAAGGATATGCTTTCTTGCCTCTGCAGTAGAGGTTCTGAAAGGGTTACGTCTTGAAGACTTTTTTGAAGCCTTACTTCTTTCTTGTGTACTCATATCCGTTGCCTCCCTTCATTTCGATATCAAAGTCCATAATCTCTGCAAATAGTGGAATTCCGTAAATTTCGCTTAAATTATCCTGTGGCTTAATCTTAGTATCAAGGAAGTCTGTGATTATGATAACTGCGCAAGTCAGCACGAAGCCGAGCAGGAAGCCCAGAACTATATTTCTCTTAAGGTTTGGCGAGGATGGAATTTCAGAGAAGCTTGCCTCAGAAATTGTTTCAACAGTGCCAATCTTTACAATATCTCTATAAACCTGTTCAGCGTTGAGTGTAATGAGCGACGCTACCTCAAACGAAAGCTTAGGGTCACCGCTGATAACATTAAGCGTCATTACCTGGTTTTCATTAACAGATGTAATGGTAATCATATTCTTCAGCTGATTTTTGCTAACCTCATAGCCAATCTCATTAAGGGCAGTCTCAACCTTTACAAGCATTCTGTCACTTGTAAAAATCTCCTGACAAACCTTTGCGAGAGAGGATGATGCGACCATATCGCTTGAAGAAATAGAAGTAGATGAATTCTCTCCTACCTCCTTGTTCTGAACAAACATAGTAGCGACAGATGTAAACTTCTCATCTACAGCGAACTTTGTATACACAGCGATTACCACTGCGAACACAACTGATACCAATAAAACAATCCACGCCTTCGACAGAAGGAGTGAAAATATTCTCTTTAAATCTATAGTGTTTTCCTGCTCTTTATTGTTCATTTAGTGATAGTCCTCCTAACATAAACATTTACTAACCATTATACCACTATCGACAATTTGTGTCAATAACACAACATTTGTCATATTAGCTAAAATTGCTTAACGAAAACGTTATTTCGAGTATTTGCAAGCCTCAGAAAGCGGGCACACCTCACATCTCGGATTTCTTGCCCTACATATATCTCTACCAAAGAGCACCAGCCTATGACAAAAATCCGATGACCTTTCCGGCTTAATAATTTTAGACAGCTCTATTTCTACCTTGTGTGGCTCTTTCGACTTTGTAAGCCCGAGCCTTCCACAGATTCTTATGCAATGCGTATCGGTGACGATAGCCGGCTTGTGAAAGATATCCCCCATAATGAGATTTGCAGTCTTTCTTCCTATGCCCGGCAGTGTTATGAGCTCATCGATTGTATCAGGAATTTCGCCACCGAAATCCTCTAAAAGCTTTCTGCACATACCGACAACCGACTCTGCCTTTGTTTTAAAAAGGCCACACGGCTTTACAATTTCGGCAACATCGCCTACATCGGCGTTTGCAAAGTCCTCTATGCTCTTATATTTTTCAAAAAGCTCCTTGGTAACAATATTAACTCTCGCATCGGTGCATTGTGCCGAAAGCCTGCCTGCAATCATCAGCTCGTGTGGTTTTGAATACACAAGCGAGCAGAGCGCCTCCGGGTATATCTCCTCCAGCTTGTCGCACACTAAGTCTGCCTTTTCCTTTAGCCTCATAACTGAGCCTCCGTTTATTTAAATCTGCTGTACATAGCGATTATATGCCTTTTTCTTCCGTCGGTAGAGCCCTTTATATCGCATCCGTTCCCACTCATAAGTGTAGCTGCGACACAGCCCTTTGTACTACATCTGAAAACCTCTTTAGCGTCGCACACTATGACAAGCTCCTTACCCACTATCGAAATCGCACCGCTCTTGCCGAGCGTGACTTCCTCGCCTGCCACTCTTTCGACAACCGACGAGAGCGATTTTCCGCTTAGCTTCATTAGCTCGTCATAAGGTGTTTGCAGGTCACGTTTTTTTTAAAGTCCCATTCTATTTACCCTCTGCCTCGCTTATAAGTGCTGTAAGACACCTGCGAAGTCTGGCAATCGGCAATCCCACGATGTTAAAAAAGTCGCCCTGAAACTCCCTTACGAGCAGAGAGCCGAGCCCTTGGATGCCGTAACCCCCTGCTTTGTCAAAAGGCTCGCCGCTGTCGAGGTAATCGTTTATCTCATCAGCAGACAGGTCATAAAAGGATACCAGACTCTTTTGCGAGAACGAGAGGCTCTTACCCTTGTATCTTATGCAAACGCCACTTATTACGCTGTGTGTTTTGCCCGAAAGCATAGAGAGCATCTTAAAGCCGTCAGCTCTGTCCTTTGGCTTTCCCAAAATCATATCATCAATGATAACGACCGTATCGCACGCAATTATTACATCCTCGCTGTCTATGGCAAAAGCTTTTTTTACAGCGATAAACTCAGCCGATTCGTCGGCAGTTACTCCATCAGGAACGCTCTCGTCTATATCTGCAGGCATTATTTCAAAGCTATCGCAGATGAGCGACATAAGCTCTTTTCTTCTTGGTGATTTTGAGGCAAGTATAATTCTCTTTTCCTTTAAAATTTCAGGCTTCAGCTTCATAGTAATATTCCTTTTCCACGCCTTATTGCAAGGCTTATTTTCAATAAATATTGTACTTGACTTTCGCCATTATGTCAAGTCAGACAGCCCCCCAGATATTCCTCAAGCGTTATGTCAAGATTATCAATCCGTCTTGCATCATACGGTCCTACATATCGGTAATGCCACGGCTCATATACAAAGCCTGTTATATCCGTCTTTCCCTTTGGATATCTTAGTATAAAACCATAATCGGACGCATTTGCTAAAAGCCACCTAAACTGATTTGTGTCTTCAAACTCCTCGTAAACGTCGTAATCATTCGGCGTAACTATATCGACAGCCAGCCCGGTGTTATGCTCGCTCTCGTACGGAAGTGCCACGTTATCGGCAGTTATCTTATACGCCTCATCATAGCTCAGCCCATCAGCCACCCTCTGCCTTACGCTTCTGTCGAAAATCTCTCTTTGATACTCTGGCGTTCTGTAGCCCGACAGTATTTTAAGCTCCACTCCGTCTTCGCTCGCCTTTTGGAGCATTCTCTCCAGCATATACGCTGCTGTTTTTTCAAGTTCTACCGAGCCTACGCTTACAAGTATCGGCTCAAAGCTTTTCGGTATAGGTCTGCCCTTTCCTACGAGCATAAGATATTTATTCTGCATAGTATTGCCCCCAGACAGTATGTATTTACCTATACTATTCTTTTGGGGCTTGCCCTGTGAAGGCTATCTTATAACGCAAAAAGCCACTCCCGAAGCTAATCGGTAAGTGGCTTTGAATTACTTATTATGCGGCAGGCACCTGAGCTGCTGTAGTGGTTGTGCTCTGTGCCGGTGGTGGATTTTCTCCGAGGTAGGACTCTGAAACATAGCCTGTCTGACCGTTCCAGATTACTTCATACCAGCCACTCTCGAGCTTTACAACCTCGACTGCGAGGCCTCTTGAAAGTGTTACGATAACATCATTGTCAGTGCCCGGGCCGGTTCTCATATATACATAGTCCTGAACGTACATAGTCTGTGTTTCAACAGATACCTCAGTAGACTGAGTAGCTTCAGACTGTGATGTCGTGCTTGAAGCTGTAGTGCTTTCTCCTGATGTTGTGGTAGTTGCAGGAGTTGTAGTCGTCGTTGTTGTTGTATAGCTATATGTGTTAGTTCCTACGCCTGTATCAGATGTTCCCTTATCATTTGACGGGAATATGCTTTTAGCAATTACTACTATTACAATTACGACGATAAGCGTTATAACTGCAACAATAAGTCCGCCTATGACCTTATTCTGGTTAACCTTAGCCATAATGTATCTCCATTCCGTATAAATGTGGGTTTTACCCTTTTTCTATCTACAATATATTATAATATCAGTTTAAAAAAATGTCAATACTGTTGCAAAATAAAAAGCAGAGCCCTGCGATAGAGCTCTGCAAATATTTTAGACTAGATAGAAGAATGCGACTTAACGTATTCGATAACCTCGTCAACCTTGCAGAACGCGAGTCCTACAACTGTATCAGCACAGCCGTAGTAGATAGCAATTCTACCTGTATCCTTATCGCAAAGTGTAGCACAAGGGAATGTAACATTTGGAACGTCGCCCACGCACTCGTAGTACTCACGAGGATTGAGGAGATATTCAGCGCAACGATACTTAACCTTCCAAGGCTCGTCCTTATCTAAGATACAAGCTGAGAAGGAGTATACAAAGCCGTTACAGCTTTCAAGAACACCGTGGTAGAAGCAAAGCCAGCCCTCGTCGGTTTCTATAGGGATCGGGCCTGCACCAATCTTCTTGGATTCCCAGCCTCTGAGTGGGCCCATAACGTGTCTGTGCTCGCCCCAATACTTCATGTCAGGTGACTGAGAGATATACATATCACCGAATGGAGTGTGACCTGAGTCGGAAGGGCGTGAGAACATAACGTACTTGCCGTCAATCTTTCTTGGGAACAAAACGCCGTTTCTGTTGAATGGCAAGAATGCGTTTTCGCACTGGTAGAAGGTCTTGAAGTCGTATGTATAGCCTACGCCGATAGTTGGCTTCCAGCCGTAAGCATTACACCAGGTTACCCAATATCTATCCTCGATAAAGCATACTCTTGGGTCATAGCCGTAGCCCCATGTGTTAACATCCTCTGTAGACTTTTCAGCCTGTACAAACTGAATTCTGTCCTCGTCGATGTTCCAGTGAATACCGTCATCGGAGAAGCCTGCGTGAAGCTCCATATTTCTCTGCTTATCATCGCAACGGAACACGCCGGCAAACTTACCGTTATAGGTTACAACAGCTGAATTGAATATTGAGTTTGAGCAAGCGATAAGATCTCTTGGGATAATCGGGTTTTCAGAATATCTCCAGATAACCTCTCTGCATCCCTCCGGCTTATCCTGCCAAGGCATATTAGGAATTGATTCGCCGCCAATAATCTTTGCGCACATATAAATCCACCTTTCAAAATATAACTTGAAGCCTCTTTCGAGGTTTAAATTTTTTGCATTTCGCTAACTCTATTAAATCACATATTTTGCATTTTTTCAAGTCCCCGAAAGCCTCGAAAATCCGAAGAAAACGTTTAATATTTTGGTGTAATCGTTGCCATTTTGAATGTTAACAAAATGTTTACATTTCTCTCCTCTCTTGACAACTGCCACAAAGTATTTTATACTTTATTTAGCTTATAAAAATTGCTTTGACGCTATACTATATACATTGGAGGAACACTTATGAAAAGGACAGATTATCTTAGCTGGGACGAATACTTTATGGGGATTGCAAAGTTCTCTGCCGGCAGAAGCAAGGATAATAACACTCAGGTTGGCGCTTGTATCGTAAGCCCTGAAAACAAGATTTTGTCGGTCGGCTATAACGGTATGCCGACAGGTTGCAACGATGACGATATGCCTTGGGAGAGAAGCGGCGATGAGCTTAACACAAAGTACCCTTACGTCTGCCACGCTGAGCTTAACGCTATCCTGAACCGCTCGACAGGTTCGCTTGACGGGGCAAGGATTTATGTAACGCTCTTCCCTTGCAACGAGTGTGCAAAGGCTATCATACAGTGCGGAATAAGAGAGGTTATCTACGAGGAGGACAAGTACCCCGACTCAAACGGCGTTATCGCATCAAAGAAGATGTTTGATATGACGGGCGTCAGGTACACTCAGTATAAAAAGACAGATAAGGAATACACAATAAAGCTGTAAGGGTTTTATAAATGCTACATAATCTCAGGTCATCATTTTTGTGCAGATGTACAGAAATGATGATTTTTTATTGCAAAATGTAAAATATACTTGACATTTTATAAAATATGCTTTACAATATACTCACACCGCAAAGCTTAACGCGAAGCTTTGTGCAGGCTCTGAGAGGAGGGCAATTTACTTTGAAAAACAAAAAGATGAAGATAGCCAGAATGGAGCTTGATATCAATCAGGAGGAGCTTGCAAGGCGTGTGGGAGTTACAAGGCAGACTATCGGAATGATAGAGTCGGGCAACTACAACCCTACACTCAATCTGTGCATTGCAATCTGCGACGCACTCGGCAAGACACTCGACGAGCTGTTCTGGACAAACAAAGACGAGAGGGAGAATAACGAAAATGGAGAACGCTAAAAAGGAAGCACTCAGAGAAAAATATACCGAAAAGTATCACGCTGACGAAAGAGAATCGAACGTTACAAAGGAAGGACTTGCGGCAGGCGGTGCGATTGCGATAGCATACTGTGTTGTGAGAATTATTTATCTCGGACTTGCAAAGGGAAGGTTTGCTCTCGCAGAGCTTATACTTCTTTTGCTTATAGTCTTTGTGACAACTGCAATCCAGCATCAGAACAAGGTCTATGATATCCCTACCTATTTCGGAAGAAGACTCAACACGGGTACTGACCGAAAGGCGAAGATGAGCCGTATTCTTATGTATATGGGTGATGCTGCGGCATTTGCGGCTGTATATCTTGCGGCAGACCTCATATTCAATTTCACAACCAACCTGACAAGCTCGGCTGTGCTCGACGGTATCATTGACTTTTTTATCGGATTTGTTATAATGTTCCTGCTCGATATGCTCCTCGGAGAAAGCAAGGTCAAAAAGTATAACGCATATCAGAAACAACTCGAAGAAGAAGAAAACAACCTCGACGACTAATAAAGCACCTGAGCACATAAGACAGATAGTTATATAGAAATGTTATAGGATTTTATCGGGGGAAACCTTTCTGAAGAAAGTTTCTCCCCCGAACCCCCTTACAAAGACTTCTGATATGATTTCAGCCCCATAGGGTAGATATCACGGTAATGAGAATTTTAAAAGCGTTCTCGTGGTACATACCCTATGGGGCTGAAATTTTATTACAAAAGTTTTAGGAAAGGAGTTTGAGGAATAACCCTTTTTCAAAAGGGTTTTCCTCAATAGGCTCTATAGTATCTCTATATAGCCATTAGCCTTATATGCTTAGGTGCATTGTTT
>JAZSCN010000025.1:0-63697 GCA_045602925.1 Oscillospiraceae bacterium | reverse complement strand
TAAAATCTCAGGTGCAGGCGGATATATCGTAGAACAGTATACAAACGGTAAGTGGACAAGAGTTACCAAAATAACAGATCCAGCTACTCTCAAGTATTCAATCAAGGGTCTAAAGAGTGGTACTACATACCAGTTCAGAGTTTGTGCATACAAGATTCTCGGTGACAATGTTTACTACGGCTCATATTCAGATACAGTAAAAACAACTACAAACCCTGCAAAGGTAGTCGCAAGTGTAGATGCAGTATCCAGCTCATCAGTAAGACTTATGTGGGATAAAATTGCAGGTGCAGGTGGCTACATCATCGAGCAGTACAAGAACGGTGAATGGGTACGAGTTGCAAGAATAGGCGACGCTGACACACTCAAGTATTCAATCAAGGGACTAAGCTCTGCTACTAGCTACAAGTTCAGAGTGTGCTCCTTCAAGATACTAGATGGCAAGGCTTACTACGGCTCATATTCAACAACAGTTACTGCAAAGACAAAGTAATACAAAAAGCAAGGGTGCTGAGCATATACTCGGCACCCTAATTTTATGCTATTTACTTTATACTAAGAGATTTCAGATACAGCCGGATTACATAGGCAAACATCACAACGACAACGACTGCACATATTATGAGGATTACATCCTTTTCAAGAAGGTTATGCAAGCCTAACAATAAGAACTCTGTTGCGATAAGCAGGTTAAGCACTGCGGTACGCTTATACCACACTTTTTTCTGCTCGTCTGTGAGGCTTTCGGTTTTATGCTTACTTACATAAAGCTGTCCCTTACAGGCGAAGCATCTGAAGCTTTCTATATAATACACAAGTGCTGCTACGAGTATTAATACTGTTGCGATTTTCTCAAGCACTTACTTTCACTCCTTTAATTAAGATTGCCCACAGATAACTGTGGGCAATAATTGTCGAATGGTTTAAGCTTAAGCCTTTGGCTTAGCAGCGCCCTGCTGATCTTCCATAACACCCTTGAGGCCTGCTGCGAGACCTGCGATGCTCTGGATTTCGCTAGGGATGATAATCTTTGTAGCGTTACCGTCAGCAACCTGTGGGAATGCTTCGATAGCCTTGTACTTGAGTACGTTTTCGTTAGGAGCAGCCTGATTGAGTCTTTCGAGAGCCTCTGCATTAGCGTTCTGTACATTAGCGATAGCGAGAGCTTCACCCTGTGACTCGAGAATCTTCTTTTCCTTGATAGCGTCTGCTCTGAGAATCATAGCCTGCTTTTCAGCCTCAGCCTTGAGGATTGCAGCCTGCTTATCAGCTTCAGCTCTAAGAATCTTAGATTCCTTTTCACCTTCTGCAACGAGAATCTGGGACTTCTTTTCACCTTCTGCCTGGAGAATCTTTTCACGTCTTTCACGTTCAGCCTTCATCTGACGTTCCATTGCGTCCTGAATCTCTCTTGGTGGAAGAATGTTCTTAAGCTCTACCTTGAGAACCTTGATACCCCAACGGTCTGTTGCTTCGTCGAGGATTGCTGTGATTGAAGTATTGATATTATCTCTAGAAGTAAGTGTTGCGTCGAGTTCCATACCACCGATGATGTTACGGAGAGTTGTTGCTGTGAGATTTTCGATAGCTGAGAGTGGTCTTTCAACGCCGTAGGTATACTGCTTAGCGTTAGTAACCTGATAGAACACTACTGTGTCAATCTGCATTGAAACGTTATCCTTTGTAATAACAGACTGTGGTCTGAAGTCTACAACTCTTTCCTTGATAGAAACCTTCTGAGCTACTCTGTCGATGAATGGTGCGAGGAAGATAAGTCCTGTGCCCTTTGCAGAGTTAAATGCTCCGAGTCTTTCAATTACATAAACGTATGCCTGTGGTACGATTTTAATTCTTGTGATGAGATAGATAACGACAATAATACCAATTGCCAAAAGTACATATCCGCCCATAATGAATTACCTCCAAATAAAATTAATTTCTAACAGTTAGCTTTGCGCCATCAACATTAGTAACAGTTACTGTAGAGCCTTCCTCAATAACTTCGCCATCTTCGCTCTGAGCTGCCCAATAAGTACCGTTAAGCTTTACTCTGCCCTTAGATGTTGCATTATTGATTGTTTCAGTAACAATAGCAACCCTTCCTATATCGAGCTCTGTGTTAGTGCCGACCTTCTTGCTGAGAATCTTCTTCACAATTGGTCTTGTTGCCCACAGTGCAATTACTGACACCAGGAAGAACACCAATAGCTGAATCCAGAATTCTGCTTCAAAGATTGCAAGCAAAAGTGCGATGAGTGCGCCCAGTCCCAGCCAAATGCTGACAAGCTGGAATGTTACTGCTTCTAATACGAGGAAGAATACAAATGCTGCTGCCCAAAAAATGATAAAGCCCATATATTCTTAACTCCTTTCCCTCATAAAACTAGGATTTAACGTGTAAATATGATTTACATTACATACATAATACCACACTTTTTTTAAAAATGCAATAGTTTTTTGAAAAAAATTATAAATTTTTTATTAAGGGATATTATGCCATTAACTTTACCATTACAGCCTTCTGTGCGTGGAGTCGGTTTTCTGCTTCGTCGAAGATTTCGTCGGCGTGTGCTTCGAACACCTTAGCTGTGATTTCTTCCTCACGGTGAGCAGGCAGGCAATGCTGAACCATAGCGTCTGCCTTAGCTGCAGCCATAACCTCGTCGTTTACCTGGTATGAAGCAAAAATCTTCTTACGCTCCTCGGCTTCGCTCTCCTCGCCCATTGAAGCCCACACGTCTGTATAGATGACGTCGGCATCCTTTGCTGCTTCGACAGGAGATGTTGTTATCATAAACTTATCGCCGTAAGGCTTTGCAAACTCTAAAACCTCTGCATCCGGCTCGTAGCCTTCAGGGCAAGCGATTGAAACGCTCATACCCACCTTAAGGCAACCTACGATAAGGGAGTTAGCCATATTATTACCGTCGCCGATAAAACAGAGCTTGAGACCGTCGAACACGCCCTTATACTCACGGATTGTCATAAGGTCAGCGAGCACCTGGCATGGATGACAGAAATCTGTGAGGCCATTTATAATAGGAATAGAGCCATACTGTGCGAGGTCCTCGACTTCCTTCTGGTCGAATGTACGAATCATAATACCATCGAGGTAGCGAGAGAGAACCCTAGCTGTATCCTGTACAGGTTCACCCCTACCAATCTGCAAGTCGCGGCTGGAGAGGAAGAGTGCCTGTCCGCCGAGCTGGTACATACCGGTTTCAAAAGAAACACGGGTACGGGTAGATGACTTCTGGAAAATCATACCGAGAGTCTTACCCTTGAGGTGCTTATGCTCAAAGCCGTTCTTCTGCTCGTACTTGAGCTGGTCAGCGAGATTTAGGATGTCGATGATTTCGTCTTTTGAAAGGTCTAAAAGCTTGAGTAGATGTTTCATAGTATATTCCTCCATTCTGTTCTATGCTAAAACCGATTTTATAATTTCTACACCCTTATCAATTTCATCATATGTAATTGTAAGTGGTGGTAATAGCCTGAGCTTTTCCTTAGCTGTGAGCACCAAGAGTCCGTTATCGAGGCAAGCCTTGCAGACATCGGCGGCAGATTTTTCCTTAAGAGTCATACCGACCATAAGGCCCTTACCGGAGATACTCTCGATTGCGTCAATTTGCGAAAGCTTTTCCCAGAGGTAGTCTGCTTTCTTCTGAAGCTCTGTCATAAAGCCTTCTGCACAGATTTTATTAAGCACTGCGAGTCCACCTGCACAAGCGATTGGGTTACCGCCGAAGGTTGAACCGTGGGTACTCTTTGTGAGCACGTCGCAGCAGCTTTCGTCGGCTACACAGGCACCGATTGGCATACCACCTGCAAGGCCTTTAGCGAGTGTTGTGACATTTGGCTTTATACCATAGTGCTCGGAAGCTAAGAGCTTACCTGTACGTCCGATACCTGTTTGAACCTCATCGGCGATAAGCAGGATATCCTTTTCCTTACAGAGCTTTACTATTTCGTCGACAAAGCTCTTATCTAGTGGGATTACTCCGCCCTCGCCCTGCACGAATTCTATCATAATTGCGCAGACTGTATCGTCGAGCTTTTCCATAAGGTCTTCTACGTCGTTAGCCTTAGCGTACTTAAAGCCTTCGACAAATGGGAAGAAATAGTTATGGAAGACATCCTGGCCTGTTGCAGAAAGTGTTGCCAAAGTCCTTCCGTGGAAGCTATTGACGAGGGTAATTATAGTATGCCTATCCTTGCCGTACTTATCAAAGCTATACTTCCTTGCGAGCTTTATGGCACACTCGTTAGCTTCTGCACCTGAGTTGCCGAAAAACACTTTCTTATAGCCTGTTTCTTCGCAGAGCTTTTTAGCAAAGTCTGCTTGTACCTTTGTATAATAGTAGTTTGAGGTATGCTGGATTTTCTTTACCTGCTCACATACGGCTTCCACCCAGCTATCGTCACAAAAGCCGAGCGAGTTAGTGCCGATTCCTGAGCCGAAGTCTATATACTCCTTGCCGTCGAGGGCTGTAGCGAGTCGATTTTCGCCATCCTCCATAACGACAGGGAACCTACCGTATGTACCCATTACATAGCTATCAAACTGCTCAATAACATTGTTTTGCATTATTATTTTCCCTTCTTTATTTTTTCTTCGATGAAGCTTAAAAACTCCTCGTTATCGCCTTTTTCAAAGAGCGACTTATCGATATAATACATCATTTCGTCGGTGAAGATGTATATTTTAGTTTTAGATTTTCTTATGCCGATAATTTTAGAATAGCTAAGGGTAGTTTCCTTGTCCTTGATTGTTACTGTGAACTTATTATCGTAAAAATCGCAATAGATGCCGACATTGAGCACCTTATTCTTATCCTTTTCAAAGCCTGTATGTGCTTTTGGAAGGTGGCCAAAGAGGGTTGGATACAAAAACAAGAAAGCAAAGCCTGCTGACATAAGGGCGAGAAAATCCTCCATAATCACTATATCATACACACAAAGTGCCAGAGAGATAATGCCACACGCAAGAAGCACCGGCCTTATTTTTCTATCCTCGAATCGTTTTTGGATTTTTACAAGCTCGAAGTATTCTTTTTTATCTCGGCATACGCCTTTTGCTGAATACAGCTTTTTTTCAAATGTATTTTCCATAGGCTATTACATAAACTGGGTTCCGAGGCCCTCGTTAGACAAAAGCTCAATGAGGATTGAATGTGGAACTCTACCGTCGATAATTGAAGTCTTCTTTACGCCACGTCTGATAGCTTCTACGCAGCAATCAATCTTAGGAATCATACCACCACTAATGATACCCTGCTTTTTAAGGTAAGCTACCTCGCTTATGCTACACTCGGGGATAAGTGTAGTTTCGTCGTCCTTATCTCTCAAAAGACCTGCGATATCGGTCATAAGGATAAGATTCTCGGCTCTGAGGCAAGCGGCAATTCTTGCGGCTGCTGTATCGGCATTTATATTATAGGTCTGGCCGTCCTCGCTTGTAGCGATTGTAGAAATAATCGGCACATAGCCTGCATTCATAGCGTCAATAATAGGCTTAGTGGAAACTGTTGTGATTTCGCCAACATAGCCTAGGTCATTTTCGCCGTCGAGCTTCTTTGCCATAATCATTCCGCCGTCTACGCCACACATACCGAGTGCCTTACCACCATGGAGCTGGAGATGTGAGACAAGCTCTTTATTGAGCTTACCTGCGAGCACCATTTGTACGACCTCCATGGTTTCCTTATCGGTATATCTGAGGCCACCGACAAACTTGCTTTCGATATTAAGTCTACCGAGCATAGCGTTGATTTCAGGTCCGCCGCCATGCACGAGCACGACCTTGATGCCGACTGCTGATAAAAGCACGATATCGTTCATAACGGCATCCTTCAGGACTTCGTTTGTCATAGCGTTTCCGCCGTACTTAACGACTACGACCTTATTATTATACTTCTGGATATAAGGGAGTGCGTCGATAAGCACCTTGCTTCTCATTTTGTTACTGATTTCCATAATTCAATCTGTCCTTCTTTTTTATTTATCTCATCCGGTTCTGATTGTTCATCACAAGTCCGGAAAGAATTCTGTATGCATTCTGTGCATCTGCCACGCTGTAGAGTGCTGACGGGATATTATGATATCCTACGTTTGGGACGTTACGTGGAGTATGTCTGTCAAATGCGTTGAATGTTGAATACATCATCATATTCATATTCACAAAGCTTACAGTACCGATTCCGTTGTTGCCCATACTAACGGTAACGTTACTGATTTTTGAGATTTCACCGGCACTGAAGCGGTTATTGGTTATTGTCAGGACTCTCTGGTCAGTTATTGCATAACAGCTATCAGGTGTTTTTCCTATAATCATCACGATACCGACTATCAGAAACAGCACACCGAACAGTGGAAATATCATAGCCATAGCATCAAACGCTGAACCGCCGGGAACTCTTGATGTGAAGCCTTTGATTCCCATAGTTCCTGAAATCCATATAAGTGCGAACGCAACAAAGAAAATTCCCATAAATCTGCCTGGGTTCGCACCTGTCTTTACGCCTTTTCCTCCGCCCTTTACGGTTTTTCCTACCCAATAGACTCTTTCGCCGGGCAGAAGATACGGATTGAACTTTGCAACTATTTCAGCAGAATCCGCCTGCATATTATAGTCCACACCGTCAGAATAGCCGTTATCATAGCTGTCTGTACGTCTTTCATAGTCTGCGTCGTTGTAGTAATCCTGTTCATCATTATTGTTATTTCCAAAAAGCACAGCATTTCGCCTCCTAAAATTTATGTCTTGTATAGCCTTTTGTCCTGCTATCGAAATTATACTCGCCGTCCATATCATTACGGTTAAAGCACGTTTTTATCCCTGCGTCATTTGTTTTGTAAGGCTGAGCAGTATATCGCAAGCCTCTCTGCCATCTGACACACCCCAGATACCCGACACTGAGCCGAGTGCAAGTGCAGAGGAGATTTTGCTTCCGTTATAGCTTGCTCCCGCATTCTTGACGACATAGCTTATGTTACCCTTATTGAGCTTAACGGGTGCATATGTAACATTTGAAATCTGCCGGAGCATATCAGAGCGTTTTGTATGCTTTCCGACTGAGATAACCCTCTTATTTGTTATTGCATAGTATACCTTTGATTTCCCTGCAAAGAACATAAGATAGATACTGACAAGGAAAAACGGTATTGAATTTGTCAGCTTTAAAACCGAGAAGCCGTCGGCAAATGCACCTGACAGTGCCGCTATAGTACCTACGAGCAGTAAAAGTGCAAAGAAGTCTATCACACACGAGGACATACAATCGAGTCTGTTTTTTCCTGTTTGTGCCCATAGTATTCTCTCGTCTCTGTCAAGCATCGGAGTTATCTTTCCAACGGCGGTGTTATAGCCTATTTCGCCCTTAGTGTACTCACATTTTTCCTCGTGGCAGTCAGACTCGTGATAGGAATCGACACCGTTGTTACTATAATACTCGCTTTCAGAATACGGCTTTAGCTCCTCGCCGTTTCTTTCTGCTTCACGCTCCTGCATATAGCGGTTATACTCATCGTCCTCGTCCTTACGATTCCAAAACATAGCGTTCTCCTTCTTTACAAAACATTAAAACACCTTATCCTCGATGTACGCAGCGTTATACAAAAGAGCATGTACCGTATCGCCGTCGAGGACATTTAAAAGGGTATATTTTTGTTTATTCCCGTCCTTTACGTGGATTCCTGCAATTTCATTTGCATAGAACGAAACATCTGACCTGCCGTTTGAATATCTTTCGATTTCGGGGTCTGATATGCTGTCGAGCGGATATGACTTGAGTTCTCCTGCTCTGATAATCATTACTCTTTTATTTGTAACAGCGCAGCTCATTCTATGCAGCATTTGTGCGAGAACAATAAACAATACGGCAGCTACGAGAATAATTGCACAGGACATCTCTGAAAGCTCCGTACCGAAAACTCTTCCAGCCAAGCTTGACCATTCTTTCCCATATGGCGAAAACACTATGAAAACTACAGCAAGCAACGTAGCTCCAAGCTGAAGATATCTCGAAATTCCCTTAAGCCTCATGACCTGAAGCGGTTCGTATATAATACGGTCAAGCTTACTTCTTCCTGCCCATATAATCTGTTCGTCTTTTTCAAGATAAGGAGTTATCTCCTGTGATGCTATTTCGAATTCCCTGCTGGTCCTGTTCTCGTCCATCTGTATCTCCTTTTACGAACGGTAATCCCCGTTTATCTTGACATATTCGTATGTAAGGTCACAGCCCCACGCCTTAGCAGATACGTCGCCTGCGTTTAGGTTAACTGTGATTGTGATTTCATCCTCGAGGAGAATTTCCTTTGCTGTCTCCTCTGAGAATTCAATTCCTGCTCCGTCACGGCAGACATCTACTCTACCCTTTGAAGAGGACATTGAAACATCGACCTTCATAATATCAAACTGTGCGTCTGCATAGCCTATTGCACAGAGGACACGTCCCCAGTTAGCGTCAGCACCGAACATTGCACACTTTAAGAGATTAGAGCCGATAACGCTCTTTGCAACGATAATTGCAGTTTCGAGGTCGGGAGCACCGACGCACTCGCACTCTAGGAGTTTTGTTGCGCCCTCGCCGTCCTTAGCGAGCATTCTTGTCATATTCATCATAATGGTATAGAGAGCGTTCTTGAACAGTTCAAAGTCTTCGCCCTTAGCTATGATTTCGGTATTCTGTGCGAGGCCGTTTGCCATAACAGACACCATATCGTTAGTAGAGGTATCGCCGTCGACAGACAGGCAGTTATAGGTAATCTTTACGACCTCCGAGAGTGCCTTCTGGAGCATCTGTGCCGAAATTGCACAGTCGGTTGTAATGAAATTGAGGGTTGTAGCCATATTAGGCTTAATCATACCACTACCCTTTGCCATACCACCGAGGTGGATAGTTTTTCCGTCGATTGTAAGCTCGACAGCAACTTCTTTCTTGACTGTATCGGTTGTCATAATAGCAGTTGCGACCTGCTCATTTCCACCATAGGAGAGCTTTTCTACGAGCTTTGGCACAGCCCACTCGACAGGCTCGATAGGTAAAACCTGACCGATAACGCCTGTAGAAGCGACAATTACTTCCTCCGGCTTTATACCTAGCTCGTTAGCTGTAAGCTCGCACATACGGTACGCCTTCTGTTCGCCGTCGGCGTTACAGGTATTAGCGTTCTTGGAGTTAACGATAACTGCTCGTGCTTTTCCACCTGTTTGCTCGAGGTTTTTCTGGGTTACGAGAATCGTTGCACCCTTGACCTTATTCAAGGTATACACGGCCGCTGCGTTACATATAACGTCTGAAACGACCATACCGATATCATTTTTCTTATTTGAAATTGGGCTTTCGTTACCATCTAAGACTGCAGACTTTTTTATTCCGCAGTATATACCACTTGCTTTAAAGCCCTTGGCAGCGCACACGCCACCTTCTACAAATTTCATATTTCCAACTAAATTCATAAAATTTCCCTTCTTATAGTCCGGTACCCTCATCGATACCGAGCATAATATTCATATTCTGGACAGCGGCACCGGAAGCGCCCTTGCCTAAATTATCGAGGCGTGAACAAAGGAGTATTCTATCGTCGTTACCGAAGACGAAAAGCTGCATATCATTTGTTCCCTCTAAATCATTTGCAGACAAAAATCCGTCAGGGAGAGTATCTATACCACCGAGCTCCATAACCTTTACAAATCTCTGCCCTGCGTAATGCTCGCTTAAAATAGCGTGGATATCGGCAGGGGTATACTTCTTGGGGAGAGTTCTTGTTACAAGCGGAATGCTCACTACCATACCTGCGTAATAGTCGTCGACAATCGGGTTAAACATTGGCTCGAACTCGAGACCACAAATTTTCTGCATTTCCGGGATATGCTTATGGTTTTGGGTGAGGGCATACTGTCTTGGAGAGCAGAGTGCCTTAGGCTTATTTTCGTCCTCGACCTGTGCGATAAGCTTCTTACCTCCACCACTATAGCCTGAAACTGCGTGAGAAATCACCGGATAATCTGCCGGGATAACGCCTGCTTGCACGAGTGGGTAGACAAGTGAGATAAAGCCACTTGCATAACAGCCCGGATTTGCGACTCTTTTTGAGGTAGCGATTGCTTCTCTATGAGCCTTTGAGAGTTCTGCGAATCCGTACGCCCAATCGGGATTAGTTCTATGGGCGGTTGATGCGTCGATTATTCTTGTATTAGGATTTTCTATAAGAGTAACAGCTTCCTTAGATGCTGCGTCGGGAAGGCAGAGGAATGTTATATCGGACTCGTTTATAAGTCTTTTTCTCTCGTTTATATCCTTACGCTTTTCTTCATCTATAAGCAAAATTTCGATATCATTTCTTTTTGGTAGACGGTCAAAAATCTGGAGTCCTGTTGTTCCTTCTTTACCGTCGATAAAAACCTTTGTCATTTTAATTCATTCCTTATTTTCTAGTCTTTTGAGTACCACTGCGACATACCGTAGCCGTAGTTATCGTGAGGCCTTTTCTTAAAGCCGAACTTTTCGTAAAATTCTTCTTTGCCTTTAGCTGAGGCGAGAAGTAGCATAGTAGTTTCGCCCTGCTCGGTAATAGAGTCTACATACTGCATAAAGCTTTCTAGGAGCATTCTACCGTAGCCCTGCCCTTGAAAGTCGGGGTGGACAATCACGTCGGTGAGCATTATATAATATCCACCGTCGCCTGATGCACGGGCGAGCCCTACGCATCTGTTATTGTCGCTCTCATCACGAAGGACCCTCATAAAGAGTCCTTTCTCCTGACCTATGGCAAACTGTCTTTTTGACACCTTATGCCAGCCGACAAGCTCACGCAAAAGCGAATACTCCTCATATGTAATTTTATCGTCGAGGTGCATAGTTATCCTTCTTTACTTTTTATTTTGAAAGCTTTTTTTCTACATACTCGATTTGAGCCTTCACACACTCAGGGGCTGGGCCGCCTGCAGCTTTTCTTTGCATAACGCAGGTTTCGAGGCTGATAGCTTCAAAGACGTCTTCCTCGAAGGTTTCGCACATTGCCTTATACTCAGCTAGTGGCAGAGTTTCGAGCGTAAGATTCATTTCGATACACTTTGCGACGAGTGTTCCTGTAATCTTATAGGCATCTCTGAACGGAAGCCCCTTCTTTACGAGGTAGTCGGCACAGTCGGTAGCGTTTATGAAGCCTCTTGCTGCTGCGTTTCTCATATTCTCCGGGATAACCTTCATTGTATCGAGCATTGGGATAAAGGTTTTAAGGCAGAGCTTTACTGTATCAACAGCGTCGAAGATTGCAGGTTTATCCTCCTGCATATCCTTATTGTACGCAAGCGGAGTACCCTTCATCATAGTAAGCAAGGTATTGAGGTCGCCGTACACTCTACCTGTCTTACCTCTTATAAGCTCGGTTATATCTGGATTTTTCTTTTGTGGCATAATTGATGAGCCTGTTGCGAATGCGTCGTCGAGCTCGATAAACTTAAACTCCCAGGAGCACCACATAACGATTTCCTCAGAGAATCTTGAGAGGTGCATCATAAGGATAGATATAGCGTTTGCAAGCTCGATACAGAAATCTCTATCGGAAACGCCATCGAGTGAATTCTGCGAAATTTCGTCAAAGCCTAAAAGCTCGCAGACTCTTTGTCTATTAATCGGATATGTAGTAGAAGCGAGTGCACCGCTACCGAGTGGAAGCACGTTCATACGCTTTTTTGTATCGAGTAATCTTTCTCTATCACGAAGAAGCATTTGTGCATACGCCATAACGTGATGAGCAAAGGTAATTGGCTGGGCTCTTTGCAGGTGGGTATAGCCCGGCATAATTGTTTTAAGATTATCCTTAGCGAGCTTTACGATAGTTTCGATAAGGCTTTCGCACAGCTCAACTATATTGTCGATTTCGTCTCTGAGATACATTCTGATATCGAGTGCGACCTGGTCATTACGGCTTCTGGCTGTATGGAGTCTTTTACCTGCGTCGCCTATTCTCTTAGTAAGCTCGGCTTCGACGAACATATGCACGTCTTCGGCAGATGGGTCAAACATAAGCTCTCCCGATTCTATATCCGCAAGAATACCCTCAAGTCCTTCGATAATTCTCTTAGACTCGCTAACTTCGATTATACCGCACTCACCGAGCATTGTAGCGTGCGCCACTGAGCCCATTATATCGTGCTTATACATTCTTGCGTCAAAGGAAATAGACGAATTGAAGTCATTTACTCTGTCATCGACTTCCTTTGAAAATCTTCCTGCCCACATTTTTTCTGCCATTTTTACTTCTCCTTTAAAAATCTTCTAAGGGGCTTTAATACAAAAGCCCCTTGTAGATTAAGCTTTACAATTTTCTTATAATTTAGCCACCAAAGCTGACATTCATTGGTTCTGTGTTTACTTCCTGCTTTTTCTTAGCGAGCCAGTGGATGCTTGTGAATGTAAGAATTCCGAGAACCGCACAGCCCAGCATCATAGCAGCGAGATAAGCTGTAGGGTCAAAATCTGAACCTAAAAAGTCTACGAGGAACTCAGCCTGGCTTTCAGAAAGTCCGCCTTCGTCAACGAGTGTATCAACACGTCTTGCGATATCTCCGCCGGCTTCATCAACTGCTGATGCACAGAGGTGAAGAGCATAGTTAAGCTTTGCACCTGCAAAGTAGAGACCTGCCACCACGCCGAGGAAGAAGGTTCTTGCTATAACGCTTACCTTCTTTGCATACTTAGTGCCGAGGATACTGAGTACGACTGCACCTATTGTAGCTGCGAGCGAGAGGAAATAGAACTTTGTTGCTGTGCCGAACTTTTCAACAATGCCGTTGTCAAAAAGGTCGCCGTCATCAAGAGCTGCTGATATGCATGAAGCAAATGCGATAATGATTGAAACTGCTGCTACGATTACACATACTCTGAAAATAATCGATAAGGTCATCTTCTTGTCGTTCATAATTAGCTCTCCCATTTCATTTCTTAAAAATGCACATAGGCAAAGCGGGAATTTTACACAGAAAACTCCTTCGCTCTGCCCTGCTTATTGCTTAATAAATTGGTCGCTTACTTTCCGGTTTCTTGAAGATACTGCTCGATAAGCTTTGAAACATCGATACCGTTTATCTTCAGTCCGTCGATAATACAATCGTTAATTTCTACGTTAGTGAGGTCGCAATATACAAAGCTTGCGCCTCTCATAACAGGGTTTTTAAATTCGACGTTATTCATTATGCTACAGCCAAATCTTGTGCCGGTCATATTAACGCCTAAGAATCTTGAGTGTGCCATATAGATATCTGTAAGGTCTGCACCTCTCATATTGATATTATTGAGCTTAGAATTTTCAAGGTTAACGTCATCAAAGTTTGCACCCTTGAGGTTAACGTTCCTGAAGTATGTATCTCCGAGGTTTACATCTTCAAACGATGAGTTTGGAAGGCTGTCGTATGATATCGCAACCTTCTTATCGAGCTCGTGTTCATATTTGATGTTATCAGCCATTGTAATTTCCTCCGTTTCTAATAATTGTTATAATAGTCATCTTCAGTTTGATTCTGAAATTCATTCTGGTACTCATTTAGGTACTGGCTCTGGTACGGTTGCACCTGCTCGCCTGAAAATGAAACCGCGTAGTCTTCGGTTATATTTTCGTCTTTATTCTTAGTAAGATAATGGATTGATGTGAAAGTCAGCACAAAAAACACGAGAACCGTCACAGCAAATGCTGCAACATAGCATGTCATTATACCCTCGTTGTCCAATGCACTCTCCATACTATCCCACTGCCACTTAGATATACCAAAGTCTGTTCTGTCGAGTTCGTCCAAGTCTTTTACATCTCGGAGCTCTGTTGCAAACTTTGCGGTAAATGCAAACACATGATTTGCGCCCATTCCCAGCCAAAGCACTACTGAGCATACTGCGATAGATAGGGTTCTGAACACGACCGAAGCCGCCGAGCAATACTTTCTTGCAAAGAGGCTTAAAACGAGAGCCACGAGCGTACCTGAAAATGCGATATAATAGCAATTGGCGCTATTTCGTAGTGGTTCTACAAGTTCGTTAAAGAGGTAATCCTCGATATCGCCATCATAGCTTGAGTAAGTATCTACAAGTGCATATATAAGCATGCCTGCCGATACTGTTATGGCAATCAGAGTTAGTATAATAACAACTCTGAATGCGACAGCTGTAACTTTAGTATTCATAACTATTACTTGTTATTTCTCTTCTGCTCTAGCTTTGCTCTAACCTTGATTGGGAGACCAAAGAGGTTGATAAAGCCTGCTGAATCCTTCTGGTCGTAAACCTCGTCAGCATCAAATGTAGCAACCTCTTCATCATAGAGAGTATATGGAGAAGTTACGCCTGCGTTGATGATATTACCCTTATAGAGCTTGAGCTTAACGTCGCCTGTAACAGTCTTCTGAGTTTCTGTAACGAATGCGCTCATAGCTTCACGGAGTGGTGTATACCACTGGCCGTTATACACGATATCAGCAAACTTGATTGAGAGGTACTGCTTTACTCTTGAAGTTTCCTTATCGAGGGTGATTGTTTCCAAAACCTCGTGAGCGTGGTAGAGGATTGCTCCACCAGGAGTTTCATAAACGCCTCTTGACTTCATACCAACGAGTCTGTTTTCTACGATATCAGCAAGTCCGATACCGTTCTCGCCACCGAGCTTATTGAGGGTTGATACAATTTCTGTACCGTTCATTTCCTTACCGTCGATAGCAGTAGGAACGCCCTTTTCAAAGTGGATTGTAACGTATGTTGGCTTATCAGGAGCCTGGAGTGGAGAAACGCCCATTTCGAGGAAGCCCGGCTTTTCATACTGTGGCTCGTTTGCAGGGTCTTCGAGGTCGAGTCCTTCGTGTGAAAGGTGCCAGATGTTCTTATCCTTAGAATAGTTAGTTTCTCTGTTTATTTTAAGTGGAATGTTATGAGCCTCAGCGTAGTCGATTTCTTCAACTCTGGACTTGATATCCCATATTCTCCAAGGAGCGATAATCTGCATATCAGGAGCGAAAGCCTTGATTGCGAGCTCAAAACGAACCTGGTCGTTACCCTTACCTGTACAGCCGTGGCAGATAGCATCTGCGCCTTCCTTGAGGGCGATCTCAGCAATTCTCTTTGCGATAATTGGTCTTGCAAAAGATGTACCAAGCATATATCTGTTCTCATAGATTGCGCCAGCCTGAACGGTTGGGAATACGTAATCTGTGATAAACTCTTCTGTGAGGTCTTCGATATAGAGCTTTGAAGCACCGGTCTTCAGAGCCTTCTCCTCGAGTCCGTCGAGTTCTGTTCCCTGACCTACGTTGCCTGAAACTGCAACAACCTCACAGTTATTGTAGTTTTCCTTGAGCCATGGAATAATGATAGATGTGTCGAGTCCTCCCGAATAAGCGAGCACTACTTTTTTGATTTCCTTAGCCATAATAAATTCTCCTTCAATTCTAATATGTTATTTTGATTATACAACATTCTCGCATAATATGCAAGCATTTGTGCATAAATTCAGCTAAATATACATAGAAAATACATTTTATACACTTTTCTATGCAAATTAACACAATTTTATGCATAAATAAACTGTATATTCAAAACGAGATGCTTTTTACAGTGACACAGGTATCGCACAGATACGCACACCACCATGATAATTATATCACAATCTCCCTTGTTTTGCAAGGCTTTTGGGCATAATTGCAACGAATAAACGCACTATTTTGGCGTGCCGTAAAACTCTTTATGCACAATTGACTAAAGGCGGGCTTAGAGGTTGTTTACTATAACGAAAATCAAAATGAATTTACTAATTTTCTTGAAAGTGGACATAGAAAAAGCTGTCATTTTATAAAGCCGGAGATGATAAACCCTTATAAAACAAAAACAGTCCCAAATAAATAAAGGACTGTTTCTAATGTGTTGTGGTTGCCCCGATGCGATTTGAACGCATGCAATGACGGAGTCAAAGTCCGTTGCCTTACCGCTTGGCTACGGGGCAATATAAAAACAAGCCGTCAAACTCTGACGGCTTATCTGCGATTGGTTGGGGTAAAAGGATTCGAAGGTTGCTTTTAATTTGAGCTATATATATAATGGTATCAAAAAGGAGGCAATCTATATGTTATTCAACGAATGGCTTGATGAGTGGTTAGATATATATACACTCAACATCAAGCGTACTACCTACAAGCACTACACATCCGTCATTCGCACACACCTTGCAGATACACTCGGCTCTTATGAGATTGCAGAAATTACACAGAGAACTCTGCAAGAATTTTACACTCGCAAGTTTCGTGATGAACAACTGAGTGCTAAGACTTTACGCAACATCAACGGAGTGGTACACGAAGCTCTGAGGACGGCAGTAGATGTCGGACTTATCGGTATCAATCCTGCCGACAAGGTCAAGTTACCTCGACCTGTCGCAAAAGCAATCCACCCATTTTCTCCTGACGAGATTAGACAGTTCACAGACCTTTGTAGGTTTCATCGTTTTGGCTTGCTCTACACCTTCGCTCTCTACACAGGAGCAAGGGAGGGAGAAGTCTTAGGGCTGACTTGGGATTGTGTAGACCTGACACGCAAAACAGTAATCCTAGAGAAGCAACTATCATACTTCGGTAGTGGCGAAGGGTGGCACTTCAATAGCTTAAAGAACAACAAGGTCAGAACAGTTAGCTTGCCTGATTTTCTTGCTCGATGGCTGTCAGAAGAAAAGCAAGAACAACGCTACCTCTCCAACAGACTCAACCTCGTATTCTTCAGAAAAGACAACGGTGACCACCTTAGAGCAAAGACTATCATCAATGACTTTAAAGAACTCGCAACTAAGATAGGTAGACCGACGGCTAGGTTTCACGACCTTCGGCACACCTACGCTACTAACTGTCTAGAGCTTGGTGACAGCATAAAGACAGTACAGCACAATCTCGGACACGCTACTGCAAGCTTCACGCTTGCGACCTATACGCACGTTTCAACAGAAGCTAAGATACAGAGTGCAGAACGGCTTAACAAGTTTTTCTGTGAAATGTCTTAATTGAGTACAACAGCAGATAGAGAGTGTGTCTTAAAGACACACTTTTTATTATCTGACAGAACAGAAACTAAGCAGTTGACTAAAATCAACTGCTTTTTTATATATCAAATTACGAACACTTAAAAAACAAACAGGAGGAATGAACAATGGCAAGAACAGTATCAATCATATCAGAAA
This sequence comes from Oscillospiraceae bacterium, assembly GCA_045602925.1. Lineage (GTDB taxonomy): Bacteria > Bacillota > Clostridia > Oscillospirales > Ruminococcaceae > UBA7477. The sequence continues at coordinate 46,489 of JAZSCN010000025.1, read as the reverse complement.
AAGGAGGTGTCGGCAAATCGACAACAGCTATCAACCTTGCAGGTGGTCTTATACATCTAGGCAAGAGTGTATGTATTATCGACATTAACCCACAACAAAACGTGGCACAGTTTTTTGAATTTGAAGACGACGGCAAGCCGACTTTCTCACAGGTTATGCAGTTGTACGCTTCGGAAATTCCACTAGTTGACGATAATATAGTAGAGTCATCAATCAGACATAGTGAGGTCGGAATCGACTATGCTCCGTCCTCTAGGAAAACACTTCTTAAAATCCCTGTCCTGTCAGACGGAGATAAGTTTATTATTCGCAACGCACTAAAGAACGAAGTCTTCAGCAAGTACGATTACATCATCTTAGATTGTAAGGATAGCCTTGAAGAATATCTCACACCTGAAGCATTGTCCGCTTCAGACGATGTAATCATCGTAACAGAGTGTGGGCAGTACTCCTTCTTTGGACTTTTCCCTGTATATACGGCAATAGACAAAATCCGTAAGGATTGCAACCCTAATCTAAAGCTTGCAGGAGTGCTAATTAACAAGAAGCTTGCTATCGGCTCGACATCGAATGACCTTGCTAACCTGATAACCGAACACTTTGGGAATGATGTGTTTAACGCACAAATCCCATTCCGTTTTGAACAGATTGAAAAATCACTATCTGTACACAAGCCTTGTGTACAGATTAAAGGCAACACACTTAGAGATGTATATCTCGACCTCGCCAAAGAGTATATTGAAAGGAGTAAATAACTATGGCACTCGACATCAACTTACTTAACCGAGCTAAAAGCTTCGGAGCAGAAATCGAAGGAGCTGACGAAGAACTCGACCTGACAACATCAGCTAAAGTTCCTGCACCTACATCGGACTATATCACGATTCCCCTATCTAAGCTCATCAACTTCTCGGACTGCGACGGAGAAGCACAGCCCTTTGATATTGAGCATAAGTCTACAAAGTACAAAGCTACTAGAGATTCTATAGCAAAACACGGACAACTGACACCGATACTTGTCAGAGATAAAGGCTTTGGTGAGTATGAAATACTCGCAGGTCATACAAGAGTTGAAGTTCTCAAGGATTTAAAAATTCCTACAGCTAAAGCTGTCATTCAAAAGGATTGCAATACCGACGAGCAAGCATACGATTGTATGATAGATAGCAACATTCAACGTGACAAGCCTACTCCCCTAGAGCTTGCTAGAATCTTCAAACATTATCTGAAGCACAGACGTAGCAACAAAGACACAGGCTCCGATTCCCTCACTACAGCAGATATGATAGCTACCAAGTTTGACATCAAGCGTAAGCAGATGTACAGGTACGTTAAGATTTGCAACTTCACAGAAGCGTTGCAGACTTTCTTCGGCAAGGGTGATATTAACGTCAACGACGCAGAGCCACTCTACAATCTGCTAGTGCGATACGCTGATGAGAGCGAGCTACCTGAAGATAGAGAGCTGTCGGAACGCCAGCAGAACACCCTAGCTGAATATCTGACGCTCGAAGCTTGCAACCTACCACACAAGAGAATCAAGTATCTCGAACAGCTAGTGGCATACAAGCCTAGATTTGACCTTAACGACCTAGATGAATATGTATTCGCTTCGGAATCAGAACGCAAGGAGATACCTTCGGAAAACGAAGCAGATACCGATACAGAAGGAAACACTACTACAGCTACAACCGATAAGCAAAGCCTGTTCTTCGCTAAGCTAAAGGGATACTTCCCTCACCTGTTTACTTCAGATATGCAGGAGAGCGAAGTTGAAAAGAAGATAATCGAACTCATTGAGAGTATAGGATAGTAAGGAGCGAAAACAATGGATATTAGGAAGTACTATGTTAACGCTGGTATGCGTACCAATCTCGAAACTATGCTCACTAAGATTGAGCTACTCGAATACGATATGATAGACAACACGATACACTCCGTTGAGCTTATGGACAAAGTATATGACCTAGACAACATTGGCGAGCTTAAAGATGAGCTACGCAGTCTCATCACTCTCGCTTATGATAAGGTCACAGGCAAGGAGTACGGCAGAATTAAGCAGATATCTGACTATCGTGATTGTATGAGATATGCAACTTGTATAGACAACGGACTTAGTGAAGAAGACTCGTCATACGCATTTTTGGGAAGATAAAGTGTGTCATCGTGACACACTTGAAAGGAGAAAGAAATGAAAACATTTAAGATTAAAGCTTATATAAATGATAGTGGAACTAAAGCACTCGCTGTTATGGGTTTTGTGTTGGGCAAGGATTTGGACGCAATTGAAAGGAAAATGAAAAAGACAGGATTAACTGTGGATAAGCTACCTGTTAAACGCTACACCGAGATTACCCTATTCGACTACGACTACGACGAGCCACTCGACCTGACGGAATACGAAGGTCTGAGCAGATAACAAGTGTGTCTTTAAGACACACTTTTCTTTATTCTAACAGAAAGGAAAATAGACTATGATAATTGACGCAACAGATAGAGCCTTGATAAGAGAGCAAGTTGCTCAGATTAAGGCAAACAGAAACACACTAATTGAAGTGTATGAAGAAACACGCCACAACAAGCCTTCCTATACAATCGCAAAGCTAGTTGAGAAGCTAGGCTACAACAAGGCAGTTGAAACTGTAGCAGAGCTTGTCAACGGAGTGTCACAGGGTGACGGACGAGTATATCAGAAACAACGTGATTGGGCTAAGTCAATCCCTACAGCTTGTGATGGAGATACACTCAAAGAGCATTGGATATACACACCGAGCGAGATACACCCTGCACATATACAGCAGATTGCAGAAGCTATGATGAAGTATCCAAGCCCACAGCACTCGCAACAAATACTGCAAGAAATACTGACTACCACAGACAGAGAACACGCCTACGAGCTTACTGCTGATTTTGTCGGCAACATAGAAAACCCTATTGAATTTTCTAAGCTTATGCTCTCTCTTGATGAAAAATCACAACAAGACATATACAATATTTTTGGAGAGGTTTTGGGAGAAGAAGCAAAGAAAACAGCTATGAATACTGTAAGTGTATATAGGCTGACACACGATGAGGAGTTTCGTCAGGCAGTTATGAAGGTTCTTGGCGAGCAATTATACAAGGAATTTAACTCCACCAACGACGATGACGATGACGTTCTCGACCTGACGGAGAGCGAAGGTCTGAGTAGATAGGAGGAAAACGTATGAAAAACGAAATGTATTTTGAAAACGGCATACATCACGAGTTTACAGATGATGAATTTCGACTTTTAAAACTGCTTATAAGCAATCACGCAGGCGAAACGGCAAAGCAGTATGATGTTGATGTAAATGCTGTGGTTACTTTAAAAACGCTTTTTGATGAAAACTTAGATTGATGAAATAGAGAGTGTGTCTTAAAGACACACTTTTCTTATCTCTGACAGAAAGGAAGTAAGAAAAATGGGTGTTAGGAAGTACTATGTTAGTGCTCGTGTGCGTATCAATCTCTACACTATGCTCGATAAGGTTGAAGCACTCGAATACGATATGATAAACAACAAGATACACTCCGTTGAACTTATGGACAAAGTATACGACGTAGACAACATTGGCGAGCTTAAAGATGAACTACACCTTCTCCGCACTCTCGCTAATGATTTGGTCACGGACAAGGAGTACTGCAGAATTATGCAAATATCTGACTATCTTATCTCTATCAGAAAGGAAAACAGGCTATGAACTACGCAGAGTACGTTAAACAGATAAATAACATTAGACGAAAAGATGAGATGATGTTTAGGACGGCTATATCACATCTTATGGATGTAGGTATACGTCATCTGACCGACGAAAACATTGAATACACCTGCCAAGAGATTATGAAGGAAGATGATAGTCACTCATTTATGAGCAATGACTACAAATGTGGTATCGTCAGAACGGCAGGTCAGCTTACCAAGATACCACACACTACCCTATTAGCATATATATCAGAAAACGTATATTACGACGTTGGACAGAAGCAAGACGAAGAAGACGAGGACGAGCTACTCGAAAAGGATATTGATGATGACGTTTATGATGGGCTTCTCGACCTGACCGAAGACGAAGGTCTGAGTAGATAGGAGGAACAGACAGTATGACATACGAAGACTTCAAAAAGGAGCGAGATAAGTTAACAAAGGACGCTAACCCTGACCTTCTTTTTGATATTCACTATTCAGGAGATTTTCAATGTGACCAAACAGGTGGCATACCGACAGAGCTTTGTTGGTATATGGAAGAAAACATAGCTTGGCTAGAGTTAAAATATGACCTTGTTGATGATGGTATAGACGTATCTGAATGGGAGCAAGGCATTGCAGACTTCGGTATCCGAACTTGTTGTGATGAAGATGACTTCAACGCTCTGCTCGAAGAACTCGGAGATGATGCTGTTTGGGTAGGACGTATTCCTCACGATGAAGATTACTTAGACCTGACCGAAGACGAAGGTCTGAGCAGATAGGAGGAACGCTAATATGACACCCGAACAAGCGAAGAATTACAACGCAAGCAAGTATAAGTTTATTATAGTAATTGAGGTGTAAAGCGAATGGATGTAAATAAACTTAGAAACTCAGAACAATGGCAACGCTACTTGCAAGCTTGCCCAACACTATGTACGTTTGACACTCAATCGCAGATTGAAGTGCTTAACGTACACCCCAACGTATCTGTACTTGCAGACTCGTCAAAATGGGCAAAGCTACATCGAAAAATCAAAACAGGCTCTCGACCTATCCGAGTTAAGAAAGAAGGACACGTCTTCTATCTGTTCGATGTAGCACAGACAGTTGGAGATACAGATAATAACCCTAGATGGACATACAAACGTTCTACAGACGACCTACTGATTAGAGAGTTATACAATCGCAACGAAGCTTCACTCAATCCAAGCTACAGCTTTGAGGAAAGCTTTAGTTTAATCCTGAAGCACTACGTCAGAGCAAGAAACAGACAGCAAGCTGAATTTATACATCAGAGCTTGTCATACTGCCTGTTCCGTAGGCTCGGAATTGAGGATAATCAAGTATACGATTTTTCTTATCTGACAGAGCTATCCGAAGCTGACTTAATAGTATCCATCGGCATTATATCTAATAGCGTAGATTCTATCCTTTCAACTGCTAGAGATGTGCAGAAAAATCCATCCTTGTATGCTAGAGAGCAGAAAGAGGACACCCTTGATAAAATATCCGAACAGCTCAATGCTAGTGGCATTACAGACATCGAAGAAGCTGAAAGCTTTGTAACCGAAAAAATCGAAAGTAGCACACCTTCTGAAGAAGTTGGAGAAGCTGAAGAAACGCAACTAGAAGTGCCGACACTTACTGTCGGTGATATGGTCGATTATCAGGAACGAACTTGGATTATTGAGAAGGTCGGATTTGTAACTACCTTAGAAAATGTCAATCCTGAGGACAATCATTCAACGATAACAATCGTCGGTGGCTATGATGATTTGTTCAAGTCAGGCAAGATGGAGCTTGCAGACAACACACCTACGTTATCTGATTCTGTCACAGAAGATGACACTATCACAACTGAAGCAGAAGCTCCTGCAAGCGTTAGCGAGCCTGAGCCTGTATTAGTCACACCTCCTGCAAACAACTTTGAATCCGAAAATACTATGTTAAGACGTGGAAGTGGATTTGTAGGTGGCAAATTCAGAATATATGACATCATCAAGAACACACCAAAGCTTAAAGACAGGACGAGTAAAATTTGTGATGAGTATGGGATTGGTGGCTTCAACACAAACGAAGGCTTTGCTAATTTTAATCGAAAAGGATTAGAAATTAAATTAAATAACGGCTACACAAGAAGTTTCAAGTGGGCAGACGTTTCAGGTCGCATAGCCTTCTTAATCAAGAATAACAGCTACATCACAATAGAAGAAGCTGAAAAATATCTTGCTAGATACAAAGACGATTCTAATCACGCAAGAGAATGTGCTATAGCACAAGAAATTATCTATGACTATTCGGCAGAAAGATACCTAGATAACAGACCTAACATCACCGAGCTACAAGATAGTGCAAGTGACGATGAGAATCTGATGAGAATATACGAAGCTCTCTTGTGTGCAAGACAAGGCAAGGTGGAAACAGGCTACTTCCTGTGGAGTGGCATTGCGAACTACTCTGCTGACCTTATAGCTCGTACTCACAGCTCACCGATTGCCGAGAAAGTAACACAGCTCGGAGAACTAATCAGCGAGCTGACGAACGCTGAAAGCATTTCGGCCGTCAGCGAGGAGTGTAAAGCTAAATGCGATAAGGTCTTAGACTCGATAGAAGATATAAAGCTATCTCTTTCACAGCTCGCACCAACGTCTGAAGCAGAGAAACAACAAACTGAAGTTCTCAAACTGAAGGAGTTAGTTATCAACCTATCAGAAGCTCCTGCAGTAATCGACATCACTAATCGAAACTACGATAGAGCATCAAAGGTTTTCCCTAAGATTTTTGATGGCACTCACAGATATGAGCTGTATGTTGTACCGAACAGCTCTTGCTACGAGAAGCTTTATGTAGAGCGTATCAACGATGAAGATATAGCTATAGCTCACTACTATATGCAAAACGGAGATATGATGTACGACCCTGAGATATGCTACACTATCGACGAGGACAACAAGAAGCTCATACCACTCTCGTATGAGCAAAGTGGACTCGGTATCTACTACCTAGTCAACGATTCGGCATACAAGCGTCAAGACTTATCATCCTTCACTACTAAGTGGCTACGCAACATCACAGAACAGGGCTACAAGCTTGCTGAAGCTATAGACTCTATCACAGGCGAGCGTGTTAAATACTTTGAGTATGAGAAAAACGAAGAAGCTGAAGAAGTGGCTGAAGAAATACCTAAAAAAGCAGACGAGCAGACAGCTCCTTCCGAAGAAGTATTCGATACGCTACACGTCGGTGAAGTAGTCACTCTAGATAATCGTCAGTACACAGTTACAGACATTAACGAGGACACAGGTAAAGCCGAGCTTAGAGATGATAACACAGGTTGGTATCCTATCTTCCATACTGAAAGTATAGAAGATATTAACTCGGTCAAGGCTCAAAAAGAAGCTGTGACCGAGCTTGCTGAAAAGCACGCTCCCAGCAAGATAGACTATACTATCACCGATACCGAGCTAGGCGTAGACAAGCCTAGAGAGAAGTATCGCAAAAATGTTGAAGCAATCAAGCTCTTAACTACCATTGAGAGCGAAAAACGATTTGCAACAGCCGAAGAACAAGAGGTGCTTGCACAGTATGTCGGTTGGGGTGGACTTGCAGACGCATTTGATGAGAGCAAATGGACAGCAGAGTACACCGAGCTGAAGGAACTTCTGTCAGAAGAAGAATATGAGTCAGCAAAGGAATCCACTCTCACAGCCTTCTACACACAGCCTATTATCGTAGACAAGATGTACGAAGTACTAGAGAGCATGGGATTCAAGGGCGGTAACGTCCTTGAACCTGCGATGGCTGTCGGAAACTTCTTCGGACGTATGCCTGCAGATATGTGGCGTAAGTCTAAGTGCTATGGTGTAGAGCTAGACAGCATTTCAGGAAGAATTGCTAAACAGCTCTATCAGACAGCTAACATACAGGTTTGTGGATATGAGAACTCACAGCTCCCTGACGAATACTTTGATGTTGCAATCAGTAACGTGCCTTTCGGAGATTTTAAGGTTGATGACAAGAGATACAATAAGCTCAATATGAGAATACACGACTACTACTTTGCAAAGACAATCGACAAGGTACATAGTGGTGGACTCATAGCCTTCATCACCTCGAAGGGTACAATGGATAAGGTCAATGCCAAGACAAGAGAGTACATATCCGAGCGTTGCGAGTTTTTGGGAGCTATCAGACTTCCTGAAACAGCCTTCAAGTCAAACGCAGGTACAGAGGTAGTATCAGACATCATCTTCCTTCAGAAGCGTGACGAGATAACCTCTAAGCTCGATAGATGGACTAATGTAGACCTTATGTGGATGCCGTCACATCGTCAGGCGTACAACATCAATCAGTATTTCATCGACAATCCTGATATGATATGTGGTACACTCGAAGAAACGTCTACACGTTTCGGATTCGATTTAACTGTAAAGGAGAATCCTGATGTACCCCTCGAAGTAGCACTTTCTAAGTGCTGTGAGAAGCTTAAAGGCAAGGTGGTCTTTAAGCAGAGCCTAACGCAGATAAACCCTGAGGGTGAGATTATCGAAGCTGACAAATCCACTCTAATCCCTGCACCTACAGATATGCTCAATGGTGCATACAAGCTTATCGATGGCGAAATCTATCAGCGTGAAGGAGCTTTCCTCACGCCAAAGCCTTTAGAAGAAGGCTTGAAGGTGAAGGTAATCGACGCTCTTAACATTCACGACACAGCTCGTGACATTATCAACTCACAGTATGAAGGTATAAGGGATGAGGACTTAGCTGTAAAGCAACAGTACCTCAATGAAATCTACGACGAGTATGTAGAAAAGCACAAGGAACACCTTGATGTTCTCGATAAGAAAGGAATTTTATCTAATGACTTTGTCGGTTTCCTACATTCTCTTGAAGAAAGAACTGTCAATGCCGACAAAAGCATTACCTACAGTAAAGCTCCTATCTTCTCGCAGAGAACTATGCGACAGCGTTTTGACATCACACATTGTGATACAATTCAGGACGGCTTTATGGTGTCAATGCAGAACAAGGCAAGGATAGACTTTGATTACATTTCTTCACTTTGCGACAATGCGACGAAGGAAGAAATCATCAACGCTCTCAACGGAGATAAGATATTCAGAATTCCTAACACAGACGAGTATGTTACAGCCGACGAGTATCTTTCAGGCAATGTTAGGGAGAAACTTGTGAAAGCAAAAAATGCAATGAGAAACGACAGTAGCTACGAGGTTAACGTTAAGTCGCTCGAAGCTGTACAACCTGAGTGGCTGTACGCAGACGATATATCGGTGCGACTCGGCTCATCATGGATACCGACTAGGTGCATCCGAGATTTCATCGGTGACACTATGGGCTTCTACGCTTCTAGTGGAGTAAACGTTGAGTACTATCCACCTACAGCAACGTGGAACATCACTAACAAGGCTTATGCGAACAGCTCTTACTCAGAAGCAGGTGCCTTTGGCACTAAGAGAATGAATTTCCTACATATCCTCGAACATATCCTCAATCAGCAGAAGATTGAAATCAAGGATAAGATAACAGAGCCTAACGGCAAAGAGCGTTTTGTCACTAACAAGAAGGAAACTGCTATTGCGATAGCAAAGGCTGACGCAATCAAAGAGAAATTCGCTAATTGGATATGGAGTGATGATTATCGCAAGCGACAGCTAGAGCGTATCTACAACGAAAATGTCAACAACGAGGTAGTACGTCAGTATGACGGCTCTAACCTGAGCTTTGAAGGTATGACATCACTTATCGAGCTGAAGCCACATCAGAAGAACGCTGTAGCACGAGCAATCTATAGTGGCAACACCCTACTCGCCCATTGTGTAGGTGCAGGTAAGACCTTTGAAATGTCAGCCATCGCAATGGAGTTTAAGCGTGTAGGAATTGCTCACAAGTCACTCATCGCGGTACCTAATCACTTGTTATCACAATGGCATAGTGATTTTATGCGACTATACCCTAACGCAAATATCCTTGTTGCAACTAACGAGGATTTCAAGAAGGAAAATCGAAAGAGGTTTATCAGCCGTATTGCAACAGGTAATTACGACGCAATCATTATCGGACACTCTACCTTCGGTATGCTTCAGGTATCGGCTGAACGTAGAGAACGCTTCTACACTAAGATGATAGATGAGTGCGAAGAAATAATGAGGTCAGGCTCTAAGAAAGACCTATCCGTAAAGGAAGCTACTCGACTTCGCAAAATGTACGAAGCTAAACTAAAGAAACTCGAATTTGAAAACAACGAGAATGTAGTTGAGTTTGAGAAGCTCGGTGTAGACGCACTCTTTATTGACGAAGCTCACCTCTTTAAGAACTTGTCTACTACTACAAGACTAGGTCGCATAGGTGGTATATCGACATCAGCTTCTAAGCGAGCTGAAGATTTACTTCTAAAGACTATGTATCTTAGCGAAATTAACGGAGGAAACAAGGGCGTAGTATTCGGCACAGGTACTCCTATAAGCAACAGCCTTATTGAGATGTTCACAATGCAGAGATACCTACAGCCTGACTTCCTAAAGGAAAAAGGCTACTCAGCATTTGATGCTTGGGCTTCTGATTTCGTAAGCATTGACACAGTTATAGAGCTTGACCCTACAGGTACACACTTCAGACCTAAGAATAGGTGTTCGTCTTTCAACAATGTGCCTGAACTTATGACACACTTCAGACGTTGCACCGACATTCAGACGGCTGATATGCTGAAGCTCCCTGTTCCGAAGCTGAAGAACGGCAAGTACACAGTATGTGTAATTGAGCCGTCAGAGGAACAAAAGGAATTTATCTTTGAGTGTGGCGAGCGAGCTGAAAGATGTAAGGACAAGAAGGTAGACCCTAGAGTCGATAACTTCTTGAAGATTACTACCGACGGCAAGATGTGTGCTATAGATATGCGACTTGTTAATCCTGACGCTGACGATAATCCTGATAGCAAGATTAACATAGCCATTGAGAACATAGCACAGAAGTACGAGGACACGAGCGACGAGAAACTCACACAGCTTGTGTTCCTCGATGTTTCAACTCCTAGCTCGGAATTTAACCTCTACGATGATATTCGCAACAAGCTTGTGAACAACTACGGCATACCGAAGTCTGAAATAGCCTTCATTCACGAAGCTAAGAACGATGAGGAAAAGCTAAAGCTATTCGATAGAGTGAATAGTGGTAATGTCCGTATCATTCTAGGCTCTACAGCGAAGCTCGGTGCAGGAACTAACATACAGCAGAGGTTATGTGCTTTACATCACCTCGATGTTGCGTGGAAGCCTTCCGACATCGAACAGCGTGAAGGACGTATCCTACGTCAAGGTAACATTAACGATGAGGTTGAAATCTTCAGATATGTAACGAAGGGTAGCTTTGACGCATACTCGTGGCAGGTCATTGAGAACAAGCAGAAGATGATTTCACAGGTTATGACCGACAAGGTCGGTGGTAGAAGCGTTGACGATGTTGACGAACAGGCACTTAACTACGCTGAAATCAAAATGCTTGCCACAGGTGATACAAGAATTAAAGAACACCTAGAGCTGAAGGTTGTAGTGCAAAGACTACAGCTACAGCGTAGACAGTTTATCGAAAGTCAATCTACTGCAAGACGAGAGCTAGAGATAACCTTGCCGAACAAGATTAAAGAGATTGAAAGGCACCTCGAAAAGCTAAAGAAGGCAGAGGAATACTCGAAGCAGTATCCGAAGCAATCAGACGATGAGGAAGCTACAGAGAACAACAACTTTGAGATTGTAATTGCAGGTGTGACCTACGATAATCGCAAAGACGGTGGTAAAGCACTTATGGAGGAGTCCTCTTTCGCAAGTATGTCTAAGACGAAGCTCGGCAGATACAGAGGATTTGACATCTACTGTCAGATGGACGCACTCGCACAGTACAAGCTTGTGCTTAGTGGTCAAGGTATCACCCTCGATAACTATCTCGGTCAATCAATTACAGGTAATATAACTAGGCTCGATAACCTTATCGACAGCCGTATTCCTGAACTGATAGTCAAGAGAACTGAAGAACTTGATAGCCTACATAGGCAGATGGAGAACGACAAGCAACTGCTGTCGCAGACCTTCCCTAAGGAACAGGAATATCAGGAGAAGTCGAAAAGACTCAACGAGCTGACAAGAGAACTTGCACTCGGTGAAAGTGCCGATGCAGATAATCAGATACTCGATGACGAGGCACTCGACCTGACTAAGAGTGATGATACAAGAAGCATTTAGCTTCACTCCCCTTTCAAAAGTGTGTCTTAAAGACACACTTTTGGGTGTGGGATACACACTCTTGGCAATATGCACAATAAACGAAAACTATCTTGTGCAACCATACAAATTCATATAACACCTGTTTTAGAACGCATAAATATGTTGACAAATTCACAATTCTGTGATATAATGTGTATAAGGGGAAGAATACCCTAATTTAACTTACAAGGAGTGACTAATATGACAACTGAAGAAATCCGTTTAGAACTCGAAGTTAAAGCAGATAAGATATTACTTGACAGGTCATACATCAAGGACGAACTAGATAGTGACGGAACAACCCTTCACCTACTCAACGCAGAAGTAATCCAAGAGCTTTTTGGCAAGCTCTACACCGACGAAGCAGAAAAGCCTGTATGGAAACGCTTAATGCAGGTAACACCTCCTCTAACGCTAGAGAGATACCTTCTAATGACATACTGCCCTAGATTGTTTCGCCACGCTATACTCAACACCGAAGGTCACATCGGCTTTAGCCTACTTGACACTTGGGATAAGCATTACATCTACATCATCGAAGGCATAATGCGACAGCACTTGTGGAGTACCACACCTGAGGAGCAGAAGCTAAAGTACAAGAAGGAATTTCTCGACAACGCAAAGCTCATTGGCGTTCCCCTATTCATCAAGCTCGCTGTTAATGACCCACCTGAACAAAGGCATATAGATGACCTAAGGCTGAGAATTTGCTACCTCAATGGGCTACAGTATACCTTTAATGAGATATTCGATAACACCTATATCCGAGTAACACCTTCCTTCCTTATTGCACCTACAAACGATGAACTCAACAACCGAACGATTTATGACCGCAAGGAATTCGATGTAGAGGACGGACTTCTATAGCCTACCCATTTGACAACCTAGCAAGAATATGGTACACTTATTTTAATTTCAAAAGGAGCTGATTTTATGAAGAAGAAGCTAATCGCACTCGCAATTATATCCTTAATGCTTACAGCTTGTGGCAACACAGATAGCTCAATGGATACCGATGAAGTCGGTGCTACCACCACATCAACCACCACAACAACAACTACTGTAGCTTCCGAGCCTGTAGACGATACCGAGCCTACAGACACAGAGTCAGCTACTACACCTACAACAACTACTGTGACTACTACAGAGCCTACAGACACAGAGTCGGCTACAGACGATACTACAACAACTACTACAGAGCCGACAGATACATCAACTACCACTACATCGCCTACAACTACTACAGCTAAGAAGCCTACTACTACCACAAAGGCAACCTCTATCAAGGTAACATCAGCTAGTGGCACGATGTACACTAACTGCGTAGCTAATATGAGAAGTGGTAACTCTACAAGCTACCCTGTAGTAATACAGCTCGCTAAGAACACAAAGGTAGAAATCACAGGCAAGTGTGATAACGGATGGTACAAGGTCAAGGCTAACGACAAGAGTGGATATATGTCAAGCTCTGTACTCTCTAAGGAGAAGGTCACAACAACTACCACAGTAACCACAAAGAAGCCTACCACCACAACCACCAAGAAGCCTTCAACCGATAACGGACAGTACGCTATCACAGGTATATTGAAGGACTACGAAGCTGTAATGCTTGAACAGGCTACTGAACAGCAGAAGCAGAATGTCATAGACGATATGTGTAACTATCTTGTAAACAACTTCGAAGGTGTTACAGGTGAGGTTATCATACACAGCGACTATGTAGACAAATGGTGCTTTGAATATCGTGATGTAATGGGTTGGAGAGATTGGGATACCGAAGGTTTCAACACACTTACAATTCCTAAGCCAATTACAACCATAGTGAACTCATCAATGACATTTGAACTTAATGCAAGGAACAATCTTTGTGTAGATACTCAATTTGAAGGGAGTTTTTACAACGATAAATCCGCCGAAGAAAAATATAAGACCACCTTATGTTTTCAAAGTGCTTGTCATTCCTTAGCAGAAAAAGGCTTTGGATTTGAAAGCAACACAGGTCTACTAGACGGAAGCTTCGAGTTTTATTTTTGTATTGAAGCAGACTTTGACACCTCTTGGGGTATATGGTTTTTGAGTTGGTAAACACAACACACAAAACTGTGTCTTTAAGACACACTAATAATACCACTAAAGCAGTTGATTTTAGTTTCAACTGCTTTTTTATTTAAGGAAGTGATTAAATGAGGATAAGAAAGCCACCCTAGACTTTTCTTTTTCTGACGGATAAACAAACAACGAACAACGTTTTTACTTAGGAGGTAAATTACAAATGAACAGAAAAACAAAAAGCAATAAGCTTTTAAAGGTCACAGCAACGTTTCTAACGTTGCTTTTTTTATTCACTACAGTCCTGCCTATACAGGCATTTGCTAGCGAGTCTATCACTTCACCTAGTTGGAACGGCACAGGTGGATATATCAAGGGTAGCAGTAGCTATGCTTCACACTTTGGTGGTGTTGGTGAAGATACAGACATTGTACAGTTTGACTTATCTAAGTTTGGAAAAACAGCTAGGTACGGAATGTGTATCGAGCCTAGAACAGCTGTTGGAAACGGAGATGAGTATTCAGAGTCCGATGCTATTAAGGATATGGAAACAGCCGACGAATATTTTAACAGTCTTAGTGATACACAGAAACAAGCTCTCGGTCTTGTTCTTCACTACGGATATTATTCAGGCGAGTCAAAGACTAACAACCTAGCATACTTCGACGCTACACAGCTTTTAGCTTGGGAGATTTTAGGCTCACCTTCGCATAGTGTTAAGCCACTTCTCGTACTCAAAGAGGTTGGTGATACATACGACTACGCAAGCTTCGGCAAAAATCATTCTAGCGAAGCTAATCTCATTGACAACTATGCCGTAAAGAGCAATAGTGGTAGAAACAGACAGTCAACAGTAGACGCATATTACGATATACTCTCTAGGATACAAAATCACGATAAGCTTCTAACGAACAGTTACGATAATAAAACTGAAGCAAAGTCAAGTCCTATCGTGCTTACTTGGAAAAACAATCGCTACGAAGCTAAGGTAACAGAGAACACAGCATTATGGAATGACTTTAATCTTTCGGCACAGCTTAAATCGGCAGGATTTTCCGTAGCAGAAAGCAACGCTTCTAACGGCAAGACTACCTACACAATCTATACTACTAAGGCATTTAAGGGACAGAAGGTTATAGGCACAGGTAACGGAATACTAAAGCAGTCTACTCAAAGCTCGTCTTTTGACAGCCTATTTATTTATGAGAATTTAAGTGTACCCGAAGAAAAGGGACAGCACCTCGCATACGGTGGTAGGTCTGACCCTGTGTTTGCATTTATCGCTCTAGAGGTAGAAACAGGTGACTTGACTATCACCAAGAATATACATCAAGCACAGCTCGATACTACTAAGTCAATCACTACTCTCAAAGACTTCTCCACTAATCGCAGAGATATACGCTTCTATTTAAAACGTGGCAACGAGTATATAGCTTTGGAAGGTGGCAACGGAGAGTACACCTACAACGGAACAAGAAGCTCACAGCAAGGCATAGTGCTTAATACAAGTGGTAAAATCAACATCGAAGGACTCCCTTACGGAGAGTACACTATCACAGAGTATTGCACTACAGACTTTGAGGATATGGGACTTAAAGAGCCGACTAAGGCTACTACTACCTTCACAATCTCGAAGGCAAGCAACACTCTTACCATCGTCAATGAACAGGTAGACATCGAGGGTAACATCACTCTTACAAAATACGATAAAGACTATCCTGAAAACAAGCTTACAGGTGCTACTTTTAAGGTATACACCGACACAAACAAAGACGGCAACTACACCGAAGGTACAGACAAAGAATACAAGACTATGACAGAGAGTAACGGAGTTTACACACTCAAAAATGTACCTTACGGATATTATCTTGTTCACGAGGAAGTAGCTCCTGAAGGCTTTGCAAAGGACGATAACTACTACTCTGTGTTTATCAAGGAGAGCAAGACCTATGAGGTCAGCAATGTCGATATAGGAACAGGCTTCTACGATGACGAGCTGAAGGGTGACATCAAGGTGCAGAAGGCTACTGAAGGTATGCTCAATCTCGAAGGTATCAAGTTCATACTTACAGGTACATCACTTGTAGGTAACGAAGTTAACCTCGAAGCTACTACAGACGCAGACGGAGTTGCACTCTTTGAAGAAATCCCTGTAGGCGTTTACACAATCACAGAGGACGGAGCTACTGTTCCGACAGGCTACCTTGTAGCTGACGCTATCGAGGGTGTCGAAGTAATCTACGCAGAGCAGACAGAGGTTGAGGTATACAATGCCGAGCAGACAGGTAGTATCAAGGTCGGCAAGACAACCGAAGGTCAGCTCAATGTAGACGGCATTAAGTTTATCCTTACAGGCACAACAACTACAGGCAGAGATATTTCTATCGAAGCTACTACAGACGCAGACGGAGTTGCACTCTTTGAAGAAATCCCTGTAGGCGTTTACACAATCACAGAGGACGGAGCTACTGTTCCGACAGGCTACCTTGTAGCAGACGCTATCGAGGGTGTCGAAGTAATCTATGCAGAGCAGACAGAAGTCGAAGTACACAACACCGAGCAGACAGGAAGTATCAAGGTCGGCAAGACTACAGAAGGTATGCTCAATATCGAGGGTATTAAGTTTATTCTCTCAGGTACATCAACTACAGGCAGAGATATTTCTATCGAAGCTATCACCGACGCAGACGGAGTTGCACTCTTTGAAGAAATACCTGTTGGTGTGTATACCATCACAGAAGATGGCGAAACAACACCTGTAGGCTACCTCACAGCAGATGCAGTTGAAGGTGTTGAAGTTGTCTATGCAGAGCAGACAGAAATCGAAGTATACAACACCGAGCAGACAGGAAGTATCAAGGTCGGTAAAACTACCGAAGGTATGCTCAACATCGAGGGCATTAAGTTTATTCTCTCAGGTACATCAACTACAGGCAGAGAAATCTCCCTCGAAGCTACTACCGACGCTGAAGGTGTAGCTCTCTTTGAAGAAATACCTGTTGGTGTGTATACCATCACAGAAGATGGACCGACAACACCTATCGGCTACCTCACAGCAGACGCAGTTGAAGGTGTAGAGGTTGTCTATGCTGAGCAGACAGAAGTCGAAGTACACAACTATGAACTGACAGGAAGCATAAAGCTTACTAAGACTACATCGGACAACAATCCTAAAGCTGTAGACTATATTGAATTTGTACTTGAAGGTACAAGTAGTACAGGCAGATACATCAAGCGTTATGCTACTACCGACAAGGACGGCGTGTGTGTATTCTCTAATATACCTGAAGGTGTCTACACCATCACCGAAATCGAATCTAGTGTGCCTTACGGCTACCTTGTAGCAGACAAGCTACAGGGTGTTGAAGTTGTACACGCAGAGCAGACGGAGGTCAACGTATGTAACGAGAAGGCAGAAGTACCACCTGATGATGCACCACCTGAAACATCAGACACACAGACTAATCCTATCTTAGCTTTAGCTTTTGCATTAGTGCTTATGCTCGCTATGTTCCGTAGAAAGCAAAGTAAAATTTAATCAACGTTACTGATAATCGTCCTCACACCGAGGACGATTATTTATTTAAATCAAGGAGGTTTTATATATGATGAATCACAGCGTGATTATGGGTAGAATCACACACGACTTGCAGTTGCGTACAACAACTACAGGCACATCGGTGCTACAGTTTACTGTAGCTGTTGACAGAAGCTACACAAAGAAGGGTGAAGAAAGACAAGCTGACTTTATCTCTTGTGTAGCTTGGCAACAGACTGCGAAATTCATTTCAAGGTATTTCGGCAAGGGCAGACTAATCGCTCTCGAAGGCGAACTTAGAACGAGAACATACGACGATAAGAACGGTAGCAAGCACTATGTTACCGAGCTGTATGTCACTAAGGTATCCTTCACAGGTGAGCCTTTCGCAAGAGGTGAACAGACTATACCTGAAGACGAGCTACCACCTATCCCTGAAGAATTGGAGATAGCTTCTCTCGGTGACTTTGAGGAAGCGTATAAGTAAAGTGTGTCTTTAAGACACACTTTGAAAGGAGGAATATATGTGAGTAAATTCGGAAAGCCACATAACATCGTTGCAAGTAGCAAAGTCAAAAGTCACGTTGCAGACTATATGCCAAAACACTTACCTGAGTACAATTTAGTAGAGGTGTGGCGTAAAAACAACTATAAGGGTGATGAACACTTGTATGTCGTTCTCGCTGAACTGAAAGAGCCACCAAAGTACTTCCCTGTTGAAAACAAATACGCAGTATGGACAGCGTGGAACGAAGCTACGCAAAGCCTTAACTTCGGACACTACAACCTAGCAGAAGAACTAGTCGATGAAGTGCTTGAGGAACATCTAAGCTCGGATATGTACAAGCCTATCGGTGATGAATATGTACATCATACTAAGCGTGAGAAACTCGTTGAAGAACTCGAAGTCTTACACAAACAGCAAAGAGGTTGGCAGAGAATGGTCAATGACGAAGCTTTAGACTATGAAGCAATCGCAAAGATACCACTTGATAAGCTCGAATCCATCGTAGAAACTCTAAGACCGAAGGACGAGCCACTCGACCTGACGGAAGGCGAAGGCTTGGGTAGATAACTATGGAACAGCTACTATCCCTATACGACGAAGGTGCATGCTGTAGCAACGAAGCTTGTGATATATGCAAGTACTTCATCGGAGGTAAATGCACAAGCAAGTCGGCTACACCTGTCAACGATTATGAAATCGTCGGTGCTGACAGCGATGATATAGACGAAGAAATGTCTGTCAGAAGATGAAAAAGTGTGTCCTGAAGACACACAACTATACGAGGAGGTTTACCTATATGAAGTTAACAGTAACAATCAACAAGACAAAGAACAATGACAGTAATCTCAGAGCATTTGCAAACGTGGTGTTCGATGGAAGGTTTGCACTTGAAAACATCAAAATCAAAGAGTCATCTACTAACAAGCTGTATGTAGAATTGCCGAGATACAAGCGTAAGTCAGGTGACGAAACAGAGTACAAGGATGTATTTCACCCTATTACAACTGAAATGCACAAAGCCTTTAACGGAGTGATTCTTAGTTCCTATGAACAGGCTGACGAAAACAAGAAGATATTTGCATTTGAGTACGGCAAAGAGCCGTTAGCTGTGGACTACTGCACCACTAAGCTATACTCGGTTAAAGACGATGCACTTAAAGGCTTCTCCAACGTTGTTTTTGAACAGGGCTTTGCACTTGAAAACGTTAAGGTCAAGCACTCAAATCAGAGTGGCAACCTGTTCGTTGAGCTTGCTAAGTACAGAGCTACAGCAAAAGACGAAGGCGGTAATACGCAGGTTGACGAGAAGGGCAATACGCTCTATGTTTACAGAGATTGCTTCCACCCTATCACTAAAGAAGCTTACGATGACTTATCTAGTGCTGTAATCGAAGCATACGAAACTAAGCTCGGAGAAACTCAATTCAAACAGGTATCAGAGCCAACTCTTGATGCTGTGCCTATGTCAGAGTACTCCGATGACATAGGTGACCTGTCAGCCTTCGTAGAAGCAGAGGACGAGTACACAAGTATGCTCGACCTCACAGCCGAAGAAGATAAGAGCAGAAAATAACAAGAAAAGGTGGTGATAATGTGAGCCTGCACAAGCTCTACAGAAAGTCACACAACTTTGCAGTAATGTTCGGTGACGAAGACGCATACTATACAAGCTTACATTACAACATAGCTTGCAAGTGTGACATCGACATCGCAATAAAGCACAATCACGACGGCTTCTATTTTAATCCGGTAGAAGCCGTCAATGAAGTCATAGCTAAACACGGATTCGACAGAACAATGTGGGTATGCTCGGCTACCATTCAGCTCTCATATACCGACTCTCGATATTCGGTAGCGAATAAGATATGGGCTTCTCATACAATCCCTAACACTCGCAGATACAACTGCAAGGATATGGAGCTTAGCAGTAGCCCTGCCTTCATCAACGCATTTGTGACCGAGCTAAGAAACTGCTACGACGCTAAAGGTCTGATTGGACTAGAGTCTTGCTTACTAAAAGACTATCACTTTCTAGATAAGCGAGTGCTTGTCCTGAAGCCTGAAGCACTAGACGAGGATATGAGAACACCTGATAGACAGTACTTCTACTCCTACGGAGGATATGGGTGCTACAGCAAGGACAAGTCTAAGTCTATCGAAGGTGAATTCCTTTGCGATGGCGAAAAGGCAACGTTCCTTAAAGCTGATATTCTAGGCGTAGCCGATGAAAGTAAGCTCCCTGAGTGGCTAAAGAAAAAGCTAGAGCCGATTAAGTATCTCGAAACTATAGTTGACACTCCTACAGGCAATTCGCTACTTTGTATTCCTGTACAAAGTTTAAGCGATTTTATCGACGGTGCTGTTCTCAAAAACAGTATGCTACTTCCGATTACTTGCGACAACGCAACGCTCATTTTTGACAAGCAGAACAACGGCAACTACGGATACTCGATAATTGCTTCGTCAATCGTAAGCACTCCCCCACTATCTTATGACCATACTATAGCACTCATAAGATACGCAGAGTATACACTAGCTAACGCACAAGAGCCGAAGCCTATACTTGAAGCTATCAGCGAGCAGATATATCTAGCCGACAAAGATGTATACGGCAAGATACTCTATCTAACAGACATAGACACTTGCGAGCAAGCTATCAAGCTAAAGCAAGACTATCTACGCAAATTCATACCGATTCCTGTTGAAGAAGCATTAGCATAAGCACAATAAATAAGTTAAGGAGGGTGATAAATGGCAATTAAGAAAGAGTACATACGCTATTCCGATGAACAGCTATCTAACCTACGTCGAACAGATATGGTGGATTTCTTATCATCGAAGTACGGATATTCCTTCAGGCAAGAAGGTAATTCCTTCAGGTGCAGAGAACACGATAGTCTTGTTGTCGATGAAAATCGCACAAGATGGTATTGGAACTCTCGTGGCGTTGGTGGAAACAATGTCATAGATTGGTTTGGCTCGATTGAAGGCATTGACTTTCAAGAGTGCTGTAGGATAATGCTCGGCAATAGTGGAGCATATACCCCAACGATACGACCTGCACCTCCAAAGCCGAAGGAAGAAAAGAAGCCGTTTGAAGCTCCTAAGTGTCACGAAGGAAGTAAGTACAGCAGAGTCTATACATACTTAACTAAGACAAGGTGCATATCTCCGAAGATAGTCAAGCGTATGTTCGACTTAAAGAAGATATACCAAGAAGCAAAGTTCGGTAACTGTGTGTTTGCAGGATATGACGAGAATGGTGTTATGCGATTTGCAGAACGCAGGTCAACCTCGACATACAAGAGATACGATGCAAAGACAGGTAAGGAAATACGCTTCAGACCGACAGTAGAAAGCTCCGATTACAGATACGGATTCTACCTCGATAGTGAATTGCCTTCTAGGGCTTCCGATAGGCTTTATATCTTTGAAGCTCCTATCGACCTACTTAGTCATTGCACCCTGACTAACATCAAGGCTAAGAACGATGAAGCGTACAAGCTCTACAATCGCATATCCTTATCAGGTGTATCAGACATCGCACTAGAGTACTATCTTGAAAAGCACAAGGACATCAAGAAGCTCATCTTCTGCGTTGACAATGATGAAGGTGGCAGAAAGATATACTCTAGGCTCGCTCCTAAGTACACAGAGCTTAAATACGAGTGCGTGTACGCACCTGTGTCCTTCGGCAAGGACTATAACGACCTTCTTTGCGAAGTCGTTAGACGTATGAACAACACTAAACATCAATTCGACAGCTCTAGGCTGTCAGAAGAAGATGAAGAAGAAGTAACACAAACTAAATCACTATAAAGGAGAAATCATTATGAACAATTTTAAGTTTAAGAAATTCACAGCAAAGCTATCAGCATTCGTTACAATGCTTGCACTCACCACCGTCACAGCCTTCGCAGAAGGACCACAAGGTGAAGGTGGTGCTGATGTAAGTGGAGGTATCAACTTCATAAATTGGATTGGTGGTGTCCTTACAGATTATGCTTGGGCATTAGCAGTAGTTGCACTTATACCTTTAGCAATTACATACTTCATCGGTGGTGATGACGCAGACCACAAGGGTAAGAACAAGGCATTTAGAATCTGTTTAGGTATCTTTGTGCTATGCTGTGGCAACGCTCTTATTCAGGGAGCAAGAGCTTCATTTAGCTCTTAATTTTTTTCAAGCACACAATTAAGTTTGTGTGCTTGGCTACGCACACAGCTCGTCTGTGGCCGTAGCCAAGTACATAAGAGTACAACTAACAGGACAGTAAGCTACAGCCCTATTGACAGCCTTAAAAACAGTATGCTACAATATACACAAAGGAGGAATATGTATGACGCAGTATGAATTCAGTATCACCAAAGAAGTATTGCAAGAGTACACTAATGCTGTGCTTTGTCATATCATTGGCAACAATACCATTGATGATAATCACCCACTTAGGAAGTATTACTTAGAGCTTGCTCAGATTAACAATGTTGTTTCGCTCTCGGTAAGCTCTGATGAGCTTGACGGCTACTACAAAAGGCTCAAAGAGATTGACAGCATTGTGTCGAAATATAACGAGGGCGAAAAGATATGAATTACGAAAACTATTCTATTAAAGAACTAGTTAATAAAGCTTCTCAATTATACGAGTATCTGACATACGATAAAAATCCTGTTGTTACACCTAAAGCATATATTTTAGGTGGTCAAAGTGGTGCAGGCAAAACATCTTTACACGCTGTAGCAAGACGTGAGCTTGATAACAACGTTATTGTTATCAATGCTGATGACTATCGAGAATTACACCCTAACTTCCTGATGATTCAAAAACTATACGGCAAAGACGCAGTAAATCATACGCAAGACTTTGCCAACGCAGTTGCAAACTTAATGATTGATAAGTTAAGCTCGGATAAGTACAACCTTTGTATCGAAGGAACTTGTCGTAGAGCTGATATACCCCTTAACACTTGCGAAAGTTTAAAAGAGAAGGGCTACTCTGTAGAGCTTGCTGTAATCTGCACCAACAAGGAGGTGTCTTGGCAGAGAACGATTGACAGATACAACATTATGCTGAAGCTCGGATTAGTTCCGAGAGCTGTCCCAAGAGATAAGCACGATTATATTGTGAAGGTCTTGCCTGATAATATCGGTAGTTTATATCAATCCCAAAAATTCGACGAAATAACCTTATATACCGACGAGAACACTTATATCTATAAGTTGACTGAGGAACGTGATGTAAATCCCAAAAGTATTATAAGTCAAATTCTCAATTCATTAGATACTAGTCAGCTCAAAGAACAAGACGAGCCACTCGACCTGACCGAGAGCGAAGGTCTTACTCTGTAGAAACTGTGTCCTTAAGACACACTAATAAAACTTAATAGTAAAACACTAAAGCAGTTGAAATTAAAAATCAACTGCTTTTTTTATATTAAAAATTACAGGAGGTAAATTTATGATTAAAACTTCAAAAAGGCAGAAAACACTTTTCTCGCTGTTCTGCGTAATGTTTATAGCTATAAGCGTTACGCCTATCGTTGCGTCAGCTATTGATTCGTCTACAGTAACTATAGATATAGCCGACTACATTGATGTCCGAACAGGCTTAAGCAACATAGCTCGTACACTTGGATTTGGTGTTCTTAAATTCTTGGCTGATTTTATCGACGTGATTTACGAATCAGTAGATACTATCGTAGACATTAACTTATACACGATTGTGTCTAATCAATTTAATTTTAGTGGCTACGCTTTCCCACTTGCGTGGGCTATACTTTCGGTTACTCTCGTTGTTATAGTCCTTCGTATATTTGCCAAGTCTGATGACGGACAAATGCACGAGGACATACAAAAGTATCTCCTGTGTGCCTTGATTATAATTATATTTCCTGCCTTCATATCTGCCTGTGGTGATATGAAGTCAGCGTTAAAGAGTGACGTTGATGAGATTAGTGTCGGTGGCAACTCGGATTTAAGTTTAGGAAATCAGATTCTAGGCTCGGTCATAATTGATGTGTTTCAAACTGCTGAAACAGGTGTAGTAACACCATACGTCGATGTAGATGATAACACTATCATCCCTGAATATCTATCTATCAATGCCGTTCTTGATGAAGATGACTTTGCATTTAAAATTAGTGAAGAACCTGCAACCTACATTGAATTTTTGTCACTTCATTCTATGGATTTCGATACATTGATTAGTAGATTTGGACTCCAAGATTTATACAACGAATATACAGTAGCAAAAGCTTCACGCACAACGATAAGTCGAGGTAAATATGAAACTGTAGTTAATGATGAGGGCGAAGGCAAACTCACTTACACTATTACGGAATATACTGCCGATGAGTTTGCTAATCACTATATGTTACCAACTGCAAAGGCTTCGAGTTATGCTACTAAAACAAACGAAGTTCTTGGTGTTAATGCAAGCAATTATACGACTTGGATAGACTTTGAGAATGCGTTAAACGAAGGGCTAAAAATATATGCAATGAGATTGCTTTCAAGCACCGATGAAGATAGTGAGGCAGTCACTATTACTGATAAAGACGGCAACAAAACAGATAAGTATATAAATGCATTGTTTGATAAGGACGATTACGATGCTTTGGTAGATTCGGTCGAAGATGATTTATTGGCAATCGGTGAAATCATTTCAAGAAATATTACTACCTTAGGTAAACCGTACGAAAATATATACAAGTACGATATTAACTTCCTGTACGGCTTAGTTGTTATGTTAGCAACGCTTCTCGCACTAATCTTTGCTTGCTTCAGACTCGCTAAGCTACTATACGAGGTAGTCTTCATTGAGATTGTAGCTCCTATCTTTATAGCTATTGACTCTGCTTCATCGCAAGGACAGAAGGCAAAGCAAGTGCTTACCAACCTAGTATCCTCGTATGCAATTTTCATCGTAGTAATTCTAGTACTCAAAATATATCTAATCGTAGTATTAGAGCTATTCACTATGACACAGTACAACCTTGTAGTAAAGCTAATCGTTATCATTGGTGGAGCGTCCTTCGTTATCGATGGACCCGACATCATCGTTAAGCTCTTAGGAATCGACGCAGGTGTAAAGAGTGGCTACGGAGCTATGAGAGGTGCAATGGCTGTCGGACAGGGAGCAATAAGTCTTGGTAAAACGGCAGGTAAGCTCGGCTCTAAGGTATCACCTACTAACGTTGCTTCTAAAATGGGTGAACACAAAGCTAAGAAGCAAGCAAAATCTGACGCCAAAGAGCAAGCTAAGGCAGAAGGCAAAGGAAAGGTAGGACAGTTTGTTGCAGGACAGATGGCAGGTATGGGACAAGGTAAGGTAGGCTCTGCCTTTAAGAAATCGGCAGTTGACAAAGCCAGACTCAATAACGACTATGCACAGGTTAAGGGTGGTAGTCCTTCATCGTCACAATCTACTTCAACCTCGTCATCAGGTAGTTCGTCTTCTAGTGACTCATCTTCAGATAGCTCATCGTCAGGTAGCTCATCACAACCTATTACTGTAAAGGGTGACAAGGGAGATACAGGTGAGCGTGGTGGACGTGGCGAACAAGGTAGAATTGGAAATACAGGCGAGCGTGGTGAACGTGGCAAGCGTGGTGAACGTGGAGCTAACGGAACGTCTGCTGACTCTAAGCCTAGCTTTTCGCAGAAAGTGAAATCAACTGTAGGCAAAACCTTTGATTCCACAATCTTTAAGCCACCTTCTCACTCCGACTCTGAAACATCTGATAAAGGAGGTAATTAACTATGGGTATGATACCTAAGACCACTAAAGAGAGCATCAAGCTGATTGGTAACTTCTCAATGGAGCGTATTTTCGGTGCAGTTGTAGTAATTATTTTCTGCACCTCGATAGGCTCTCTGATAGTAGCAGATAAGCTCGTAATCCCCTTTACCGCATATCTGCTAATTCTATATATGATTCTTACCTCAAAGACTAAGAATCCGAAGAAGATATATGTAGTATCAATGCTCGATAGCTTTAAGTATCTCTTGTCAAATAAAGAGTATAGGGCTAGCGACAAAGACAATAACAACAAGGAGGTGATAGTAGATGATACGCAGGTCGAAGAACAGCTCGACGAACTCAACCACTACGGAGAAGAAGCCGAAGACACAGAAGAATACGACGAGTAGCGTTGTATCCTTTAAACGTTGTGTCGGCAACTACATCGAATACGCAGTTAACGGCAAGACTACATATCTTGCCGTCCTGAAGATTTCAGGACTCGATTATGAACGTCTGTCAGAGGATGATATGAGAGCTACGTTTAGTGCATTTGCAAGAGCAACTACAAGCATTAAGCTACCTCATAAGTACATCTTCACGACATCGAAGCCTGACCTTTCGGCACAGCTCGATTACATAACCTACAAGCAAGGCAAGACAGACAATGACTTCTTTAAACACCTACTCGCAAGAGAGCATAGCCGTTTTCAGTACTTCTCGCAGAATAGAGAAGACAGACAAGACTATATGCTCGTTACAGGTGATATAGAAAGTAAGGAGTTGCAGAGAGCTGTTGCACGTTTCATCGACAGGCTCGGCACGATTACAGGCGTATCACTATGTACGCCACTAGAAGCTATGAATGTGCTAAGAAGGTGCTTGACTCTATCCCCTACTGCTTCAGACCGACCTGTACAAACTCTTACGGATATTTTACCTAGTAGCATATCTGTAAGAGATAATCACTTTATCGTAGACGGACAGTACATTACAAGCCTTATTATCAAGTCCTTCCCTTCCTTCGTGTCGGACTTTCAGCTCGCAAATTTAATCTGCAACAGATATGATGATTGTCTTATCACGATGGACGTAGAGGAAAACAGCAAGCAATCGGTAGTCAAGCAAGTTAAAAACTCGGTCAACGAGCTATCAGGTAGAGCTAACGTCAAGTACCAAAGGACTACAGACCACTTAGACAACGCTTCAGACTATCAGGTCATGAGCGAGCTGTACAACAACCTCGTCAACGGCTACGAGCAGATAATATCTGTCACATACAGAATTTACGTCAGGGCTGATACACTCGAAGCTATGCAGACAAGACTTAAGGATATAGTCAACGACTTAGCCGAATTTAGTATGCAAGGCTTTGTGCGAGTCAACGAACAGCTAGAGGAATACAAGGCACTTGTAACACCTAGCAACTATATTCAGACCTCACTACCTTTGCACGACACCTACAAGAAGCAGTTTCCGTTCTATGACGAGTGCCTTATAGATAATCAAGGCATTTATCTAGGTGAGTCACAGAGTGGTGGTATCGTAGCCATCGACTTTTTTAACCGTACTAGTGGCAGAGAGTCATACGATATGATAGCCTTCGGCACAAAAGGTAGTGGTAAGACTATCTTCTTAAAGTCAATGATACAAAAACAGATAATGCAAGGCAACAAGGTATTCACTATCGACATCGAGAACGAGTATGGTACGCTCTGCAAGGTATTGAGTGGTACAAACATCTCCTTCAACAGATACAGCTCCATCAATCCGCTTCAGATACGCAACGCTGTTGTATCGAGCGTTGACGATGATGAAACAGAAACAAACTTCGAGAGTGAACTATCTAGAATACTCACCTTCCTACACATCTATGCTCCGTCACTCTCTGCTGACTCAATCGAGCTTATGCGTACAAGCCTTATCGAGCTGTACCGAAGATATGACATAACAGAGCATACAGATATTTCTTCTCTGACAGCTACAGACTTTCCGACCTTCAAGGAGCTGTCGGCATTGCTTAGTAGCAACCTGTATGAAGCCGACGGACAGACCTTCAGAAAGAACTATGCTCAATCCGACTTAGAAGCATACAGAGAGCTGATTCGTGTGTGCAATGCCTTATCGAGTCAGACTATGTTCGGCTCACATACCAACGTAAACTACGAGGACTCGCAATTCGTGGTGTTCAACGTGAAGGCTTTGTCAGAAATGAATGATAATATCTTTAATGCACAGCTCTTTAACATCATCAGCATAATGTGGTCAGAGGTATGTAAAAACGTGCTGAAGAACACACCTAACTCCCCTATGCGTGACCGAGTGAGAGTGGTATGTATCGCAGACGAAGCTCACAGATTCTTAAACAGCAACAATCCTATCGTACTGTCCTTCTTTGAGAAGCTACTCCGACGTAGCCGTAAGTATGACGCAGGGCTATGGTTTGCTACTCAATCTATTCTTGACATCAATCCTGAAGGAACAGATGCAGGCTTTAACGTCCTTCGTACTCTATTCAGTAACATTCAATATAAGGTGATACTTAAACAGCAATCCAACTGCTTTAAGCACTTGCAGAGTACCTTCTATCAGCTCACCGAGAGTGAGGTAACATCTACTGCCGACTTCACTAGTGGACAGATGATAATTCTACTCGGTGCAGGACGGCACAAAATACATTGCGAATGTCACGTTGACAAAGGTGA
Source organism: Oscillospiraceae bacterium (assembly GCA_045602925.1). GTDB lineage: Bacteria > Bacillota > Clostridia > Oscillospirales > Ruminococcaceae > UBA7477. The sequence continues at coordinate 17,962 of JAZSCN010000025.1, read as the reverse complement.
CCTTCTATACTTAGGCAACAGCCAAGACGTGCAGGAGCTTGTCAAAGGCATATATGAGTCGCTTTACTCCGACTACGATATTACGGAGGTACAGCAAGAGCTGTCGCAGGATTCAGAGTACTTTAAGCTCGCCTTCCGAAACGAAGTGTACGATGAAATAGGGCTAGAGCCTAGTATCAGCCCTGACATAGACGAGATTATTGTATCGGCTATTGACAGCCTAGTAGTTACTCTCCTACAAGGAGGTGTTAGCCGATGAAGAAGCTAAAACGCACAGAAGCTACTAAGCACATCATCTTTGTTGCTGTCAACATTCCGATTCTGTTGTTTTTCTTTCTCTCTAAGCTTTTATTCGGAGGTGTCACCAACACACTCAACTATGATACACAGCTCGGCTTAACCGACTATATACTGAAGGTATCATACGCAACCTACAACACAGACACCAAAGAGTTTGAGTGCATTGTCTTTTGGAAAGAGAAAAGCAGTACAACTGCTACAGCTTCGATTCCGTCAATTAACGTACTGCGTACCTATGGCAAGATGAAGTCTTATGACTTCACCACCGACAAGGTTAAAGCTAATGCGTACAAGGTGGTGGCACAAAACGTTGTATCCGACTTCGACTATGTTCAGATATGGATTGAGTCAACTCCACCTGACATAGTTGTACCTGATAAGTACGACTCTTTCGGAGATTTAATTGAAGGCTACACTATCGAGGGCGAGAAGCAATTTATCGAGGTCAGAATTGATAAGAAGGATATAACCTTCATAAACTCGCAACAGGCTTTAACCTCAACTTTGCCACAATTTAACATCGAGGACGAGCTTATAGAGAAAACAACTACCACAACTACCACTACAACAGCCCAAATAGAGCCAACAGAAATTTCTTCAACGACCTCCACCCCTACAGAGAAATTTCCATCGAACACAGAGCAGAGTTTTTCGAGTGTTTCAGACGAAAAAACGACCTGTGCGACCACTACAACGACAACTACTAAGAAAACTACCACTACAGCACCTACAACAACTACTACTCCGAAGGCTACTACCACTACCAAGAAGCCGACAACGACTACTAAGGTAACGACAACTAAGCCTAAGGAAACAACTACTAAGAAGTCTACCACCACAACTACAACGACCACAACTACCACTACAACTACTACAACTACTACCAAGAAAACTACACCAACAAGTGTGGCAATCAACGGCATATATATCAGTTGTCCTGATTCCGTTGGTGGTATCTTAACTATCGGTGTCGGTGAGAGCTATCAGCTACAAGGCAAACTCAGACCTGAAGGAGCTACTGCACCATTGGTGTGGGAGAGCGTATACCCTGATAGAGTATCCGTTGATAAGAACGGCAAGGTTAAAGGTGTGTCGAAGGGTAGCAGTATAATCAAGGTGTCAACAGCCGACGGATATTGGAAGGCTTCGATAATGGTAACAGTTGAATAATGTTTAATTTCAAAAGGAGGACTTAAAATGAATAATCAAGAAAACTGTTTAAACTGCAAGCACAACGGAGGTGACGTGTGTCTAGGCTACGGCACTATCCCATCTGAAGACGAGCTTGACGATTGCACATACGCACAGCCGATTGAGGTACTACTTCACAAGCTCGCTAACGAGCCTTGTGATGACTATGTAAGTGAGGACTAATATGCAAACAGTTAAAGACTTAGTAATTGACTACATAACAAAGTGTACGGTCACAGCCGATAGAGTTGCAGAGATAATCGGCACAGCAATATCAAGTATGAGCAACTACGAGGTCACAGGAGTACTCGTTCCTGTGACTCGTCAGACTCGATACGACATTGATGATGTCAACAAATTCTTAGCCGACCACAACTATGATGAAGCTCAACTGTTCAAACGTATCAAAACAATTTCAGACAGAGCTGTACCAAACATCTTGGAGGAGCTTTCCGTTCCTGATGACATCAAGGTAGCAAAGCTCTCTGCATACGTTTCTCTTTTAGAGTACGAGCTAGAGCAACTACGTCAACAACTACGAGAGAAGGAATGAACAATGGAAGAACAAAACAATGTAATCTTTGAATGTTCAGCTGTGTCTTCAGGACACACTCCGTCAGACTACGCAACTATCTTTCGCCACAGAAAGCTCATTCTTAGCAATGTGATTTCTCTAGAGATAGGTCTAGCTTGTGTGCTTTTCATCCTCTATTATATGCTCGATAACGGACTACTCCTCTTTCTTTCAGGTGTCTGCTTTGTGCTTTTTGTACTAACTATCCGTAAGCTCAACAAAGAAAAGAACGAACGGCAAGAGCTGTGCATAAGAGCTACGGACGAAGAAATGCACCTTGTATACCTCGACCTTCCAACAGGTGAAATCACGAGTGAGTATATCATTCCTTATGGAGATATAAATCGAGGATACTTCACCGACAAGGCGTGTAAGCAGTTTGTTTTGATACTTTATAACGGACAAAGTTTAATGCTGACATTACGACCTCAATCACTTCAGCAGTACTTCTTCCTCTATATCGTACCTGATTATATTAACCTCACTTCCCCACCTGCTTGGAAGATATTAAAGAGGTTTGGCACTAAGAAATCCTACGAGAAAATACTAAGACAACGAGGTGACATTGAATAATGAAGCAAGTAATGTTTAGACTCAACGACGATACAGTTATAGATAAACTTGATGAAATTGTGAAGGCTAAAGGCTACGCTTCAAGGAATGATTTAGTTAACGAAATCTTAGAGGAATATGTAGCCGTCGGAGATAAAATGTTTCTCAACGCTCTGCCACCTGTCATTCACACACTATGTACGAATGAACTTAACAGACTCAACGAACAATCAGAGCTGACGATAGAAACCTGCACACTTGCTATCAAGAGGTTGCTATACTCCCTTGAAAAGTTTGAAGCTTTAGTGAATCTTTCTTCTGACAGAGAATAAGAAAAGCAGTTGTGAGTGTGTCTTTAAGACACACTCTATAGCAACTGCATAGCTCGAATTTAGATATATCTGCCCTTGAAAAAGAGCAGATATACCTGTATTTGAGTCGAAAAATGCGTACATACAACGTATATACAACTCTCAAAAACATATATACAACGTATATACAGCTGCACAAAATGGTATATACAACGTATATACAACCCTCAAAAACATATATACAACGTATATACAAGCGTGCGAAATGGTATATACAACGTATATACAAATCGGCTTTTTGATAGCACGTTTTTTGCCCTCAAAACTCGGTTTTACCGAGTTTTCCTCGTTGGTGTGCTATCACACCTTTATGCTCATATTACTGAATGTCTTAACTAGGTAGGCTGTCACGAGGTCTAAACGGAGCGAAGCCGACTCGATACAAGGAAAATATTTTTAAGGAGAGATGCAAAAATGCGTACTAAACACCACAAGTGTCTAAGCCTAAGCAATGAAACTCTTGACAATTTGCAGACTCTTAAGGAGCTACTTAATTGTCCTAGCGATAGTGATGTAATCACTAAGCTTATCACCGACAAGGTAGCAGAGCTTAATAGTGGAGCTGTGTCAGAGGACAGCGAAAAGCTAACTTCTCTGCTGAAGGTTTTAGTCAAGATATGCAGAGGTACAGAAGAAAGAAGCTACGTTCTCTACGAAGCTATGAATAACTACCTGAAGTATCTAGGTGATGATGAGCTACCTGAATTCTCGTCAAGTGACACAGACTTGAATTTGAGTAATCGCAGTAATCGAACTAAGTACTACGAACAGGCTCACAGCAACTACTCAATCAAGATTAAGAAGTCGCAACAGCACGATAGCAACATCTAAAAAAATGAAACTAAAAAAGTGTGTCTTAAAGACACACTTAGGAAGGAGGAAGAAAAGTGGCTTTGCCGAGCAACATTGTGAAAGTCAAGTTTTTAGAGCCTAGTAATCCGAGTTGGAAAATTGGAAAAGGAGATATTCTCGACTACTACACGAAGCCTGAAAAGTATGTTGCGAAAACTAAGCAACAGCGTACCGACTACTTAGACTATATGGAGAATCCTGAAAAGTCATTAGGTGCTTTTGATGATAAGATAGACTGCTACAACGACAACGACAAAGAAATGTTCCGTCGATTTGAAGAACAGACGAAGGCTAACGGCTCACCAAAATACATTGGTGTTCTCTCCTTCGATAACGCTCACCTTGAAGAAAACGGACTACTCAAAGACGGAGAGCTTGACACTCGTCAGATGAGGCAGATTGTAAGGTCGGCTATGTCCGAGCTGATACACGAGTCACACAAGCTCGATGATGATAATTGTTATTGGTGTGCTTCGATACATCTGAACACCGACAACATACACGTCCACTTTTCCTTGCTCGAACACGAGAATCGTGTTGACCGAAAGCAAAAGTACAAGGACGGCAACTGCTTAGAACAGCACGCCCTTGAATCCTTTAAGTCTAAAGTGTTCAACGAGATAACTCGCAGTAATCAAAATAAGCACAAGCTGATTGATGACCTCAATAAGCTTCAGCGTGACATTCTACTTCCTCAACTTAGCAGTAACTTCAGTAATACCGATGTACAGATAATTGCGTTAGCTACTGCCCTTCCTCCTGACAAGCAATGGCAGTATAATCGCAGACGTATGTTTAGGTATCGCAAGCAAATTGACTCTTGTATAGATAACCTTATAGCTAAGTCACCTGACCTTAAAGCTATATGGGATAAGTACAATGCAGACCTTCAGCAAATGGACAGCTACTACCAAAAAGCCTACGGCATTACCGACAAAGAGAAGTACAGCACTCATCAGCTCGCAGATTTCTATCAGCGTGCAGGTAACTCGCTACTTAACTTTATGAAGCAACAAGACTTTGATGTTGTGGCTAGGCAGAGAGTTGTGTTCTCGCCTTCAGAAACGGCAGAGCCGTATCTGTCAGAAAACGAGGTGGGTGAGTTTGACTCGGCACAAAGATATGGTAGCAACTATCGAGCTAACATCGACAGAGAGCCGTATCTGTCAGAGGACTATATGAGGCTCTACGTTAAGAAGTTACACAAAGCACTCGATAAGGTCATCAACCTACAAGGCAGTATTGAAGAACAGAGCAAGCTTGAATACAAGCTCGGCAAGGCGTATCTGTCAGAAGACATAAAAGACCTTAGACTAGCACAGCACTACCTTACACTATCCGCTGAGAAGGACAATCCTTATGCTCTGTACAAGCTCGGTAGCCTGTGCTTGCATAACGGCTTTATAGATGATGGAGTTAAGTGGCTGACACTATCTGCTGACAGGCACAACAACAGGTACGCTCTGTACAAGCTCGGCAAGGTGTACCTTGACAAGAAGCTACCTATATATGACAGAGATAAAGGTATCGACTATCTAACTAGGGCTTCAGAGCAAGGGCTATGGTACGCTCAGGCAAAACTTAAACGTGTCACAGCAATTCGAGGTGGCTACGGCAGAAAGTATCAGGCAGAGCGTTTTAATTCGGCAATCAGCGAGCTACACAAGGCTAATAGATGTGCGTCACAGGTCTATCAAGAGATGATGGCACATCTACATCAACTAATGCGTGAATACGAAATTCAAAACAACTTAGCGAGGTGATAATTACTATGGATAAAGAAACAAAACACAAGCGAAAGCTTCAGCGTGTTCGCAACTTCTTTCTAACAGCTGTTATATGCTATGTGTGTGCTTGCTTAATACTCAACTACTTACTGTTGCTCATGGGAGCCTTAGGTGACAATGTAAACAACAGCACGCAAGTCACATCATCATCTTCTCAAACAACAGTAGAGAATGTAGATAGTGCTAACAGCAAGACCGACCTGTCTTTTAAGCTAAAGTACTTATACATACCACCTGAAAGCTTCGATATTAAGCTCATCATCGTTATGTCTATCGGTCTGACCTTCTTCATCTGCAAACGACTAGATGATATGTGGCTTATAAAGAACGGCAACAAAGGTCTGAAGGGTGACGTCCATTGGGCTACGGAGAAGGACTTACAGAACAACAAAGACTTCTATTGCATAGCCGACGAAAATCACCTTGAAAGAGCTGAAAAGTCAGGGCTGATAGTAGCGAAGTACGGCAACAAGCTCTACTGTGATACATCGACCTCTAACTCGATGATAATCGGTACTACTCGTTCAGGTAAAGGTCAGACGTTTGTACTTCCAAAGATAAGAGCTATTGCAATGTCTAAGAGTAAGCACAGCCTTGTAATTAACGACCCTAAGGGTGAAATCTGTGAGTACACCTTCCCTATCCTTAAAGAAAACGGCTATGAAGTAGTAATACTTAACCTAGCCGACACCAACTACTCATCGCTATGGAATCCTTTAGAGGTAATCAAAGAGGAATATGTAAAAGCAATGCGTTCTGATTCTGACCTATCGCAAACAACCGATATGGTCAACTCACTTGCGAGCCTATTTACAGACAATCCGAAGTCAGACCCGATTTGGCCTGAATCGGCTAAATCGTTGCTTGTAGCTATGATTCTATATCTCTTAGAGGATGGCTACAAAAAAGATAGCCGTCGAAGTGACGGAAAAACCCCTAATCTCGACAAGCTATCACTATACTCGGTGTATCAATTCTTTATAGCTTTTGGTACAGTTAACAGAGTACAGGTGATAGGTGGAGCGAAGCGAAATGTCAATGCCCTCGACGAGCTTTTCCAAAAGCTCCCTATCGGCAATCCTGCACGTTCTTCGTATGCTACATCTAACTTCTCATCAGGAGAAATGCGAAGCTCGATATTCGCTACGCTTTCCTCTAACCTTCAGATATTCGGCTCGGATGAAGGTATACAAAGGCTGACAAGTGGTAATCAAATTAACTTTGGCAACCTTATCGTTCCTAACAAGCCTTGTGCTATCTTTATGATAGTACCTGACGAAAAGCCTAGCCGTCACGTTATAGCTTCCCTGTTCATTCATCAGTGCTACGAACAGCTTGTAGCACAGAGCCGTAACTTCCCTGATAACAAGCTACCACAAAGAGTAATCTTTGAGCTTGATGAGTTTGGAAATATGGTCAGGATACCCTCGATGGACAACAAGATTACTGTATCTGCTGGTCGTAACATCTTGTGGACGCTCTACTGTCAAGACCTTAATCAACTCGATACCAAGTACGACACACAAGCTAAGACAATACGTTCTAACTGTGCTAATGTAGTTTACATACAATCTATTGACAGAGATACTAACGAGTACTTCTCTGCTCTGCTCGGCAACGAAACAGTAGAGTACAGGACATACTCAGGTAGACTTAGAGAGTGGCTCAATCATCAGAACATCAACATCGACAGCCGACCTCTGATGTCAGGCGAACAGCTCTCTCGTCTTGAAGAAGGTACAGCTATTACTAAGCGTATGCGTTGCTATCCTATCAAGACTAAGCTCGACTACTTCTACAAACTCGGCATTAAGCCTGTACCTATCAAGAACATTCCGATAGAGCTTATTAAAATTGACCTCGAAAAAGTCAGATACAACTTTGCTCCTATCGGACGTACTATACACCTAATGCTACGCAACGGTGTATTCGAAGATGTTACACCTACAGCTGAAAGTAGTACAGGCAGTCAAAACGGAAAACTAGACAGTAGCAGTTACATTTCTGCTGTTTCCAAAGTTGAAGCAGATAAGAGTACATCTGAAATACTTACTAAGGAAAAAGGTGTTCCTAGCTCTGAAGCTACAAAGCCTGAGAAGTGGACACCACCACAGCCACCACAATTATCCTTTGTGCAGATTCCTGCACCTGCAACTGAAAGCATAAGCCCAACAGCTCCTACAGAGGACGAGAATCGCATTATAGGTAAGCTCGATATGTTTACCGATAGTGAGTTCTCTAAGGCTTGTGCAAGATTCGATGTATCGACAGCTCAACGCTTAGCTACACGAGAATTAAAAATCAAAAGGCACATTACCCCTGAAGAACACAACATCATTCAAGCCTATCTCGATAGGCTCAATTAAAATCAGAAAGGAAGTGAAAGACGTGAAAATCAAAATCCCCAACTCACTATTCAGTATCTCTGACAGGACAAGCTTCAGACTTGCAGTAACCTTCCTGTCACTCGTTAACCCTAACACTAAGCAGAGCAAGGACGGAGAATACTATGTTATGACAGTTAAACAGGATACTCTAGCACGTCTTTCAGGACTTTCTGTAGCTACAGTTAAGCGTACACTCGCAAAGCTCTCACAGAATGGCTTTATTTCCTTCTCTACACGCACTCACAGAGCCGACGGAAAGCTAGGCACAACTTTATACTATGTAAAGAGAAACGCCTTAGAGAGCCGTTATTTTTGCGTACAGCGTAAGGCTCTGTCACAGATAAGCAGTAACAAGGCTTTCTATGTTTACTGCCTGTGCTGTAAGCTCGCTTGCACAGAGCGTGGCAGTCTTAACAGCTCATTCTTCCACAGCTACTCCGACATTGCAGATATGATTATATCTGAAGGTGTGTCAGCAACTCGTTCCGACATTATATCCATCATCAAGGAGCTTATCACACTTAAGCTCATCAGACGCAAGAGAACTCGCTGCTCCTTCGGTGACTACACCGACAACAAGTACAGCGTTACAGAGTTTGTGCAAGGACGTATAACTAAAAAGGGTATAAAAAAAGAACGAGTGTGGTGCAAACACACTCGTCCAAAGTATAACTTTGATAACCGTCAAGAAATACTTTATAATCTTGAGGACATTGTAACACAGATATTTAAATCTGTCAAGCCCTCGAAGAAAAAAAGTTATTATTTTTTTGGCAATAAAGGTAGTCCTTAAAATGAGCTATGGATAATTAACCCACTAAAGACGTTATATCTGTCAGAATAATTGAAAAATAAGATTTGTATATACACTTTGTAGTTATACATAATATACTCACTTATTAAGACTCAAAGCTTAGTAATTTAGCTTGCTTTATATTTTTTTGATGGCGTATTTATGTAAGAAAGGCGTGGCGTATTGAATTAACAAAGCTTTTTCATTTCTGACGGATAAAAATACAACTAAACACTAGGAGGAATCAAAAAATGGTAAACAACGTAAAAACAACAGACAGAATCCGTATCTTTGTAGATATGGACGGCACATTGGCTCGCTTTCACGATGAAGTGCAGTACTTAGAGAGAATGTTTGAAAAAGACTTTTTCAGAAACCTGAAGCCTTTTGAAAACTGTTGTCAAGCTATCTCCAACTTAGCTTGCGATAACAAAGTAGAAGTCTTTATCCTGTCCGCTACAGTAGACGGAGAGCCACCGTACTGCAAGGCTGAAAAACACGCTTGGATAGACAGATATTTGCCGAACATTGATGAAGCTCATCGCATTTTTACGCAGGTCGGAAAGAACAAAGCTGACTACATACCTAACGGAATCAAGTCAACCGACATTCTGCTCGATGACTACACCAAAAATCTCATTGAGTGGCAAGCTTCAGGTGGTATAGGGCTAAAGGCAAAGAACAACATCAACTGCAAAGGTCTGTATGGCGAGGTTTGGAATGGTGATATTGTTGACATCACCGACGAGCCTGATTCAATCGTTTCTCGCCTGAACGAGCTTTGTTTAGAGCCGACTGCCGACGAGCCACTCGACCTGACGGACGATGACCTTCTCGACCTGACCGAGAGCGAAGGTCTGAGCAGATAGAAAAAGTGTGTCTTAAAGACACACTTTGAAAGGAGGAATAACTATGAAAACATTAGTAGTCAACGCATTCGGAGGTGCAGGTGCAGGGAAAACAACTGCTTCTATGCATATTGTTTCCGAGCTTAAAAAGAGAGGATACATAACCGAGTATGTGTCCGAGTATGCAAAAGAGCTTGTATGGGAGGAGAGATATGACCTTCTCGATGGCACATTGAGAAATCAGCAACAGCTCCTTGCCGAACAGCAAAGAAGAATCGACAGGCTCATTGGCAAGGTGGAAATAGTAGTAACCGACTCTCCCCTTCTTCTCAATTCAATTTATCTTTCTGACAGAGAAAACAAAGAAGCGTACAGCTTGTTTGTTCTGCGTAAGCACCTTAGCTACAACAACTTCAATTTAGTGGTAAAGCGTGACAGCAAGAAATTTGAACAGGAAGGTAGAATCCATAACCTTGCAGAATCAATCCAAAAGGACAACGAGATAGAATCCTTGCTGAAGAAGTCTAAGCTCTACTATGGCACATACACTCATTCGCAACTAGGTACAGTTGTCAAGAATATCGAAACGACCTACGCCAAGCTCAAATATGGCAACACGCTCGACCTGACGGACGAATGTGTGGCAGAAGCACTCTATTCTTTTTTTGAACAGCAAGACGTATTTGCCGACACCTTTAATGCAAAGGAATACGAAGGCTTATCAATCGCAGAGTACGTCGAAAAGTACAAGCTACGAGATTTCTCTGCGTATTATCAGAGGTACTATACAGATAATAGTGGTAATGGCGAAGATACACCACTCGACCTGACCGAGAGCGAAGGTCTGAGCAGATAGAAAAAGTGTGTCTTCAAGACACACTTTGAAAGCAAAGGTCTTATGTCTTGACGTAGGAATAATAAATATGCTATAATTTTAATGAACAATGGAGGTGGACATATCGTGAAAAACAAGTTTTGTATGTCACTAAAAGATAACATACTCTTTGCTAAGAGAAACATCGTTGATAGTATTTATACCGAAGCACGTTTAGAAGGAATAGGAGTAACATATCCTGATACACGAGAAATTTACGAAGGACGTACTGTCGCAGGGCTATCGGTTGAAGATACAATAAAGGTCAACAATCTAAAACACGCTTGGAATTTTATCCTCGACACTATTGATTATCCTCTCGATTTACGTTTTATACGTCAAGTAAATTCGGAAATCGGAAGGGGTATTGTTTTTAACGAAGGTATTATTCGGACAGAAAATGTGAAGATTGGTGGCACAACTTGGAAGCCTTCTATCCCTATAGAAGAAGAAATAGTTGATTTCCTTACTAGTACAATGAATAACAATGATATATCGCCTACCCACAAAGCTATTGACACTATGCTCTATATTATGAGAAGTCAGTTGTTTATGGACGGAAACAAAAGAACTGCACAGCTCGTTGCTAACAAAATAATGATAAGCAACGGCTGTGGTATAATCAGTATTCCTGTTGATAAGCAAAGGGATTTTGTTACACTTTTGATTGACTATTATGAAACTAATAACAAGGATACCATTTCACAGTTTGTTTATGAGCATTGTATAGATGGCGTTAACCTAGAGTCAAGACATAATCAGACCGACGAGCCACTCGACCTGACCGAGAGCGAAGGTCTGAGCAGATAATAAAAAGTGTGTCTTTAAGACACACTAGAAATTACCTATTGACATTTTCGGAAATATCGGATATAATATAAATGGTGATAGGCATTGACTTATCGTATGGAAGCTTTATGTTTCTGTAAAAAGCAAGTAGTCCCTACTGTGAGTGGGAGTTTTAAAAGCAGTAGTCCCTACTGTGAGTGGGAGTTTTAAAAGCGGTGTACCCTACCGTTTAAGTGGGAGTTTTAAAAGATTTGGGACTACCTTGTGTAGTCCCTTTTATTTTCAGGAGGATGTATGCAAAACAAAAGACTAAATCTTTACATACTTGATATATCATATGTAGAATATCTTTCAAACGTTGATAATAGGGTTATGTCCACTTCTCCACACGACCATAAAGAAAACAGACCCTTTGTTGCTATTGTCATTATTATGAATGATAAAAAGTATTGTATTCCACTTACCTCACCAAAGCCCAAACACGAAAGAATGAAAAACGATGTTGATTTTCATAAGCTGTATGACAAAAGACAGCATTATATAGGTGCTTTAAATTTAAACAATATGATTCCTGTTTCAGAAGAACACCTGATGCTAATAAATATAAAGCCAAGCAAAAATGATAATTATCAGCAACGACGTTATAAAGAATTGCTCAACAATCAGCTAGATTGGTGTAACAAAAATATAAGCAAGATTTCCAAAAAAGCTAACAAGCTATATCGTATGGTAACTGAAACACCTGAAAAGTATTCTAGGCTAGTTAGCCGTTGTTGTGATTTCAAGAAACTTGAAGAAGCATTATCAAAACTTTTAGAACAGCAAGAAGCAAACACCTACACAATAAACAAGTCATACGTCAACGATGATGAGCCACTCGACCTGACCGAGAGCGAAGGTCTGAGCAGATAGAAAAAGTGTGTCTTCAAGACACAGTATTGACAACAACAAAACCTCAACTCTCCTTAGTCGGTGGGTTGAGGTTATTTTTTTGCCTTCGTGATTTTCTTTCTGTCAGATAATAAAAAGTGTGTCTTTAAGACACACTTTGACGAAAGACACAAGGACAAATAAAAAAACACGCACTAGGATAAGTGTGTGCTTTTTTATGTATGGTTTAATTTAAAAAACTCCTAATACCACAGCTTTTTTGAAAATTTAATTTTTACAGGCTCTTGACAAGCCTGACAAAAAGTGATATAATGGTAGTAGGATATTAAGAATGCGAGCTGTTTTTTGATTTTCTTCTGAGGAAAATCAAAAAACGGAATTTCAAGGAGCTACCAACTCCAAGAGAAACCTGCACGCTATTTCGTTGTGATAATTATACCACAACTCAAATAGATTTGTCAAGTGTCTTCTTGGGCTAAAGTTATAGCTTCAAGAAGGCATTTTTTGTATATCTTAGCAGACAGAGAAACGTCTGCTTAGTACCTTGAAAATTGAATAGCAGTTATACCTAATTGATGTTATAGTGGTGGGGTGATGAGCCGTTCCTGATTAAGAGATAGCACGCGTACTGAAAGCCTGAGAGTTCCAAACTCTTTGATACGATGAACGGATAAGCATACTGAAGTGAAGTTAAGGCAGAGCGAATACTGTATCTCTTAGACTACATTTACAATTACCTAAGTGTAGTGAATACCGAAAGGTGAAAAGCTATAGCAGAAGGTTAAAGGGGTGTTCCCTCGTTGACCTTACTTACTCTACAAAGTGAGCGAGTCGGTAATTGGCTCGATAATGGTAAATTGCAGGTAAAGGTAGAAATGATGTGGACTATTCCACTTCATATATACTCTCAATACTCCATCGGAGTATTGAGCAAAGCCCACTACTTCAATGCGGTTGGCTTTGCTCAGTACTTCTGTTGGTTGCCCTAGTGCGATTTGAACGCACGAGTGACGGAGTCAAAGTCCGTTGCCTTACCGCTTGGCTATAGGGCAGTATCTACCCTGTATGCGTTGCAGATAAGCTGTCAGCATTGCCGACAGCTCTCTACAAATGGTTGGGGTAAAAGGATTCGAACCTTTGGAATGGTGGAGTCAGAGTCCACTGCCTTACCGCTTGGCTATACCCCAATGTACTTCTCAACGTCGCTATAATATTATAGCAACTTTTATCTGCAATTGCAATAGCTCTCAAGCTTTGTTTACAAAAAATTCATAATTGCATTTTCACTCGAAAATGCGTGAAAATTGTTGATTTTCTTTTGAATTTCTGCTATAATTGAATTATCAAAATATGCACGGAGGTATTCCATTATGGGAAACGAAAAGAAGAAGGGCATTATTGCCGAATTTAAGGAATTTATCTCAAGAGGCAATGTAATCGATATGGCTGTCGGTGTTATCATAGGCGGTGCGTTTACAAAGATTGTAAACAGCCTTGTTGCTGATATTATTATGCCGGCACTCGGTCTTTTGACAGGCGATATTGATTTTGCAGAGCTCAAGGTTGTTTTATCAGAGGCAGTTCTTGACGCTGAGGGCGTTGTTACACAAGAAGAGCTTGCCATCCGTTACGGTATGTTTATAGAAGCAATCTTAAACTTTGTTCTTATCGCTATCTGTATCTTTATCATGGTTAAGGGTATCAATACTCTTAGAGAGAAGGCGGCTAAGAAAACGGCTGAAGAAGCTCCTGCTGAACCACCAAAGAAGCCGGATGATATTGCTCTTCTTGAAGAAATCAGAGACCTTCTCAAGGCTCAGAAGGACGACTAATACTTACCCAAGACACAAAATTGCACCTCTTTTCAGAGGTGCTTTTTTATTTTCTTTTACGCTTTATTATAATGAGATACGCTACATATCCGACAATTCCAACGAGGGAGATCACCATGCCTTCTGTAACGCCCTCCGGCTTAAAGGTAAGCTCGATGCTATTCTCCCCTGCTTTACAAGGGATTGCGATAAGCCCACCCTGGACTTTTTCTACGGGCACATTCTCGCCATTGACAAGTGCCTGCATTCCCTTCTCATATGGTGTACTAAAGAACACGAGATTATCCTTACTGAGTGTAATGCTGGCAGTAAAACCGTCTGTTGTTGCTATAAAGCTATCACAGCTGTTTTGTGCTCTGACTTCGCATGCTTCAAAGTAGCTGGAGTTCTCGGTTGAGAGGCTCTTAACGTCATACTGCGTGAGGTTGCTACTATATTTTTCAATCTGCTTATCGGTTAGGGCGATTGCGTTCAAAAGCAGCATTGCCTTACTACTTGGCTCTGTGACGCTTTCTAATTGCTCGTAGGTAACATAGCTATCATAGGTAAAGCCAATTGGGACATAGTGCAAATTCTCATATACATAGAAGTCGCCTGCCATACCGTGATAGGTACAGCCGAGATATCCGGTTGCCTCGCCCGTTTTATCCTGCAAGGCGAGTTGAGTTGGTTCTACGTCATCCAAGATATATCTTACAGAGAGCAGTCCTCTGAGCGCATAGGCAGAGCTATCGTAGGTTTTTCCGACGTCATAGGTCATACCGATTGCGTCATAAAACTCAGCAATAGAGCTACTACAGAGGCTGATATATGATTTTGTTGAAGGGACATGCCAGAACATATTGAAATTAGCATAGGCGTCTATAAGCTCGATTCTTTCAAACTCGTCGCTTCTATACTCATCGAGTGTATCGGGTGTATAGTTATCGCAGATAAGCTTTCTATGGTTATCGAGTGAGGTACACGGCCATATAAAGCCACACGAGAGGACTATTGCCCCGACGGTTGCTGCAGTTATACAGTTAAGTGAAAACAGCTTATCACGCTTTAGCTTAAACACGACGACTCCGAGCAGGACAAACATAACTGCTGTCACCAAGAACTGTGGAACAAGGAGTGTTATATCGAGTCTTTCAAAATGCAGCATTCTCTTGCCGTCTACGGTAACGGGGATAAAGAGGCTTGCGACAAAGACACAAAACGCACCGACAAACACCCAGAAGCTTGACTTCACGGGGTATTCGTTTGGCTCGTCGATGACGCTTGCTGTCATTATACAGAGGAGCAAAATCGGCATATAGTGCCATCTTGCGTAGTAGGTTGGATTAAAAAGTGAGAAGGCTGAATTGAGCAATGGCACAAGCGAGATTACAAGGCTTAATATTGTGATTTTAGTAAGCCAGCTTTTCTTATTCTTCCTTGAAAATGCCACCACAAACACTGCCGAGAACACAGGTAGGTATGGTGCGAGCGAGCCGAACTTATACTTTGGCGTTTCGATAAGGTTAGAGATAAGGCAAGGGTCCGGTGACATAACTATTGTTTGCAAAAATCTTGCATAGAAGCCCAGTCCCTCGTACAAGAACATATCGGAGCCTGAAAGTCTTTCGGCAGCTCTTCCGCTGGCTGAGACAGCCAAAAAGCTTGGGAATAGCAGCACGCCTGCGATAAGCGTACCCAAAACGGCTTCAATAGCTAACGTTGCAAAGCTTTTGAGAGTAATGCCGAAGCTCTTATCTGTACTTCTTACAGCGATATAGATAAGCACAAAAATCACTTGGCCGAAGAAGAAATAGAAGTTCGTGAGGGCACACAGTGCTGTGACGAGTGCGAATATACCACGCTTACCTTCCTTGATATGAAGCTCGATTGCGAGTAGCAAAAGTGGGAAAAATGCGACTGCGTCGTGGAAGTGGTAGAACACGATATTGTAAAGCTGGAAGCCTGAAAATGCATAGAGTATACTACCTACAGCGGCAGACTCGTCAGAGCGTGTAAATCTTCTTATAAAGAGATAAGCTGTGAGGGAAGCGACTGCAGTTTTAAGGGCGAGCATAATCGGCATCGCGGGGAGCAGTAGCTTTTCGGGGAGCAGCATCATTATCCAGAAGAACGGGCTACCCAGCCCATAGTAGCCATATGAATGGATATGTGAGGAGCCTAAATCGGTAAACCAGTCCCAGCCGAGTCCACCGTTTCTAAGGGCATAGTGGATATTTGACATAAACTCCAGATTCTGATTATCATAATCGGAATAGAACGCAAACAGTCCTCCCCCACTTATCATAACCGGCAACACGGCTATCATAAAGCAAAAGAACGACAGACCGAACACCTTGGCGCCCATGCTCTTTAGATATTTCAAGCTCACTCACCTCTTTTCGAATTACATATAATGATTATATCACAAAAAACAGGCCTTCGCAATAGCGAAAGCCTGCTTGATAGATTAAATTACGAGCCTTGTGTACCGATTGCCTGAGAAAGAGTCATATTCTTCTCGGTAGCAACATGTGGATAAGAACCGATATAGATATCCTCGGTGGACTTTGAGAAAAGAACGCCATCCGGGAAGCCTGTATCGGAAATCTCGAAGCAATACACTGTTCCTCTGGAATCGTCGTTCATAGATGCGTTGACGGCGATAGCGAGGCTATCCTTCCAGCTTTCGAGTGTATCACCCGGCGGTGAGCTAGGAACAACGATGTTATCGTCATCCGGAGTGCCCACGACCATAGTACCGTCGATTGTATCATCGGTTTCTCCGAGTGTACCCTGCGGTATAGTATAACCTGCAGTAAGGCACTTCTGGCAATAGTTATTGACAGCGTTATATATTGTTTTAGCGTTAGCATTTGCAGAGGTGAGCTTCGCATCATTGATATAGCCTATCATAGCAGGCACAAGGATAGCCGCAAGTATACCTATGATACAAATTACGACAATAAGCTCGATGAGTGTGAAGCCCTTAGATGACTTCTTCATAAAATTACCCCCTAAAAAATGTGAATAAAAAATTACGATAATTTTTCTATTTCATTTATAAGTATACCAATCAAATCACGTCTTGTCAATAGTTTGTTCAAAAAAATTTAAATTTTAACAAACTAAAATTAAACCCCTTCTCTCGAAGGGGTTATTTAATATTAAATTAGGAGCCTGAAGCTGTTCCTGCAGCCTTTGTGAGATCCCAGTTAGTTTCGGTAGCTTCTTCGGGATAGCCACCTACATAAGGGTCGTCACCGGACTTTGCCCAGATTGCTGCAGTTGGGAAGCCCTTTGTGTTAAAGCTTACTTCATATGAAGTACCGACTGCATCTGCGCCAAGTGAACAGCTGATAGCAGTTCTTACGTATACACTGATTACTGAAAGTGCCATATCATCGGAAGAATCAGGTACCGGTGGAGCGTCAACGGTTGTTGCCTGTACAGTGCCGCTCATACTTGATATGTTGAGTGGGTAGCCTGCTGCGAGGCACTTCTGCGCATAATTATTTACGGCAGTGTAGACTGTTTTAGCTGATGCATTAGCTGATGTCAGCTTGGAATCCTGGATGTATCCTAAAAGTGCAGGCACGAGGATAGCAGCGAGGATACCGATGATAGCGATAACTACGATAAGCTCTACGAGTGTAAAGCCCTTTGATGATTTCTTCATTAGAAATCCCTCCATATAATTATTTCTTCTAAAAGGTAATTAACATTTACAACTTATTATATCAAGTATAGGCTTATTTGTCAATGCTTTTATAATATTTTTGCAAATAAAAAAGCTACCGAATTTCTACGGTAGCTTTGATTAGCATTTAGCTATTGTACATTCAGTCACTAACTATTAGGAACCTGAAGCAGCAGAGCCGCAAGCCTGTGTAAGTGTCCAGCCTGTATCTGTAGCTTCTTCTGGGTAACCACCCTTGTAAG
>JAZSCN010000024.1:0-53165 GCA_045602925.1 Oscillospiraceae bacterium | reverse complement strand
GTTCTTTACAGGAAGGCTCTTGTCTGTAGAGAGCTTATAGATTCTGACCTTAGTAGCGGTCTTGATATCGTTCATATCCTCTGCTGCGAGAATCTGAATCCATGTAACGTACTCGTCACCCATATTTCCGTAGTACAGCTCGTTACCCTTTCTTACAAGTGGGTAGCCCTTGTAGGTAAAAAACTTATTATCAGCCATATTTTTATCCTCCTTAGTATGTTGTAACCATTTCTTTTCCGTCGATAATTCTCTGTACGTTTGACATAAGAGTATCGGCGTAGCTTGTTGGAATCATATATCCTACATCGCCGTCAATCACAGCGATAAGTCTTCTGTTTGTGGACTCATAGAACTCTACAACCTGCTGTTTTCCGTTCTCGAGAGTGATAGTAACCGAGAGGTACAACTCCTCATTGCCTGTAAGTGGTGTGAAGTAGGTTTCACTGGTTGGGCACTCGAGCCAATATACATACCAGCTTTGGAACAGCTCGACGCTTACCTCCTTACCGTCGACCTTTACCTCGTAGACGTGGTCGTCGATATCGTCATCCTTGTTTGAGTCCTCCTGGGCATAAACATCGATATCATAGCTCTTGTCCTTGCCCTTTAGCGAAATCTTGTCGAGGTCGATAAAGAGGTTGTTTGTCATCATACCGATTATAATATCGCCCGGAACTACCGTTGCCCAGACACACTCACTTGCAGAAATTATATAGATACAATCTGTATCATCTGCATTTAAGTAGCAGTAATATCCTGCGACGGTGGTAGTTTCCTCGCCCTGCTCATTAAGAGCGTACACGGGGTTGCCGATGCTTAAGGTGTAGTCGACATCGTCAGTATCTAGAATCACCTTTGCGAAAGGCTCTAGGAGTCCGTACTTTTCCTTATCCTCGTCGGTTGGGTGCAAGAGCACAGCCTCGGTTGACGAAAGCCCCCATATTCCGTGCGTTACATCAGCTGAGGCAGTAATGTTCAAGAACTGGTGAACCGGCTCGATAAGTGCTTGGTTAGAGGACATACCGATTGGGATTTCATCCTCGGGAACTGTTACGAACACCATATCATAGTCGAGGTCCTGCCTCTTGATTGTAAGCCTTTCGATTGTAGGCCAAGCGTTATTGGCAGGAGTATCGACAAGTGCATTAGAGCAGTAGAACAATGCGTCCTCGAAAAAGTATGAGGCGTTTGCAGAAAGCACGGTATACACGCTGTTGCTGCCATCCTTACAGATGTAGTGATAGCCACCTGCTGCGATTTCGATACCGATATTGAAGGTAACGTCGCTCTTGCCGTCTGCTGATATTGTAAGGCTCGCCTTAGGTTCCTTCAGACCGTATTTTGAAAGGTCGGTAGCATTCTCCTCTACAAGCTGTCTGCCCTTGAGTGATGATGCAATATTTACGCAGGCATTAACAAAGGTGCTATTCTGCCTCACTCCCGAAAGCTCGGCGAGTTCCCACTTGGCAGGGGTGTCGCCGTTAGCCTTTTGAGTTCTTTCGATTGTTAGTGTTCCGCTTTCGTTTTTAAAGGTCAGCTTAGAAATGCTGTTTTTATCGAGCTCTGTAAGGGCGATAGTTTCTTCATCCTGGAGCAGCTCATCCCTTACGCTTGAATTATCGGGAATGCTTGACGAATCGTCAGAATTCCTTGTCGGGTCTGAAAGCGTCAGCACGACAAGCGTTATACCGAGGCACACGAGCACGACTGCACCGACTATAATTCCTTTAATTTTAGAATTCAAATGCGATACCTCCCACTACTTGTTCTTTCTTACTCTGTAAACAATTATGCCTGCTACAAGCACGAGCAGAGGGATCGCTGCCTGGAAGATCCATTTGAGTGCACTTGCCTGCTTTTCGGTAAGGTCAAATCTATCGCCGAGGATTGTCTTTGTTTCAACAACAAAGCCTGTCGAGGACTTCTTTGTCATACCGTTTATAAGGCTCACTATATACTCAGAGTTCTGGAACTGCGAGGTCTGAAGTATTGTATCGTCGAAGAAAGCCTCGGACGCTATAACCATAAGGTTTGAGTAGCCTGTCTCCTCGCCGAGAAATACCGCCTTCGAGGATACCGTAATGTAGTTTTGCACGCCCTTGCTAAGCGGCTTACTTGTATCCTCATAATCGAAGGTATATCCCTGGTCGGTTGAGGTCAAAAAGCTTTCTGTGACCATCATATTGCCCTCTTCAAAGAGTAGCTCGATAGGTCTTGCTCTCTTGATTGCAAGAATGAGAGAGTCGGTGTTGATATCCTGGAGGTAGTTCTCGCTTGCAACCACGCCTATATTTATAAACTCTTCTGCGTACAGGTCGGCATAGACATATGAGCTGTTGTTTTCAAAGACAATCGCTTCTTCAATCTTAACGCCGTACTCCTCTAAAAACTCGTCGAGGTTAGGAGTCTTTGCCTGCTGGACAGATGCAATATAAATCATATCCTTCTCAAGCATACCGTCGTTTATAAGGAAGTCAGAGAGCTTCTTTACCTCGCTGTCGAGGTAATCCTGCTTTGGTGCACCGACAATTACCACGTCGATATTGCTTGGGATTTCTTCTGTTGTAATATCGATTGTAGAAACTGTGTAGCCGTTTGCAGAAAGCAGACTTCTGAATCTTGAAAGCTCTGACACCTCATCTCTGCCTGTGAGGAATGCGACTTCTACAGGGTCAGGGTCTGTGATGTGCATAAGAGCCGATGTAAACGCCTGCTCAGCTGACGAGCCTGTTATATAACCGCCGTAGGCTGCTACAACGTTTACTGCACCATACGTCTGGCAGAACGCATCGAAATCGCCATAGTAGCTTTCGAGCTGCGATATAAAGTCCGGATTCCAGGAAACGAGCTGTGCAAGGTTTACAACCTTTACTCTGTGGAACTTCTCGCCCGAAGCCTCGTCTGTTACATAGGTTTCAAAAACTATGTCGTAATCCTTGAGTGTAACGTCAGGGTAATCGGACACGATTTCAGGGTTCTTGAGCAGGTCAACATACTTTATAGTGATGTTCGGATTGTACTCCTTGTATCTCTTTAAAAGCTCCTGGGCCTGAACTGTATATTCATTGACAGAAGCGAACACCTCTTCTTCGGCGAGCACCGTAATGGTGATTTTGCTGTCGATACCCTCCACATAGTCGATAGACTGCTGTGAGATAGAGTACTTGCTGTTTTCGGTAAGGTCAAGGGTGAGTGGGTAGCGGTCGAAAATTATTGACGCTACGACATTTATAAGCACTACTATTGCGATAAAGAACACCGTCAGGACTGTTGCCATTGTTGTATGCTTTACGACCTTTGCGCTGACCTTCTTCTTAGGAGCTGAGGTAGTCTTGTCTTTTTTAAGCTTTTTCTCTGACATAAAACCTCCCCCTTTCTAGCTCCAACGGCGCTTTTCCAATACTCT
Organism: Oscillospiraceae bacterium; assembly: GCA_045602925.1. GTDB lineage: Bacteria > Bacillota > Clostridia > Oscillospirales > Ruminococcaceae > UBA7477. Next base: position 49,759 of record JAZSCN010000024.1, on the reverse strand, counting down.
CACGGTGAGGTAGAGGAATACAGCCGTTACGCTTATAAAGAACAGTACGTTTGAGAGGTCGAAGAGGCCGTATGTAAAGCCTGTGTATCTATCGACAAACGAGAGATTTGATACAGCCTTAGAGAGCCATTCAACAGGGATAAGCTGTGAAATCGCACTCAAGAGATAGCAAAGCAGCATAGCCGCAAAGCTTATGATTGCAGAAACAACCTGGTTTTCAGTAAGTGATGAAACGAAAATTCCTATCGAAATAAACGCAGAGCCAAGAAGTATAAAGCCGACAACGTTGCCTATTACAACAAGCCAGTCGACGCTTGCAAAGGCTGATACCACGACAGCATACACAACGGTTATTCCTACAGCGAGAGTGAATATTACAAACGCTGCTAAAAACTTTCCCATAACAAGTCCACCGAGGCTAATCGGTGCTGTCAGCAGACACTGATCGGTCTTCTGGTTCTTTTCTTCCGAGAGCGTTCTCATTGTGAGGATTGGTATTACAACCAAAAGCACATATATGAGAAGCGTAAAGGTGTACGCCAAATCTGCCCTACCGCTGCTAAGCGCTGTCATATTGAAGAAAAGGCCTGCTCCTGCGTAGAATATTGCGAGGAAGATATAGCCGATAGGTGTTGTAAAGTAAGCTAAAAGCTCACGACGGAATATTGCACCCATTACTTATTCTCCCCCTTTGCTTTTTTTGTAAGCTTAACATTCTCTCCGATTGTAAGCTTTAAGAAAATATCCTCAAGGGTAAGCTCGCTTGTTTTGAGCCCAAGCAGATACCAGTTTCTTGCTGCGAGTCTGTTGAAGAGCTCACGTCTTATGTCTAAGTGCTCGTCAGTTTCGATATTATATTCATAAACCGATTCTGAAAGCTGCTTGCCTTTTTCTATAGACTTGACGCCTCTTATTGTAGAAACGGTCTTTACGACCTCTCCCGACGGGCCGTCAATCTGTGCTATGAGCTTATGCTCCTGAGAGAGCGATTTTGAGAGGTTTTCTGCGGTATCGTCTGCAACGATATTGCCGTTATTTATAACGATAATTCTATCGCAGACAGCCTGAATCTCAGAGAGAATATGTGATGAAAGAATAACCGTGTGGTTCTTTCCCAGCTTCTTTATAAGGGTTCTGATTTCGATAATCTGATTAGGGTCAAGACCGACTGTCGGCTCGTCCAGGATAAGCACCTTCGGGTTACCTATAAGTGCCTGTGCAAGTCCGACTCTCTGGCGATATCCCTTTGAAAGATTCTTGATTATTCTGTTATATACATTTTCAATCTTTACAAGCTTGCACACATCTGCCAGATGCGTATTTCTTGGGAGCTTGCATTTTTTAAGGTCGTATATAAACTTCAGATACTCCTTGACCGTCATATCAAGATAGAGTGGCGGAAGCTCAGGGAGATAGCCAATCTCTTTTTTAGCCTTCATTGGATTTTCGAGAATATCTATTCCATTTATAAGAGCTTGTCCGTCTGTTGAAGAAATATAGCCTGTGAGCATATTCATCGTTGTGCTCTTTCCTGCTCCGTTAGGGCCAAGAAAGCCCAGAATTTCTCCGTCGTTTGCTATGAAGGAAATATTGTTAACGGCGACCTTATCGCCATAATGCTTGGTGAGATTTTTAACCTCAATCATTTAAAGTTCCTCCTTGCATTTTTTGTCACACAAACTTCCATATTAAGCGTATCATACTTTTGTGTGAAAAGCGTGACAGCCTTGTTAAAGCTTATGTCGGCAATCAGCCGATAGCCAGCTTTATGTCATTTTTAATCTGAGCCGAAAGCTCATCGATTGAAGAAAACTTCTTTTCTTCTCGTAAAAACTTACAGGGGTAAAGTATAGCTTCCTTACCGTAGGCGTCGCCCTCAAAGCCGAGTATATGCGTTTCAAGTGCAGGTTCTGTGCAGTCGGTAACAGTCGGCTTTACTCCGATGTTTGTAAGCCCCTTATACACTGTGCCGTCAATTTCGATTTCGCTGAGATACACGCCGAATTTAGGAGTAGCTACATCGCCCGGCAGTTTTTGATTGACAGTCGGACAATCCATTATTCTGCCGAGCTGTCTGCCGTGCAAAATCTCGTTTTTATAGCTAAGTCTATAGCCCAAAAGCGTATTAGCAAGCGAAATCTCGCCTCTTGACACAGCCTCTCTTATAGCAGTCGAGGACGCCACCATGCCATCTACCGTCACCTTATCGACGACAATCAGCATTGTACCGTTTTTTGCACAAAGCTCTCTTAGTAATTGTGTATCGCCCAAAGCTTTCTTTCCGAACCTAAAATCATAGCCACAGACTATTACCCTGCAGCCGAGCCTTTCTATCAGAATTTTTTCAAAAAACTCTGTCGGGGAAAGCTCTCTTACATCCTCAAAATCTACCGTGCATACGTTTTCTATACCAAGCTCCTTGAGCCTTCTGCACTTATCGTCATCCGAGATGATAGGCTTTGTGCCCTTGACTGCGACTGCGCCGTTTGAAAACGTAAAGGCTGTCGGCACAAGGTTTTTTTCTAAAGCGACCTTTACTGCCTTTTCTATAACTGCTCTATGACCGAGATGCACTCCGTCAAAGAGTCCTAGTGCGACGCAGGTATTTAGTTTTTTATTGCTATCCAAGAGCCCTGCGCCTCCTTTTTTAGTAGAAATTCTTAACGCTTCTGAGCTCGTTCTTCTCGGCATCTATTTTTGCGACCGAGATAAACTCGCCCTCTGCCGAATAAACCGAAAGCGCCTTGCCTTCGTAATCTCCGGAGTTTTTAATGCCGACCTGCTCAGGTCTTAGCTTAACGCCATTTTTATAAAGCGTGGTGTTTTTCTCGCTGAGAGAAATTTTGCAAAGCTTATCGAACACTCTGCATAGTGGTTTTATCGCACTCTCGATAGTATTATCTTCCTGCATAGAAGCCAGCTCTTCCAGGCTAAAGCACTCCGACACATCAAAACCACCTGCGAAGGTTCTCTCCAAAGAAGTCATAGTACCAAAGCTACCGAGTCTTTCTCCTATATCGTTTATGAGCGTTCTTATATATGTGCCACTGCTGACAGAAACGGACATTTTGCCCTCGCGGGTGTTCTCGTCATACTCTGAAATGTCGATAAAATCAATATGACGCTTCTTTGCCTCACGCTCTATAACCTTGCCCTCTCTGGCGAGGTCGTAAAGCTTTTTCCCACCGACCTTGACAGCCGAATACATCGGTGGTGTCTGCATAATATCACCGACAAACTCTTTTGCTACTGCTATGAGTTCATCTTTTGTAACAGCCTTGTCGCTTTGTCTTGTAACAGCACCGGTAATATCCTGGGTGTCGGTTTCTAAGCCGAGTTTAAAGCCTGCCAGATAACGCTTTCCGTCGCCACTTACCATATCGCAAGCCTTGGTCGCCTTGCCGACAAACACCACGAGCACGCCTGTTGCCATTGGGTCGAGTGTTCCTGAATGACCGAGCTTTTTAGTTCTCAATATTCCTCTTAGCTTTGCGATTACGTCGAAGGACGTCCAGCCCTTCGGCTTATAGACCGGTAATACTCCAGAAAGCTCCTTGCTTATATTTTCCATAAGATTCACCTTATGCCTTAAAAAGCTCGCTTGCTTTTTCTATAATCTGAGCCTTAACCTCGTCGAGTGTTCCCTTTACTTCGCAACCTGCGGCTCTTATGTGGCCACCACCACCGAACTGCTTGCAGAACTGCGAGGCGTCGTGTGCATCGGTTGTTCTGACGGAAACCTTATAGGTGTGCTCGCCCTTTTGTCTGACCGTTATGCCCATCTGGACACCCTCGACAGAAATCGGTATAGCAGCAATTCCGTCGAACTCGCTTTCGTCGGCACCACTTTGCTGTATGGTTTGCTTAGTAATAACGATTATAGAGAGCCTGCCGTCAAAGTGTAGCTCGATATTTTCGGTCGCTATTCTCTCGACCATAAGCCTGCTCATGCTTTTAAGGTCGAACATCTTTCTATTGATGAAAGAGAAGTCCACGCCCTTTTCTATAAGCAATGCAGCGATATTATGTGCCTTGGCAGTTGTATTTTCGTACTTAAAGCAACCTGTATCGGTAGCTATACCCGTATACAGGCATCTTGCTGTCTGCAGGTCTATGTCTATTCCCATATACTCAAACAGCTCGTACATAATAAGCGAAGCTGCACACGCCTTAGCGTCAACGTAGGTTTCCTTGGCGTAGCCCTTATTTGAAATATGGTGGTCGATGCAAAGGTCAACTGCGCCCTCTCTCTGATACTCTATGAGATTTTTCCCCATAAGGGTAGTATCGGCGATATCGACAGCAATTATAAACTTCGGCTCTGTAAGGCTCTTGTCCTCCTCATAGCCCTCGTAGAGAAAGCTATATCTTTCGGGAAAGCCGTCGGAGCAAAGCACATTGGCTCTCTTGCCCATCTTGCGAAGGACTCTGCAAAGCGCAAAGCCACAACCGAAGGTATCTCCGTCCGGGCTTTTATGGGTGAGGATAAAGACATCCTCACAGCCCTCTAAAAGCTCTTTTACACGTTTAAAATCCATTTAGTCCTCGCTTACTTCTTCATCCTCCGGTGCTTCGCCTGTACTTGTTGGCAAAGCGTCCTTGAGGAGTCTGTTTATCTGAGCAGAATGTTCTATCGAATCGTCGGCAACAAACGAGAGCTCCGGGCATTTTCTGAGTCCCAAGACATTAGAAATCTCTCTCTTTAAAAAGCCCTTTGCGCTATTGAAGCCCTTTACGGCCTCCTTAGCCCTTGCGATACCCTCGAAGGAAGAAATATACACCTTGCAGAACGAGCCGTCTCTTGCAACGTCGCATCTTACAACTGTGAGCATATCTCCACCATTGATTCTTGGGTCCTTGAGGTCACGCATCTTGCCGGATATTATTCTGCGTATGTCTTCTGACATACGGCCCGATTTGATACTTGCCATAGCTACTCCTTCTTAATCTCTGTATTCTTCCATAACGTATGCTTCGAAGATGTCGCCTTCCTTGATGTCGTTGAACTTCTCGAGTGTGATACCACATTCAAAGCCTGCCGAAACATCCTTTGCGTCATCCTTGAAACGCTTGAGTGAGCTCATCTTGTCGTCGGCGATAATGATACCGTCACGAACAACTCTGATAAGGTCGTTTCTGCCAATCTTACCGCTGAGCACGTAAGAGCCTGCAACATTTCCGACGTTAGAAATCTTATAAACCTGTCTAACCTCGACTCTTGCAGTGTCGACCTCCTTATACTTAGGAGCGAGCATACCCTTCATAGCGCTTTCGATTTCTTCGATTGCGTCGTAGATGATTCTGTAAAGTCTTATATCAACGCCATCCTGCTCAGCGTTTGCCTTTGCAACAGGGTCAGGACGAACATTAAAGCCTACGATAATTGCGTTTGAAGCAGCTGCGAGCATAACGTCGCTCTCAGAGATTGCACCAACAGCGCCGTGGATAACTCTAACTCTAACTTCCTCGTTTGTGAGCTTTTCGAGCGACTGCTTTACAGCCTCTACAGAGCCCTGAACGTCAGCCTTTACGATAATAGGAAGCTCCTTCATCTCGCCCTCAGAAATCTGTGCAAAGAGGTTATCGAGAGTAACCTTCTGGTACTGTGAGAACAGCTCTTCCTTAGCCTTGTGCTTTCTCTGTTCAACGAGTTCTCTTGCCAGACGCTCGTCAGCAACGGCATTGAAGATATCGCCTGCTGATGGAGTTTCAGCAAGACCTGTAATCTCTACAGGGCATGATGGGCCTGCTTCGTTAACAAGCTGTCCCTTGTCGTTTGTCATTGTTCTGATTCTGCCGACAGCAGTACCTGCAATAATGATATCGCCCATCTTAAGCGTACCGTTCTGCACGAGAACTGTAGCAACAGGGCCCTTACCCTTATCGAGTCTAGCCTCGACAACGGTACCCTTGGCGAGCTTGTTAGGGTTAGCCTTAAGCTCCTTAACCTCGGCAACGAGAAGTACGTTCTCTAAAAGCTCGTCGATACCCATACCTGTCTTTGCAGATACAGGAACAGCGATTACGTCACCGCCCCAATCTTCAACAACGAGGTCGTACTTAGTGAGCTCCTGCTTAACCTTGTCAGGGTCTGCGCCTACCTTATCCATCTTATTGATAGCAACGATAAGCGAAACACCTGCTGCCTTTGCGTGATTGATAGATTCAACTGTCTGTGGCATAATACCGTCGTCAGCTGCAACAACGAGGATAGCGATATCTGTGATGTTCGCACCTCTTGCTCTCATAGATGTGAACGCCTCGTGGCCCGGTGTATCGAGGAAGGTAAGCACCTTTCCACCGTACTTAACCTGATAAGCACCGATATGCTGTGTGATACCACCTGCTTCTCCGTCGGCAACGTTAGCGTTTCTGATTCTGTCGAGGATAGATGTCTTACCGTGGTCAACGTGTCCCATAACAACGATAACCGGGCTTCTCTCCTCGAGGTCTTCAGCCTTGTCTTCCTCGTCGACGATAAGTCTTTCTTCGATAGTAACGATAACTTCCTTCTCAACCTTTGCGCCGAGCTCGTCAGCTACGAGTGACGCTGTATCAAAGTCGATTACCTCGTTTATAGAAGCCATTACGCCGAGGCCCATAAGCTTCTTAATAACCTCTGTTACTGTTACCTTAAGTCTTGTTGCAAGCTCAGAAACTACAATCTCATCAGGAATGAGCACCTTAAGCTGCTGCTTTCTTGCTCTTTCGAGCTCGAGTCTGCGGAGCTTTTCTGCTTCGGTTTCCTTCTTGGAGTGCTGCTGCTTCTTATACTGCTGTGACTTCTGTGTAATCTTCTGCTTCTTGCCAAAGCTGTCCTTATTGTTCTTTGTGTTTCTGTTATCAGCGAGGTTGTCGTATCTCTCGTTGTACTTGTCAAGCTCAATGTACGAGCCTCTTGTATCTACAGTCTTTCTCTTAGAAACTGACTGTGTACCCTCAGAAACGGTGTAGCCCTTTACGTTATCGTCGGTCTTTCCACCGAAGATAATCTTCTGGCCCTGCTCCTTCTTCTTAGCCATTTCCTTCTTAGGCTTTGGCTGTGGCTTTGGAGCTTCCTTCTTAGGCTCTGCCTTCTGCTCAGGCTTTGGAGTTTCTCTCTTAACCTCTGCCTTTGGCTTTTCCTTCTTTGGTGCTTCTGCCTTCTTAGGCTCTTCCTTCTTAGCTTCTACCTTCTTAGGCTCTTCCTTCTTTGGTGCTTCAGTCTTTGGCTTTTCTTCCTTCTTAGGCTCTGCCTTCTTGGAAGTTGTCTTTGCCGCAAAATATTCGTCGAAGCTTGCTACCTGATTTTTCTGGGTATACACCTCGAGAACATAGTTTATCTCCTCATCTAAAAGTGATGAAGAATTCTTTTTCCCTGCGTCGAAAGCTTTGCTAAGGCACTCGATAATCTCGTTACTTGAAACGCCGAGGTCCTTGGCGAGCTCGCTTACTTTATACTTTTTAATTGCCATAGGCTATATTCCTCCTCAAAAACTCTAGTCAAGATAAAACAGCGAGGTGTCGATTTTTATAGGTGTAGCAATCGAAGAAGCCTTCTTATTAAAGCCTGCATCAGTTATTGCCAGCACACCTGATTTCTTTCCTATGCTGTTTGAAATCTGCTCCATATCCATATCCGTACCATAAAGCTTAACGCCGTCCTTAAAGCATACATACATAACTTCCTTAAGGCTCTTGGGGGAGAGGTCTTTTGCTACATAGACGCCGTAAGCCGCACCATCGTGGCATGCGCCCTTGACCATATCCATTCCCATAACAAGCTTTCCTGCACGTCTGCACATAGAGAGCAGTCCTGAAATATTCTTTTTTACTATTACCTTATCGTTATTCTTGTTCACTTAAAAGCTCAGCCTCCATTGTGTCATAGACACTGTCCTCTATCTTACAGCTAAAGCTCTTTTCAAGCTTTCTGCCCTTTCGTGCAAGCATAAGACATTCGGCACTCTTGCATATATACGCACCTCTGCCGGATTTCTTTCCCGTAAGGTCTATAGAAATCTCTCCGTCGGGCGACTTGACAACTCTGACGAGCTCCTTCTTAGGCTTCATCTCCGAGCAGCCAAGGCACATACGCATTGGTATCTTTTTTGTCTTCATAAGTATTTTCCTTTCGGCTACGCCTTTTTAGTCAACAGGATTCTCAGGGATAATATCAATCTTATAGCCTGTGAGTCTGTGAGCAAGCTTAGCGTTCTGTCCCTTATTGCCGATAGCGAGTGAGAGCTGGTTGTTAGGAACGATTACCTTACAGCTTCTTACCTCATCGTCGAGGATATCTACTCTGATAACGTCAGCCGGTGAAAGTGCCTTTGCAATAAATTCTGCATCATCCTCAGAATAAGGAATGATATCAATCTTCTCGCCCTTGAGCTCTTCAACAACTGAAGAAATTCTCGAATGCTTAGGACCGATGCAAGCGCCGATTGCGTCTACGTTCTTATCCTTGCTCCATACGGCAATCTTTGTTCTTGCGCCAGCCTCTCTTGAAATCGACTTGATTTCAACAGTTCCGTCATAGATTTCAGGAACCTCGAGTTCAAAAAGCTTAGCAACGAGCTCGATTTTAGTTCTTGTAATCTTAAGTGCAGGCTTCTTTGTGAGGTTTACGACATCCTGTACATAGACCTTGATGATGTCGCCTGCCTTTAATGTCTCGCCCGGAATCTGCTCGCTTCTTACGAGGTAAGCCTCGTTCTTGTCGATAGTAACGATAGCGTTCTGTGTGGAAGGCTCGACCTTCTGTACTACTGCAGAAACGCACTCGTGCTTCTTAGAATCGAACTGTGCCACAAGTCTTGCACTTTCGTGAGCCTTGATGTCCTGCTTGATTGACTGCTTAGCGTTCTGGGCAGCTACTCTGCCGAACTTCTTTGTATCTACCTTAATCTCTACAGTTCCGCCTACTCTGGCTCTCTTAGAGATTGTCTTAGCCTCGTCAATGTGGATTTCGTTGCCTGGGTTTTCAGGGATAGTATCTACGACAGTCTTGATAATTCTGACGTCGAACTTGCCTTTTTCAGGGTTGATTTCGATGCCGATATTATCGCTGTCCGGATAATCCTTCTTTGCAGCCTTTAAAATACCCTGCTTGATATTCTCGATAAGCTGCTCTGTTTCGATGTTGTTCTCTTTAGCCAAGAGCTCAAGAGCACTAAAAAACTCGTTGTTCATTTTTACATTCTCCTTTAAATTTTATTCGTCAAACAAACCTTCGTCGTCACAAAGCTTGACATAGGCACATTCCGAGAGCTCTACTTCAATCGGAGTCTCCTCGCCACGCTTCACAACGGTTATCTTACCTTTTTCATAGCCTAAAAGCTCGCCGATAAATTCCTTCTCGCCGTCTTTTTCACGGATAAAGCGAACTCTAAGCTCATCGCCTATACAGCATTCAAAATGTTCCGGACGCTTAAGCTCTCTTGCGAGGCCCGGGCTTCCGACCTCAAAGACATACGACTGAGAGATAGGGTCGACGTCGTCAAGAATCTTATCAAATGGTCTTGAAAACGCCTCGCAGTCATTCATATCGACTCCGCCGTCCTTGTCGATGAGCACCTTCAGGTACCAGGTTGTGCCCTCTTTTTCAAAGCGCACGTCCCACAAAAACAGTCCGAGCTCATCACACAGTGGTTGTGCCAGCTCTCTGACTATTTCTACCGTCGAGCTACCTGATTTTTTGTTTTTTGTATTCTCCATAGGCAACCTCCCATACAAAAGCAAAAGACCGGAAGTTTTCTTTCCAGCCTTTCGTTAAAGATATTATATGCATTATATCACACTTTAAAAGTAATTGCAAGCCCTTTTTAAAATTTTTTCAGGAACTTTGCTTATTTCTTCTCGTCGGAATCCTTATCCGGCACCTTCTTTATCGTACCCTCGACAAAGTCAAGCGGAACAGTACACAAAACGCCGGTGTTTGGCTTTGAGAGGTCGCCGACAGTTCTGTAGATAACCTTTCTTGCGACTTCAAGTTGGCTATCCTTTATCACAGAAATGATAGTGTGGTTGTTCTCCTCTGCACTAAGGAGTGCTCTGAGTGATGAGCTGAAGATATTACTACCCATTCTTGAGAGGGTAACAGCAAGACCTGCTGACTCGATAATTGTTGCGCCGCCTATACCTGCTGCAGAAAAGCCTTCTAGCAAGGTATCGAGAACGTCATTTTTATTAAGGATAAAAATCATTAGCTTCATAGCCGATTGCTTCCCTTCTTTTTTATTTCGTTACTAATCCTCGAGGTAACCCTCAAGCTGAGCTATAAAGCTTTCGTCGACAACGAATCTTGTTGGCTCAGGCCATATTCCTGTTGGGGTGAGTGAATATGACGGCATTGTTGAGTTTTCGATAACATACACGAGTGCGCTCTTTGTGAGGTTGTAATCATCCATTGTCATATTGGTGTTAGCGTCGTTATATTCCTTACGGAAGATAGTATCGATATTAGCCTTTGCGGTCTTTGGCTGCTTGAAGAAGTCGTTTATTAAAGCGGCACAAATTTCGCCCGACATCTTCATATTGGAGCTATAGCCACTTGCATAGCTTGGATAGGTAATAAGAGTTACTGCCTTATCGCCGTCTACGGCAAATCTTGCGCCCTTCTGGTATGAAACGGTACCACCTGTTGCACTGTCCGGAATTACGATAGGGTCAACGAGCGACACGACCGAGGTTCCTATAATATTCACGACTTCAGAAAGCGTTGTGGTGCTGAGTGTCATATATCTGTCGATTTTGATGTCGAGAGTTTTTGCAACTGCGTCTGTAGCTGCGGCAATTCCCTGCGATATATAGATATCATTGAAGGTCTGTCCACTACACTCGATATAAGGCGTGAGTGGAATGATAATGATATTCTGTGTAGAAGGCTTGAATGCTGCAAGCACTACAGAATACAGGACATCGTTAGAATCCGAGACTGTATAGAGCATAATGCTGTCGTTTTCTGTTGTATAATTAGCTACGTTATCTTCCGTCGAGCTGTCCTGAGGCTTGTTTTCAGGAAGGAAGTTTCTTACGGCAAAGTAGCCGATTGTTCCGAACACAATTATTCCTATAAGAAGTGTAACAGCGTACACAACAGCTACAGGAAGCTGTGAGTTGTTCTTTTTTGCTTGTTTTTTATTACCCATAAATAACCTTATCTCACTCACTTTATGAGGTGAGGTCTCCTTTCAGAATTTCTTTTGCTCCTAAGCTTTTTTAAAAAAGGACTTGAATATTATCGTCAATAGGTGTAAACTATTATGTATAAGCGCAGAATAGTGGTGCGTTCTCAACAAGGTCGATTATCCTCACCCGCGACGAATGCTTTTGCGCATAGCGTATAGTCTGACCTGTTCCGCTGCGTCTGTCAGCAACAACGGCAATAACCTTGCTGGAGTTATCCACCATAAAGTGATTGCGAAGCCTGAGCGAACTTCTCTTGCTTTTTCTGTCTATATGCACAACAGCATCAGCTACGCTCAGTGCGAGCATGTGGTCCCACTTATCCTGTGACCTAAAGCCCTTGCCGTGATTACAGTACGGCAGGACACATACGAGCTTTATCTCCGGGTTTTGCGCCTTAAGCTCGACAATAAACCTGGCAGCCCAAAGGTCGATGCCTCTGGCCATACCGGTCATAAAGGTAGTGTAGCCCTCGTCGATAGCCTCGTCGATAGCAAGTCTTAGCACGCTGAGTACACGTCTGACGGCTATAGATTCGAGTCCTCTTCCGTCGTATATTTTTTCAGTACGATGACCTGTAAAACAGCAGGTTTTTGATTTATCCCAACCCACAAAATCACTTCCATTTCAAGAGCAAGTTTTTTTACTAGCTGTGAAATATACATTTATAGCATAACACAATTACACATTTTTTTCAATAGATTATTGCAACAAAGATTAAATTTTCTTAGAGAAACGGAGTTATAAGATATGACATACCTAAAAAGAGCATGGGCAGAAATAAGTCTTGACGCTATCGAGCACAATTATACTGCGTACAAAAACGCAATCGGTGGCGACAAGGAAATTATGTGCGTGGTTAAGGCCGACTGCTACGGCCACTGCGACAAGGCTATTGCTCCGTTTTTAGAAAAAGAGCTTGGGGTTAAAAGATTCGCTGTATCTAACATCGAAGAAGCAAGGCGCGTAAGAGAAAGCGGCGTTATGGGTGACATACTCATTCTCGGCTACACTCCGCCTGAGGTTGCAAAGGAGCTTTGCGAGCTTAATATAATTCAAGCGATTACAGAGCCTTCATACGCTAAGGAGCTTTGCAGATTTATTCCGGACGGAAAGAAGCTCTCTGTACATATTGCGATTGACACCGGCATGACAAGAATCGGCCTTCACTGTGACAGCATAGATGATATAGTATCGGGCATACTCGAGATTTCTTCCCTGCAAAAGCTTGCTGCACAGGGCATCTTCACTCACCTCAGTGTTGCAGACAGCGACGACGAGGGCGATATCGAGTACACCAAGGCACAGATTTCAAGGCTTATGGATGTCAAGGCTTCTCTTATCGAAAAGGGCGTTAAGATGCCTTGCGTTCACTACCTGAATTCAGCAGGTGGAATATATCACGACGGTTCAGGCTCTGACCTTGCAAGGCTTGGTATTATCCTTTACGGACTTATGCCGAACGCGTCGCTTCCGCTTCCTTTCTCGCCGGAGCCTGCTCTCACGCTCAAGGCGAGGGTTGCACAGGTCAAGGGCATAAAGAAGGGCGAATTTGTCAGCTACGGCAGAACCTTTATGGCCGACGCTGATATGGAGCTTGCGACTGTTGCTATCGGCTATGCCGACGGTTACCCAAGAGCGTTATCCGGCAAGGGTGAGCTTTTGATAAACGGCAAGAGGGCAAAAATTATCGGCAGAGTCTGCATGGACCAGCTTATGTGCGATGTTACCGGTCTTGACGCAAAGGCAGGCGACGTTGTCACACTTATCGGCAGTGACGGCGATGAAAAAATCACAGCTGACGAGATTGCTTCACTTTGCAACACTATCGGTTATGAAATCGTATGTGGAATTTCAAAGCGTGTTCCGAGAGTTATCCTAAGACACGGAAAAGAAATTGACGCTACTATATAGCTAACAATACGACCTTCGGTTTTTACGCCGAAGGTCTTTTCTTATATAATTACAGCAAAGTAGAGAGCATAGCTAAGGAGCATTACTATTCCGCCAGGTCTTGAAAGCTTTTTATCCTTAAAGCAACATAAAAACAGTAGAACTGCGGCAGCTATTGCCACTATTGTATCAAATCTGAAGTCGCTTGCGAAAGGCACGGGGATAATAACTCCGGAAAGCCCTACCACGAACAGAATGTTAAAGATGTTGCTACCTACGATATTACCTATAGCGATATCTGCGTTGCCTTTTCTTGCAGCCACAACCGAGGTGAAAAGCTCGGGCAGAGATGTTCCGAGAGCTACGATAGTAAGCCCGATAAATCTCTCGCTTATACCGAATTTTCTTGCAAGCTCGCTGGCAGCGTCTACAGTAAAATTACTACCGAGAACTATAAGCACAAGACCTATAACCGTGAGAAGCAAAGCGAGTGCGATAGGATGATTTTTAACTCCCTCGGCCTGCTCCTCCGGGTTCTTTCTTGCAACAAATATAAGGTAGGAGATATATCCAACAAAGAAAACAAGCAGGATTACGCCATCGACACGGCCCACCCTTCCATCTAAGCCTAGTAGCAACAGCAGTACGGTCATAGCTGTCATAAAAGGGATATCTACTCTGACTGTGGACTTAGCGACAGCAAGCGTTGTGATTACGGCTGAAAGGCCAAGGATTATAAGGATGTTCAAGATGTTGCTTCCTACGATGTTACCGATTGTTATTTCTGCGCTGCCGTCCATTGCCGCTGTAATACTAACGGCAGCTTCGGGGGCGCTTGTTCCCATTGCTACAACGGTAAGTCCGATAATGAGCTGTGGAATTTTCAGCTTTGACGCAATCGACGACGAGCCATCGACAAACCAGTCAGCTCCCTTGACGAGCATTGCAAATCCGAGTACAAGAAGCAGAGCTTGCAATAAAATATCCATCTTACATTTTCCTTTCTCTCCCGACTACTTGATTGCAGGGAGTCTGAATCTTTCAAAATAGCTGTTATAGCTTTCTCTGAAGGCATCATTATCAGCTGACAGGCGACGCTTTCCATCATGCATGTTAAGATGATGCTCAGACGCCTCTGCTATACAACCTGCGATATTTAGGCAGTGGTCAGAAACTCTTTCTAGGTTTGTGAGAAGGTCGCTCCATATAAAGCCTACATCAAGCCCACATCCGCCCTTCTGCAGACGCTTTATATGCCTTGATCGCATAGCCTCCTTGATGTCGTCGATGACCTCTTCGAGTGGTTGAATACCCTTTATTGCGCTCGAATCGTTATTCCTGAACGCCTCAAGCGTAAGCGAAAAGATTTCTAAAACGGCGTTTGTGAGAGTTTTAAGCTCTTCGCAAGCCTCCTCCGAGAAGGTCATATCCTTATCCTTAAGCTCGATAGCAGATTCGCAGAGATTAAGGGCGTGGTCTGAAATTCTTTCAAAGTCGCCTATTACCCTGAGCAACATAGCTGCCCTAGCACTTTCGTCATCACTCAATCTATGCGCAGAAAGCATAACCAGATAATTGCCGATTACATCTTCATAGTGGTCGGTTTTGGATTCACGCTTTCTCACTTCTTCTACAACCGCAGGCTTATAATCATAGAGGACATACACGCTATCCTTCAGCGCTCTGCCTGCACAGCTACCCATCTCAATCGCATAGTTACGGCAGGTATCGAGTGCGATTGCAGGGGTTGAGAGAAGTCTTTCGTCAAGCTCGGTTTTTGTGTCCTCTTCCTGCTTATATGGTACAAGCCTGCACACAAGCTTTTCGAGCAGAGAAGATGTCGGCAAGAGCAATGCTGTGCACACGATATTGAAGACAGAATGCGACACGGCTATGCCGAAGTGGCTCGCTTCCATATCTAGAATTGCCGGAGAAATTGTCTCTTTCACGATATAAAGAACTATCATCAGCACGGTTGTGCCTATAATGTTAAAGCACAGATGGGCTGTTGCAACTCTCTTTGCATTTCTGTTTGTTCCGAAGGATGATAAAATCGCAGTAACGCAGGTTCCGATGTTCTGTCCCATAATAATCGGAAACGCCGCGCCGTATGAAATCTGCCCTGTTGTAGTAAGTGCCTGAAGAATACCCACCGAAGCTGAGCTCGACTGTATTACAGCTGTCAGCACTGCTCCTGCGAGCACTCCCATAATCGGATTTTTAAAGGCTACAAAGAGCTGTCTGAAGCCCTCGACCTCTTTAAGCCCAGAAACTGCCTTTGTCATTGTATCCATACCGAACATAAGCACTGCAAAGCCCAGCAGCACAAGTCCGGTATCACGCTTCTTGCTCGATTTTGAAAACATATAGAAAACTATGCCTATGAGTGCAAGCACCGGTGTAAATGAGGTCGGCTTTAAAAGTTGCATAAAGATATTACTGCTCTCTATTCCGCCAAGACTTAGTATCCACGCTGTTACGGTTGTACCGATATTTGCGCCCATAATAACGCCGATTGACTGCTTGAAGCTCATAAGTCCTGAGTTAACAAAGCCTACCACCATTACTGTTGTTGCTGACGAGCTTTGAATAACAGCTGTTACGCCTAATCCGGTAAGAAAGCCGGTCAGCTTGTTTGTCGTAAGCTTTCCGATAACTGTACTAAGTCTGCTACCAGCCCTTCTTTCAAGTGCGTCACCCATAACATTCATTCCGTATAGGAAAAGGCACAGCCCACCGATTAGCGTCAGCACGTCAAAAATATCCATAAAACTCCTCCGTGATTTATAAAGCTGATTTTTTGTTTCAACCTTATTATATCACCGATACGGGCTAAGAAGCAGTTAAGAACTGCGTTACCTTGGCTAAGAAACGGTAAAGACAGCCAAAGTATAGCTGTCAAGTGTTTTTTGCAAAATCTTTGCTGACACTTAGCCACAAATATGTTATAATATAATAAAGTACGAAAGGCAGGTGCACCTAAGTGGATAAGTCGCGACTTAAAAAAACAGTAAAAAACGCAGGCATTACTCTGCTCATTCTTGCTGTATGCTTTTTTATCGGACTGTTTCTTGACAGCAAGCTACACATGGGAGCACATATATCGCTGGTTTTCACGCTGGCTGTATTTATTGTCGCAATTCTGACAGATGGCTACTGCTATGGCATTGTTGCCTCGCTCATAAGCGTGCTTGCCGTAAACTACGCCTTCACCTTCCCTGCTTTTGAGCTGGACTTTTCCGTGCTGGAAAACATTCTCTCGGCTGTTGTTATGATTATTGTTACAGCCGTTACAAGCACACTTGTTACAATAATAAAATCGCAAAAAGATATAAAGCTTGAGGCAGAAAAGGAGAAAATGCGAGCCAATCTTTTAAGGGCAGTTTCTCACGACCTTAGAACACCGCTGACCTCAATATACGGCTCTGTTTCGACAGTAAGCGAAAACTGGGACGCACTCTCAGACGAGCAAAAAATAGAAATGCTTGAGGGCGTCAAAGCCGACTCGATGTGGCTTGTACGAATGGTCGAAAATCTTTTGTCTGTCACTAAAATTGAGGGCAAGGAGAGCTTTGAGCTTTCGAAAGCCTCAGTATCGCTCGAAGAGCTTATTGCATCGGTCATCGAAAAATTCTCAAAGGCTCACCCTAAAATCAGGCTCAACCACGTAATTCCCGAGGACTTTATTGCCGTCCTAGCCGACGCAATGCTTATAGAACAGGTGCTTATGAATCTTCTCGATAACGCAGTCGAGCACGCAAGAGGTATGACAAAGCTGATTCTTGAGGTCGAGGATTGCTCTGATAAGGTTCGGTTTAAGGTTATAGATAACGGCTGTGGGGTTCCACCAGAAAAGCTTGAAAAAATCTTTGATGGCACTGGCATCTCTCTAAAGCACAGCTCTGACAGAAAGAAGCGTTCGATGGGCATTGGGCTGTCTGTTTGCTCGTCAATTATAAAGGCTCACGGCGGCGAAATGTTCGCAGAAAGAAGAAAGCACGGCGGAATGACCTTCGGCTTTACTCTTGACAAGGAGGATATCTCGGATGAGTAACAGGTATAAAATTCTGGTTATTGAAGATGAGGCAAACATCACACGCTTTGTTTCGGCACTTCTTGAAGCAAACGGCTATCAGGCGATTTGTGCAAAAAACGGCAGTACCGGCCTTATGTGCTTTTCCTCTCACAAGCCGGATGTGGTTATACTCGACCTCGGGCTACCCGATATTGACGGAACCGAGGTGTTAAAGGCAATTCGCGAACAGTCGCTGACTCCGATTATCGTTCTTTCTGCAAGAGACAGAGAATCAGATAAGGTAGAGGCGCTCGACCTCGGCGCAAATGACTATGTTACAAAGCCCTTCGGCTCTGCTGAGCTTGTTGCAAGAATACGCTCTGTGCTAAGGACAAGCCGTCACAATTCTGTAAGCGATTTGGCGAGCAGCGGAAAATTCACAAGTGGCGAGCTTACCCTTGACTATGACGCCAGAAGACTCACACTCGGTGGCAGTGAAATAAAGCTCACCCAGACGGAATACAACATTATCGCATTTTTGGCACAGCACGTCGGCAAGGTTATGACCTACTCGACAATAATCAAAGAAATCTGGGGTTATTCTGACTCGGGAAGCATAAAGAAGCTTCAGGTTAATATGGCAAACATTCGTCGAAAGCTGGGTCTTATGCCGGGCGAAAACAAGTATATCTCTAACGAGCTAGGCGTAGGCTACCGTATGAATAATGATTTTTAAAGCACAAAAAAGCACCGATTTCTCGGTGCTTTTCTTTTTTGATATCGTTATTTTGAGTATACAGACCTTGTATGCTTTCCTTACAAGAAAGTATAGGGTCACATTGCCACCAGTGGCACACCGGTTACTTGCAGTAGCTTTCGATGTATCTGTCGATGCAGGACTGGATAATCTGCTTTGCTCTTTCTGCGCCCTGAATCTCGTCGATAACAGTATCCTTGCCCTCTAGCTGCTTATATACAGAGAAGAAGTGTGACATCTCGTCAAATATATGCTTAGGAAGCTGTGAAATATCCGAGTAGAGATTGTAGTTAGGGTCCTCGGTTGGAACACAGATAATTTTTTCGTCTGCTGCGCCATTGTCGCTCATTGCGATAACACCAATCGGCTTGCACTTAACAAGTGAAAGCGGAACAAGTGTCTCGGAGCAGAGCATAAGAAAATCGAGTGGGTCGCCGTCCTCTGCGTAGGTTCTTGGAATAAATCCGTAGTTTGCAGGATAGTGGGTAGATGTGTGGAGAATTCTGTCCATCATAAGAAGGCCTGTCTCCTTGTCGAGCTCGTACTTGATTTTTGAGCCCTTTGGAATCTCTACTACTGCTGTGAATTCGCTGCTCTTGATTCTCTTTGGTGAAATATCATGCCATATATTCATTTTGCGATACCTCCATATCAGTTTATTTCTTTTTATATGAATAATATTACCCTTCGGGGCAATATATATCAGTATAGGCGTTTTGAGTCCGTAAAATAGTACACGTTTCGACAAATTGTATTTTACTGTCCGAACAATTGTACACACGCTGTGCTATTATATAATTGAGGGAAGGAAAGAAAGAAATTTACGAGATAAGAAAAGGAGAAATTTATTATGGAAATTACACTTTGTATTGCTGCACTTTGTATCATAAGCACAACCGCATTCCACGCATTTATGCAGGAGCTCGCTGACCGAGCTGAAGAAAAGCGTCGCCTTGAAGCACAGCTTGAAAAAATCCACTCATTCGAGATGTCGCAGGCAGCTGCTGACGGTATATCCGACATTACTGTTGCCTGAGTTCCCTCACAGGCATATTATACTCCAACGCATTTTTAAAATCAATACCTTTAGACTCCCTTTTGGAGATACCACCAAAAGAAAGGGCTGAACGAAGTAAATTTTCGTTCAGCCCGTTTTTATTATCTCAAATTAAAGTGTAGCAAGCTTAGAGAACTGCGCCTTGAGTGCAGGATAAATCTCTCTGTAGAGCTGGTAGAAGCTCTCGTACTGAGGAACTCTGATTGCGTCAGGCTGCTGAATCTTGTCAGCCTTAACAACAGCCTCGCAAGCCTGAGGAACTGATGAGTAGATACCTGCTCCAACACCTGCAAGGAGTGCAACGCCGAGTGCAGGGCCTTCCTTAGAGGAAGCTGTCTTTACAGGGCAGTTGTAGAGGTCAGCGAGCATTGAACGCCAGAGTGGTGATGTTCCGCCACCGCCGCAAGCCATCATATCGGATACGTCGATATTCATTTCTCTGAATACCTCAACGCAATCTCTGAGGGAGTATGAAACACCTTCAAGTACTGCTCTTAGCATTTCCTTCTTTGTATGCATAGCTGAAAGGCCGAAGAACACGCCTCTTGCATCAGGGTCGAGGTGTGGTGTTCTCTCGCCCATAAGGTATGGGAGGTAGAGAAGTCTGTTTGCGCCAACAGGAACTGTTTCAGCCTGCTTATCCATAAGGTAATATTCGTCAACGCCCATATGCTTTGCAGTTTCCTTTTCAGCGTTGCAGAAGTTATCTCTGAACCACTTGAGTGAGAGGCCGGCACCCTGTGTAACGCCCATAACGTGCCAAGCACCCGGAACTGCTGCACAGCAGGTGTGCACTCTGCCCTTAGGGTCGATAGAAATCTTAGATGTATGAGCAAATACAACGCCGGATGTACCGATTGTTGTGAATGCCTTTCCGTCGGCACAAACTCCTGTACCGATAGCAGCTGCAGCATTGTCGCCTGCGCCACCTACGACGATTGTTCCCTCTGCAAGACCTGTGAGCTCAGCAATCTGCTTTGTTACTGTACCTGTAACCTCGCAGGATTCATAAACCTTACCGAGAAGTGCCTTGTCGATAGAGAGCTTATTAAGAACCTCGTCAGACCAGCATCTGTTTGAAATGTCGAGGAGCTGCATGCCGGAAGCGTCAGAAACTTCTGTTGCAAACTCACCTGTGAGTATGTATCTTAGGTAGTCCTTTGGAAGAAGGATGTGAGCACACTTCTCGTAGATGTCAGGCTCATTGTTTCTAACCCAAAGAATCTTAGCTGCAGTCCAGCCTGTGAGAGCAGGGTTAGCAGTGATTTCGATAAGCTTTTCTCTGCCGAGGATTGAGTTCATTTCGTCAACCTCGTTTGCAGTTCTCTGGTCGCACCAGATAATAGAATTTCTAAGAACCTCGCCCTTAGCGTCGAGCATAACAAGGCCGTGCATCTGTCCTGAGATACCGATACCCTTGATGTCGTTCTTGTTAACGCCACTTGCTGTAACAACGTACTTGAGTGTGTCAATCATAGCGTTCTTCCAGTCGATTGGATTCTGCTCTGCGTAGCCGTTCTTAGGCTGATACATTGGGTACTCGATTGTCTTTGATGCAATCACCTTTCCAGTCTCGTCAAAGAGGACAGTTTTTGTACCGCTTGTACCACAGTCAACACCGATAATGTAAGCCATTTTAAATTCACCTTTCTTTTTATTGAAGCAGACAGCATACCTGCCGATTGTCTGCTAAACTAATCTTATTCAGCACTGTGCTTTCACACAAATACTTATATAAATTATACTACATTAAAAAGCAAGTGTCAATCGTATTTTTGCTAAATTATACTTTATGCAGTTGCAACGGCTTTGGCAATGTGGTATACTTAATTATATTATTGTTGCAAGGCAGGTGAAAAGGCGTGAAAAGGCATGATATCAAGAGAATAACGCTTTCAGAAACAGACTCTACAAACTCCCACGCAAAAAGACTGATAGCCGAGGGCCTCGAGTGCGAAGCTATCATTACTGCTCGTCACCAGACGGGTGGCAGGGGCAGGCAGGGCAAGGACTTTTTCTCGCCTGCTGATACGGGGCTTTATATGAGCGTCGTGTTGCGTCCTAGTGCTGACCTTGCAGAATTTACGCTGATAACCGCCGTGGCGTCGGTCGCTGTCGCACAATCAATAGAAAAGCTAACAGGTCTTTCCCCTTCTATAAAGTGGGTTAACGATATATATGTCGATGGCAAGAAGGTTTGCGGAATACTGTGCGAATCCGTTTTCGGTAATGCCGGTCTTGACGCAGTTATAGTCGGTATCGGCATCAATCTTTCGACAAGGAGCTTTCCGACAGCACTCGCAGAAAAAGCAGGCTCGATAAACTTTGAA
The DNA here is from genome assembly GCA_045602925.1 of Oscillospiraceae bacterium. Classification (GTDB taxonomy): domain Bacteria; phylum Bacillota; class Clostridia; order Oscillospirales; family Ruminococcaceae; genus UBA7477. The sequence goes on along the minus strand of JAZSCN010000024.1, from coordinate 28,538 downwards.
GGCGACAAGGAGCTTTTTGTCGACGAAATCAAAAGCAGGCTCTTTGAGCTTTGCGACAAGCTGCCACAAAAGGATTTTCTCGAATACTATCGGCTGCACTCGTGCGTTATCGGCAGAGATATAACCTTTACAGAAAACGGCGAAGAAAACCCTGCTCACGCACTCTCGATAGATGACGGTGGAAGACTCTTGGTAAGACTCCAAAACGGCGATACAAAACTCCTCTACGGCGGAGAAATCTCAGTGAGGACATAAAAAATAAAGCTATAAGGCAACATAACACTCTTTGGGGCAAACCTTTCTGCAGAAAGGTCTTCCCCAAACCCCTTTCCAAAGACTCTTAGCTTAATTTTCGATAAGGGGGCTAAAAGCCCCATATCGAAAATTACATTAAAAGTTTTAGGGAGAGAGTTTGAGAGAGACCCTTTTACAAAAGGGTCTCTCTCAAGGAATAGTTATGTTACTTTATAGCTTTTCTTATTCACCGTAGATTTCATTAATCATCAGCTCTCGGTTTTTCTCAAAGTCGATACCGAGGACTGCCATACCGTTGATTCTCATATTCCAGAAATACCCGTCGGCAGGTATTCTGAGCTGGACTCTATCGTATGACAGATAGTTCATTGCATCGAACACGAGGTCCAAGAGCTCGCCCTTAGTAAAGTCTGTTGTAACAAGCGGCAGAATTACGTCAAGGCTATCTGACAGTTCAAATACTGAGAGATTTTTTGCGCTCTTGAAAATCTCCTCGAGAACTCTTCTTTGTCTATCCGTTCTTTCAAAGTCGGCGTTACCGACATAGCGTATTCTGGCGTATATGAGAGCCTGCTTTCCATCGAGCAGGTACTTGCCGTTTTTATTAGGCTCGCCCGGTGAGCTCGCGTATTTTTCAACCTCTGCCAGTTCTCTTTCGCTGAGCTCAATTTCGACGCCGCCGACAGCCTCTACGACCTTTTCAAAAGATGCAAAATCGACCTGCACGAACTTATCGACTCTGATACCAAAGTTCTGCTCGACAGTCTGAATGAGCAGGTCTGCACCGCCAAAGGCGTATGCGGCATTTATACGGTTGTTGTTCTTCCCCGGTATTGAAAGATATATATCTCTCATTATCGAGGTCATGACTATTTCTTCTGTCTTCTTGTTTATAGATACTAAAATCATAGAGTCGCTACGACCTCTTTCGTTGTTGGTCCTAGCGTCTGTGCCTATGAGCAGTACATTTAAGACATCGTCAGAGAACTTTAGCTCGGTTGACTGCTGCTGCAGCTTGTCAAAATTCTCCTGGATTTGTTCCAGAAGGCTGTCGATATCCTTCTTAGGTGAGTCGGGCTCGTTGTTCGGGTTTTCGACCTCGGGTGGCTCTTCGTATATTGATTCATAAACCGAATTATCGTATTCTCTGTCTACGGTATTGATTTTATCAAGCTTTATCATAATATAGGCAAGAACTAATCCTGCGAGCAAAAGTAATACAGCTAAGAATATAAGTATTCCTATTATGACCTTCTTGCGAGTGGATAGCTTCTTCTTTTCCTTTTTCACAAAGCCGTTCTCCTTTCTTTTTATGTTGCATCACAAAATATTATATCACTGCTTTTGTGCCTTGTCAATTTTTATGAAAATACCAGCATTGCTTACAAATATATATTTATTATACCTCATTGACATAATGGCCACTATTGATTATAATTATACTTAACAAGCGACTAAATTTTATTGGAGGTTTTTATATGAAGAACAAAGTAACACTCGTCATTATGGCGGCAGGAATGGGAAGCCGATTCGGTGGTGGAATCAAGCAGCTTGCGCAGGTTGGTCCTAACGGTGAAATTATTATGGACTACTCAATCTACGATGCTATCAAGGCAGGCGTTGACAAAATTGTGTTTATCATTAGACACGATTTTGAAGAGCAGTTCAAGGCGCTAATCGGCAACAGAATCTCAAAGCTTGTTGAAACCGAATATGTCTACCAGGAGCTTAATATGCTCCCTGAGGGATTCTCGGCAGAAGGCAGACAGAAGCCTTGGGGAACAGGCCACGCTATACTTTGCTGTAAGGGCAAGGTGAACGAGCCGTTTATCATCATCAACGCTGATGACTTCTACGGTGCGCAGGCTTACAAGATGCTCGTTGACTTCTTAAGAGATAAGGAAGACAACCTCGATATCGGTATGGCAGGCTTTATCTTAAAGAACACCCTTTCCGATAACGGTACAGTTACAAGAGGCGTTTGCTCACTCGACGATAACGATATGCTAAAGAGCGTTAACGAAACCTACGATATCATTCGCGAGGGTGACGGAATTATTCGCTCGCAGAAGTCAGGCGAGGTTCTCTCTGATGACGCTGTTGTATCAATGAATATGTGGGCTTGCACACCTGCTTACATCGACGCTCTTGAAGAAAAGTTCTTAGAGTTCTTACAGAACTTAGGTGGCGATATGAAGAAGGAATTCCTGCTCCCTATCGTTACTGAAGAGATGCTCAAGAAGGGCGAAGCTACCGTTAAGTGCTTTAAGTCTGAGGACAAGTGGTTCGGCGTAACCTACGCTGAAGACAAGCAGCTTTTCATCGACTCTATCGCACAGCTCATTGAAGAGGGTAAGTACCCAAGCAACATCGCTTAAATCAACAACAAATAAAATCGGCTCTGCTGGAATTTTCCTCTAGCAGAGCCTTTTTTATTATGGAACTATACTATGCACCAATTTTTCGGAATTTTTCATATCTTTGAGCGAGAAGCTCGTCTGTTGTCATAAGCTCCTTTTCGGAGATTTCTGACAGAATAAAGCTCTTTAGCTCTGTGCAGATTTCCTCTGCGGTTCTGTTTTGCTCGTCGATTACCTTATCTATTACGCCAAAGTCGTAGAGGTCCTTAGAGGTAAGTCTTAATGCGTTTGCAGCCTCGGGAGCCTTGGCAGAATCCTTCCAGAGAATGCTTGCACAGCCCTCGGGAGAGATTACAGAATATATAGAATTTTCGAGCATTACAACGGTATCGCCTACGCCGAGTGCCAGCGCACCACCACTTCCGCCTTCTCCGACGATTACTGAAATAATAGGAGTCTTAAGCCCCATCATTTCAAAGAGGTTCTCGGCGATTGCCTCACCCTGACCACGCTCCTCTGCATCGACGCCGCAATATGCGCCCGAGCTTCCTATAAAGCATATTACAGGACGGCGGAATTTTTCAGCCTCCTTCATAAGTCTGAGTGCCTTACGATAACCCTCGGGAGTAGGACAGCCGAAGTGCCTTTTCATTCTCTCCTCGATTGTTGCGCCTCTCTCCATTGCAACAACGGTAACAGGCTTATCATTTATAAAACCGATTCCGGAGATGATTGCGGCATCATCACCGTATCTTCTGTCACCGTGAAGCTCGACAAAATTATCGACCATTCTGTCTACATAGTAGCCACCCATCGGTCTGTGGGAATCTCTTGCCGCTTGAACTCTGTTATATGCAGTTACAGCTTTTTTTGCCATAGCCATACCTCCTATGAAGACTTCGCTCTTTTTCTTCCGTAGGCGTGAACCTTCAGAATATTGGTGAGCGTGAACTTCAGCCTTCTTCTGTCCTCGATAACGTCAATAAAGCCGTGTTCTAACAAAAACTCTGACCTCTGGAAGCCCTCAGGGAGCTTTTCACCGGTGGTCTGTGTTATAACTCTCGCGCCTGCAAAGCCGACGAGCGCATTAGGCTCTGCGATAATTATGTCGCCCTGCATAGCAAAGCTTGCCGTAACGCCACCTGTTGTAGGGTCTGTGAGAACTGCTACATAGAGGTTTCCGCTATCGCTGTGCTTCTTGGCTGCACCGCTGACCTTTGCCATCTGCATAAGAGAGAATATTCCCTCCTGCATTCTTGCTCCACCCGAGGTGGTAAAGCCGACAACGGGGAGTCTGCGTCTTGTTGCCTCCTCGAAAAGCCTTGTAATCTTTTCGCCGACCACAGTACCCATAGAGCCCATCATAAAGTTTGAGTCCATTACAAATATAGCACAAGGATACGAGCCTATCTCGCACATTCCACACACTACGGCCTCAGAAATTCCGCTGTTTTTCTTGGCGTCCTTGAGCTTTTCCTTGTAGCCGGGAAAGTCGATTGGGTTTGCTTGACCCATATCCTTGTCGATTTCCTTAAAGCTACCCTTATCTGCAATAAGATTTATTCTGTCCATTGCGCCCATTCGCATATATGTGCCACACTCGGGGCAAATCATACAGCCCTCCAAGAGCTCCTCGCTCGAAATGTGCCTGCCACATTTTTTACAATCTCTCGGCACAGGATTCTTGCCCTTGCCAAAGCCGAGCAGTTCGATTATATTCATACCTATACCTCCGACTACGCATTAGTAACAGCAAAGGAAAACTCTGCCGTTACGCATACCTTACCATCGACTGTGCCTACGCCCTTTGCAAAATAGAACGGCTCTCTCACCTTTGTTATTTCGCACTGTGTTTCAAAAGTGTCGCCCGGCTTTACAGGGTTTTTAAACTTCACCTTGTCAAGCCCTGTGAAGAAAGGGAGCGTGCCTTCCTTAAGGGTATCCTTAAGGCACACGCATACCGACTGTGCAAGGATTTCGCAGAGTATTACTCCCGGCACAACCGGTCTTTCGGGAAAGTGCCCCTTAAGAAAGAACTCGTCACCGGTAATGTACTTCTTTCCGTACGCCTTGCCGTCTATAAGCTCTGCCGAATCGATAAGGAGCATATCCTCCCTATGGGGAAGGATTTTTTTGATTTCTTCTATGTTCATTTTCTGACCTCTTATCTGTCTACCTTTGCAAAGCCTATGCAGGCGTTGTGTCCACCAAAGCCGAGCGATGATGAAAGCGCAAGCTTTATGTCAGCCTTCTTCGAAACGTTTGGTGTGCAGTTTATGTCGCACTCCTCGTCGGCTTCCTTGTAGTTGATTGTCGGTGGAACGATTCCCTCACGCAGAGCCATGATAGAAGCGACTGCCTCTATTGCGCCTGCTGCGCCGAGAAGATGTCCTGTCATCGACTTTGTAGAGCTTAGGTTTATCTTGTAAGCGTCATCACCGAGCACGTTCTTGAGTGCTCTTGTTTCTGTCTTGTCGTTCATCGGTGTGCTTGTGCCGTGAGCGTTAAAATAGATGCACTCCGGTGCCACCTTGATGTTGCCGATACAGTCTGCTATAGCCTTGGCAGAATATGTTGCCTCAGGGTCAGGTGCAGTAACGTGATGTGCGTCGCAGGTGCTACCATATCCGACAACCTCTGCATAGATGGTTGCCCCTCTCTTTACTGCGTGCTCGTATTCCTCGACGATAAGTGCGCCGGCGCCCTCGCCCATTACGAAGCCACATCTACGCTTGTCAAAAGGTATTGAAGCGGCGTCCTTATCCTGCGACTCGCAAAGCGCCATACAGTTATCGAAAGCTGCAACCGAGAGCTTTGTGATTGCCGCATCAGAGCCACCTGCGATAATTGCATCAGCAAATCCACCTGCGATAGTTCTGTACGCCTCGCCTATAGCTGTTGTACCTGTTGCGCAGGCTGTTGCAACAGAGATACACGGGCCGTTAGCCTTAAACTTTATTGCGATATTTCCTGCCGCCATATTAGGAATCATCTTTGTTATAAATAGTGGCGAAACTCTTGCAGGGCCTCTTACGTTAAGGGTGTTCACCTCTGAAATAAAGGTTTCAAAGCCACCGATACCCGAGCCGAAGTACACACCAAAGCGCGCAGGCTCGATGTTACCTTCGATGCCGCTATCCTCGACTGCCTGAGAAGCTGCAGCAATTGCGTACTGCACGAACTTATCAGTCTTTCTTACTTCAGCCTTTTCCATATAAAGACTTGCATCAAAGTCCCTTACCTCAGCGGCAAGCTTCACCTTGAGGTCGTCTGTATCAAATCTTGTTATAAGGTCAATGCCGTTCTTTCCGTCCTTAAGGCTCTGCCAAAAATCTGCGACGTTATTGCCGATTGGAGTAACAGCACCAAGACCTGTTATTACAACTCGTTTCATCTAGAAAAAACTCCTTTCCGTCCGACAAGGCTACATTGCAAGTCCACCGTCTATGCGGATTACCTCACCTGTGATGTAATCGGACGCTTCGTCTGCCAGGAAGGCAGCGAGATTTGCAACATCCTCTGTTTTTCCAAGTCGCTTAAGAGGTATTGCCTTTAAAAATTCTTCTTCGCTACCAAGACCCTCTGTCATATCTGTCATTATAAATCCCGGTGCGATTGCATTACAGCAGATATTCTTTCCGCCGAGCTCCTTTGCAACTGCTTTTGTCAGACCGATTACGCCAGCCTTTGAAGCTGAATAATTAGCCTGACCGGCAATGCCGGAGAGTCCCGATACGGAGGAGATGTTTATAATCTTGCCGTACTTCTTTTTTATAAAGCCTCGTGAGGTTGCCTTTATCATATTAAAAGCACCCTTGAGATTCGTGTCAATAACCTTGTCAAAGTCATCTTCGCTCATCATCATAATGAGGTTATCCCTTGTGATACCTGCATTATTGACGAGGATATCAACTGCACCAAGGTCTGCATTTATCTGCTTTACTGTCTGTGTGCACTCATCAAGGCTCGAAACGTCGCACTTGTACGCAAAAGCCCTGACGCCGTACTGAGTGGTGACTTCCTCTCTTACTGCAAGCGCCTTTTCTTCACTGCCACAATAGATTATTGCAACATCAGCACCGAGCGACGCAAGCTTCTTTGCGATAGAAGCGCCGATACCCCTTGAAGCTCCCGTTACGAGAGCAACCTTGCCGTTAAGCATCGCCCTTCACCGCCTTTACCGTTTCAACAAGTGTCTGCTCGCTGTCAACAGAATAGACCTTAGCTTCCTTTGAAATCTTCTTTATAAGACCACAAAGTGTCTTGCCTGCGCCTACCTCGATAAAATCGGTGTAGCCGTCTGCGAGCATATTTTCGATAATTTCCTGCCATCTTACAGGACTTCTCATCTGATTTTTGAGCATAGTGGCTACGTCGCTGTCATACGGATTTGCAGTGTAATTTGCATAAACCGGAAGCGTAGGCGTGCCAAAGCTCTGCTCCTTTAAAAATTCATAAAACTTCTCTGATGCCTCATTCATAAACGGCGAATGAAAAGCCGCACTTACCGAGAGCGGAACAGTTCTGCCACCGAGCTCCTTTACAGCTTCTTCAAAAGCAGGCATACTTGACCTGAGCCCTGAAACTACCGTTTGTCCGGGGCAATTGAAGTTTACTGCATACAGCCCTTCAAACTTTTCTGCCAGCTGTGAAACTGCCTGAGCGTCAAGCTTTAAAACAGCAGCCATAGCTGTATCTGCATCGCCTGCTGCTTTTCCCATAAGCTCGCCTCTTTTTGTAACAACCTTAAAGCCGTCTATGTGAGAATACACGCCTGCATAAGCAAGTGCCGCTACCTCACCGAGCGAAAAGCCTGCCACACCGTCGGCGTACACGCCCATTTCATTAAGCGAAGTCGCTGCTGCAAGCTCTACAAGATAAAGGCAAGGCTGGGTGTTCTCGGTTGCCTTTAGTTCCTCGTCTGTTCCCTCGAAGGATTGCCTTAGCGTACCCTCTCTTAGCTTTTCTGCCTCGTTATAAAGCTCGGTTGCGCCCTTGTTCATATCGTAGAGGGATTTTCCCATACCACTGTACTGAGCGCCCTGCCCTGAAAATACAAATGCTATCTTACCCATTTTGCTGCTCCATTCAAAATTTCCTGCGCCTGCGAGAAAATTTCTTCAATCATCTCTTTTGCAGGCTGTTCCTTATCTACAAGCCCCGAAATCTGACCTGCGAGGAAGCACCCTCTCTTTTCGTCACCGTCAACGACAGCCGCTCTGAGAGTTCCTACTGCCATCTGCTCGAGCTCCTCGTCGGATATGCTCGAATACTCTGCCTTTGCATAGGCTCTTGAAAACGGCGATTTTATGCTTCTTACGGGGTGACCGAGCCTCTTGCCCGTCATAATTGTCGAGGTGTCGCTCGCCTTTAAAACCTTATCCTTGTAGACACGGCTTATAGAGCACTCGCTTGCTACCAAAAATCTTGTGCCGAGCTGTACGCCCTGGGCGCCAAGCATAAGTGCAGCTGCGACTCCTCTGCCATCGGCAATTCCACCGGCAGCGATTACCGGGATAGAAACTGCGTCACAAACTTGTGGCACGAGCGCCATTGTAGTAAGGTCACCGACGTGGCCACCCGACTCGCCACCCTCTGCGATAACTGCGTCTGCGCCGCTTCTTTCACAAAGCTTTGCAAGTGCAGAAGAAGGAACAACCGGTATTACCTTTATGCCAGCTTCCTTCCACATAGGAATGTATTTGTCCGGGTTGCCTGCGCCCGTTGTAACGACTGCGACCTTCTTTCTTACAAGAAGCTCGGCAATTTCGTCGATATTTTCGCCCCTTAGCATAATGTTTACGCCAAAAGGCTTGTCGGTCAGGGAGAACGCCTTGTCGATTTCTTCCTCGAGGGCTTTGACATTACCACTTGCAGCAGTTATTATGCCAAGACCACCTGCATTAGAAACTGCCGAGGCCAGCGTTGCATCCGAGATATGCGCCATTCCACCCTGAAAAATCGGGTACTCAATGCCGAGCATATCGCAAATCGTAGTTTTAACCATAGTTTTCCTGCCTCTTTGAAATTTTAGAGCTTGCTGTCGATGTAAGCTACGAGGTCGGCTACTGACTGTCCTGCTTCGCCCGGCTTGATTTCAACGCCGAATTCGTCTTCCATTTCCATCATAATTTCGACAGTATCGAGTGAGTCAACGCCGAGGTCAGCAAATGTTGTTGCCTCTGTGATTTCGCTCTCGTCCATTTCGAGATGCAGTGCTAAAAGTGAGATTACCTTCTGAAGTGTCATAATAATTTCCTCCGTTAATTTAAATTTTGTTTTCTACCATTTTATAATACAAGCAGCGCTTGAAAGTCCGCCACCGAACGCCGAGAGTGCGACAATATCGCCACGCCTCAGCTTGCCTGATGCGTGAAGCTCAGCTAAGGCAATCGGTACGCTTGCTGCCGAAGTATTACCATACCTATCAATGTTCACAAAGAACTTTTCCATTGGGATTCTAAGCCTCTTTGACGCATATTCGATAATTCGTATATTCGCCTGATGAGTAACAACATGGTCTATCTGCTCTAATGTGAGCCCAGCCTTTTTAGCTACATCATTTATGTCCCTTGCAATTCTTGAAACTGCAAATTTAAAGGTCTCCTGACCATCCATATAGACAAAGCGTGGCTTTTCCTTCCTCTCATAAAAAGGTGACGAGCCAACCTCATCGGGAATATACAGCACCTCATCCGAGCCACTTGTATATATCGTTGAGGAAAGATACCCCTCTCCCCTTGTTACAACAGCCGCTCCTGCTCCGTCGCCAAAGATTATGCATGTGCTTCTGTCATGCCAATCTATCAGCTTGCTGAGTCTTTCTGCGCCGATGACAAGAATGTTTTTTGCCATTCCCTTTGTGGCGTAAGCGTCGGCAGTTTCCAGCGCAAACATAAATCCGCTACAAGCAGAGCTTATATCAAACGCAGGGCAAGTCGCACCGATTGCTTTTTGAACAGAGCCTGCAACCGTCGGGCAAGCTGTATCAGAAGTAATTGTTCCGACTATAATAAGGTCAAGCTCAGTCGCCTCTATACCGGCAGACAAAAGTGCATTGCGAGCAGCCTTTGTTGCCATTTCTGCTGTAGTTTCGCAGGTAGAAACTCGCCTTTCCTTTATGCCGACTCTTTGCATAATCCATTCGTCATTAGTGTCAACCATCTGTGAAAGCTCATCGTTTGTAACAACCCTGGGTGGTACATAAAAGCCTGTTCCCAAGAACTTTATTGACATATTCTGACCTCCTTCCCAAATCTGAATCTCTATTGCAAGACAGGGGTGAGCCTGCTCTCCTAGGTGTTTTTTAGCTGTAAGTACAGCTTTCGCGCTTCGGCGACATAATACCCTAATTTTCAGCACACACCGTGCTGAGATATACTCTGTCGCTCTTTCAAACTCTTTATTATCGGGCTATATGCTATCGACAAGCCCTGACATTTTTCAGCACACTCTGTGCTGGCTTAATTTTTACGGCATAAAAGCCGTTTGTTTTTCTCTGCTGATAGGTGTCGTCTTTGTTCGACGATATTCAGCACAAGGCGTGCTACACTTAATATTACGGCTAAGAAGCCGTAATACAGTAGCTTTATTTATTTTTCTCGGGTGAAAGTCCGTAAAACAGGCAATGCAAGCCGAACTTAAATCTCTTTACTGCTTCTTCGACAGAGAGCTTTCTCTTAACTGCGTCGGCGTTATAGCCCCTAAAGAAGCACCATATTGTATAGCTGAGCATATCCGAATCGACATCGACAAGCTGGCCGGTTTCTTTAGCGACCTCTATAATCTGCTTTATGCTGTCTGTCCACCAGATTCTGTTGCTGTCGGTTGCTGAGTCAAACTCGAACATATACTGGCTGAACGCACTCTTTACTTCATATGTTCTGACAAGTACCTTTACTGCGACGTCCATTACATAGTCATAGAACTGTGTGCGCATATCATACTCTGAAATAAGGCTCTCACGCATACGGATAACTGCCTTGCGATAGATGATTTCGAGCACCTCGTTGAGATTATGATACCTGTTATAGAAAACTCTGTTAGTGACATTCATTTCCTTGAGAATACGTCTGACGGTGATATTCTTGACGCCGTCTGTTATGGCAATTCTCTCTGCGACAGTAACTATTTCATCCGATACGTCATCTACTATAAGCTTATCTTTTATTGTAGCCATATTCATTCTCCTTTTTAAGCTCCTGTCACTCGGCACACTTTCAGCACCCTGTGTGCTGAGTGAATTATAGCATAGTTTTCCATATCTGTCAATAGTGTTCATAAATATTTTATTCTTTCCGTTTTAGTGCTTTTTAGCAAGACGCCCCACTCACCTATTTTATGCAGGCAAGCGGGGCAAAATTCAGCAATTATTATCTTGTTCTGTTTCTATCAATCATAGAAACCTTGCTAGAGGAATTCGACGCCATTGGCGACATTGCAAAGAGCAGGTCTGTTGCCTTGACCTTCTTTATAAAGTCGATAGCGTTTATATCAAAATATCTAAAGTCGCAAAGATAGATGTTCTCATAGCTGTTTGTCAAGAATGGTACGAGCGCATTGCCGTAGCTATCCTTGAAGATGACAAGTGTTCTGTCATTGTCCACATCAGTTTTGACGTGACAGATTGTGCTGTCTGTACCGATAAACACCGTATAGCTTGAGCTTATACCGTTATTATCGAAGAACATATTGCCCTTGTATCCGTTTCTGAAGGATGTGTTATAGTAGGTAACAGTACACTTATCGAGGTTGTCCGGCTTGTAGTATGCAAAGTAGTCGGGGCTGTTTCTGAGCTCCGGAACATTGCAAAGTGCATAGAACGCACCGAGATAGCCGGTTCTTATAATCTGCTTATAGGTTGAAATATCCTTGAACGGAAGCTCGGATACTCTTGCAAGCTCCTGTGCCGAATAGTAGGCTGCGAGTGGTTGCCAATGGAAGTCGCTTCTCGAATACAGATACTCAAATCTATGCTCGTAGAGTACCGAATAAACGTCGACGTTTGTTATGCCCTTAAGTGCTGCGCCGACATCCTTTGTGTACTTGCCCTGGTCTGCGCTACCCACCTTTGCAGGCATATAGTACGCTGCCGAGGTCGGCACTACCATACAGTACACGTTAACGCTGTCACCGAGTGCTTCCTTATACTTATTGAGTGTTTTAGCGTAGGTTTCTGCCTTGGACTTGTTTCCTCCGCAGACCTCCATAGCTCTTACATACTTTGTACCGAGGTTTGCAAGTATTACACCCGAACGGTTTACATAATTAGTTTGAGCGTCCTCTATAACCGATTCATCCATATACTGAAAATCCGGTTCAAAGCCCTTGAAGGCTGTCGTGGTTGTTGCCTTGGTGGTAGTGGTTGCTACTTTTCCATCCGAGAGCACGCTACCTGCCATATATCCCGTTTTTCCGTCAACCTTAACTGCGTACCAGCCGTTATCGCACTTGCCGATAATCTTGACCTTCTTATTCTTTGGAATTTGCATAATAACGTCGTATTCTGTCGAATTGCCCTTACGAACGTTTGCTATACAGTTAGCATACATCTCGCCACTAGCTTTTTGTGTCACAATACCATTACTTTCTGTTGTCGGTGCTGTGGTAGTGGTTGTAGTTTCGGGCGTTGTGGTGGTAGGTGTTGTTGTAGTTGGCGTTGTTGTGGTGGTTGTAGTTGCTGCCGAGGTTGTAGTTGTAGTAGTGGTAGGCTCGGTTGCAGTGGTGGTAGTTGTTGTCGTCTGGCTTTCGCTTTCCGGCAGGGAAACATCTGCTGACATACTGCTGTCAGTGTTGCTACAGCCTGCAAGCATTACTGTTACGCAAAGTGCAGCCAGGGCGACTACTCCTCTAAAGCTCTTTTTCATTTCTTCATCTCCATTTTATTACTCTTTATCTTCCCTTGCAGAAAGAAGTTTTATTAGTATCGACATGTTAAGCCTTGCGGCGGCAATAGGATAAATCTTTTCGATATAGCCGTGACGGTATTTTTCCAAGAACCAGGAAATAATTTCCTCGTCGCTGTCGCCGTTTTGTTGCATAGCCCTTACCGTCTGTGCAAACTCTACGGCCTGCGCCTTCATGTTCTTTAGAAAGAACTGCGTTTTTTCCTCACTTATCAGTCCAAGGTGTGGACAGATTATTCTTCTTACGTCGAGAGCCTCGACTTTTTCTATAGAGGCAATCGTATCGTCGTAGCTTACAAGATAGGAAGGAATTATAACACTCTCGCCGTCAAAAACTCCGAGGGTTTCGCTCGAGAGCAAAAGCTTTCTATCCGGCATATAGTACCCTACCGAGCAACGTGTATGTCCGGGCAGCTCGATAACCTCAAAGGTCATAGCTCCTGCTTTTATAATGTGCCCTTCTCTGACCTTTATATCAACCCTGAGCTCGTCGCCCAAGAATTCATAGTCGCCGTAGCCACATTCCCTCGCGAATTTATTGTCGAGCTCACGCATAGTACGTTTTGCGCCTTCTCTTTCAAAAACGCTTGCGGCATATTCGCCGGCAACGACCTTTGCATCGGGAAATTTCCTTAAAATATACGCACTGCCTAAGGCGTGGTCATAGTGAGAATGAGTAAGGAAAATATAGTCGAGCGTTCTGTCGCCGAGCTCTCTTTTAATATTTTCGGCAACACCATAGCCCGTAAAGCCAAAGCCGGTATCGTACAAAACGGTTGTTTCACCGTCATCTATTAAAAACGCACCGTCGCCCGAATGCACACGCACATCGGTTATCTTTATTCCTTCCATAAATCGCATCTCCTCGTCCTTTATAGTATAGTACGCAAATTTAAAATTGTCAATAAAGGGGCAGCTGTATTTCGTTGACAAATACCCTCGCAGAATATATAATAAAGCTATACGAGGAGGTGTAAGAAACGGAAAAATATAGTGTTTTAGGAATGAGCTGTGCTGCTTGCAGTGCAAGAGTAGAAAAGGCAGTCAGCTCTTTAGGCGGGGTTTCAAAATGCTCTGTCAATCTCCTCACAAATTCAATGACTGTCGAAGGCACGGCAACACCCGAGCAGGTTATATCGGCTGTAACCAAGGCAGGCTACACGGCTTCTCTCTGGGCTTTGGGCAGTACAACAAGCACCGACGAGGCACTCAAAAAGCTCAAAAGCGACAATGCAGCTTCCGTCACAGCAAGGCTTATAGCCTCTATAATTCTTATGCTGCCACTTATATATCTTTCAATGGGGCATACGATGTGGGGGTTGCCCTTGCCGAAGGTCATCGCAAAGCCCTTGACTATCGGTTTTATGCAGCTGCTACTGTCGCTATCCGTAATGATAATAAACAGACAGTTTTTCATAAACGGCTTCAAGGGGCTTATCCACCGTGCACCGAATATGGATACCCTTGTTTCGCTCGGCTCGTTTTCATCCTTTGGTTACAGCGTGTTTGTGCTTTGCAAAATGGCAGCTACATCAGGCGCACGCTCTACGCTCTTGCACGGGCTATACTTTGAGTCGGCGGCTATGATTCTAACGCTTATTACTGTAGGAAAGCTACTCGAAGCCAGAGCCAAGGGCAAGACGACCTCAGCGCTCGAAGGACTTATGAAGCTTGCACCAAAGACTGCGACTGTTGTCCGTGACGAAAAAGAAATCACGATACCGACAGCCGAGGTAGTACTGGGCGATATATTCCTTCTGCGTCCGGGTGAGCAGGTCGCAGTAGACGGCATTGTATTAGAAGGTCAAGGTGCAGTCAACGAGTCAGCCCTCACCGGCGAGAGCATCCCCGTAGACAAGTCGCAGGGCTCTATCGTTTATGCAGGCAGTATAAACGAGTACGGCTTTCTGCGTTGCGAGGCTACAAAAGTCGGCGAGGACACCACATTATCGCAGATAATAAAAATGGTAAGCGACGCTTCTTCGACGAAGGCACCGATTGCAAAGCTTGCCGACAAGGTGTCGGGGGTGTTTGTTCCTATTGTGCTGGCAATCTCGGTTATAACTCTCACAGCATGGCTTATCGCAGGTCAAGACCTTGGATTTTCGATAGCAAGGGCGATTTCTGTGCTTGTTATAAGCTGTCCGTGTGCGCTCGGGCTTGCTACTCCTGTTGCAATAATGGTGGGAACGGGCGTTGGTGCCAAAAACGGCATTCTCTACAAAACGGCCACCTCTCTCGAGCAGGCAGGAAAAACCGACCTAGTCGTTCTCGATAAGACGGGTACAATAACCGAAGGCAACCCGACTGTAGTAGGGGTTTACCCCGCCGAGGGCTTTTCAGAAAAAGACCTGCTTTCTCTCTCATATTCTGTCGAGCTGGGCAGCGAGCATCCGTTATCTAAGGCTATTGTAAGAAAAGCCACAGAGGAAGGCTTGCCAAGGCTTGACGTTTTGGAGTTTAAGGCTCTTACGGGCAGTGGCGTTTTCTGTAAGCTTGAGAACAAGGAGCTTTACGGCGCAAGCCTTGAGTTTATAGAATCGGTCGCTACAGTCAGCGACAATGAAAAAGAGCTTTGCCACTCTCTCAGACAAGAGGGAAAAACTCCGCTTTGCTTTGCCTATGACGGAAGGTTTTGTGGCGTAATCGCTGTTGCTGATGTAATAAAGCAAGACAGCCGTCGGACTGTTGAACTGCTTCACAAAATGGGGCTCAGTACAGTTATGCTGACGGGCGACAACGAGCAGACAGCCAAAGCCATCGCCTCGCAGGTGGGAATAGATACCGTCGTAGCAGGGGTTATGCCAAGCGGCAAGGATGAGGCAGTACGAAGCCTTCAGCAAAAGGGCAAGGTGGCAATGGTCGGCGACGGAATAAACGATGCGCCTGCCCTCACAAGAGCAGATATCGGCATTGCAATCGGCGCAGGCACAGACATAGCAATCGACGCTGCCGATATTGTTATTACAGGCAAGAGACTCTCAGAGGTTGCCTTTGCAATAAAGCTCAGCCGAAAAACTCTCACTAATATAAAGCAAAATCTTTTCTGGGCGTTTATCTATAACGCTATCGGAATTCCACTCGCAGCAGGTGTCTGGTACCCGATTTTCGGGATAACACTCAGCCCTATGTTCGGCGCACTTGCGATGAGTCTTTCAAGCTTCTGTGTTGTAACAAACGCACTAAGGCTAAACCTTATAAAGCCTGCTGCCGAGCCCGAAAAGGTGCAGAATGACAGCCTTTCTGTCACCCTTAAAATCAAGGGTATGATGTGTGGCCACTGCGAAAAGCGAGTTGTGGACTGCGTTACAAAGCAGGACGGCGTTTTATCTGCGAAGGCAGACTTCAAGAAGGGTACAGTAGCCGTAAAGCTATGCGGAGAGCTTGATATTGCTTCACTCAGAGCAGAGCTTAAAAGCATAGGGTACCCGATGAAAAAAGGATAGGACATAGTGATACAAACAAATAATCCCCACCATTAGCTGAATAGTTATTTATAAGTATTACAAAGCCACTTTTGATATTTATGTCAGAAGCGGCTTTGCGTTTATAATATTCTGAATGACAAATTGGAATATGATGAGGTAATACATATATTTGTTTTATAAATTGATGGTGTAGGGGCGGATATAGAATCCACTCCTACAAAAAACATATCTTGACAGCCCAAAGCAATTATGCTACAATCAAACTGTGGATTGGAATAATTCAACATTCCGCACTCCACATTCCAAACTTTTTAAAAAGGAGATTTTTGTTTGAAAAATTACACCAATAAGGCGATAGTGCTGTAACCGAGAGGTTACTCACAAAGTAGCTTCCCGGAACTTCGGATATTTAGTATTTTAGTATTATTATTTTGAAATTTTCAGGAGGAAACTACAAATGAACAACAATTTTATTATCCGCAACGAAACACCTAACGACCACCGCGCAGTTGAAAATCTTACCCGTGAAGCATTCTGGAACGTTTACAAGGAGGGCTGTGACGAGCACTATTTCGTGCACGTTATGCGTGACCACGAGGATTTCATTCCCGAGCTTGATTTCGTTCTCGAAAAGGACGGACAAATTATCGGCAATGTTATGTACACAAAGTCAAAGCTTATTGACGAAAAGGGCGAAGAAAAGACAATTATTTCCTTTGGTCCTCTTTGCATACATCCCGATTATCAGCGTCAGGGCTACAGTAAGGCTTTGCTTGTACACAGCTTTGAAAAGGCTAAGGAAATGGATTACGATGTAATTGTTATTTTCGGTAACCCTGCCAACTACCTGCCGAGAGGCTTTAAAAGCTGCAGACGCTACAACGTTTGCCTTAACGGAGATTACTTCCCTACTCCCTTGCTTGTAAAGGAACTGAAGGAAGGCGCACTGGACGGCAGAAGATGGTCTTATGTTGAAAGCAACGCAAGCGAACCTTGCGGAGATATTGAAGCTGTTGAAAAGTTCGACTCTGCATTCCCACCTAAGAAAAAGGAATGGAAGCCGAGTCAGGAGGAATTCTATATTTACAGTCATTCATCTGTTAATGAATGATTATGTTTATAGGATGTTCTAAAATTTAATCTGCATTTTTGCAGCTGTTTGGTTTTGATAACACAAAAGGTCGGTTACCATATTATAAAGTGGTAACCGACCTTTTAATGTTGAGATTTTATGTTATATTGGGATTTTGCAAAACGGTCAAGCGTGTGGCTTGTTACTTAATAATTACTACTACAAAGCCGTTTGTTGCAACATAGCCGGATGTAGCGAGCTTATCCTCCATACCGAGTGTATTGAAAGCAAGGCTGAGAGAATTTGCAAGCTTTTCCTCGTCAACTTCTCCACCGTACCAACGTACTGCAAAAACCTGTGTATCAGCTGTGATGCCTTCGCACATTTCTTCTACGAGTCTGTCGTAGCTATCTGCTGTGAGGCCGCTCTTTGTGTAGTATTCGAGAGTGTTGTCATCGCCTGAGAAGTCCTTTGTAAAATCGTCGATTTCAAAAAGCTCATCCTTTGTATAACCTGTCTGTGCAGCGATTTCTTCACTTGCCTGGTAGAGGAAGTATGGGATACCTGTTGTAACAGCGTTGTTTGTAGCGTCAACCTCGTACCATTCCTCGGAGAGCTTTACAGCGTTCCAAGCGTGTGGAAGGTTTCCGTCAAGGTAGCCTGTTACAACTCTACACTCAACGCCTGCGAGGTCGCAAAGCATTCTGAAGGTGTAAGCGTATGACATACAAACGCCCTTGCCGTTAACGAGTGTGCCGTATGTGTTGAAAGCGTCCTCAAACTTGCTGTCCTTAGTCTTTACAAAGTTATTAGCCTCAGCATCCTCGAGAGCCTCGTCATCGTAAACGCAGTTTGCTACAAGGTATTCGTAGATTGCCTTAACCTTCTGCTCGTTTGTCATTCCATCTGTGATGATAGAAGAAACAACCTCGCTTGCCTTAGCTGTGATTTCAGCCTGCTTTGCCTCGATTGTAGCTGCGTCATAAACGTATTCTACATTAAATGTAAGTGTGTTGTAATCGTAAGAATAAGCGTATACGCCAAGGATATATGGGTTCTGGTAGTACACCTTGTTGAACACGTCAACGAGGTAGTATGGGTCCTGGAGTGCTGGGAATGCTTCGAGAGAAATTTCTGTGTTGCCTTCGATGAGGTTGAGCGCGAGCCACTCTTCCTCTGCTGTTTCAGCGTTTACATAAACGCCCTCAGGTGCTGTGCTGACAGTCTGACCGTCAGCGTTTTCGATGTGTTCTTTAGTATTATCAATCTGTGTGTCGATAAGTGCATCGCCGTTGTCCTCAGGCTTCTTTTCATCATCGACAGGAATGATGGTATCAACATCGTTGTCAGGAATCATATCAACATCGTCCTTTGGCTCAACCTTGCCTGTGTCGTACTTGTCCTCAAGACGCTGTGTAACGTCATCAGCAGAAAGGTCCTTAGGATTTACATAGCCTGCAAGTGCTGTGCCCTCTACTGTGTAGTTGTACTGAACGATTTCGTAGCCGTAAACGTCTGCAACGTATGGCCCGTCATAGATTACGTTTCTTGTTGTGATAGAGCCGTCAACGTTTATAACATCTACTGTCTGTGGGAAGTCAGCGGCTGTTGGGTAGTTTGCAAAGAGAATATCTGTTTCGTCTGTCATCATAAACGGAAGAACATAGTCGCTTGTCTTTACAGCCTGGCTAAGTCCGCTTTCAACGCCGTTTACAACAGCTGTAACATAGTACTCGCCGTTTACGCTGAAGTTCTGACCTGAGCAGTAGTATCTGCCGTTTTCTCTGGATATTTCAGAAAGGCTGTTTTTGTTGCCGGAAAAGCCCATAAAGCTGCACTCTGTTGTTGTTCCGTCAAAGAGAAGGTGAAGGTCTGCGTTACCTCCGTCATAGCCGTTTGCAGCGCCCTCGATAGGAGCGTTTGCTCTGCCTGTGTCACCCTTTCCGTCTGTGAGCTTGTAGATGTTGTAGCACTCTGCGCCCTCGATAGGCTCCCACTCGAGAGAAAGCATACCCTTTTCGTTAACTACGCCCTTGAGATTTGGAGCTTCTACTTCGTGCTTTACTGTGAATGGAATTACAACAGGCTTTGAAAGCTTCTGCTCGCCCTGAGCCTCCATATCATAGTGAACTGCGATATAGTACATAGGTGCGTTGCCCCAGTTGTCTATCTTGTTGTCGATGTAATTCTTTTCCTGGTACTCTGTTCCGAGAACAGGTGACATTGGTGAAACTGTAAGTGTGCAGGTTCCGTCGCCGTTATCTACAACATTTGCGTTGTAGTAAATCTTGCTAGCATCAAGGCAGTCACGCTGAGTGTGAACGCTTACGAGGTCGTAGATGTTAAGGTGACTTTCGTACCAATCAATATTAAATGTAAAGGTAAAGCTCTCTGTCTCTGATACATTGTAGAGCGGCATAATCTCTGTCTGTCCCTCTGCGTTGTAGTCGTAAGCCTTCTTGATTTCTTCTGCTGTAACTGTTGCACCGCTATATGACATAGTGCCCGAAACAACTCCGGTCTGTGAACCATCTGTGTTTGAAGAAGACATTGAGCCTTCGTTTGTTGCACAGCCTGTCATAAGGATTGAGAGCGACATAAGAAGCGCTGCTGCTTTGGATAACTTTTTCATAATTTTTTCCTCCGATTGTGTATAGTGTTTTGTTTTGTTTTTTGCGTCTTACACCCTATACACTACGCATCCTTCAAAAAGGTTGCATTTTTTCAAAAATTTTTTTGAAAAATTTTTTGAAGGCTAATTTACGCTGAAATATACGTCCTTTGAAGGAATCTCGATATAGTCCTCTGAAACGGTAGCAAGCTTTATAATAAGCCCGTCCTCAAAGACTGCCATATAGTACTTTCTCTCTGCCGAGGAATCTGCCTTGTCTGTAGGTGTAGCGTTTTTGAACATATCTGCAAGCTTTTGAATATCGGCATCGCCCAGCTTGTCAGCACCGACAAAGTTATTAGTGTCGCTTACCATTATATAAGAAAGGCTGTCGCTTGAAAGCATTTTCTCCATAGCCTCGGCGTACTGCTCGGCTGTGAAGCTTTCGGTTTCCCACTCGTCAATTTTAATCGGCTGACCGGAAATCGCTGTGTTGTCGCCATAGATGTTTGCGCTGTTTTCTATAATAATGTTGTCTGAAAAATCAGGCTTTGACTCGACAGCAGATGATGAGCTGTCACCACTCTGCGTCGGCTTTGTGCTGTTCAATATAAGCACGCCTGCTAAAACTCCTACCACGAGGCACGCTGCAACAGAGGCTACTCGTCTTACCATCTTTATGTTGCTGCGCTTTTTCTTGGCCTGCTCCTCCTCGAGCGTCTGAGTGAGCCTGTTCAAAAAATCTTCGCTTGGTTTTATATCTTTAAATTCGTCGATGTAGCTTTGTTTAATTTTATCAGACATACTGCCCCTCCTTCAAAAGTATTTCTCTTAGCTTATCTCGCCCTCGTGAGAGCAGGGATTTTACTGTGCCTTGAGATTTGCCTAGTATTTTTGCGATTTGCTCAATAGTGAGCTGTTCGAAATAGAACAGGTGAATTGCCGTACGGTATTTTTCGTCGAGCTGTAAGACGGCTTCCTTTACGCCGCTTGGTTCTTTTTCCTCATAGGTCATGTCGGCAGCCTCATTAAGCTCTACGTCATGTCGCCTATGAGCCGATGTCGCCATTGTTTTTATAACATTCACCGTAACCTTCAGAATCCACGCCTTTCTGTGTTCCTCGTCATTAAAGGTCTTGTCGCTCCTTATATAACGAAGCAAAACCTCCTGCGTGACATCCTCGGCATCGGCATTGCTTTGAAGCCTTGCATAAGCAAGACGATAAATCATACCTGAATATTTATCAACAAGCTCTCTTGCCGAAAGCTCTACTGCAGTATTTTTTCTCAAGCTCTACCCTCCCGACAACATTTCTCCGTTCTGTATATAACACTAAGCAAAGCGAAAAAAGGTTGCAAAAAATTTTAAATATTACTACTGATTATAGCACTATTTAAATAATATTTCAACAGAGCATACAAAAAAGCCCACGATTGTGTGGGCTTTTTAATTACGTTCTTTTCTTTTTCCCTCGCTTTTGGTAGTCGGCGTCTATGTCCTCTCCCCAGCTGTCGCTCAGCTTCTCGTTTGCTCTCACGCTTGAAACGGCTTGTGCAACTGTGGCGTAAAGCACTCTTGTGCCCTCCTTGTCGGCGTTATAATTGACAGCTCTATCCCTGCCGATGCCAAAGCGAGAGGCAGTTTCGACAGCGTCAATGTTTGCACCGATAAACAGAAACTCCCAGCCGTACTTTTCCTTCTGTCTTTCAATCATTCTCTTGACCTCGTCGCTTGAATAACGCCTGCTTGCGTTTTCCATTCCGTCGGTTGTAATTACAAACATAGTATGCTCCGGAACATCCTCAGCACGAGCGTACTTGTGAATGTTTCCGATATGCTTTATCGCACCTCCGATAGCGTCAATAAGTGCAGTGCATCCCCTTACCGTATAGTCGCTGTCGGTCATTTTGGGAACATCCTTCAGCCTTACTCTGTCATGCAAAACCTCGCTTACGTCATCAAACAATACTGTCGAAACGTAAGCCTCGCCGTCCTGCTTTCTTTGCTTTTGAATCATAGCGTTAAAGCCGCCTATTGTGTCGCTCTCAAGCCCTGCCATTGAGCCACTTCTGTCAAGAATAAATACAAGTTCAGTAATACTGTTCTTCATAATAAAGCCTCCCTTTGTGTTGTTGTGCCTTTAGTATAGCACAAGCAAAGGAAGGCGTGGTCGCTTCACATGCGACAAATTATTTTGCTATAGCTTTCTCCCACTCTGACTCCCTAAAGCCAAAAAGGACAAAGTCTTTTCCTGCTAAAATCGGGCGTTTTACGAGCATACCGTCGGTAGAAAGGACCTTTAGCATCTCGCTTTCGGACATTGTTGCAAGCTTGTCTTTCATCCCAAGCGACTTATATAATAGCCCACTTGTATTAAAGAACTTCTTCAGCGGCAAGCCACTTTGCTTATACCACACAGTCAGCTCGTCGAGGCTCGGATTTTGCTCCTTAATATTGCGAAGCCTGTACTCTATGCCGTTTTCATCAAGCCACCGCTGTGCCTTCTGGCAGGTTGTACATTTTGGATAACAAATAAATTCAAGCATATCCTCACACTCCTAATAGGCTTTGGTCAAAGGCGAACAGTGCCTCATTAATCTCGAAAATATTGTAGTTGCCCCTTACTATAAAATACTCGATAATTACGTCGAACTTGTTTGAATGCGAAAGTGCAAACCCGGCTTTCCTGAGTAACTCCTCAGTTTCGTCAAGTGAAAGCTCAAGCGAAATCGCAAAAGCAAGTGCCGTCGGTTTTGAAGGCTTGTACTGTGCATCACTACGGATTTTCGAGAAAAGCTTCCTGTCGATGTTCGCCTTCTTGTAGCACTGAGTGTCCGTCATACCCTTCTCGTCAATCTTGCGAAGAAGCATCTGCGAAAAGCTCTCGTCGAGATTTCTGAGCCTGTCTTCAAGAACTTCATCGGCACAAAGGCTCATACAAGCATCCTCAAAAGCCATCTCTTTGCATGCCATACATTCAAAGTTCTCTATGGCGTAGTTGTCATCAATATACCTTTCGATGTCAAAGAAAAGCTTCTCACTTATTTTGTAGGAAGCTCTGTCAAAAATGACAACATACACCAGCATTTCGTTTTCGAGAAGAAACTCGCTTATAGTATCTACTGCTACATTGAGTGCCTCAGCCTTTGGATAACAATAAACGCCCGACGATATGAGTGGAAAGGCCACCGTTTTGCAACCGTTTTGCTTTGCAAGAGAAAGCGACTCGCAATAGCAGGACCTAAGAAGAGCTTCCTCACCCTGCTTTCCATCTTTGTATATCGGGCCAACCGTGTGAATAACGTACTTTGCGGGTAGCTTGTAACCCTTCGTGATTTTCGCCTTGCCGGTCTTACAACCACCGAGAGTGCGACATTTCTCCAAAAGCTCGACACCTGCAGCGGCGTGAATTGCACCGTCAACCCCTCCGCCACCGAGCAGCGACTCGTTAGCAGCGTTAACTATGGCGTCGACACGCATTTTTGTAATGTCGTTTTCTACTATTTTTAGTGGCATACATATACTCCTCTCGCTAAACTATATATTGAAATTATTATATCACAAGAAAATACCGTTTGCAAGAAAGCGTTTTGGGACACAAAAAAGCCTGTATCTTTCGATACAGGCTTGGTGCACCATCGGGGACTCGAACCCAGGACCCACTGATTAAGAGTCAGTTGCTCTACCATCTGAGCTAATGGTGCGTTCTTTCCAGAAACTGCTTTTATATTATATCACAACAAAAAAAGAAATGCAAGTATTTTTTATCTAAATAAATCGGGTTTCAATCGTTGTATTTCGTTAGAAAGTTCCAAACAAGCCCCCTTAAAAAAGGGGGCTATACTATCTTTAGTTTTGTGGGGCACATTTTACGCAACGTTCGGGAATTTTCGCAGAAAATTCCTAGGCACGCCCACACACACCTTGGTTAACGATAAGCTATCGTACTCTGCCCTAAACCATTTCAAATGAAAAGCCCCCCTTGAGGGGGGCTATACTATATTTGAATTACTGACACCCTTTGTGGGGGCACATTTCACGCAACGTTCGGGAATTTTCGCAGAAAATTCCTAGGCACGCCCACGCACACCTTGGTTAACGATAAGCTATCGGGCGTGCTGTTTTCGCCGTATCGGTGCAGGTGTGCCACCTATCTATGTCCCTAAGGGTATGTCGAGTTTTTACGCTCTTTGTGCACTTCTTTCTTGACAAAGAAGTGCCAAGAAGTCAAGAACTGCGTCGCTTCGGTATACGGTCGCTATGCTCCCTGCCGAAGTCTCCTTGTTCGCTTTTACAGACAAAATTAGAGCTCTACGTTTTTACAAACTGAATTGTCGAGTGTTTCTGCCTCATAACCAGCGAGAGCGATTGTCGTGCCCTACCATTCCTTAAGGCTGTAAAAACTGTTCTTACCGTATCGGTGCTAGCGTTTTTCTACTCGCCCAACAAAAAGCCCCCACAACCGTGAGGGCTAGCATTGTTTTCATATTACATCCGATCGTGTCGACAGACAAACTTTCTTTACTTCAAAAGAGCAGACGAGGTTCGGATAAATTCCGCAGGAATTTATCTAGGCACGCCCACGCACACTTTGGCTAACGATAAGCTAATCGGGCGTGCTGGTCTAGCGTCTCGCTTGGCTGGTTACTTTCTCTTCTTAGTTGCTACCATTACTACTGCTGCAAGAGCGATACCTGCAAGTGCAAGAGAAGCTGTTGTGCCTGTTGGCTTGTTTTCGTCGTCTGTTTCAGGCTCTTCAATTGGTTCGTCTGACGGTTCATCAGCAGGTTCTTCGGTTGGCTCGTCTACAGGTTCGTCAGCAGGTTCATCGGCAGGTTCTTCTGTAATAGTAAATTCTACCTCGATAATATCCTTCATTTCGTCGGTCGGATTATTGAAGTATCCCCAGTATGTATTTGAAAATCTCTGCATTTCAAAAGTAACTCTGAGTGTGTATGTGCCATGCAAAAGTGTTGAAATATCAACAGAATTGAGCGTGCCACCGTCCTGCGGAAATCCCGAAAGCTCTGTATCGAGAATCTCCCACTTTCTTGCCTTGAATCTCTCAAAGCCGTGAACAGGATATTGCTCACCCTCGCCTGCGCCCATTGTCGTAAACTCAAGCTTTTCGCCGTTATCATAGGCTTCCTTCACGCCTTCTACTACGTTTACTGACGTATTAGCAGTCGGCATTGTTCTTATAATTCTTGCAACGTGTCCCTCGCCTTCCTCACAAACAAAGATTGCGACGCCGTTTTCCGACATATTGTCCTGCCACTCACCTGTGTAGGAGTCGCCACCCAATTCCTCAAACACATTAAGCACACCAGGAACAAATATCTCTCCTTCGTTTTCGAGGTGGATAGCTGTGCAGTCCTCTCCTGCGTGAAGTGATAGGTTGACATCTTCCAGCACCAGCTCGCCGTTTTCGACACAGATACATTCCATATCAGCCTTGGCTGTGATAGCCGAGTTTTTAATTTTAACATCGCCTACATCCTCTGTTGAAAGTGTGGTGTCTGTTCTTGATGTTAAATAAGCGTTTGTATTCTCGATAACTATGCCACCGAGCTGGTTTTCGATAGTTTCTTGATAGGATGTAATATTAAGACGGCTGTCCTTGATTGTAATGTCACATATTGGTGGATTGTTGCCGTTTGTTTGGACATTGATAATCGCCTCGTCGTCAGTAGTAGCAGTTATATCACAATCTGTAATGTTTATTTCTCCACCTTCAGTTACAACTGCGCAAAGCCCCTTGGCATCTACATTTAATCCGCTGAGTGTGAGGACTCCGCTACCCTCTTGCTCTGAAGAATTATCGGCACAAAGCAAGCCACCACCGAACGCCTTACCCTTGATTGTTGGATGATTTCCGTCCTCGTCAGCCTCGCCGATTACAGTAAGATTCCCGTCACCGACAGATATTCCTTCGTAGCCCGAAAGCTCTAGGCAAGCGCCCGGCTTTAGCTTTACCGTAAGGTCACCTAATGACGATATCGCAAAATTTGATAAGCTTTCAATTTTTGCATTGCCCTCTACAACAATTGTCACGCCTTCTGAAAGCGAAATACCGACATAGCTACCGACCGACAGCTCAAAGCCATCCTTTAGGGTGAGCGTGTTTGTCTGCTCGTCAAAGCTCCAAAGCGAATCCTCCGTAGGTGCAGAGTTTGTACCATTTACAAAACGAAGTCCTTCTGTGAGATTCTCGGTGCAGGTAATGTCAAAGCTTATTTTCTCGCCGTAGTATCTCCGAGCCTGAGGGACAATCCTACGCACGCGATATCGCAGAAAAATACGGCGTAACCTACGATATGCTCATGAACAAAAGCTAAAAACAATAAAACAAGGGTATCGAGCCTATGTACTGTAGCTCGGTACCCTTTTCGTATGTTTTGATTTTTGAAATTCAGAGGCTCATCACTTCTCCATGCTGTCAATTATAAGCTTTAGGATGAAGTTTTCCCTGTACGCCATCGAGTAAACAGGGTCACTCTCAGAAATTTTCGAATTTTCCATAAGTGCGACATAAGGGTCGACAAACTCCGGAACAAATCTCTCCAAGAGCTCGTAATCGTCATATTTTGGCTGTGACACCTCGTCCTTGACATCGCAAAAATAATAGTAATTGTTCTGGATAAAGCACTCATCCTCGTGCTTTAGCGACTTGCGAATACGATGAATATAGCCAAGCTCCTCTATTGACTCGGGAATAATCGAAAGGCCTGCTTCTTCAAGTGTTTCGCGAATAAGCGCCTGCTCTTTAGTCTCGCCGGGCTCAATTCCTCCACCGGGGAACTTGTAATAATTATTCTCAAGGCTGTGAATCATCGCAACCTTGCCTTCTGAAATAATAACAGCCCTTGTCGAATGCCGAACTGCCAGCTTAGTGCAAGCCTCATAGTCGTCGCTGTCCATAACGTGCAGTAATTTCATAGACCTCACCGAATTTCTGTTTTTATTTTTTCTTTGATTTTGATTTAATAATAATCACTATTATAATACCTACTGCAATCACACATATAATAAGTACAACAAGCCATATATTCTTACTATTATTGTCATCTTCTTCAACAGTCTCTATTGTTGTCGAAGCTGTTGATGTCGATTCTTCAGCTTTTTCTGAAGACGTTGTGGTGGTTGTTGTGGTTTTCTCTAGGGTAGTTGTGGTAGTCGTAGTGGTTGTAGTCGGCTCTGTGGTTGTTGTTGTAGTAGTTGTTGGTTCTGTAGTGGTGGTTGTTGTCGTAGTAGTCGTAGTTGTTGTACTTGTCGGTGTAGTTGTTGTTGGCTCGTCACCTGTTATTAAAATTCCACCATTATTTAGCCGAGTGAATGATTCTTCGCCATATCTGTCTGTCAATTTGTTTCCTATAGCGACTGCCATTGATTGAGAACCAGCGTAACGGGTAAAATTAATCTTATAAAAATCGCCCACTTTTGCGTCCTTGGGGATAAAAACAACCAGATACGCAATGGCACCGGTATGATTTATTTTTGTATCTCTTTTTGCACCCATGAAGCCACCGAATTTACGATCTTCCGTTCCTAGTATTCCTATCGGAAGCAAATTTTCAACACCATCCATAGCTTTGATTGGTTGCCATTCATGGAGCCCAAGTCTATTATCTACATCAAAAAAGAGAGTCATTGCAGAAAATGCCGGGCTTTTATCAACATATATTTCAACGTACACCTTTCCGTCCTCAGGAATATCCTTTATATTTATCTCTTTTGTTTCAATGGTGAGGCGAACATCAAGTGGACTGCTTTCCTCAGCCATTACTGTATAAGGACAATATAAAACAGCCATTGAGAGTGTAAGCAGTGCTGCCGCTACGGATATAATTCTTTTTAAAAAACGCATTATTGATTCCCCTCTATATTACCGGATGATGCTAAGCTAATATGGGTATACCATAAGGATTACCGTTTATCACTATGGTATCATCTATTAGAATCATCTCGTCAAGCTCTGATTTGTACGCCTTTGAGCGCCATATATATTATACCACATTTTCTGCTTTTTGCAATACAAAAAGCACCTGCTATTGCAGATGCTTGTTGGCAAGGTGTGACGGAATAGATCACTTGATTATTGAAAAATAAAAGTACTATAAACAAAATTCGTTTCATTAAAGCCATTGAACAAATGCAGTTTTATCTGTGCTGTTATACCCTGCGTTACCATAAAAGCGAAGCGTTTTTTCGTCCTTTGAGCCTGTAAGCAACATCATTTTATAACAGTTCATTCCCATTGCAATCTTCTTTGCAAACTCCAAACACTCTGTCGCATATCCTCTGTTGCGATAATCGGAATGTGTAACTACATTTTCAACAAATGCATACGGTCTGACACTTCTTGTCAGGTTCGGAATAATCACGCAAACGCAAGAAGCCACAATTTTACCATCAACTTTCTTAACGATAATATGGTGGTTTTCATCCTGAATAATTGTGTTCCAAGTTTTTCTAATATATTCAGTTATTTCAGGAACTTCATCTTCGTGCAAATGCAAATACAGTTCAAAAAGTTCGTTTAATTCATTTTCATAGATTTCTCTAACCATATAAGACCTCTTTCTGTTCTTATTTATAAAGCTGTTTACTCTGTGTGTAATTATACCACACATCTACACACATTTCAAGAAAACAAAAAAGCACCTGCTATTGCAGATGCTTGTTGGCTCCCCCTGTCTGGCTCGAACAGACGACCCTGCGGTTAACAGCCGCATGCTCTACCGACTGAGCTAAGGAGGAATATATGTCGGCAATACCAATTTTCCCGTGCAGTCACCCGCAAAGTATCGTAGGCGAGGATGAGCTTAACTTCTGTGTTCGGAATGGGAACAGGTGGACCCTCATCTCAATAATCACCGACTAATATATATTTTGTGTGAGGTTGT
>JAZSCN010000023.1:0-17701 GCA_045602925.1 Oscillospiraceae bacterium | reverse complement strand
AACTTCATGATACGTCCGCCCTTTACGGTCTTGGATACTCTGTTGATAGCGACAACCTTTTCGCTAAGTTCCATGTTTGAAGCATCTATTAAAGCCAAAAGTATACCCTCCTTCTTAGAAATTGAGTCCGCCTTCACGGGCTCCCTCTGCTAATTCCTGAACTCTGCCGTGATAGAGGTAGCCGCCTCTGTCGAATACGCAGTCAGTGATTCCTGCTGCTGCAGCGTTCTTTGCAATAAGCTTTCCAACTTCTCTTGCAGCTTCCTTGTTACCGCCATTGCCTTCAAGTGTGAGGCTTGATGCGCTTGCAAGTGTTACGCCGTTTACGTCGTCGATAAGCTGTGCATAAATATTCTTAGCGGAGCGGAATACATTAAGGCGTGGGCATTCAGGTGTTCCTGAAATCTTAGCACGTACTCTGACGTGTCTCTTAGCTCTGGCAGATGCTCTGTCAATCTTTTTCACCATTGTAATTACACTCCCTTACTTACTTCTTTGAGCCCTTACCGGCCTTACCTTCCTTACGAATGATGTGTTCACCCTCGTAACGAATTCCCTTGCCCTTATAAGGCTCCGGTGGACGCTTTTCACGAACTTCACAAGCAAACTGTCCTACCTTCTGCTTGTCAGTACCTGAAATTACAATTGTATTTGCGTTTGGAACTTCAATCTTGATGTCCTCGTTCTCAGACATAATTACCTGATGTGAGTAACCGAGGTTCATTACGAGATTTGTTCCCTGCTTTGCAGCTCTGTAACCAACACCCTCAATGATGAGTGTCTTAGAGAAGCCGTTTGTTACGCCCTCTACCATGTTGTTGATAAGAGTTCTTGTGAGACCGTGAAGTGATCTGTGAACTCTATTATCAGATGGACGAGATACTGTAATTACGCCGGCTTCGTTCTTAATGCACATATCTGCATTAAAAGCCTTTTCGAGTGTTCCCTTTGGGCCCTTTACGGTAACTACGTTACCTTCAGCGATGTTTACATCAACTCCGGCAGGAACAGTGATTGGCTTAAGTCCTATTCTTGACATAATCCGTATCCTCCTTACCAGATAAATGCGAGAACTTCTCCGCCGACATTGAGCTCTCTAGCCTTCTTGTCGGTAACGATGCCCTTTGAGGTTGAAACGATTGCAATACCCAATCCCTTCATTACCTTTGGCATATTCTCACAGCTTGTGTACATTCTCAAGCCCGGCTTTGATACTCTTCTGAGTCCTGAAATTACAGGAGTTCTGTTATCATCGTACTTGAGAGTTATTCTTATGATTCCCTGCTTTCCGTCATCAATGACCTGGAAGCCCTTAACATATCCCTCGTCTACAAGGATCTGTGTGATTGCCTTCTTTACGTTAGAAGCAGGGACGTCAACTGTTGCGTGCTTTGCAGTACTTGCATTACGAATTCTGGTCAATAAATCAGCTATTGTATCAGTAATCTGCATGCTGTTAACCTCCTTTAAATCAATCTTTACCAGCTAGCCTTCTTAACTCCCGGAATCTTACCCTCGTGTGCGAGTTCTCTGAAGCAGATACGGCAGATGCCGAACTTTCTCAGATATGCATGAGGTCTTCCGCAGATTTTACATCTGTTGTAAGCTCGAGTAGAAAACTTTGGTGTAGCCTGCTGCTTGTTAATCATAGACTTCTTTGCCATAATTTATTTCCTCCTCTTCTTACTTTGCAAATGGAGCGCCCATAAGTGTGAGCAGTTCCTTTGCTTCTTCGTCGGTATTAGCTGTTGTGATAAAGTTAATATCCATACCACGAACCTTGTCGATCTTATCGTACTCGATTTCAGGGAATATAAGCTGTTCCTTGATACCTGTCGAGTAGTTTCCTCTTCCGTCGAAAGAGTTGCCGTTGATGCCTCTGAAGTCACGTACACGTGGGAACGCTACGTTGAAGAGTCTGTCAACGAATTCATACATCTTTTCGCCTCTGAGGGTTACCTTTACACCGATAATCTGGCCTTCTCTGAGCTTGAAGTTAGCTACAGACTTCTTAGAACGGCATACTACCGGTCTCTGACCTGTGATTGTGGAAAGGTCTGTCATTATTGCTTCGATAACCTTTGTGTTATCCTTATCAGCGCCACAGCCCACGTTGATTACAACCTTATCGAGCTTTGGAACCTGCATAACGTTTGCGTATCCGAACTTCTTTACTAAAGCAGGAGCAACGTTGCTGTCATAATATTCCTTAAGTCTAGCCATCGTATTTCTCCTCCTTCTTAGAATTCTTCGCCGCAGCCTGCGTTCTTGCAGACTCTGGACTTTGTACCGTCCTTGTTAATAACGTGGCCGATACGGGTTGGCTTGCCACACTTAGGGCATACTGCCTGAACCTTGCATGCGTAGATTGCCTTTTCTGCCTCTACGATTCCGCCTGTTTCGCCCTGTCTTCTAGGCTTAACGTGCTTTGTTGCAATGTTTCTACCCTCTACGATTACCTTCTGTTCCTTTGGGGATACCTGTAAAACCTTACCTGTCTTACCCTTATCCTTACCGGAAAGAATTACGACTGTGTCGCCTGTTTTTACATGAATCTTATTCATCCTACGACACCTCCATTAAAGTACTTCTGGAGCGAGGGAGAGTATCTTCATGAAGTCCTTTTCACGAAGTTCTCTTGCCACTGGTCCAAAAATACGAGTACCTCTTGGGTTTTTATCTTCCTTAACAATAACAGCTGCGTTTTCGTCGAAACGAATATATGTTCCGTCATCACGACGAAGACCCTTAGCTGAACGAACAATTACTGCTTTAACAACATCGCCCTTCTTAACCTGTCCACCAGGAGCTGCCTTCTTTACTGAAGCAACTACGATGTCGCCGATGTTTGCATATCTTCTGCGTGTACCGCCCAAAACTCTGATACACATAAGCTCCTTTGCTCCTGTGTTATCAGCAACCTTGAGATAAGACTGCATCTGTATCACAGTACGTTCCTCCTTTCAAACTTTCTTAAAGTGTTTTAAAGCTCTGATTACTTAGCCTGCTCAATAACTCTGACCAGACGCCATCTCTTATCCTTTGACAGAGGACGTGTCTCCATAACCTCAACCTTGTCGCCTATATTGCATACATTGTTTTCGTCATGTGCCTTGAGCTTAACTGTTCTTTTGATGATTTTCTTGTAAAGAGGGTGTGCAACGTTATCTGCGATTGCAACTACGATTGTCTTATCCATCTTGTTGGAAACAACCTTGCCAACTCTTGTCTTTCTAAGATTTCTCTCGCTCACAGTTAAATCCTCCCTTCATTACTTCTGGTCTGCGGATTCTTTCTCGCGGATAATTGTGTTCACACGAGCAATATCCTTCTTTACAGCCTTTAATCTCATTGGATTATCGAGCTGATTTACAGAGTGCTGGAAACGAAGGTTAAACAATTCCTTGTTGAGTTCATCGAGCTTTTCATTGAGCTCTGCTACTGAAAGTTCTCTGATTTCATTTGCCTTCATTATTCCTCACCACCCTTTTCTTCAGAATCCTTCTTAACGAACTTACACTTGATAGGAAGCTTATGCATTGCAAGTCTGATAGCTTCTCTTGCAGCTTCTTCGCTTACGCCTGCGATTTCGAACATTACGCGGCCTGGCTTTACTACTGCTACCCAGTATTCAGGAGCACCCTTACCGGAACCCATTCTGGTGCCGAGTGGCTTCTTTGTTACTGGCTTATCAGGGAATACCTTAATCCAAACCTGACCACCACGCTTGATGTATCTTGTCATTGCGATACGGGCAGCTTCTATCTGGTTTGAAGTAATCCATGCTGGCTCGAGAGCCTGGAGGCCAAACTGTCCGTCTGTTACCTTGTTACCTCTCATTGCCTTACCGGTCATACGACCTCTGTGGACTCTTCTATACTTTACTCTCTTTGGAAGCAGCATTACTTGTTACCTCCTTCGCGCTTTGTATATGCTCTTGGAGCTCTTGGCTTTCTATCGCCATTCTGACGACGCTTTCTCTCTGGCTTATCTGCTGCAGCTGCCTTGCTCTGTGAAGGTGCTACCTCGCCCTTGAGAACTTCGCCTCTGTACACCCATACCTTTACGCCGATCTTGCCGTATGTTGTGAGTGCTTCTGCTGTACCGTAGTCGATGTCAGCTCTGATTGTCTGGAGTGGAATTGTACCTTCGTGGTATGTTTCCGATCTAGCAATTTCTGCGCCACCGAGTCTACCTGAGCACATTGTCTTGATACCCTTTGCACCAAGCTTCATTGCTCTGCCGATTGCCTGCTTCATAGCTCTTCTGTATGAAACTCTGTCTTCGAGGTCGTGAGCAATCTTTTCTGCAACGAGCTGTGCGTTGATATCAGGTGTCTTAACCTCTACGATGTTGATGATTACGGACTTTCCGGTCATCTTTTCAATTGTCTGACGAAGCTTTTCGATTTCTGCTCCGCCTCTACCAATAACGATACCAGGCTTTGCACAGTGAATGTGAATCTTTACCTTTCCATTACCCTGCTCGCTTGCGAAACGCTCGATTTCGATTGTTGGCACGCCTGCGTATACAGACTTGCTATCAGGGTTCTTGGATCTGGTGTTGAGAGCCTTTATAATAAACTTACGGATATTGTAGTCCTCAACCAGAGTATCGCCAAAAGTACTCTTATTTGCAAACCAGCGGGAATCCCAATCCTTGATTACGCCTACACGAAGACCGTGTGGATTAACTTTCTGTCCCATAGTTTACCTCCTCTTAGCTTAATCTCTTTCCTTGAGAACAACGGTGATGTGCGATGTTCTCTTAAGAATTCTGAATGCTCTGCCCTGAGCTCTTGGCATAATTCTCTTCAATATCGGTCCTGGGCAAACGTAACACTCTGCAACATAGAGATTGTTCTTATCCATGTTGTGGTTGTTTTCTGCGTTTGCAGCGGCGGACTTCAGAAGCTTTTCCAAGTATTCGCTGGCAGCCTTAGGTGTGTGTCTTACGATTGCAGTTGCAACGTTTAAATCCTTGCCTCTGATAAGGTCCAATACAATCTGAACCTTTCGTGGAGCAATTCTAGCTGTTTTAAGAATTGCCTTTGCTTCCATTTGAACTCCTCCTTTCCGCTATTTACCGTTGTTTGAAGTCTTAGAACCTGCGTGGCCCTTAAAAGTTCTTGTCGGTGCAAATTCACCAAGCTTATGACCTACCATATCCTCAGTAACATAAACCGGAATGTGCTTTTGACCGTTGTGAACAGCGAATGTATGACCTACGAAATCAGGGAAGATAGTTGAAGCACGGCTCCAAGTTTTTAAAACCTTCTTCTCTCCTGCTTCGTTCATAGCTTTTACTCTTTTCAGAAGAACCTCCTGTACGTAAGGTCCCTTCTTAATACTTCTACCCATTACATCTGCCTCCTTTCAGATTATTTACCGTT
The DNA here is from genome assembly GCA_045602925.1 of Oscillospiraceae bacterium. Classification (GTDB taxonomy): domain Bacteria; phylum Bacillota; class Clostridia; order Oscillospirales; family Ruminococcaceae; genus UBA7477. The sequence continues at coordinate 12,309 of JAZSCN010000023.1, read as the reverse complement.
TCTACGCTTTACGATAAACTTGTCGGAGCGATTGTGCTTAGCACGGGTTTTGTATCCCATTGTAGGCTTGCCCCAAGGTGTAACAGGACTTGGACGGCCGATTGGTGACTTACCTTCACCACCACCGTGTGGGTGGTCGCATGGGTTCATTACAGAACCTCTTACTGTAGGTCTGATACCGAGATGGCGTGTCTTACCTGCCTTACCGATGTTTACGTTTTCGTGGTCGATGTTACCAACCTGGCCGATTGAAGCCATGCAGTTGATAGCAATCTTTCTCATTTCGCCTGAAGGAAGTCTTACGAGTGCGTAGTTATCTTCCTTACCCATAAGCTGAGCCATATTACCTGCAGATCTTACGAGCTGAGCGCCCTTGCCTGGGTAAAGCTCAATGTTGTGGATGAAAGTACCCACTGGAATGTTTGCGAGTGCAAGTGCGTTACCTGGCTTGATGTCAGCGTCAGGGCCGGATCTTACAACGTCGCCTACTGCGAGACCGTTAGGAGCGATGATGTATCTCTTCTCGCCGTCCTCGTACTGTACGAGTGCGATGAATGCTGATCTGTTTGGATCGTACTCAATCGTCATAACTGTTGCGTTCATTCCGAGTTTGTTTCTCTTAAAATCAATGATACGGTACTTGTTTCTGTTTCCGCCGCCTCTGTGACGAACAGTGATTCTACCGTAGCTGTTTCTGCCGGACTTCTTCTTGAGAGGTTCGAGCAGACTCTTTTCTGGAGCAACCTTAGACAAGCAGCTGTAATCGGTAACTGTCATACCTCTTCTACCTGCTGTCGTTGGCTTGTAGCTCTTTATTGCCATGTGATTTTCACTCCTTTTGAAGTTTTGCGAGAACGTCGCTTCCTTTCTTCTTCGGGGAAGTCGTTCCCATACTTACGCCTCTTTTGAGGCTATGTGCATTCTAGCACTAAATTACTTTCGCCTAACAGGGCTTTTTACTAGATGAGGTTATCGAAGAACTCGATTGTCTTCTCGCCTTCCTTGAGTGTAACGATTGCCTTCTTCCAGTCAGGAGTCTTGCCTTCGTATCTACCCATTCTCTTGTTCTTGCCGAGGCAGTTCATTGTGTTAACCTTTTCAACCTTTACGTCGAAGAGTTCTTCAATTGCCTTAGCGATTTCAACCTTGTTAGCGTCCTTAGCTACTGCGAAAGTATACTTACGAAGCTGAAGTGCTTCGATGGAAGCCTCTGTAATGATAGGCTTGATAACGATGCTCTGAGCAGTCTTTCCCATTATGCGTATACCTCCTCAATCTTAGCAACTGCATCCTTTACAACGATGAACTTATCGTAGTTAAGAATGTCGTATACATTCAAAGTGTTTACAAGTGCTGTCTTTACACCAGGAATGTTGTTTGCGCTCTTGATTACCTTAGCGTCAACCTCTGGCATTACGATGAGTGCCTTTCCGTCAACATTAAGTGCCTTGAGCATTGCAACAATTGTCTTTGTCTTGTATTCTTCAAGCTTGATGCTGTCGAGTACAACCATGTTCTGGTCGATTACCTTTGTAGAAAGCGCAGACTTCATAGCGAGTCTTCTGAGCTTCTTGTTGAGAGCATATCTGTAGCTTCTTGGCTTAGGACCAAGAGCGATACCGCCGTGTACCCACTGTGGTGATCTTGTGGAACCCTGTCTTGCGTGACCTGTTCCCTTCTGTCTCCAAGGCTTTCTTCCGCCTCCGGAAACCTCTGTTCTAGTGAGTGTTGACTGTGTACCCTGTCTCTGATTTGCGAGGTAATTAACTACCATTGCGTGCATAGCTGTCTTGTTTGGTTCAATACCAAAGATAGCATCGCTAAGCTCAGTGTCAGCAACCTTATTGCCGTTCATATCAAATACTGAAATATTTGGCATATTACTTCCTCCTTCCACTAAGCCTTCTTAACGCAATCTGCGATTGTTACTACAGAGCCCTTAGGACCTGGAATTGCGCCTCTGATTGCGATAAGATTATTTTCTGCGTCAACCTTTACAATCTTGAGGTTCTGTACTGTTACCTTTTCAGCACCGAGGTGACCAGGCATGCCCTTACCCTTGTAAATTCTTGATGGTGAAGAACAAGCGCCCATTGAACCTGCGTGTCTGTGAACAGGACCTGTACCGTGAGTATCCTTAAGACTGTGGTTGTTATGACGTTTGATTGTGCCGGCGAAGCCCTTACCCTTGCTTGTACCACATACATCTACGATGTCGCCTTCTGCAAAAGCGTCTGCCTTTACGATGTCGCCAACATTGAGGGCTGTTGTGTCGTCAAGTCTGAACTCCTTGAGAGTTCTCTTCATAGCTACGTCTGCCTTCTTGAAGTGGCCCTGAAGAGGCTTTGTAACGTTCTTGGACTTGATATCACCAAAGCCAAGCTGAACTGCCTCGTATCCGTCATTCTCTGTTGTCTTCTTCTGTACGACAACGCATGGACCTGCTTCAACTACTGTTACAGGAACAATCTTTCCTGCTTCATCGAAAATCTGTGTCATACCGATTTTCTTTCCGATGATTGCCTTTTGCATTTTCTTTTCCTCCTAATTAGGTTATTGGTTGGGGTTTCCAACGTGACCTGCCGTAAAACCGTTGAGAGATTACTACTATTATAAATCTCTTTAGGAAATTACTTGATTTCCATTACGATTTCTACACCTGCAGGAAGTTCGAGATTCTGGAGAGAGCTCATTGTTTCTTCTGTTGGTCTGAGAACGTCGATAAGTCTCTTGTGAGTCTTAAGCTCGAACTGCTCTCTGCTGTCCTTGTACTTGTGTACAGCACGAAGAATTGTAACTATCTCCCTGTCTGTTGGAAGTGGAATTGGACCACTTACCTTTGCACCAGAACGCTTTGCGCCTTCAACGATTTTAGCTGCTGCTGCATCTACTACAGCGTGCTCATAACCCTTGATTCTGATTCTGATTTTTTCATTGACTGCCACTTAAATCGCCTCCTTAAAGCATAAATTCTTTGGGGGCAAGACCTGTTGTTCATAGCTCTAAAAGCCTTTGAAATCTCTTACACGCTCCCGTGTGTTTCACGTTTTCTCCGAAAAAAGAACCGAAAACATTCGATTTGTTTTCGGGAGTCGACATAATACACACGCTATAAACGCCCCACACAAAAGCGGCATACGCCACCCTTCGCAAGAATGTAGAGCCATTTATCCGGCTGTAAGTATTTCGGTCGCCCGGTTTAAAATCGGACATACTCCACGGAAATTCCCCGACTCAAAGGTCGGCCACCTCCCGCTTCATCGCATATCTTTGCCGTATTTAACGGCAGTTGCAGTCACGCAAGTATTATTTTATCACTATTTAGGGCGCTTTTCAAGGCTTTTATACAAATTCTCGGTGTAGAACTTTTCCAATGTTATATGGCTTGTTTTGTGCAACTTGTACACACTTGTGGTGAGGTGTCCCAGCTATCACTATATGTGGTGGTGACAAGCTACGCTCGGATTCGTTCTACAAAACCAAAGCTAACCGATTCTGCCTTGCGAGGCTGAGGAAGGGTGCAAGCTTCCAAAACAACACTGTACCCTTGAAGGTGTAACAAGTTTTTACAGCCTTAAGAAATAGTAGGGCACGACAATCGCTTTCGTGAGGGCTATACTATTACTATATTGTCGCTCTACTTGACCGTGCTACCTCTCTTAACTCCCTTACAAAGCTTTCGGTTTGGTCGGCTGTGCGTTTCTTTGGACCTTTGAGGTGTACGCCGGCACGCCTTGCCTTCTTGGCAACCGCTCTCATTTCGAGCAAGCCCGAGATATTCTCGTTTGTATACTGCCTGCCGTTCTGGTCGAGGACTATTGCTTTCTTAGAAAGGCACATCGCCGCGAGTCCGTAGTCCTGGGTGATTGCAACGTCGCCCTTACCAATAAGATTCACGAGATAAAAGTCAGCCGAGTCGCTACCCTTGTCGACAGTGATTGTCTGTGCTCCCTCTCTTTCAAAACGGTGAGAGGTATCACATATTATAAAGCAGGGCAAAGAAAACTCCTTCGCAACTGCGATTGTTTCATTTACAACCGGACATCCGTCGGCGTCGATATAAATTTTCATTGTGAGCTTGCCCCCTTTTTCATACTATTATAAATATATCATAAAAGGGTATCTTACGCAAGGAGAAAAGCCTACACAAGCGAAATTATTTCCCCGACGGTTAGCGTTGGGTGAAAGGCTCTGTTTATGCCCATTGCAACAAGGCTTGACATCCGCCGAACCAGGCTGTCGATATTTCTCGATGTGACGAACATACTATTATATATAGGGGAGCATTTGTCATTGCATAGGCTTCCTGCGTCAATTACCGTCGGAACGCCTATTGCGATAGTTTTCACATTGAGCGTTTTTGACGAAAGCTCTGCCCTGCTGTTGTCGACACCGCTACCGGGAGAAATTCCCGTGTCACAAAGCTGGATACAGCTTGCAAGGTTTTCTCCCTCGCAACAAGCCAGCGCATCCACGACGACTACGACGTCGGGCATTACGACCTTCGCGACGGCTCTGACTACCTCCAGCGCTTCAAGACCCGTCTTTCCCATAACATTGGGAGCTATAACAGACAAGTTCCCTAGCCCATCAGCAGAAACATCCTTGGCTAGTCGGTGGATATGCCTTGTTGCCAATAGCTTTTCAGAGGTAAGCGGCCCTAAGCTGTCCGCCGTAATCTCTCTGTTTCCGAGGCAGGCGACAAGTGGATTTCTGGCATTTTCGCAAAGCCTTGACAGCTCGCCTGCGAGGGTGCTTGCCCTTTCTTCAAACTCTTGCGGAGTGGATTCGAGCGAAAAAGCCTTTGACGAAATCGTAACATAACTACCCCTGGGCTTTGAGAGAAGCTCGGCCGCCTGCCTTGTGAGAATTTCTGTTCGGTAAATGTCGAGGCCGTTTTGCGAGCTATGGGTGTGTATAATCCCCTTTTCTGTAAGGGCGTCTTGGTTTATAGAAATACTCTCTCTTGCAAGGTCTGTGCGTATCGGCATACTGTTCCTCCTTAAAAAATGGCGATTTAGGTCGATTTTAGTAGAAGTTATACAATTGAGAGGGAAAAATTTGTCGCAGATTTTCTCAAAAAAGACTTGAAAAAAGCTTTTGTTTGTGGTATTATAATTCTTGATGCTTGTTTAATATGCACTATTGCATCCCCTCTCAGTATGCAATTAGCTTATCCGAATAAGCGTAAAATATTGATTGGAAAATTACAGGAGGTGTTTTGAATGCCAAACATTAAGTCTGCAAAGAAGAGAACTCTCGTTATTGCTAAGAAGACTCTCAAGAACAAGATGATTAAGTCTGACCTCAAGACAGCTATCAAGAAGGCTGACCTTGCTATCAATGACAACGCTGAAAACAAGGACGAGGCAGTAAAGGTTGCTATCAAGAAGATTGACATGGCTTGCACAAAGGGTATCCTTCACAAGAATACTGCTGCAAGAAAGAAGTCTAATCTTGCAACAAGACTCAACAAGTCTAACGCATAATTTAATTTTAGCTTATTAAACCCTGACAGCCTAACCCACTGTCAGGGCTTTTGTTTTGGGTGTCCTACCCGAAGGGTAATGACAACCGAAGGTTTGTTTAGGCAGACTTTAGATAAAAACAAATTTATCGGGCGTGCTTGTGGGCTATACTGTCTTTAAATTAGCCGACACCTTTAGTGATGCCTATCAAACGTTCGGGAATTTTCTGCGAAAATTCCTAGGCACGCCCACGCAAATGAAAGACTAACACAAACTTATCGGGCGTGCTGGGTCACATTCGGTCCAGCATGTGGCAGTGATGCTTTCGCATCGCCTATCGTTTGACTGCGTCAAACTCTGCCCTAAGCCATTACAAACCATAAGCCCCCTTGTGGGCTATACTGTCTTTAAATTAGCTGACACCTTTAGTGATGACTATCAAGCGTTCGGGAATTTTCTGCGAAAATTCCTAGGCACGCCCACGCAAATGAAAGACTAACACAAACTTATCGGGCGTGCTGGGTCACATTCGGTCCAGCGTGTGGCTGGGGCTTGACTGTAAAAGCAAAATGCTGTATAATAAACCTTAGTTTTTATGGGAGGTGTGTTAAATGGCATACGCATTAGACCTCAGAGAAGGCGAGGTTATCGAAGACGAATTCGCTTCTGACTACTGGGAGAAAAAGGCTCTCGGAATGAGCCAGCAAAGAGGCAGGTACTTCTTTACAAACCAGCGCATACTTTTTAAAGGCTCCTGGGGGGCAGAAATCGAAATCGCATATTCTGAAATTCAGTCTATCGAAAAGTGCTGTGTAGGTCCGCTTATTCGCTTTGTTCCTACAGGAATCAAGGTTACAGTAGCAAGCGGAGAGGTGTTCTATCTCTCTGTAACAAAGCGTGCACAAAGAATGGAATACATTGCTAACAAAACCGGAATTCAGCTTCAGTAACAATCAAAAAGCCGTGCAGGATTTTCTCCTGTACGGCTCGTTTTTATATAATCTGTTTTATCTGCATGAGCACCCTGTCGGCAGTATCAACCACCATCTGCTCGCACAGAACGACAGGCTCGCCATCTAAAAGCTTATCCTTATAGCCTTCCACGAGATAATCTCTGTAGCTTGCCATAAGCTCGCTAGATATATTGCGATACTCTGTCGGCTCTGCCTTTTTAAGAAGCTCGATAGCCTCCTTGTAAAACGGCATTTTAATCGCCCTGCTGTTGTAACGGTACAGCTCCAGCCACTTGCGTTCTCTTAATGAATCGTCGGTGTCGGACTCTAGCTTTATCGCCTCAAAAAGCGTCGGCTGGACAAATTCATCCCACAGAATATCCGTCATAATATGAGTAAGCACGCCGAGTGCAAAGCTCTGCTGAGAAGGATTTTCTTTAGGAAGCGTGGCGTACAGCTCTCCTGCACTTTCCTTCCACTCGCTAAGGCTTATGCTCCTTGCGTGTGCCTTATGTCTGACTTCCTTTGGTGCAAAGCCTTCTAGGTTCACGCTGTCGGGAGCAACACTACCGAGCAGAAACTGTGGCATATCCTTGACGCTGAGTCTATCGCAAACTAGCATCGCGACCTGAAGATGAATCGGTGCTGACGGCATTATTCAAGCTCCTTGAGAGCACGAAGCTCATCCTTGTTCACTCTGATTACGGAGTCCTTGATAACCTCTACGTCGTTCTTATGAACGGTAACAACAGCGTCGCTTTCGAGCTTGACTCTAAGCTTGCCTGTGAGAAGGTTTACGTCCTCGACAACGCCCTTTCCGTCGGCAGTCTTGACGATTGCGCCAGCCTTTGGAGTTGTCTTTAAAAGCTCTGTGTAGGCGTCCTGCTCATACTTTAGGCAACACATAAGTCTGCCACACGCGCCCGAAATCTTAACCGGGTTCAGCGACAAGCCCTGCTCCTTAGCCATTTTTATAGAAACCGGCTGGAACTCGCCTAAAAATCTTGCACAACAATACGGCTGACCACACACGCCGAGTCCACCGAGCATCTTAGCTTCATCTCTTACGCCAATTTGTCTTAGCTCAATTCTTGTTCTGAACACAGACGCTAAGTCCTTGACGAGTTCTCTGAAGTCGACTCTGTTTTCTGCTGTAAAATAGAAGAGCAGTTTATTGTTATCGAAGGTGCATTCTACATCGACAAGGTTCATACTAAGCCCGTGCTTCTGGATTTTCTCCTCACAGATTTTGAAGGCTTCCTTCTCTTTTTCTCTATTCTTCTCGACAGTTTTAAGGTCTTGTGGTGTTGCCAGTCTCATAATAGACTTGAGAGGTGCAACAACCTCGCTATCCTCAATATTCTTTGCGCCGATTGCGACCTCGCCACATTCGACACCTCTTGCAGTTTCGACTATAACATAGTCGCCTGCCTTAACCTTCTTCCCTGCGGGAGAAAAGTGATATACCTTTCCAACGCTTTTAAAGCGTACTCCGATTACCTCGGTCAAGCTGTTCACATTCCTTTCAGATACTAAGCCTTATATCTGCACAAACGGCATTAAGGCAAAGAGTAAGATTAGAATTGCCGTTAATTGCGGCAATATATTTTTCGCAAATCTCGCATAGTGCCGATAGCTTACCTTCACTAAGTGTAGCACCGAGTATCTTTGCACTCTCCTCGCTACATCCCAGCAGTATATCGCCACAGCCCATTCTTATCATAGCCGAGTCACGAACAACCTGCATTAAAAGTCCTAAGACCGTTACAGTAAGCTCTCGACTTCCGTCGCACTTATGCATAGCCTTCAGCATATCGTACTCGTTCTTTTGCTCGATTGCCTTAGTCATTTCTACAGTGATTGCGACTGCCTTCTTCAGTGGCTTGCTTTCAAAAAATTCTATGCATCTACCGATGTTACCACCCATGGCCTTGACAGCGTCCAGGATTTCCTCGTCGGTTTTGTCGGTAGCTTTTTTAAGATATTCTGTCGCCTGCTCGGTTGTCACAGACTTCATCGCCAAAGCTGTAACTCTCGACAGAACTGTCGGCAGAAAATACTCTCTTGCTGACGCTGTAAGAATAATAACAGCGTGTGCCGGTGGTTCTTCGATAAGCTTTAAAAGTGCATTCTGAGAGCCCTGCGGAGTCTTATCCATATCGGCAATAAGATACACCTTAACTCTGCCCTCACTCGGTGCAATATATGCATCAGAAACGACCTTTCTTAAGTCCTCGTCGAGCTTATATCCACCACTTTTGAGCGACGGCTGAACCTTTATAAAATCAGGATGTCCCCCACCTGCGAGCATCTTACAAGCGTGACAGCTACGGCAGGGAGCATTCTCGCCGGTACAAAGCAGTCTTTCTGCGATAAACTGTGCAAGCTTCTTCTTGCCGAGCCCTTTTTCGCCATATATAACTATGCTCTGCGGTATTCTGCCATCGCTTGTCATAGAGCAGACAGCACTGATTGTGGCCTCGTTGCCTATAATTTCAAGGCATTTATTCAAAGACACAGCCTATACTCTTTCAAATCTTTCGAGGTCGGTGATAAAGATGGTTGCGCCACCTACTGAAACCTCGATAGGTCCGTTTTCAGAAAGAGGAGTTCCTAAGGTCATTTCAGCAGGAACAAGCTGTTTTCTCTGTCTTGAGTGCTTTCTTAAAATTTCGATAATATCGTCAACCTTGTCTGCCTCACAAGCAATCATAAAGGTTGTATTGCCTGCTGACAAAAAGCCACCTGTAGAGGACAGCTTTGTAGCACGGTAGCCTGCCTTTGTAAGTGCCGAAGAAACAGCGTGGTTATCGTCCTTATTAACAACTGCAAACATAAGCTTCATAATAAACATTCCTTTCTCATCTTAAAAATGTAGAGCCATACTGATTGTAGCATATTTTTAGAGAAAAATCAATTGCCCTACGGGAGATATGTGGGGGATAACAGCAAAACATAAAAACGCCCCGCAATCGTGTGGACTGAAATTGTTTTGCTTGTAGCTCTTTTCGACCGTGCCGACAGACAAACTTTCTTTACTTCAAAAGAGCAGACGAGGTTCGGATAAATTCCGCAGGAATTTATCTAGGCACGCCAATACAAACCTTCGATAAACAGAGAACCCGAGGCGTGCTGAGGCACAAATGCCACCGGCGGTTCGCCACTAATCAAAATGTGTGTAGCTCTTTTCGACCGTGCCGACCTAGTATACTTTCCTTACGCAGATAATATAGGGAGGCACAAATGCCACCGGCGGTTCGCCGGCTAATCGAAGTGACGGATAAGCCCTACGACCTTGCCTAAGATTGAAACCTCGTCGCAAATTATCGGCGCCATTGTATCGTTCTCGGGCTGAAGTCTGAAGTGACCTCTTTCCTTATAAAAACGCTTGACTGTAGCGTTTTCTCCATCGACAAGAGCTACCACAATCTCACCGTTTTCAGCATACTGCCTTTGCTCTGCAACGACGATATCGCCGTCTAAAATTGCGGCATTTATCATACTGTCGCCTCTTACCTTGAGGGCGAAAAGCGGGTTTTGAAAATGCTTGTCCGACTTAAAGCTTATGTAGTCGGTTACTTCCTCGAAGGCTGTAATAGGCACGCCTGCTGTTACTGTTCCCACGAGTGGAACCGTCACAGCACCTGACGCACGGGCAAGCTTTATCGCTCTGTTTCTTCCCTCGCTTTTTTCGAGATAGCCGTTCTCTGTAAGCGAATTTATACAGCGAAAAGCTGTTGACGTCGACTTAAAGCCGAGCTCTGCGCAAATTTCCCTCACGGTCGGTGCATAGCCCTCGTCAATTCGTGCTTTTATATATTCGTAAACCTGTCTGTCTTTTTCGGAAATTGCCATAGCTATCACTCCTTTTCGCTAAGTCTTTTGCCGAGCTTTTTAGCAAGCTTATACGCATCGCCGCAGCCGAGAGTAATAACGATATCCCCCTCCTCGAGCTCGGTAAGGAGATATTCAATTATCTCGTCGAAGTTTTCTTCCTTGCGCTTTGCCGTCTGCATATCAACTATTTCGTCAGGGGCATCAAAGAACACACAGCCCTCGATTTTTTCGGCAAGCTGTCTTGTGTAAATTTTGTTAGTATTTTTCTCACGGCTTCCCATAATATCGGTAAGCACTACCCTATCGGCAATCTGGAGGACCCTTGCGAAGTCGTCCATCAAAATCTCAGTTCTTGAGTAGGTAAACGGCTGGAATACTGCCCATACCCTATTAAAATCGAGGCTCTTTGCTGCCGTGAGAACTGCCTCTAATTCGGTCGGGTGGTGTGCATAGTCATCGACAACAGTTACGCCCTTCTCGAAAGCCATTTTTTCAAAGCGTCTGCCTGCGCCTGTGAACTTCGAGAGTGCTTCTTTCATAACCTCAGGTGAAATTCCCGAGAGCGAAGCTGCCGCAATCGAAGCAGTCGCATTGAGTACGTTGTGCTTTCCTGGTACAAAAAGCTCGAATTCACCGAACAGCTCGCCCTTATTATACACCTTAAAGTCGGTCTTCAGTCCCTTGCTACCGATAATCTCGGCGTAGAAGTCGTTTTGCTTGCCAAAGCCGAAGGTGATGGTCGGCTTGTCTATACCCTTTATAGAGTCTAGGGTGTTCTGGTCATCGCCGTTTACAATAAGGCAATTTGTTGCAAGCGAAGCGAAATTACCGAACGACTTTTTTATATTATCAAGGTTGCCGAAGTAGTCGAGGTGGTCGGCATCTACATTTAAAATCACTGCTACATCGGGGCTAAGCTTTAAGTAGTGGTCCTGGAACTCGCAGGACTCGCAGATAAAGGTATCGCTGCTACCTGCTCTGCCGCTTCCGCCACCGATAGCCTTGAGCTTTCCACCGATAACGCAGGAGATATCCTCGCCCGATTCCATAAAAATCTGCGTCACCATAGATGTTGCCGTTGTCTTTCCGTGTGTTCCACAAACGCAGATGGCGTTTTCATACCACGAGGAAACAAGCCCCAGAAGGTCGCTTCTCTCGAGAAGTGGCACGCCACTTTCCCTTGCCGCTACAAGCTCTGGATTGTCTGGCAATATCGCAGAGGTATAGACAATAAGCTCTGCGCCTTCTATGTTTTCTGCTCTTTGGCCCATATATACGGTACAGCCCATTTTTCTGACTGCGTCGAGGGTTTCGGTTTCGTTATTATCAGAGCCGGAAAGCTCATATCCCTTTGAACATAAAATTTGTGCGATTGGGTACATTCCCGAACCGCCTATTCCTATAAAATGAATTCTCTTTATTCCGTCAAGAACGCTACCTTTAAGGTTTTGCGACATAACGCTCTGCTCCTTTCCTTATGCGAACATATATTCTTATTTACATTATATTACATTCGCAGAAAAAAATAAAGACCTTTTGAATATTTTTCTTTCAAAGGTCAAAAATATTTATGCAGTAAAAATAAACCCATTCAACAACGGAGGTCACTATGGAAATCACCGATATCAGAATCAGGAAAATCATCCCCGAAGGCAGGCTCAGGGGAATTATAAGCATAACGCTCGACGACCTTTTTGCAGTTCACGATATAAAGGTCGTGCAGGGCGACGACAGACTTTTTGTCGCAATGCCGTCACGCAGAGATGACAACGGCGTTTACAGAGATATTGTTCACCCAATTACGCCGTCGGCTCGAAACGAGATAGAGGGCGAAATTCTTTCTGCTTACAAGCGAGAGCTTGAAAGAGCACAAGCCGAACAAGCGTAACACCATCTGCGTGTGCAGGCGCTCATCTATCTGTGCCCCTAAGGGTATGTCGGATTTTTACGCCTTTTGTGCACTTCTTTCTTGACAAAGAAGTGCCAAGAAGTCAAGAACTGCGTCGCTTCGGTATACGGTCGCTATGCTCCCTGCCGAAGTCTCCTTGTTC
>JAZSCN010000022.1:0-31190 GCA_045602925.1 Oscillospiraceae bacterium | reverse complement strand
CTGTAATCCATACCCAGCAGAACATTCCCCAATATCTCAAGAAACGTTTCTCTGAAAAAATTCAAAGCAAATCCCATAAATAACAATTTCCAACCTCGCTTTATAAACGCTCCCGGAGAGTTATGACGGGTATAAACCATTCCGATTCCCATAGTAAACATAAATACCGGCGCTGCCATCGGACCGCCAAGGAATTCCATCGCATTACGAAAAAAGCCCTCAGGCATCATAGTATGGTAATCGTAATTTCCTAATTGCTCATAAACATGGATACAAATCATAAAAAAAATAGCAAAGAACTTTACGCAATCCACCTCAAACTGTCTGCCCGTATTCACACATTCGGATGCAATGAACGAGTCTGTATGTAATTGATGTTCATGCCTGTCAATCACCCTTCCTTCCATCTGTTTACCTTCCTTTATCAGAAATTTTCTTGAATGTTTTTAATGTCTTAAGTGCACCTTTCATTTTGCCTCCTTTTAATAGCGACCGTGCAGTCGCTATTGTTTTATAAAAAAAGAGAATACAATATTCTCCTTTTTAAATTTTACTCTTTCCTGAGCATTGAAAAAGCAAGCACACCTCTTAAGTGGTAACGCAACAAAGAATTAAGTTGCTCTTTCATATTTTCCTCTGATATATAATTCTCCAAGATGTTTTCAATCCCTGCCATCAGCATTTTCACCAGTGATGCCGCAAAACCTTCCGGCGTTCTTTGCGGATCAAAAGCCATAAAATTCTTCATCAATTCCTTCTCAACCATCTGCTTTAAGGCCACACCCTCTTCCGGGGCATCAGAACTAATGATAATCATCATTTCTTTCCTGTATTTCAACATAACAGGAAAAAGTGCTTCCGTCATGTGCTGTGCAATTTCATCATTTGAAAACATCAGTAGTTCTGTATCGGTAAGAATCTTCAAGGCATTCTTAATTTCCAAAGAAGGCTTAGCTAAAATCTCATGACAAATATCCTCCTTTGATGAAAAATATCGATACAGATTGCTTTTACTAATATTACAACTATCTGCAATAGAACTCATAGTAGCATTACGAAAGCCCTTCGCACTGAATTCTTCCAATGCAGATTCCAATATTCCAGTTCGGATGTAATCTTTTTGTACCTGCATATTGACTCCAACTATTATTAGTGACCGTTTGGTCTTTTTTGACAATATCATGTTCACAGACGTTTGTCAACCCATCTATATCTTGCTTTTATGGTTTTCTTTCCCTTGTTTTTTCCCTTATGAGGGTTCATAAACAAGGTAGAACGATATAACACGATACACGATGTGATGGAGAGGATATCCACGAAAACTTTAGTATTTTCAAGGGGTGCCGAGATTTTTATAACAAGAGATAACAGTTATTAAATCCCTTAAAACACCTCAAGTGAGAATTCAAAATTACTTGTCAGCGATTACGTCGATACCTGGGAGAACCTTACCTTCGAGGTATTCGAGAGAAGCTCCACCACCTGTAGAGATGTGGCTCATCTTGTCAGCAAAGCCGAGCTGGATAACTGCAGCAGCAGAGTCGCCACCACCGATGATTGTTGTAGCATCTGTTTCAGCGAGTGACTTAGCAACAGCGATTGTACCCTTTGCAAGAATTGGGTTTTCGAACACGCCCATAGGACCGTTCCAAACAACAGTCTTTGCGCTCTTTACAGCTTCAGCGTAAAGCTCCTGAGTCTTTGTACCGATGTCGAGTCCCATCATATCAGCTGGGATTGTTTCAGAAACTGTAACCTCAATTTCAGCATCGATTGGGTCTGGGAAGTTCTTTGTGATTGTTGTATCAACAGGGAGTAAGAGCTTCTTGCCCATAGCCTCAGCCTTAGCAATCATTTCCTTGCAGTAGTCGAGCTTAGTATCGTCAACGTGTGATGTACCGATTTCCTTACCCTGGGCCTTGAGAAATGTGTAAGCCATACCGCCACCGATGATGAGTGTATCGCACTTTTCGATGAGGTTGTTAATTACGTTGAGCTTATCAGCAACCTTAGCACCACCGAGGATAGCAACGAAAGGTCTAACTGGGTCTTCAACAGCGTTGCCGAGGAAGTTGATTTCCTTCTGCATGAGGTAACCAACAGCTGTCTCCTTAACGAAATTTGTAACGCCTGCTGTAGAAGCGTGTGCTCTATGAGCAGAACCGAAAGCGTCCATTACGAAAGCTTCGCCGTCAACGAGCTCAGCGAGTTCCTTAGCGAACTCTTCGCCGTTCTTTGTTTCTTCAGCACCTCTGAATCTTGTGTTTTCGAGAACTACGATATCGCCGTCGTTCATTTCAGCAACAGCCTTCTTAGCGTTTTCGCCAACAACTGTATCATCCTTTGCAAATGTAACCTTAGCTGTTACGAGTTCTGCAAGTCTTGCAGCTGCAGGTGCGAGTGAGAACTTATCCTCTGGGCCGTTCTTTGGCTTACCGAGGTGTGAGCAAAGTACAACCTTTGCGCCGTTCTCTGTGAGCTTATTGATTGTAGGGAGAGCTGCTGTAATTCTGTTGTCGTTTGTGATAACGCCATCCTTAAGTGGAACGTTAAAGTCAACTCTTACGAGCACCTTCTTACCCTTGACATTTAAATCTTCAACTGTAATCTTGTTTAGTCCTGCCATAATTTTGACATCCTCTCTAAAAATTTGTTTTGATTCTTCGGTTGTTAAAAGCTTAACAACGCTACCTTTACATTGTACTACATTCTAAGAAAAAATGCAAGGGTTTTGAATAAAAAATCCTTGCATTTGATAGACTTAATATTGTGTGAGCCTTCCCTCACGGCTCAAGTCGGGGTAATCCCATTGTCTTAGCACCTCATAGGTAGCTATTGCGACGGAATTCGAGAGATTAAGAGAACGCAAATCGTTTCGCATTGGTATTCTTGCGCAAGACTCCATATTTTCAAAAAGCAGTTTTTCGGGGAGTCCCTTATCTTCCCTACCGAACACTAAAAATGCGCCGTTTGGATATTTTACATCGCTATGAACCTTTTTGCCCTTTGTTGTAAAGAAAAACATTTTTTCGCCCTTGTTTTTCTCCATAAACTCCTCGAGGCTTTCGTACTCATATATAGTGAGTTTATCCCAATAATCAAGCCCTGCTCTTTTGAGCTGTTTATCTGAAATTGTAAAGCCATAAGGTTTTACGAGATGGAGTGCCGCACCTGTTACGGCGCAGGTACGGGAGATGTTCCCTGTATTCTGTGGAATCTGTGGCTCGATAATAACGATATTGAGTGTTGCCAAGCTATCCTCTCCTTAATTCTTCTCACTTGCTTCACGGAGCTTATGGTGACGGCGGTTTTTAACCTCGTCGGACATAGGCTGGATATCGCCCGAGGCTGTAAGAGCCATTTTTGTAAACATTGGGCCAAAGATTTCGTAGATAAGCACAGCGAAGAGAGTTATGTTTCTTATAAGCACACCTTGTTCACCGAGCTCCATTGCTGTTGCACACATTCCGAGTGCTACGCCGGCTTGTGGGAAAAGTGTGATACCGAGAAATTTGCAGGTTTTCGCGTCGCACTTTGTTGCCTTTGCGCTAAGAAAGGTACCTGAATACTTACCTGCACATCTGAAGAGGATATACACAAGGCCGATACCAACAATTGCGGCATCTGTGAAGACAGAAAGCTCAAGCTCTGCACCGCTTATAACAAAGAACAGTGCAAACAGTGGAGATGTCCACTTATCTGTTGCGCCCATAAGGTCGTGAGAGAGCGGACAGATGTTGCAGAATATTGTTCCTAGCATCATACAAACGAGCAGTGGTGAGAATCCGAAATGAAGGCTACCGTACTCGCTCTTTATTGTTGAAAGTGCAACGGTCAAAAATACGAATGCGATTGTCATATTAAGACGGTTTGTATTAGAGTTGAACATTTTTTCGAGCTGAGTCAGGATATATCCCATTACTGCACCGAGCACGAGTGACATAAGGATTTCTATAAGTGGATTTACTAGGATTGAAATAATATCAAGCTGTCCGACAACGAGTGTTTTTGAAACGCCGAAGAACACTGCAAAAACTATAAGTCCGACAGCGTCGTCGAGTGCAACGATTGGGAGAAGGAGATTTGTGAGCTTTCCTTTTGCCTTATACTGTCTTACTACCATAAGGGTAGCGGCAGGGGCTGTAGCTGTTGCGATTGCGCCGAGTGTTAAAACCTGCGCCAAGGAAATCTTATCAGGCATAAGAAGATGCACGCCAAGCAAGGCGACGTCGACGAGCAGAGTTGCTGCGAGGGCTTGGAATATACCGATAACGAAAGCCTGCTTACCTATCTGCTTTAAATCCTTTACTCTAAACTCGTTACCTATCGAGAATGCGATAAAGCCGAGTGCGATTTGAGAAATCTCCGAGAGGCCTTCCACCTGAGATAATGAGGTAAAGCCAATTCCATCTACTCCGAGTCTGCCGAGGCAGTATGGTCCTATCATCACGCCTGCGATAAGATATGCTGTAACAGATGGGAGCCTTAAAGGCTTGAAAACTCTTGTCATTATAAGTCCTGTAAGAAGGGCTATTGAAACCGGTAATAATATTGTCATTATAATTCTCTCTTTCCAAAGCTACACTAAAATAAGCCGTAATTTTAAGACGGCTTACACTAATAATTATAATACGCCAAAAGCTTCGAAATGTCAATAATTTTAATCAACAAACTTCACAAGCTTGGTTGCTCATTTTATAGCAATTTAACGGATTCTTTTCTTTCAAAATCTTTTTATAATAAAAAATTACAACATATACTCTAGAAGTTTTCCAGCACAGAGAGTAAGCTGTTTTTGAATTTAAGCTAAAGTTTTAGGCATAATATTTCTTACAAGCTATATTGAAAGGACTGTGATTTTATGAAGCTTTCATCAATTGCGAAGGGCGTAGCCGTTGGAATGACAGCAGGTGCTGTTGCATACACGGTTGCTAACTCCACAGCGAAGGAAAAGCGCAAGCTCAAGTCGAACACTGCGCGTGCAATTAAGGCAATCGGAAATGTTATGGACGACCTGGGCTCTATGATGCAATAGATAAAGCCCCACCTTGAGGTGGGGCACAGTGTTAATATTACTGAGAAATTATGAAATATTGGGTTTCTCCACCGAGCATCATAGCGCAGTACGTAAGTGATGAATATTCTACACCTTCGTATACAGCATCGCGACATGTATATACGCCAACTCCGATACAGTCAAAACCAGCTCCTAACATATTCGCTCTATGCCCTTCGCTCTCGTAAAATGCGTCAAATATATCAGTTGCCGTATAAAACCTATCCAGATGAATATTCTCACCACAAGAACCGAATACATCTTTTCCGCCTGCTTCATCTATTGCAGAGAAACAGCTTTTACCATTTGGTCTTTGATGGTCGAAGAAAATAGAAAGTTCCTTAGCTCTTACCATACCGGCATCCATAAGTATCTCGTGTGCTTCAAGCTCATTCAATCCTTTTTCCACTCTGAGCTCATTGACCAAATCAATCACATCGTAAGCTGTCTGAAGATCTCTTTCTCTCCATTCTTCTGCCTCAAGACGTAGCATTTCTTCTTCTGTAACAAGTGAGCCTGGAGCGAGATATCCATGCGGTCCATATACTTCTTCTAAACTATAGTAATGCATTTCTCGTACTTCATACCAACCATTATCGCATATACCTGTCACAGCAAACTTATGGTATTTAGGTAATTTGGTACCCACAGGAGCATTAGCTGAATTTTCTGTTCTTAAATCCACGCTATCCTTTGCATACATAATGGATATTACTTTTTTAGGGTCCTCGAGCTTTTGCTTAGAAATCTTATATTCTTTAATATATACTATTTCGTCAAAGTCTGGGTGATTAATATCAACAGGATAAAAACCATTTATAGGCTCACCGACAACCTCTAATTTGCGATTTTCATAAATCATGTTTACAATGTGCGATGATTCATCGGGTTCTTCATATATTAATGCATCATAAATAACATACACCGTATCGCCCTTTTTAAACTTGGCATTTGATGGGCTGTCTGAAGGCTTTTTTGTGGTGGACGTTGTTGTCACCTTATCCTTCGAGAGAACGGTGTTTGACATATATCCGCTCTTGCCATTCGCTTCAACCTTATACCAACCGTTATCACACTTTCCGGTAATTGTCACCTTTGTGTTCTGCTTGAGCTGTTGTACTACAGGGTAGCTTGCAGAATTTCCGCTACGCATATTAGCTACGCAATTAGTATACATTGTGCCACTTGCTGATGTTACCTTGATAGATGTTGCAACTGTAGTTGTTGTTTCTGCAGGGGTTGTTGTTTCAACCGACTCAGTGGTTGTTACAGTAGTAGTTGTTGTTTCTGTTTCAGAGGTTGTAGTCTCTGCTTCGGTCACAGTTTCAGTTGTCTTTGATGTAGTTGTAGTAGTTGTTGCTGTTGTGGTTGTCGTGGTAGTATCTACATCGGGCAGAGGTGCTGTCGACGAGCTATCGCTATTGCCACAGGCTGTGAGGGACATAAATAATCCACACATCAATAATGCTATTGTTTTCTTCATGATACTTTCCTCCAATTTTAGCATTTTTCAAATATAGAGCCGTCATAAACCATATGTAGTTATGATATATAATAATTATAATGTTTTGTAGTTTGTTTGTCAATGTTTTAAAACCTGATATGATAGAATATAGACGAAAGGTGGTGTCATATATGGCATATTACAAAAAGCTTAGAGATTTACGAGAGGATGCTGACAAAACTCAGCGAGATGTAGCTATTTACCTTGATACGACTGCGCAATATTACGGAAAGTATGAAAAGGGAGAGATAGAGCTTCCATTCGTGAGGGCTATAGAGCTTGCTGATTTTTACGGAGTAAGTCTTGACTATATTGCTGACAGGTTTTCATACACAAATGACACCTCGATTACCAAAGAAGAACAGAACCTACTGTTCAAGTGGCGTTATCTTTCGGAGCGTGACAAGGGCAAGGTTGAATTTTTAATAGACGATTTATTTGAAAAGCGAAATAAATAAAAACTAACGAAAAAAGCTTGGCGTACCTATCTGGGTATACCAAGCTTTTTATATTTCATTATTCTACATAAATTACTTATATGTTTTTAAGGCTTGCATTACTTTGCTCTTAATTTCCAATTAAAAGCTTCTGCACTTCGTCCATAGTTGGTGGGTTAAGAGGCAGAGGGAATCTTGATATTGCGATAGCTGAGCAGGCACTTGCAAAGCGTACTATTTCATCGTCGCTCATGCCCTTGAGCAAGCCATAGACACAACCTGCCTTAAAGGTATCGCCTGCTCCGAGTGTGCTCTTTACCTCGATTTCAAAAGGCTTCATTTTCTTCATAGGCTGACCTTTTCTGCCGTAGAGCATTTCGTTTTCTCCACGAGTGATAATTACAAGGCCGTCTGTATTATCGGTAAGGAGTTTATAAATCTCCTCGACTGTTTTATTCTTATATTGCTCTGAACTTGTACACTCTTTAGAGACAACATTAATTGCACAGTGCTGATGCAGGTAGCTATCGTGGTGGCAATCTATCGTGACAAATGGCTTACTGTGTTTTACGCACAGTTCGGCAGTTTCCTGTGTTGCTTCTATAAAAAACGGGTCAATCGCTGCGACCTTACATCCTGCGATATCTTCTTCCTTAGGCATATTCCAGCGTCTTTTTGCGCCTTCCTCATAGAGTGCTCCGAACACGCCCATAGGTGACCTTACAAGTCCTACTATTACGACATAGTCCATAAGTCCCTCGTATTCCTCGTCAAAATTGAGAGATGAGAGGTCGACGGTTTTATCCTTATAAAACTCCTTTATAAGCGGTGCAACTTCCCTGCCTATATGGGTGCCGTCGATTTTTACACTTGCACCGAGAGATGCTAAGACAGTAGCTGCTGTACCTGTTTCTCCACCCGGGAGAAAGTATTTTGCTTTTATTTCCGAATATTCGTCAGGCTGTAAAAATCCATCTCTCAACAAAAACGAGTGTGTTCCCAAAATCTGACCGTGCATATAAATTTCGTAATTCATAAGTACCTCCACAAGCAAATAGCCGTTTAATCACCTTAATTCTACTACACATATATTTTAATGTCAAGAGAATATTCATTGATTTTTATCTTAGATGATGTTATAATTACTAGTATGTTTATGCTGCATAAATTGATGCTTACTAATGGCCATTAAAAACAGCATTGCGATACTTGGAGGTAACTGCTATATGGATTTGTTTATTAAAATACTTGTATGCTTTCTTGCCGGTGCAGGGGCAGGCATAGGCACCGGATTTGCCGGTATGAGTGCGGCTGCTGTGGTTGGCCCTATGCTTATAACCTTTTTAGGCATACCTGCATACGAGGCTGTTGGAATCGGGCTTATAAGCGATGTTCTGGCGAGCAGTATAAGTGCTTACACCTACAAAAAGGGTGGAAATCTAGACATAAAAAACAGTCTGCCGATGATGATAAGCGTACTTGCTATGACGATAGTTGGAAGTCTGGTTGCAAGCTTGCTTCCGGAACGAGCAATGAGCAATACGATGCAGATAGCTATGCTATTCATCGGTCTTAGATTCCTGCTAAAGCCTGTTACCACAACTAAAGAGCAGATGATGTCGGGCAGTGCAAAATCAAGACTTATCAAATCTATCATCGGTGGTTCGATTGTTGGCTTTATATGTGGATTTGTTGGTGCCGGTGGTGGCATGATGATGCTCTTTGTTCTGACAAGCTTCCTTGGTTACCAGATGCACATGGCAGTAGGAACAAGCGTTTTTATTATGGCTTTCACGGCTCTTACCGGTGGAATAAGTCACTTCGCAATCGGGGGCATACCCGACATAGCTTGCACGGTGCTTTGTGTTTTATTCACTCTTATATGGGCTAGAATTGCAGCGAAAATTGCGAACAAGGCGAGCACAAAGACTCTCAACCGAGCTGTCGGCATTGTAATGATTATAACGAGTGTAGTTATTCTTACAGTAAATCTTCTTAAGTAACTACCGATACTTTCCTAAAGATAAAATCCTTGCAGAAAATACTGCAAGGATTTGTTTTACTGTCTGTCTTATACAAAATAGATGACATTGATTTATGCTCAATTTTTCAATGGTTTTCATCATCATTGTAATCAGCTTTACGAATGTTTCCTTTCTGATTATGGGTATGAAAAAAGCCGTCTGTGATTGTTAGTCACAAACGGCTAAGTATAACTTATTTAAGATGTAGTCCTATCCATTTCAATAAATATGGTCTGTCATTGTTTGAATTAGTTTCAAACCATTGAGAACACATATAGTATTCTTGACCTTTGATATATATCGGTTTTGAATAATAGCGAACCTTGTCAAATTCTGCATCAGCCTTGGCAAGCAACGGATATTGCAAATCAAATTGTTCTTTACTGTATCCATGAGTTTGCATTGCTTCAATTTCTTCGTCGGTAGCACAGCCGTCAATCAGCATATTCGCTAACACTAATTGAGCGAGTTTTCCAATCTTCAATTCTTTATAAGAATCAAGGTCATCATATTCAATCTGTGCGGATGAAACCGATGTTTTTGTTCTTCTTGGAGCTGTTTCGTATGAAAAGTTTTCTCTTGAGAACATTTTATACATCTGATAGCTACGCAAGAACAATTCGGAGGTATCGGAAACTCCTTCACTTGCAATAAGAATTGGTTTTAGCACAAGGTTATTATAGTCCTCATTTGCAATTATGCGGAAATTAAAATCATAACCATATTTATCAAAGATGTTGTTTAAGTCCTCAATACAAGGTTGTAAATCAGAAAGGACTGCAGCGTTAATTTTAGGGGAAGCAAATATAATTTCGCCCTCTGCGGTATTCAAATATCCTTGCAAGCAAAACGCAGTTCTTGCACACTTTTCAAGAACTTTCATTACAGTTACTTCTCTTGTTCCATAATTCAATCCCGCTTCATGAAATGCAACATCAACAGCGTAATATTTGCTTTCTCCACCTTGAACTGAAACGCCGAAAACATCGCATTCGCCTTGCTGTAACAACTGATATAAAGAGACGTTGCCCTTAAATATGTTATATCCATATTTTTGAGAATAGTGGTTATCTATCAACTTCATCAGCTGCTCCAACTCATCGGAATGTTCTAATTTCCATTGAGTTGAGACTTTCCAGTTGGTTTGAACGATTTGGCACTCTTTTACATGGCGAAGCCATGAGTAAAAAAGAGATTCGCCCATTTCTATTTTCATGATAAAACTTCCTTTCACAATTCACATAAATGGCGGTATCTGTAATATATATTATATCACTTTTTTGCTTATTTTTCAATATGTAAGCCCGAAAAAGCGTCAAATACTCGAATCATCTGACCACTCCTTTCTGATTTTGGGTATGAAAAAAGCCGTCTGTGATTGTTCGTCAAAAACGGCTATGTATGGGATATTCAATTATATAGTTGTCAGTTCGAGAAATTGGAATTTATTTAATAATACTGCCATGAAAATGGCATTCGTAAATTAGTACATCACCAAAACTAATAGTTTCGTAGCCTTGAAACCAATCAAAATCTCCGTCAACAGAGCATCTATACTTATAGTTGCCGTTTATGTATTCCAACGGACCTCGAAATGGTTTATCATATGGAACATGTAACAACGCTTCCTTTAAGAAATCACCACTGAAATTAGCTCCAATAACGCGACCTGCATAATTCATACTCCAATATGGCTGTTGGTTAATCCAAACGGCTTCTTCTCCAACAAACTTATCTCCACCGAGATAAGTGTCGTAATACATATATTCGTTCTCAGTATAAATTAAATCATGTGAATTTGGTCTTGATGGATTTGTCTCTGCACCTTTGCCCGCATAAGTAGACTTTTTTGCCCTTATTAAAAATTGAACAATTTCTTCATTTTGCATATTGTATCTCCTCCATAAACTTCTGATTTGTACGCCCATCAGCGTTGTATATATTGTACCACATTTTTCGTATTTTTTCAATATGTAAGCCCGACGAATCGGGCTTTTTTGTGGTGTCATCTTTTTTGTCACACCAATATGGTTGCGGGAGAAGGAGAGTTTGAACCAGCACGCCTTAATTCTTTGTGCCTATCGAGAGTTTATCTGGGCGTGCTTTGTAGAAATGCTGACGCATTTCTAAGGTTCGGCGTATACTACTCTGTAATGAAAATAAAAAAGAACACCTCAAGGGTGTTCTTTCTTTATTTTGGTTGCGGGAGAAGGACTTGAACCTACGACCTTCGGGTTATGGCTTCGCCCCTCTTGCGGTAACCCGAAAAAATCTTCGGTCGCTGTCGCTTGTCCCCTCGATTTTTTCGACCGCTGCGCTTCGTTTTGCTCGCTTCTTCCGCCACCGGCGGTGCTCGCGACCTCACCCAACGAGCACGCTCGTCGGACTCATATTCTGAAGCCCTTAGTTTCACGCCTTTTTCTAAACCAAAAAGAAAAACCACCCTATTGGGTGGTTTTCTTTTTGTCTGTCTTGTACAAAATAGATGACATTGAAAAACGACGATTCTACAAGGTTTTTCAAGCGTTTCATTGCTTGGAGAGCTTTTTTTGCTCAACGGTAACGACTTTCGCCCCCGACCTCAGTTGGTTAGGGTTTCTTTTTTTGCAATTAAGCTGAATGCAGATTATAAAAGCTCCGACAATTAGCTAATGGGTTTGAGGAGGTTGTTATAGTGTAGCATTCAAGCTCGTTTTTGTAAAACCCATTCATATAAATATACCTTCATAAGCATTGAAAAGATAGCCGATAATGATTATTCCCGCCGTTACAATGCCGATGAAAATGGCTAACAGCTTTGGCTTGATAACTTTTCTGAGCATTATCATTGACGGCAAGGAAAGTGCGGTGACTCCCATCATAAAGCTGAGAACTGTACCTATACCGACACCCTTTAAATAGAGTGCCTCGGCAATCGTAATCGTTGCGAAAATGTCGGCATACATAGGAATGCCCGCAACGCTTGCGATGATTACGGAGAATGGGTTATTTTCCCCAAGTACCGTTTCAATCCACTGTGCAGGCAACCAGTTGTGTATAAGTGCCCCGGCAGCAACGCCAATGACTATGAATCTGAATACATATTTCAGCGTTTCCCACGCTTCCGACAGGGCGAATTTTGCTCTGTCTTTTTTGTTCGTGTATTCCGTATTGCTGAGCTTTTCCGCTTTCCCGAATAATTTAGGCTCAAGCTGTTTTTCAAGCCCCAGCTTGCCGATGAGCGTTCCTCCCACAACTGCGAGAACAAGCCCTACAGCAACATAGGCAACTGCTATCTTCCAGCCGAAAATGCTCGTAAGCAGCAGAAGTGAACCCAAATCCACAAGGGGCGAGGAAATCAGGAAAGAGAATGTCATTCCGAGAGGAAGTCCTGCTTCTGTAAAGCCGATGAAAATGGGTATTGAAGAACAAGAGCAAAAAGGCGTGACCGTGCCTAAAAGTGCCGCAAGGATATTGCCCTTAATTCCACCGACTTTCATCAGTATCTTCTTGGTTTTTTCAGGTGAGAAATATGTTTGGATGTAAGAGATCAAAAATATCAATGCCACCAGCAGAACGCATATCTTTATTGTATCGTAAAGAAAAAACTGAATACTTCCGCCTATTTTGTCTGTTACATCAAGTCCGAGCGTGCTCAGAAAAATGCCAAGCAGGTCATTCAGCCATTTCATCCCCAAAAGCTGATTCTGGATAAAGTCCCATATTATCCGCATTGACAGCCACCCTTCTTGCAGCATTTCAGTTCTGAAACAAACTGCTGGACATCTGCAAGTGCATCACAGGAAAGCGAGTAGTACGTCCATTTTCCGTCTTTTCTTCCCACGACAAGTTCGCTGTCGCAAAGAATCTTCATATGGTGCGATAGCGTCGGCTGTGTTATTTCAAAGCGTTCAAGAAGTTTGCAGGCACACTTTTCGCCATCGGACAGCATTTGAACAATCTCCAGACGCATGCTGTCACCCAACGCCTTAAAAACAAGTGCGTAATTCATATTAATACCCCAGTTCTTCAAGCAGTTCAACCGCACGGACTATCATATCAACACAGGTCGTTTTGAACAAGCCTTTTTCAGCAGCTATGTTCATTCCGTCGCCCGTAAAAATATCGATACCGAGAAGTTCGCGACAGATAATACTGCCCTCTCTTGACTTAAACGCTTCAGTAAATTCCCGTGTTTTTTGATAGCAAACACTCCTGCTCTCATTATCGGTCTCGCTTGAATGACCATAACGCAGACCGATAACCATGACTGCGCCTGAAACTGCACCGCAGATTTCGCCGTTTCTCATTCCTCCACCAAAACCACAGCCAATCTTAAGTGCAGTTTCCTCTGAAATACCGTATTTCTCAGCAAATACAGAAAACACACTCTGAGAGCAGTTGAAGCCTTTGGAGAATGATTCTACTGCTTTTTTCGTTCTTTTCATAATAAAGCACCTCACATAGATATTTTTCTATGTATCAGTATATCACACATATAGACGTTTGTCAATGTGTAATTTGTGAAAATCTGAGTATGGTTTAATTAAGGCAAGTTGTCAAATCTGCATAATTTAAAAAAGCAATATCGTTAAGTACAGGTGGCTTGACCTAGCAAGATAAATATGCCTTAATCCAAGCGGATTTTGAATGCCGCGACAATCAGACTAATGGGTTTAAAAAGGTTATTTTCTGTTTCTAGTTCGGCTTATAAAAAGAAAATGCGACTACGAAAAGTCGCATAAATACGCAATATAAAAAAACAGGACACCCCTTCGGGTATCCTGATTTTTTATTGTCTGTCTTGTACAAAATAGATGACAGGTGTTATGCCTTAAATATAATACCTATATTCATCAACACAATCAGTTTTATCTGTCAATGTGAATCCCAACAACAATGTCCGAAACATTTGCATTGCACCATTCGGTCAATAAATCATACCGTTCGATTGAATTTTGTTTACTTTTCATCCTTTCATTGATACAATTTCGTTAAGAAAACTACCATAATCCATATTATACAGTTTTACAAGCAGTAAAAAAACGAATAGACATACTTAGACACGATGTGTTGTGCAACTTATAAAGGATATAACCAACACTACGATGAGAAAGTGGTGATTCCAATGGGCTATTAATTCCATTTAACAATATAAAATGTCTAACAATAAGTCAACACAACGAACAACGATTAATACAACGG
This sequence comes from Oscillospiraceae bacterium, assembly GCA_045602925.1. Lineage (GTDB taxonomy): Bacteria > Bacillota > Clostridia > Oscillospirales > Ruminococcaceae > UBA7477. Next base: position 16,985 of record JAZSCN010000022.1, on the reverse strand, counting down.
AGGTATATAATTATGAAATCTAGAATATTCAAAAAAGTTTTTGCAGCTCTCTCTCTGCGTTTTCAATGGCTATAACTATGACAATAAGAGCAAACGCAACAACTTATTACAATCCGGCAACCTTCAACACCACAGGTGGCACAGGAGGTTCGCCAAAGGTTACCTGCTATATATAAGGAACATCATAATGCAACTCAAGATACAGTCGAACGCACATGCTACGGAGTCTACGGCGGCCTTAATGATTCAGACCTTATCACTAATCGGACAGCCGGTGGATATCTTTATACCACTACCATGAATCACCCACTTAGCGGTTCTGCAACTTCTAAGAACAATTATAAGGCTGAACGTGTGGCAACCGGTCTCTCTCAATCAACGGCATTTATTACATATAGCCTATATATGAATAGCAACAGCGCTGCGTTCGGCACATCTACATATAACAGAAACGGCACATTTTAATTTGTTTACTACTTGATTGTCTGACGTAAAATATTCGTCAGGCAATCTTTGTATATGCAGAAACGTTATGCTATTGATTACTTTTGGCTCATCAATTTGAACTCACCGAAATACAATAAAAATTTATTTTAATCGGTGCAACCGTTTGCCGCTACTCGTACTCTTATATAATAAAGGGATAAAGACATCTGACACCGTTTAAGGAGGGGTTTTATGAAAAAGCTGATTTGTGTTATTGCAGCGGTGAGCGTTACTTTGCTGGGTGGGTGCAGTGACAAGCCTGAGCTTATTGATTTATCGTCACTTGAAAGCACTATTGATGAAGAGGTATCGACACCTCTGGATACTATCATTACATCCTATCAGCAAGATTCATATAAAAAGCAGATGATAGGAACGAGTGCTAGCTGTACATTCAGCGGTGAGAATATGCTTATTTACTCAAGTCTGGGGCAGGACGCTAAGGACTCTATCGGTTCGCAGACAAAGCAGTTCTACAAGCTTGACCTCAAGACGGGTGAATGCGTACCTATGTGTACGGTTCCCGGTTGCACACACGATTATGATGCCGGCACTGCCTGCATAAACAATCAAAAAATAAGCCGCCCGACTGCTGTCGGTGATGATGTATGGTATCTGAGCCATAATACAATTATGAAACAAAACGGCGGCACGAGCGAGGTCATATTCGAAAACAAGTTCTGCACGGAATATGAGGAAAGCATATACAGAGATTACGAGGGGCACAAATATGTTCTGAGCAGCTTTATTGTTGATGATGACAGCGTGTATCTTTTCGGCCCTACCTACACAGTAAGTCTTGACAGACAGACAATGAAGCCTGAGGAATACATTCCGCTCAGCGAGGCTATGATATTCTCACAGTTTGTCTGCGACGGAAAGGCTTATGTATGCAACGAGCTTCAGGAACTGATTATGGTGGACTACAATACAAAAGAAGTAAAAAAGCTCGGCGACCAGATAAACAACGCCTGCACATACGGCGGTATGCTTTACTACACAAGATACAACGGCGGTATGCCTTCGCTGTACTGTGCAAGCATTGACGGAAGCGGTGAAAAGAAGCTGTGTGATGACTGCTACATGGATTGTGTAATTAAGGACGGCAAGGTATTTTATCACAACTATGCAACGGGCGGTAATTTAAGGTTTTATGACCTGTCTACCGGACAGGACGCCGTGATATATGACGGTATGACAGCTTGCGACTGCATTGTAACGGCAGAGCACATAGACAGAATCTTTGCTATCGGCGAGGTTCGCAAATCCGGCGGTCAGGGTATCTGCAATATCATCATCTCCGTAAAGACGGACGGCAGCGGACTTTGGACAAAGGAAATCGACGGAACAGACACAATCCTTTAAATCATGAGGTGGTGCTCTATGAAGAAAAAATTATTATGTTCTTTTATTGTATTCAGTCTGCTTATGCTTGCAGGCTGTGATGGAAAAACCTCCGATGCTGACACATCATCAGATACATACACAAACGAGTTTTCGAGTTCCTTTGGAGAAACGGCTTCATCGTATGATTCTTCTTATGCTCCTGATTCTGAGGCAACAAGCGGTAACATAACAGGCGTTTCCTCTGGTATGAATGTTTTTATAAACACCGAAAACGGACAGATAGCCTCAGGTCTGGCTGAAAAGCAAGACCTAAGCAAAGGATTATCTCTCACGGTATATACTTCATTTATGCCGGAAAGCTCGTTGCACTTTAGTCAGGCAGAGGCTGATATTTACGTTTTCTGCAACGGACAGGTTATTAAACATTCGGAAGACAAGGAAAGCACTCCATCAGAGAAGACAAGGCACACTATTTCACTCGCTACGATGAACAGCATTCCTATATACATTCCTCCGACATCCATCGGTGACTATGATGATGCCTTATTGTGGATATGTATAAACTATATGCCTGATTATGTTGCACAAGACGGTATGGGAGAAGTGCAGATGACCAGTCTGTGGTATGTTCCTGTTACATCACACGGCAAGGGGGATACCCCATCACTATATGAAGCTGATGAAGAAAACTATCTTGTCGGCATAAGGCCGACTACCTCAGGCGGTGAAAATATAAACGCTCCTTACATTGATATCGGCACATACAGCGAGAAGTATCACAGCACGTCCAAAAACACTATGGACGATTTATCACGAATCGATTCAGATACAGATTTTGCTCTGACAGCTTATCTTGAAAGCGACGCAGATTACTACTTTGCAGTTTTCCGCAATGGCGAACTTCTCGACGCATTTGACGGAAAGACCTTTATGAATGGTAGCTTTTGCGGTGGAAAGCGTATGATTAAGTATTCATTTGACAAAACGTCATTGCCCCCAAACGGAGTATACTCTTACAATGTAATTGCGATGCCCACCGAAGCTGAAATAAGTGACGACGGCTCAAATTTCGCCGTGAGCTATCGTCGCAGGATAACAATTGCTGTTAACGAAAATCCATCTTGACAGGAGGTGCAGATATGCTCAGGCAGGAACTGAAGCGAATACTTCAAAGCCGTGTGTTTATTATACTTGCGGCTTTGACTGCTATATATTTTGCATACCTTACGGCGAGCTATTTTTTTAGCAACCAGCAGACAATTTCTCAGTATCAAAAGGATGCCGAGGTGACAAATGCATTTCTGAATGAGGTGTCTGACCAATCGGCTGACAGAGCGAACTTTTATAACACCTTGAAGGAAGTGTATCTGGAAGCTGAAAATGAGCTTGGAAGGCTATCTGCACAAGGCACGGGCGAAGGCGGACAGATGAGTGACGAGATGCAGGCGGCATATGACAGATGGAGAATCGCTATGCACGCACTTGACTGTGTGGGTTATCAGTTTGACGAATACCCTTCTTTTGCAGAAAAAACGATAAAGAAAGCATACCTGCTGAGCAATGACGGGTCGCAGAATGAATACACGATACGTCTTAACAAGAAGGCTGTAGAAGAATACAATGTCGCAAGGAGCTTTTCGCTCATTGATACAAAGCCTGCGGGCATCTGGCATGAGATGTATTCTGCAAGGTACAGGTATTTTTACATATTCCTCGTTTTTGTCTTTGTTATTCTGTCGGCAGATATATTTTGCTATGAGCACACTCACCGACTTTGCGGCATGGTATTCACCTCGAAAAACGGCAGAAAAAGCCTGCTTTTTGCAAAGCTTTGTTCACTATGGCTGATTGCGGTGGTTACAATTGCAGTCATAACAATTGCGGACATATCGGTTTGTCTGTCTATCGTCGGCAGGGAGCTTATCTTTGAGCCTGTTCAGGTTCTTCCCATATTCCGAAGAAGCACGGCGGATTTGAATTTTCTTACGCTTATAATTTATTCAGGGGTTATCAGACTTTTGCTTTTGCTTCTTGTGATATGTCTTGTGGCGGCAATAAGCACAGTTTCAAGGAATGCACTTATTTCGCTGAGCATAAATGCTGTACTTATGTTCACGGCATTTGCTCTGTACAGTTACTCAATCGGATATGAAAAAATAAACAGCATTTCGGGTGAAATCGTCTTATACGAAAAGCGGTTTGAGCTTTATGAAAAGCTGAGGGGTTTCCTTCCGGTATGCTTTGTAAATCCTATATCGTACGTTGAGAAGTTTGATTATATGAACATCTGCGGTTATCCGATTTCAAGGCTTGCAGTTTGTATTACTGTGACAATACTTATTTCGGCAGTGCTTGTTTTGACTGCATTTTCCCGCTTCGGCAAGGCATCGAAAGCTATCAGACTAAAGATAAAAAAGGGGTGAGAGCTATGGAGCTAAAATTTATAAATCTTTCAAAATGCTACGGAAAGAAGCAGGCGCTTATAGATTTCAGTGCTACCATGAATGAGGGTGTTTATGCACTCTTAGGGCCTAACGGAGCAGGAAAATCGACGCTGATGAACTGTCTTTCCGACCTTATTGAGCCGACGAGCGGAGAGATACTTTTTGACGGAAAAAGCATAAAAGCTATGGGGGCTGATTTCCGCAGCATATATGGTTTTATGCCGCAAAGCTACGGGCTGTATCCGTCCTTCAGGGCGATTGACACTCTGCGGTATTTTGCAAGGCTCAAGGGGATTGAAAACTCAGAGAAAAAGATTACACAACTTCTTGAAACGGTCAATCTTACAGATTCGGCGAACAAGAGAGTGAAGGGCTTTTCGGGCGGTATGAAAAGGCGGCTTGGCATAGCGATAGCTTTGCTCAACGACCCGAAGGTGCTTGTTCTTGACGAGCCTACGGCGGGGCTTGACCCGAAGGAACGAATTCGTCTGAGAAACCTCATAAGCGAAGTAAGCTTTGACAGAGTTGTGATATTTGCGACTCACATAGTGTCGGATGTTGAGGCGATTGCCAGAAACACTATTCTTCTGCAAAACGGAAGGGTGCTCAAAAACACCGACACCTGCTCTCTTATCGAAAGCATTGAGGGCAAGGTATGGGAAGCGAAGGTCAGAAATGCTGATGAGGCAATACTTGAAAACTCCTTCAGAATATCCAACATTACAAAGGTTTCAGACGGTGCAATTATACGAATCGTAAGCGACAGCAAGCCATATGAAAATGCTGTTAGTATTTCCCCTTCCCTTGAAGATGTATACTTATATTACTTTGACGAGGCGGCGAGCAAAAATGACTAGGCTTATGTATTACGAATGGTACAAAGCGTTTGGTGGGTTCAAATGGCTGATTATTGTAGTCATACTAATTATCAAGGCGGTATTTACATATCAATCGCTTGATGTATCGGTTGACTTTTCCGTACCGATATACAGAGAATACATCTCAGAGCTTTCTGAAATGTCGCAAAGTGAAGCGGAGAAATTTATACTTTCCGAAAACGAAAGGATAAATTCAGTGCTGGGCGGCTACTCTGAAATGGAGAGTGCTTACTCGTCGGGGAAGCTGTCACTTGAAGAATACAAGGCATACATAAAAATCTATCATGATGTGAAATCAAAGGCTTCCGCTTTCAATGCTGTATACCAAAAACACGAACAGCTATCTATGCTAAGTAATGAAAACAGGATATATTTCTACGACCTTGAGTGGTACACCTTCGGGGAATACACGGGGCTTGATTTCTTTGCGATTTTCCTCATTATGATATTTACAGTACCTATATTCTGCAGGGAACATTCTTTAAACACGCATCATCTCAACATGGTATGCAAAAACGGAAGAACAAAGCTTCATATAACAAAGCTAGTGCTGGGATTTATCTCAGGTCTTGTACTCGGCTTGTTGGTGTACTCAATTGACTTTGCAATTTTCGGCTTGCGATACGGATTTGAATATTCGGATATGCCGATACAAGCTGTTACGGGGTACTCGCATAATGCAGACAATGTATCAGTTCTCGGGATGTTTGCGGCTATGTCTGTTTCAAAGGTGCTGTGGTGCGGGTGTCTTGCATTGATGATTTGCGGAATATGTGCACTTTTACGTAACAACATAATATCTGTTATAATGTGTGCGGCACTTTTGTTTTTCCCGATGCAGGTTCTGAAGCTGAACGAAAACTCACCCTCATGGCTCTGCAGCATAAGCATTTTATCGGGACTTAGCGGCAACAAGGAAAACATTGATATACTTACACCTCTCATCAACACGGCTATATGGATAGTTATAAATCTGTTGATTACGGCGACGGTGTACACCAAGCGGAGAGAATAGCTTCTGTATCGGCGGTTACATTCTTGCGAAAGAGCGGAACACATATAAACAACAAAAAAGGACACCGATATGGTATCCTTCTTGATTTAGTGCGGCATGTACAATATACCCCCCTGAAAGAATTCCCGCTATTATAATACTCGACAGTAATAAATAGTTGTTTGCCATCAATAACACTTCAAGTAACAGCCAATATACTAAAGAAATCAAAAAGCAAGACCAAAATCTTTTACAGTGATATCCTCCAGCTAACGCTCGTATTGGACAAAAAGATACAGCAAATATACAACATTCTAGTGCCAAATTGCTGGGTAACGAACAAACAATCATTGCAATAAAAACTATTACTGAGGAAACAACTAGAGTCATTCCATATTCATAGCATTCAATTGTATCAATATCATCTTGAATAATATTGTTTTTTACCATATATAATACCAGCTTCTTTATCATCTTTTCCATAACCATATACCTAACTTTTTTCTTATCTTACAATAAGCATAGTATTTATTTCAACTATTTTATGGTCAGTGGTATCAAATTTCCTTTCAATGGTATAACAGTGTATGCAAAACTTTTATATTAGTGTAATAAATCAGTTGACATTATTAGCTCCAAGTTTCTCCGTCGAACCCTCTAGTGTCATAAAAGCCCTCCGCCAAATCAAGTCAACGGAGGGCTTTAATCACATTATACATCCTAATGAAAAATCGTATTATCGAAGACAAACATTCTGAAAAATATACGTCCGTGTCGACCTACTCGTAGAGGTCGTAATAGTAAGACAATATATAAACACTTGTCCGTGTATCGTCTTTCTAACTTGAAAGCTAATATTCCTTTCCATCTTTAACAAAGGTGATTTGTTAAAGATCATCTTGATTGCGTCCTCGAAACATATGATAATTCAAAAATGAATTTTATTTTTTCTTAATAAAAATATCATTTCCCCTTGCCAAGTACATATACTCTTTATATATTACACAATTATCGCCACCAAAGATGTATTCCTTCGGTGGCGATAATTGTTTCTACTATACTGTAAATCATTTTTGCTTACATACTTCAATGTGGAGTAGTGTATAATTACATCAATGTAGTTCCGGGATAACAAGTGTAATCTGAAACATATCATTTTCAATTTTAAATGAACAATCCCCTAAGTATTGAGCAACTTTTTCCTTAATAATTTTTATTCCGTAGCCGTGTAAATCCTTATCATCTTTATCAGTATCAAAGAATTGTTTCTTATCATTTTTTGGCTGAAACTTATTATTTGAATAGATAACTATATTCTCGCCGTAATTATACATTTTCAAATAAAGCTCCCTGTCAGGAATTTGTAATGACGACAAAGCCTCAATTCCATTGTCTAAAATATTATAAAGAATAATTACAATATCATTCAGCTCTATTCCACATTTGAACGTCGGGGATATTTCATACTTGAATTGTATGTCTTTCAACCTGCATTCCTGCGACTTTATGTTCAAGACTGCATCGATGGTTTTATTCCCTGTAATTATAACATTCTCATTTGTTAGAGAATTGTTGTTTATACTGAGTAAATACTCATTCAGTTCTTGATAGTTTTCATTTGACATCAGAAATGAGATAGTACTGATAGTATTCCTGATATCATGACGGAGCTTGTGGGTTTCTTCAACATAACTATTCTGTAATTCTATATAATCTGTCAACGCCTTATTTTTAATCCTAATTATATGGTCATCATGTGTTTTCTGATGAAGCTCACATAGCCTTGCAAAAAAATAGAGGATAATATAGCTTGTTATCAAAAAGAATACTGCCAGGAAAAAGAAGACCGTCATTACACCTGGGTCATAAACAGTAACCGGGAAAAGCAGGACAAACGCCATAGATATTGTCAGGTAGCAGGCACTGACTATGTCAAAGCAAATCCAATAGAACGTTTCAGATTCTTTTGTCACTTTTTTAAATATGGATATTGATATGGTGAACAAAATCAAATTGAACAGCTTTATAACAAATGAGAAAATCACCTTGCTGTAACCACTATTGATAATAGTATTGAAGATACTTGTCTGTTGAAACAAAGCGATTACATTTGAAATTGAAATGTCAGAAATGATGATTACATAAAACGCATGTATAACGTATCCGATTTTAGATATTATCTTCCCCTTATAGTTTATCTGACACAAAGCAAAAAACGCAAGTATTATCAATATCATTTTTACAAGCATATTCACTTCACCCAACAACCAGCTTACAAGTATATAAGCAGTCGTCGAAAGCATCAGCACGATTTTTCCTCTTTTAAGTTCAAGAACATGGTTTATAAAGTATACAAGAATAACTCCTTCTATAACACACATTAGCAAATCAAAAAACATTGTTCCGTTCATTTTACCACCTGATTTTTTATATTTTCGAAAAAGGCTTTCTTGATAGTGTCTTTTTTTCTTCTGCTGAGTGGCAGTTCATCCTTATTACATACGATAACACAATCGTTTTTTACAGATGTTATGTAATTGATGTTAACGATGCAGGTTCTGTGTATATCCAAAAAGCCATATTTCATAAACTGACTTTTTATCTTTTCATAATGATAATTGCAAAGAGAATACTTATCCCGAACGGTATGTAGTATTATTTCCCTGTTCAGCACTTCTACATATGTTATATCGTTTATATTTACGTTACCGTTTGCATATTCCTGATTGACACAATACTTAAATGAGAAGATTATTGACTCGTTTCCTTTTATAATTTCTACTATTCTAACAATTTCACTTTCCAGATAGGTATCCAATCGATTTTTTGGTATAAACGATTCTATATTATACTTAAATGTAGAAAAAACCTCATTATAATAATCGGAAATGAAAACAAGCTTAAAGCTATTGCCACCTCGTGCCCTCAGATTATTTGCCACATCCTTACCTGTAATGTCAGGCATATCTATATCTAAAAATACAATATCATATTTGTTTTCATCAAATGAATCGATTAAATCATTCCCACAATTAAACTCGTACACTTCAAAATCAATGTCATTCTTATCACATATTTCATTGATTTTTTTGTGAAGAGTTTTAAGGAAGAAAACATTATCATCACATAGAGCAATTCTCACAGCATCACCTACTTGTAAAGGTTTCCCCTCGAAAAATCAAGGATACATCACTTACATTATAACAAACTACTTCATACAATGCAACTGCAGGACATATGACCATTCGGTAAAAAAACAATACCATTGAGAGCAAGCCAACTGATTTTGGCAGGATATTTGCTATACTGATATTCAGATAACAAACATTAACCCCCATTTCAAAACAGGAGGTCCTATGAGAAGAAAAATCCTTAGTGTGTTATTGTGCTGTTTGACATTATGCTCGTGTGGCAATTCATCAGACATCACTATCTCCATAACAACCACCACTACAACCAAAACAGAAAGCTCTGTTGAAAATGCAACACCCCCCACTGATATTGGCAACGAGGTTTCTGTCGGTATAGGTATAAATTATCCTGAAGGCGCTACTAATCTGGAGTTTGACGGAGAAAAGGTATCGGCTGAGATTTCACTTGATTGTGACAACGCAGACACAGAGCTGGGACTTTTAATATATGTTGAGGGTATGGTGCAGAAATATTCCGTTTATAAAAATCAGGAAGAAAAAGCAATGCACACATTTAACCTGATTGCAGGCGAAACAAAAACAGTTATGGTAGAATTTGACCCGATAGTAGGCAAAAAAGGTGACAACCTGAATGTTATTTTCGGAATAATGCTAAATCCATCGTTTGTTGCCGAGGATGAAAACAGAACATACGGAAACAATCATAAAATCAATACTCTGGGAATACAAAAGCTTGTTATGAAAGCTGATGGTCAGAATTCAGAAGTGCTCTTTTCAGAAAAATATGACTGCGAAGAAATGACTGAAGAGTTTAAGAGCAAATACGTTCTTTTTAACGAGGATGGTTCCCTATACAGAAATAAACTTGAATGGCTCAACGATGTGATTGTTCTGAGTAAAGAAGAATCATCAATAGTAAAGCCAGGTGAAAGCATAGTTTATCAGCTTTTCGGTGGTCAGGAAAGTACCTACACAGTAGGTCTTTATGTGAATAATCAGCTTGTCACGGACGCCTTCGATGGAAAACCGTACGTTGAAATAAAGACAAAGGCTGACACAGTTTCAAGTATAACAGTAGATATTGACAGCCTTCAGCTTAAAAACAATGACTGCATTTCTTTTATTGCTATTCCGAAAGAAGTATCGGAAAGAGAGCTTTACAAAAGCGTAAACATTACATACATCGAGGATTAATGATATGAAAAGGATAATATATATTATGGCTTTGTGCATAGGATTAACGAGCCTTTCAGCCTGTGAAGCCATGGACAAAAACTCTACATCTGATTCAGACAGTTTATCACAAACAACTGCAAATCAAAGTCAAAGAAGCGAGACTATAACAAGCAAATATCCCGAAACAGGTAGCATGTCCGAAAGTCCTGCTGAAAGCGAACCTAATTCCGGAACAATCTCGACAGGCGAGCTTTTAGACATCACCGACGGGAAAGTATGGCTTATTGATGCTACCGAGAAAAACGGACAGACTTATGTAATCTATTCAGAAAATAAAAAAGCGAAACTAGGAACATATAAAAACGGAAAAATCTCAGGTTCTGTGGAAATAGAGGGCAGCAGAGTTGATATATTCGACAAAGGCTGTGAAAAAATCGGAATAATCAGTCAGAAACGTTTTGGAATTATTGAAAAGCTTGCTGTCTACAATAACAGCCTTGAGAAAATAAACGAGGCTGAATTTTCAGATGACAGTGGTATAACATCAATTTGTCTTTCAAAAAACGGAGATTCTTATTTTGTGAGCTATGACAAAGCAGAAAACGGAGAAGTATTCTGCGTAATTGAAACAAGAAATTTTAGTGGTGAAATCTCTGAAATCGGAAGGTTTTCTTCTTATGAAAAAGACAATCCTGACAAGCCCTTCAGCATAGAAGTCATTTCACAGATAAATGAAAATGAACTCTTTTGCAAAGGCTTTTATTTAAAAGCTGGATCAGATGATGGGATTCCCTGCTACGGAGTGGTTGACATTCAAAGTGGTAATTTCAAAAGCGTTTCATCGGGAGAAACAAGAGGCTATCAAGCAATAAAAAATGGTTTTGTGCTGTACGATGAGGCTCTTGAATATTCTATGACATCATCGGGAAAGGCTGAAATCTACATATGTGACAATGCTGAGGTTTTTACATTTTCCACACCCAACGAAAGTCAGAGGGTTATGCTGTCACAGAATGGGAAATACATTGTTACCAACAGAACTGAATACAGCAAAGACACACCTGAAAAAACCACTCTGCGTGTTTACGATGTTACTACTCACAAGCTGCTGACCGAAAATGTCATTGATGAAAGCAGATATCATTTTAACGGCACAATCTTCATTTCAGAAAATGAAAGGCATATTTTGATTTCTGCATTCGATGATTCTGATAACTCGTATGTTTTCAGGGTTGATTTTTAGAAAGGCTTAATATGAAACTTGAGATAAAAGGTATTTCAAAAAGCTACGGAAAAATTAAGGCACTTAATAATTTTTCAGCACAGCTTACAGAAGGCGTTTACGGGCTTTTAGGCCCTAACGGTTCAGGCAAAACCACCCTTATAAACATAATTACACAACTTCTTTCTCAGGACAGTGGTGATATTTATTTTGATGGCGAGAATGTTTCTGAACTGGGCATGGACTACATAAAAAACTTAGGTTATCTGCCACAGTACCCCAAATTCTATCCTAACTTCTCTGTGTGCGAATTCTTAAAATACATATGCACAATGAAAAATATCCCTAAGTCTTTACACCAAGAAAAAATTAACGAGGTGCTGAAGCTTGTAAATCTTGAAGAGTTTTCAAAAATGAAAATTTCAAAGCTTTCGGGAGGAATGCGACAACGTCTTGGAATTGCACAGGCAATTATAAACGAGCCAAAAATCCTTATTCTTGACGAGCCGACGGCAGGTCTTGACCCTCAGGAAAGAATTCGTTTCAGAAATCTTATCGCAAAGCTTTCTTCAAAAAGAATTGTTTTGCTTTCTACCCACATTGTAACCGATATTGAGTACATTGCAAACAAGGTTCTGCTTTTAAGAAACGGACAGCTTATTACAGAAAAATCCCCGACTGAACTAGTAAATTCCATTAGCAATAAGGTCTGGAGGGTTGATGTGTCAGAAGAAAATATTGCAACACTTATGGACAAAAATCTCATAAGCTCTGCAATATACAGTAACTCATCTTACACAGTAAAGATTATTTCAGACAAAAAGCCTTACGAAGATGCTACAAACCATTCGCCTACTCTTGAGGATGTTTACTTATACTATTTCGGAGAATTGAAATGAGCTTATACCGTTTTGAACTTAAGAAAATTCTTTCAAATAAAACTCTCATAATCAGCATAATTATATTCACACTTATTAACCTTTACAAAATCTTTTCAATGTACTGTGAAAGTGATTTGAATAACAAGGATTTTGTAAAATTCAACTCCTGCTATTATTCAATCTATGAAGGACTCAAAGGTGAAATCACCCAAGAAAAGTTAAGTGCTGTAATTGATAATTATAGCTACACGCAAGGTGTTATTATGGGACAATACGACTTTGATGAGAACACTTCTTACTCTGGTAATCCATACATTGACGCTAATGTTTTTCTGAAAATTTTTGAGGATATGAATTACTATTCTTGCTATGAAGAAAACAATAATGCAATTGTTAAGAATGCGAAAGAAAACTTAAGCTTTTATAAGAGTATTGGAAATGCCCGTGAAGAAAAGCTTAACAAGGCTATTGTCAAGACCTATGCAGGCAGAAAAATAAACAGCTATTATAATTTAGAATACACAGAGGATTATATTAAATACGATTTTTCATCACTTTTAGTGATAATAATAATTGTTCTCGGATTAGCCCCTGTTTTTTCAAGAGAAAAAGAAACCGGAATGAATCTGATAAATCAAACATCACAAATGGGTGGATATCCACTTATCCGTGCAAAGCTTTTAGCGTCGCTGACCTTTGTATTTTCAGTGGCTTTATGGTTCTGTACAATGGATTTGATTTGTTTCAAGGCATTTTTTTCTGTTGAAGGATTTTCCATGCCTTTATACGCAATCAAAAGCTTTGAGTTTTGTTCCTTTAACAAAAGCATAAGACTTTTTGTATTGATAAGCTTTGCCTTAAAGGTGATATTCTTTTTCATCATTGCATTGATAACCCTTTTATTATCAAGCAAATCAAAAGAGTCGGCTACGACTTTTGTTCTCTCACTTATTATCCCTGCGCTATTTATTATTGCGAATGTCTTTCTTGAAAAAAGCAGTCTGATGTACAGCATAAATCCTGCAAACCTTCTCACATTCCGTCAAACAGTTGATGGATTGAACTTTATAAATATTTTCGGAAGGCTTATAAACGTGGCTTGGCTCAGCTTATTCTTTACAGCTTCTGAACTTTTTGCCCTTGTTCTTTTAGTTATAAGGCTTAGTGGCAAAATAACGCCAAAGGAGAAAAGCATATGACAGTCGGATACGAGTTATATAAGGTGCTGATAAAGAAAAAAGCTATTGTTTTGATTATTTTGGGGCTTATTATCAAGGTGTTTGTATTGTCTTTTAACAGCACTGCTGCATTCACTTTAAAAGCCGAGGAAAGTCCCGTATACAGAGAGTACATAAGCACACTTGCAGGAGAGTTAAACGAATCAAAGGAAGAATTTATTCTCAACGAATACGATTCTCTTAAACAGGCACAAGTGGATTCAGAAAAGGTTTTTTCTGAGTATTCAAGTGGTGAAATAAACTATGCTGAATTTAATTCAAGGATAAACTATTACAAAAGCATTCTTGAAAAACAAAAAGAAATTGAAATATTATATGCAAGATACCTGAAAGCAGTTGAAAATCCTGACAGCACTTATTTTATTCTGCAAAATGGTTGGAACTCACTTCTCGCCAAAAGCAGTCCCGACTTTATAATGCTTATTGTACTGGTACTTATGATTACTCCTGTTTTCTGTATGGATACCGATGCACAAATGCTTGGAATCCTGAGTTGCTGTGAAAACGGAAGAAAAAATCTCTGTATTTCAAAAATACTGACAGGAATTATTTTAAGTATAACTGTTTCCGTGCTATTTTTCTGCGAGGAGATTATTTATTACTCTCTGAAATACGGACTGCACAACAGTAGCTTTCCTATTCAGAGTATATCCCAATACGAGGACAGCTCGTACAAGCTATCGTTATGCCAGCTTTCAGCGATAACTTTAGGAAACATAATTGTTGGCTGTGTGATGCTTTCGCTTATTGTTATGGCAGTGTCGGTTATCAGCAAGGATACACTTTCTGCATCATTTACAGGGGCTGCAGTAATTTTACTTTCGTATTTTCTCTTTGATGGTCTTGATAAGTACAAGCTTCCTCTTCCTATGGGATTTCTGATTTCAACAGGTTACTTACAAGGAATAGTGAGAAAACGCAATTTTGCAATTGAACAGGATATTCTTTCGAAGGAAGTTTATTTTAGAAATCTGATTCTGGCTTTAATTATACTTGCTCTCTTATGTGCTGTCACAATTGTAATTTACACTCCAAAATCCAAGAAACGAAAGCTCATAAACTAAAGGGTGAAACAATTGAAAAGATTTTTTAAGACGATATTTTTATTATCCTGCGTAATATGTATGTTGTTGTCCTCTTGCTCAGACGAAAAAGTGCCTTCCTATAATAGCGAACTATTGGTTAACTGTTCGGACAACGGATTTGCTGTTTGCTCGGAGGACCTTGTCTTCTATACCGACAGCTTTAAGGTTGGTTTCTACCACTTGTCAGAGGGGATTGAAACGTCTCAGGTTGCAATCAGAGACCCATTTTACAAGACTGAGGAAAATAATATTATAGGTCTTTTTTCAAAGAACAAAGATGTTTATTACCTTATGGATAATTCAGACGGATACGAGGTCAGAGTAATACACACGGGCGATTTTTCAAGTGAGGTTATTTACACCGATACATACCAGAAAGACGTAGACGAAAATAAATTTATGGGAATTTCTGTATCATACTACACTCGCCCAGAGGATATTGACAGACTCAATTGTTTCTGGATTGACGGACATAACCTGTGGCTTTTATACGACAGTGGAGTTTATTCATACAGTTTAAAAGCCAAAGAAAAAAAGCTTGTAATTTCACAAAGCATATACAATAAGTGTATTTCTTATTACGGTGGATATATCTTCTACGTTGACAACAGCCTGAACCTGCATAGATACACTATCAAAACTGATACTGATTATGTTTTTGAAAACATTGCAGTTACAAATATAGCGATATTGAGTGACAGAATTTTTTACATTGACGCCTGTGGTGGCTTAATTTACGAGACTGATTTTTACGGTGAAAACACACGTCAAATAACAGACCACGCTGCTGTTTCAATAAGCTTGACAGATGACTATTTGTTGTATGTTGATGAATATTTGAATCTTCACTCGCTGAATCTTGAAACCGGCAAAGAGAAACTCATTTCTGATAACGCAGAAAAAGTATGTGCTGTTACAGATAGCAAGGTTATATACGCATTTCTCACCAATGACAGATATGAATTCGCAGAGTGTGATTTGGAGTGAGTTGTAAAATCCAATGGCTTTTCCGTGTAAAAAAGAGCAGACTTCGGGATTTTTCTTCCAAATCTGCTCTCAAATCTCTTGAAAATGAAAAAACGCCCGTTCAAATCCTCTTTTGAGGCTGAAAAGACAAACTGTCATCTACGGTTTTCATATAAAAATTTCGGCGTCAGAGCATAAAAAACCACGCAACTGCGTGGTTTTTTGGCATGTGATCTTTTTCGTCACATATAGATGGTGCGGGAGAAGGACTGTTGAACCAGCCTACGTATTACTTGGTTTTATCCGCAGGTTTGCTTTCGCAGGCTTTAGAGAAACCTTCGGTTTCTCAGCTTCAAGTTTCGCACTGTAATAAATAAAAAACAGGACACCCCTTCGGGTATCCTGATTTTTATTGTCTGTCTTGTACAAAATAGATGACATAGAAAACGGCTATGTAATATGTTTGGTTTTACAAATTGGGATTTATCTATCTAACGCAACAAGGTCAGATTTCTCATAACGATTGTGTCCTTGTAAGCTTTTTTTGTATTTCCAACATATAATAGCTTCTTCAAGACTTTTACCTTGATTGTCCTCAAAGAAATCACGGATATATGTATTATACTCAAATTGCTTGTCTATCGTCGTTTTGCCTCTTTTCTTTTCTTCAAGAATCTGATAATAGGCTTCCATAGCATCTCCGTAGGTTTTTCCTGCATTGTTTTTTAACCATTTCTGAAACAGTACATTAAATGAGAAGTTTTTTCCGATTTTTTCTTTAAAAAACGCTCTATGCTTTTCCGAACACACAATATTATTTTCAATTACTGTCTCTTCTGTAATCAATCCTATGTTTGTTGTCGCTTTCTTATGTGTGGAAGCCTCAGAAACCTTTCCTGTATCAAGAAACAGTGCAATTCTATCAGTAAGTTCAAGCTTTCCACCTGAAACTGGCAGGTTGTTTTCTCTACAGAAACTTACAAGTTCTTCTTTCAAATAGTAAAAGCTTCGAAATGTTGCTGAGTCAAGTTCTTTGCTTAATTCTGGTCTTTCACTCATAAATATTGTCTCCATCAACTTCTTATTTAATCGGTCTGTCCGACCTCCTATATTATA